>NZ_JCAUAS010000005.1:0-402277 GCF_059692075.1 Paenibacillus sp. J31P190 | reverse complement strand
GAGGTGGAAGTGCAGCAATGCATGCAGCTGACGAATACTAATCGGTCGAGGGCTTAACCTAATATAGGGATCTTTTGACGAAGTCAAAAGTCTCTCTGCTTAGGGATCTTTGACGAAAGTCAAAGTCTCTCTGATCAGCTGACTAAGCAGTTGTTCAACTTTACGCAAGTTTCGTATCTAGTCTTCAGGGAATAAATCCCTACTGTGGCGATCGTGGCGAAGGGGTTAACGCACTGGTTTGTGGATCCAGCATTCGTGGGTTCAAGTCCCATCGGTCGCCCTTTTCCCTTTCATAATGGGGATTAGCCAAGCGGTAAGGCAACGGACTTTGACTCCGTCATGCCTAGGTTCAAATCCTAGATCCCCAGTTTTCTAACTTCATACGCGGTCGTGGTGGAACGGCAGACACACCATCTTGAGGGGGTGGCGCTCACAAGGCGTGAGGGTTCAAATCCCTCCGACCGCATCCCTATTTTAAGCAAGAAACCCTTACTAGTTAAGGGTTTTTTTGCGTTATTACGAATGTATAAGTAACATACAGACAGGGTCTAGACACATTAATATTTCGGTTCCATCGATAGATTCTCTTATTGTGACCTAAATATGTAGTCTGTTTCACTATTTTTGCTTTTTACATACACCAAAACTTCTTCCTTTGATTATTAATAGAATAGAATTACTTTCTACATGAGGAGGAAGGAGGAATGAAAGTGTGATTCAATACCAAATCCTTAATGAATATAGTGCTATGAATTATGCCCGAAAGTTAAGAAACTTGTTTATGACAAATGCACAGTTGGTTTGCCAAGAGATTGGCGATGGAAATTTGAATCTCGTCTTTCGTATTACAGACAAAAATTCAGAAAAAAGCATCATAATGAAGCAGGCGCTTCCTTATGCGCGGGTGGTTGGGGAATCTTGGCCATTGACCCTTGACCGGGCACGAATTGAGAGTCAGGGATTGATTGCTCAACATTCTATTTGCCCAGGTTTAGTGCCTATTGTCTATCATTATGATAGTACGATGGCATTGACGGTGATGGAAGATTTGTCGAGCCACCTGAATATGCGAAAAGGATTGGCTGCCCGAGAACGCTATCCTCATTTTTCACGTCATATTGGCACCTTTCTAGCGAGAACTTTGTATTTGACGTCTGATTTGGCATTGCCCGCTCAAGTGAAAAAGGCAAAAGTGATTCAATTCTCTAATCCGGAAATGTGCAAGATATCCGAAAATCTTATTTTTACGGATCCCTATTTCGCTTCAGAAACCAATCAATTTAATCCATTGATAGCAGATAAGGTGGTTGAAATATGGGAGAATTACCAACTGAAACTTGAGGTCGCAAAATTAAAGGAAGGTTTCCTCACTCATGCCCAGGCACTCATCCATGGGGACCTTCATACCGGGAGCATCATGGTAACGAAAGAGGATACCAAGGTGATTGATCCGGAATTCGCCTTTTATGGCCCTATTGGTTTTGATATCGGCGCTGTGATAGGTAACCTATTACTTAGCTTTGCCTCCCATGAAGGACACACTATGGACTCGCGGGAGCGAATGGATTATCAAGCTTACCTGCTTACGATGATCGAACAAATATGGACTTACTTTGAAAAAGAGTTTAGGGATTTATGGGGGAAAGAGTCAAAAGAAAGAATGGCGGTAATCCCAGGATACGTAGATCATTACTTACTCCAAATACTTGAAGATACTGCAGGCTATGCGGGTTGTAAAATGATTCGTAGAATCATAGGTCTAGCACATGTATGGGATCTGGAAAGTATAAATGATCCAAGTTTGCGGGCAAAATCTGAAAAGCTAGCACTTTCGATCGGACAAGAGCTGGTACTAGAAAGACGGCAAGTTCAAAGAATCAACGACATTACATCCCGTGTTAGACAGATAGCAGGGTGGGGGGAGTTATAAAAGGGGATTATTATTTGGGAGGTCATGTATATGACTATAAAAAAAAGAAACCATCTCTTTACATCTGAATCGGTGACTGAAGGCCATCCTGATAAGCTATGTGACCAAATTTCTGATGGAATTTTAGATGCTATATACGAGATAGATCCGAATGCACGCGTTGGTTGTGAATGCTGTGTAGGTCGGGGGTTTGTACTTGTAACTGGCGAGATTACGGCAAATGCGTTTATTGATTATCAAAAAGTTGTTCGAAAAACAATTAGTAACATTGGATATACACGAGCTGAGCTCGGTTTCGATGCTAATTCATGTGCAGTCTTAATCGCCATTAATGAACAATCTCCTGATATTGCAATGGGGGTCAATAAAGCTTTAGAAATTCGCGAAGGCAAGCTGAACGATGGAGAGTCTGAAGAGACTGGTGCTGGTGATCAAGGATTGATTTTTGGTTTCGCTTGTAATGAAACCGAGGAATTGATGCCATTGCCGATATCTCTGTCCCATAAGCTGGCCTACCAATTGGCTCAAGTACGTAAGAACGGTACGGTACCTTATTTGCGTCCCGATGGGAAAGTGCAGGTTAGCGTAGAATATGAAGGCGATTACCCCATCCGAATCGATACGATCGTAATCTCAGCTCAACATGATCCTGAAGTGTCCCTAGAGCAAATTAAAAAAGATATGCATGAGTTTGTGATATTACCTGTCATTCCAACGGATTTGATAGATGAAAAAACAAAATATTTTATTAATCCAACAGGCCGTTTCGTGATCGGAGGTCCAGAAGGAGATGCAGGATTAACGGGGCGTAAAATTATTGCCGATACTTATGGCGGTTATGCTCGTCATGGCGGGGGAGCATTTTCGGGTAAAGATCCCACCAAGGTTGACCGTTCGGCTGCTTATGCCGCGCGTTATGTAGCAAAAAACATTGTTGCGGCTGGTCTCGCTCAAAAGTGTGAAATTCAGATTGCTTATGCGATTGGAGTGGCACATCCCGTTAGTATAGCTATCGAAACATTTGGTACGGGAATCATTGACGATGACGATCTTATTCAATTAGTTCGCAATCACTTTGATCTACGTCCGGCAGGTATTATTAAAATGCTTAATCTACGCCAACCTATCTATCAGAACACGGCAGCATATGGACATTTTGGCCGAACAGATGTTGAATTTCCTTGGGAACAGACAGATAAAGCGGAATTGTTAAAAAAAGAAGCAGCAATAGGGCCAGTAGGGGAATGATCAACAACCATTTATGTATATGACAAACTAAACACTAAAAGCCTCTTCATTCACAAGAGGCTTTTTATATTAATCTAAGACAACTATTTCATTAGAACCGCGAATTAATGTTTTTGTATACATTTTCTTGGGTTTTAATATATCCACTAAATAATCGATCGCTATTTTAGGGTCTACTCTTTTTCCGCAGGTGTAACAATCTATTGCCGCAAAATCTTCCTCCGGATATGTGTGAATGGAAAGATGACTTTCAGATAAAAGAACAAGTATTGAACAGCCACTTGGATCGAATTGTTTATGAATGACTGACAGCACTGTAGCACTGCTTTTCTCAGCCGCATTCACCATAATTAGCTGTAAAAGATCAACATTATCTAGAAATCTGGAATCTACCCCCCAAACGTCAACAACCGTATGCCTGCCAAATGTTGAGTATTGCAAATCTATCACCCCTTTAAATTTCAACTTCATAATATTCTATGAATAAAAAAGGAAGAGTGATCTAGTAAAGTGACTAATTGTAGTGAAAGCCAAGAACATACGAGAAGAACAAAAGAGCACTCTCTAACTTGAGGTTAGGAAGTGCTCTTTTTGTTCTTATTATTTGCTAGCTGAGACGGTTTCTATTTCTTTAACGCTTTGATAAATGAGGTTGAATAGCTCTTCAAGGTTACCTTCTTCAATACAGGAGAAAGCAACGCGCAGGTCAGTAGATCCGAGGGCGATCGTCCCTACACCATGCTGATTCAGCAAGTGTACACGTAAGGCTTCGGCGTCAACGGTTTTAAGCTTCAAGCACATGAAGTAACCGGAGTTGAAGGGGTAGTAGCCCCATGCATCATCGAACTTTCCGCTGTCCAGAATGGACTTGGTGCGATTAGCACGGCCTTTCATGATCTCATATTTCTCTTGCTTCTGTTGACTAAACTCTGGAGAGTTAAGCGCGTGAAGCACGAATGTTTGAGATGGGTGAGGACCGCTGGAAATAGTTGCACGGATGATTCCCATTGTTTTCTGCTCCAAGGCGCTGAGAAGTGCTTCACTTTGGCCTGCATACGTAATGAAGCCTACACGGAAGCCCCAAACGTACTCTTCTTTGGTGGCTCCATCGATTTTGACTGCGAGTACACGCGGGTGGATGTCAGCCAATTGACCGAATAAGGACTCGTGCATGGAACCTTCGAAGAAAAGACCGAAGTATGCGTCGTCCGTAAGTACGATGACGTTGATGCCTGCTTCAGCAGCATCTTTGATGGCAGCAGTAATTTCTTTCCCTTCTTCGGCCCCAGGTGTATAGCCTGTCGGGTTGTTCGGGAAGTTCAAGACAACGATCGCTTTGCCTTTGGATTTTTGAGCAAAAAGAGCTTCACGAAGTCCAGCTGCATTAAATTTCTGCTGCTCGTTGTATAACGGGTAATTCACGATTTGGGCACCGCGGCGGATTTCGAAGGTGAGCTCGTAATTTTCCCAGTTTTTATCTGGAATAATGACTGCGTCACCAACATCTGCGAAAAGGTCAGCGGCAATGCTAAGACCATGGGTCAAGGCATTTGTAACAATCGGGTTCCCAATCAGTTTACTGCCAATCTCAGGATTTTCCTCAAGCATTTTTTTGCGCCACGCTGTACGAAGTTCAGGTTTACCGGCAGGTGGTGCGTATTCATATATATCTTTTGGAGCATAGGTGGAGAGTGTGTCTTGAATGACCTTCAGATGCATAGGTTGACCATTTTCGATAGCAATACCGATAGTAGCATTGTATTTTTTGGCTTTGGCCTTTGCTTCAGCAGATTGGCTGAGAATGCCTTCTTTCGGGAAGTAAATCGATCTACCTAATGCAGAAAGCATGTCATGCACGTGAGAATTTTCACGTTCCAGGGTCTCGTTTAACTGTCGTGCCAGAGGATTCATAAGAGTGGGTCATTCCTTCCAATGAGCTATTCATTTTTTGCAGTTATTATACCACTTTAACAAGAGTACGTCACTGCGTGAAACAAATATTTTCGGATTGGTTTTGGATATGGAATTATACGCCAACGTTATTTAAAAAACCTTCTAATCGCTGTTTAACTTCAGGCCATTCGCTATCGAGGATGCTAAACATGACGGTGTCCCGTATATAGCCATCGTGGAGTATACGATGTTGACGGAGAATACCTTCTTTTTGGGCACCTAATCGAGCAATAGCCGTTTGGGAGCGTTCGTTCCGTAGGTCTGTTTTTAATTGGACGCGAAGAAGATTTAAGGATTCGAAACAGTGCTTCAATAGTAAATATTTGCATTCAGTATTAACGCGCGTACGCCACACTTGGGAATTGTACCAGGTATGACCGATCTCCAGATTACGATGTTGTGCTGAAATATCGAAGAGACGTGTGCTGCCGACGAAAGAATCGGTATGCTTGTCGTAGACGCTATAAGGGATGCCCAGTCCTGCCTTTTGTTCTTCTAGTGCTTGGTGAACAAACTTCTCCACATCTGCGAAACTAAGAAGCGGCGTCATATATGCCCATATGTTTGGGTCGGCGGCAGCTGCTGTAAGACCGGTTATATGGGATTCTTCCAAAGGCAGTAGAACGACACGTGTTCCTTCTAGAATATCGGTGTGTAGATTCATTGGGAATGTTCTCCTTGTTAATTGGTTATTTGTATATGTGATTTTAGTTAGCATAATTGAAAAGTAGAGTAATAGAAAGACCCAATTTAGTTTTATTTATATGTACCAGTCTTACGTTTGCGAAGGTGGTGATCTCTTTGGGGTATCGATCAAATATTTGGATTTTCCACCGGGGTATGAACACCAATCCGTATCAACATTAATAAATTGTAAAAGGCAATGCTTTATAGGCTTTTAGGAAGGAGACGTTTCATGGCTAGAACGCATGGCTATCGATTAATTTTCAAGAAAATCGCTCGTTCCTACGGGTTTTCTATCAGAAAGACCCGCTCCTACTCCTCACAGTATAAAAAAACTGCCGCATTCCGGGTAACGACGAACAAAGGAACATATATGATTAAACCTTTTATAGGATCGAAAAGCCGTCTAATCCAGCTATCATCCTATGCGGTCAAATTGCACAAAAGAGGCTTTCACGGTATGCCCAAATGGTTAAGATCCCGATCGGGGAAATATTGGGAGCAGGAGGGAGGGAAGTTTTTTTACTTAACCGATTGGATCCAGGGCAGAAAAATGAGCAGGAGCAAGGAGGATCTTGTCAAGTTAGGGAGAATGCTAGCCAGACTGCATTCGGTTTCGCGTAATTTGAGGCTTCCTCGCCAACCCGATTCGGTTACGCTGCGTCATAGGAAAAACTATTACGCATTCCTAAGACGATTGAAGAATCTTCGGAGAAAGCCTACCAAAGCGGGAACTTGGTTTAGGCATCATGGGGATCTCTGCATTGAATTAAGCCGAGATGCTATACAGTCGCTTGGAACATCAAAAATTCGCTCAACGTTGAGGGAGGAATGCCGGCATCCCTCCCTCGTGCATGGGGATGTTACCGTAGCAAATACCCTGCAATCGAAAAACCGTATTTATTTGATCGACTGGGATTTAATGAAACGAGGCTCTAGTTATTACGATTTGGTCGTAGCACTTACCAATACGGCTGGATTTGAACCATCAAAAATGGCAGCATTCCTAAAGGGGTATGAAGAGGTGCGCCCGCTTCGCCGTAGAGAGAAAAAACTGATCAGTGCCCTGTACCGCATCCCCAGAGAGGCCTGGTATGTCTGTCAATATGCTATGAACGGACGTAAACATGGTCCCCTTTTAAATGTTTTAAATAAAACCTGGAATAGTAGGCTATTAGCCATCAAGTGGATCGACACCTGGTCTAGGCAGTAGTGAGGGAGGGTTAACATGCCGTTATGGACTGATTTCAATAAAGATTTCGGTTTACAGGTTAAAAGGAGAAAGAAAATTCGAGACGTCTACCAAGTCTTCACTACAACGGGACGTACTCTTTGTTATAAACCTTATTCAACCGGGGAAGACGAGGTTGCCTTTATAAGAAAGCTTTTTGTACATCTTGACAATAAAGACTATCGGTATGCCCCTAAACCTGTTGAAGGCCCCGATCAGAAGCTTTGGTCCTTTCACCGGGGGCAATATTGGCTGCTGACCAATTGGGTGAAGGGGCGGTCACCGAATTTCACCCGGGAATCAGAGCTCATGAAGGGGTTCCGAACCCTGGCAAAGTTTCATCGCCTTGCGGAAGGATTTACTGCTGAAGGAATACCAAACGGCAGAATCCGCTATGACGAATTGTACCGGCGGCCAGGCGATTACCGTTCGGAGATTCGCCGTTATGGCGGCAGTCTCGACCGTTTTATCGATTGCTGCTATAAAGCTGAAGCGTTCAGCCAAAAGCCTGCTATTGCTAGTGCTGTAGAGATGGAACGGAACGCTGGAGCTTTCTCCCACGGAGATTACAATTATCCTAACTTAGTATTGGACCGTTCCAATCATCTTCATCTGATTGATCTGGAGAATGCGTCTATGAACGTAAGAATGATAGATTTAGCCCATATTTTATACCGGAACTATCCTTGGAATGGAAGAGGCATACTGAAGGGAATCGAGGAGTACGACCGGAAACGTCCCCTTTCAGTTGAAGATCGGCATTTGTTGTATATGCTTCTCCTGCTCCCCTATCCGCTTGTCCGTGCCATGAGACAATTCGGAACTCAGTACCTTCGTCATATTGAGCTTCCATCATCCAGTAGACTTTCGGGATATAAAAAAACCTTGCGTAAGATATTATAAGTATTTATTGAAAAACGTCCGCATAAAGCTGGCGTTTTTCTGTTTTTATGCATCTGTACCTAGACCTGTACTAATGCCGTTACATATATCATTCAGGGACATACAATGGGGTAAGACTGGAAGAATGCTAATCTTGGAGGTGTATTTTGTGACGTTCCCAAAAAGAGTCCGTGTCGTAGAGAAGAAAACCACTACCCCACAGCGTATACTTAATTCCAAAAACCCAGAAGTTTCTGTCATTATACCTCTTATGAATGAAAGACGGACGATCGCCAGGGTCATCGCCAATGCTCGAAAGGTTCATCCTAAGACAGAGGTTATCGTTGTAGCGAACGGATCACGGGACGGCTCCAGCCAATTGGCTAAACAAATGGGGGCCAAGATGATTACCTATAAGAAGGCTTTGGGCCATGATGTAGGAAGAAGCATAGGGGCGAAAGCAGCCAAAGGAAATGTTCTTTTGTTTCTGGATGGAGACATCGTCTTCTCGTCCAATTCATTGAAACGACTGGTTCATGCGGTAAAAAACGGCGTGGATGTCGCCTTAAACAAATTTAACGGCACGTTGGCAAGAAAAAATGTCCACAGTGTTGTTCTTTCCAAGTACGCATTAAACAACATGTTGTCCTTACCTCACCTGAAAGGTGCTTCTTTAACGACTATTCCCCATGCCCTAAGCCGCAAAGCTTTGGAGAAAATCGGAGCGGAGAATTTGACGGTTCCCCCCAAAGCGCAGACCATCGCAGCTAATAATGGTTTGGTGATTAAAGGTGTCCACTATTTTGAAGTAGGCAAAACGAATCCACGAAAACGACGAGGTCCAAATGACCCGTTGAAAGACTTAATTATTGGAGATCACCTGGAAGCTATTCAACATCTATTGGACAAAACCGATACCCGTGGAGGAATGACCGATCTAGACCGGAATAGAAAGATGGTGAAATAATGATAAGGGCTGTGAAGTCAAAATTAAAATCAAAACGGACCTCCCCATCCACCCGACATCAAATGAATACAAAAGAGATCAAAAGATGGAAAAGAAAGGCCTATGAGGCGGGATCACATTATGGCTCCCGCTTCGAGAAAGAAACCGGAGGCTTTGAGCCCGCGAAATCTGCGATGAATCATGATTGGAACAAATGGGCCTCCCGTCTTCCCCGGGCATTAAGCACAACACTCTATCATTCCGCAGCGCGTAAGTTTTTCAAAGGATATTATTCGGAAATCGGGGAGAAATACACACGCTTGATCCCGCTTCCCACAGATAAGAAGGTCGCAGCCATTCTAAGCGTCAAGAACGAGGATGACACGATTTCCAAGGTGCTTGACGAGCTTGAGTGCCTCCCTTTTCACGAGGTCATCGTAGTGGTTAACGGGTCGGATGATAAAAGCTTCGAGCGCATTAGGGAACACCCTGCCGCACCGATCGTGCTCCACTATGAAGAAGCGCTCGGACACGATGTCGGGAGATCAATAGGAGCCAATGTCTCCCAGTCGGACATTCTTTTGTTTCTTGACGGGGATATTCGCATTTCCTATAAAAAGCTTATCCCTTTTATCCATGCGGTTGAGAAGGGAACGGATGTTGCACTCAATGACATAAGCCCCTTTATCCATAAATTAGGTTCCCGTGACGCGGTATCGGTTGTTAAAGAATTCGTCAATCGGGCCATGGGAAGAGCCGACTTAATGGCGAACTCCATGACAGCTATACCTCACGCCCTCTCCAGGTCTGCTGTGGAGACCATAGGTTTGGCGAATCTGTCCGTACCGCCTCTCGCTCAGGTGATTGCCATGAAAAAGAAGTTAAAAGTGAAGGCTTCGGCCAGCATAAACGTCCTGAATAGCAATCGAAGATCAGGTCTCAACCACGGGCGGCATAATCCCTTGACCCAATTGATTATCGGCGATCATCTGGAAGCCTTGCATAAAGTCATGTCGCGCCGTGGCAAGAGGCTTAGTTTCAAAGATAACATGCGAAAAAGGCATCTGGCGGGAGGCTAGGTAAATGAACAACATTAAAACAAGCATCATCATTCCTAGCTATAACGGACTGGAGCTGCTTAGAGAATGTGTAGAGGCCATCCGTAGCTATACACACGAAGTATATGAAATTATCGTAGTGGACAACGGCTCCGATGACGGGACTCCTAAATACTGTGTACAGGAAAAAATCCGCTTGATCTCGCTTCCTAAAAACAAAGGGTTTCCAGCAGCGTGTAATCTGGGTCTAAAGATAGCGACTGGAGACGCGCTTCTCTTGCTGAATAACGATATCGTTGTTACCCACAACTGGTTATCCAATATGCTAAACTGCCTTTACAGCAGCGAACGCATCGGTATCGTCGGTCCCTATACAAACTACACGAGCGGCCGGCAGCTGAAGGATTCCGGCTATACGGATTTATCCCAGTTTCACGAAATTGCCGCCACAGCCAATATACAGAACCCGGAGCTGCGGATGCCACTCAACCGATTGGTAGGCTTATGCTTCCTTTTTAAAAGGGAAGTGATGAACAAGATTGGCTTATTAGATGAACAATTTACACCCGGCCATTACGAGGACGACGATTATTGTTATCGCGCCAGGTTAGCTGGATTTGAGCTTATGCTGGCAGGGGATGTCATCATTCACCATCACGGCAGCAAAAGTTTCAATAAGATGGATAAGGAACAATTGTCTAAATTGGTCCACAAAAACCACAAAAGGTTTCGCGAAAAATGGAAAGTGGATCCGCTGCAGTTTTTATAACTAGCTCCATGTTCCACCTATCAAGGCACTTTATCAGTCAAGGGGTTTTTCTAAAATGAATGACAAGTCAACAAAAATCGGCGATTTCCCTGGAAATCGCCTTAATAATCCCGCAATAAGCGTTCATGAAACCATATAGCACCCATGTTTTTGGCGATCTCCTGTTCCATCTTAGTCATGCTAGCGATGACTTCTTGCACTTCACCTGACTTACCATATGCAGTTGGTGTATTGGCAGATTGGGCAAACGTCTATGATAAAGACATACGATCATCGCTATATCCCCGACACATAATTATTATGGCTGTGCGAGCTAGTATGGCGGTCTAGTAAGTGAGTAGATCCTGAAGGGTTTATTAAAAGGGAATTGCAGTTGCGGCACGGGTTTTTCGCACCTCACCAAGGATGAAATTCGCCGCGGCGTTGCTCTCCTACGACATGTTTAAGAAATTGTCACAAAATGACCAATATGATTTTTGGCAAGGTCGACATTGTATGCTATGATCTAATCTGGTGGTCAATTAATTATCTTCTTAGGAGTGATCCTTATTATGGCGGGGTTAAACGGTGGAGGCACAAGCGTTATTGTGCGTTTGGAAATACATAAAGAATTAGTCACTTTTGGAAAAATCGCTACAGCAATAGGTGAAGCAGGCGGCGATATTGTCGCGATCGACGTAACAAGAGCTAGTAAAACAACAACAACGCGCGATATTACAGTAAAAGTTAGCGACCCTGAACATACGGAATCCATAACCAAAGTGTTGAAGGATATTCCTGGCGTCCGGTTAATTAACGTTTCAGACCAAACGTTTCTCATGCATTTGGGCGGCAAGATCGAAGTGACTCCGAAAATGCCTATTAAAAATCGGGACGACCTATCCCGTGTATATACACCGGGTGTTGCTCGCGTTTGTATGGCTATTCATGAAGACCCTAATAAAGCACACTCATTAACGATAAAACGGAATACGGTTGCTGTTGTGTCGGATGGCACAGCGGTCCTAGGTTTAGGAAATATCGGTCCGGAAGCGGCGATGCCGGTGATGGAAGGGAAGGCTATGCTGTTCAAGCAGATGGCCGGTGTAGATGCGTTCCCGATTTGTTTGGACACGCAAGATACCGAAGAAATTATTCGTACTGTAAAAGCGATCGCACCAGCATTCGGCGGTATTAATTTAGAAGATATTTCATCGCCTCGTTGTTTTGAAATTGAGGAAAGATTAATCAATGAGCTCGATATTCCTGTGTTCCACGATGATCAACATGGAACGGCAGTAGTTATTCTTGCAGGGCTGCTCAATGCAGTTAAGCTAGTGGGTAAGAATTTGGAAGATTGTAAAGTAGTTATCACGGGCATTGGAGCTGCAGGGATTGCCTGTACGAAGATGCTGCTAGCTGCCGGTGTTACAAATGTTATCGGTGTAGATCGACAAGGCGCAATTGTACGCGGAGAGAGCTATACGAATTCAGCTTGGGAATGGTATGCAAACAATACAAATCCGTTTTTACAAAAAGGACCTCTGTCGGATGTGATACCAGGTGCTGATATTTTCATTGGGTTATCGGGGCCAGGTGTACTTAAGGCTGATGATGTGAAGAGAATGGGCACGGATCCGATTGTGTTTGCGATGGCAAACCCAACACCGGAAATTACGCCGGAAGAAGCTGAACCTTATGTTCGTGTGATGGCAACAGGCCGTTCGGATTACCCGAATCAAATTAATAATGTTCTTTGTTTCCCGGGGATTTTCCGCGGTGTGCTGGATTGCCGTGCTTCACGCATCACGCAAGAAATGAAGCTGGCCGCAGCCAAAGCCATTGCATCGGTAGTAAATGAAGATGAATTGAACGAATATTACATTATTCCAAGTGTGTTCAACACGGCTGTTGTTGAAAAGGTAAGGGAAGCGGTCATGGAAGCCGCCTATGAATCCGGTGTAGCCCGCCGCCGCAACCAGCGTGAGACACATGATGCACACCACGAATAAGTCGCGATGAATTAGCAGTTCGGTATACCTCAATGAGGTGTACCGAACTGCTTTTTTGTGTTCTGACAATAGAGGATATTTGGGGCAAGGCAGGTAGCTAGCTGTGTGATGCGCAAAACCACACAAGTTGCAGTTTGTGCATCAAAATTATAAATTACCGTCCTTTTTTGGGAATTACCTGCAAAATGTGCAGCTAATTCTCGTCTTAACGGGTCAAAAGGGCGTTTTTGGGAGAATTAGATGTAGGAAATGCAGATAATCCCTGAGGAAAGAGCAGCACATTAGAAATTAACTGCATGTTTTGCAGCAAAAGTGTTTGAACAGTTCCTAAAGTCTGGCGGAGGATGGATGGGGGCAAAGGCTGGAGGAAGTGTTGGTATGTCATGACAGTAATGGTTTGGCAGGCAGTAAGGTAATGGATTAGCAGTCAACAAGGTAGTAGATTGTAGCAGCAAAATAATGAGTCAGTAGAAGCAAGGGAATGCACGAAATCACTCTGCTTGTTTATATATGTACACAAAAAAAAACCTTGTTTCAGCAGCTGATGCATTCAGCTTGCCTAACAAGGTCTTTTGGCTAATTAGATTCTTCTGTCCATTGTCTTAACTTGCGATCCGAAGGGAGAAGGAAAGTCAGGATACCAAGGAGCGGTAGAAATGCACACATTTCCATAACACGCGTCGTGCCTAAGGTGTCGCAGAGATTGCCAAGGACGACACTCCCGATACCGCCCATTCCGAAGGCTAAGCCTGTAATTAAGCCAGAAACTGTCCCGACTTTCCCAGGGAATAGCATTTGGGCGTACACAACGGTAACAGAAAAGCTGGATAGTAGGATGATACCGATAATGACAAGTAAAATGTAAGCCCAAGTAATTGACACATGCGGTAACAGCAAAGCAAAAGGCGCTGAACCAAGCATGGAAAAGAAAATGAGATTACGCTTACCGAAGCGGTCAGCAAGCGGACCGCCAAAAAATGTTCCAACCGCTCCAGCCGCTAGGAATAAGAAGATAAAGTCTTGTGCACGGTCGATTGACATGCCGTATGTATCCTGCAAGAAAAAGGCGAAGTAGCCGCTCATGGCTGCTCCATACCAAGAACGGACGAATACAAGAAAAACAAGTAGGCAAATCGCAAACATGACTTGCTTGCGCCGCTGCGGGTTGACGGTGCGTTGTACGATTGTCTTCGCTTTAACCGGTGTGGCAAGCAGCACGGATTTATACCAGCGAGCAATATATAATTGCACGGCGATAGCAACAGCTGCTACACCTGTGAACCATATGGAACCGAATAACCCAAGTGGAATGAAAATCCATTTGGTCATCATGGGGGCCAAAGATTGACCGGCGTTACCGCCAACTTGGAAAATGGACTGAGCCAGACCTTTGCGACCTCCCGCGGCCATATGTGAGACACGAGACCCTTCCGGGTGGAAGGCGGCTGAACCAAGACCTACAAAGCAAACAGACAATAACACGACCCAATACGAATGTGCGAATGCGAGCAGCAGCATACCCGTTAGGGTGGAGGCCATGCCAATCGGCAGCATATAGGGTGAAGGTTTGCGATCTGTGTATAAGCCGACAACTGGCTGCATGATGGAAGCCGTGAAGTTAATGGCAAATTGCACCCAACCAATCTGTGCATAGCTAAGTCCCATCTCGCTTTTTAGAATGGGAAAGATAGCAGGAATGACAGATTGAATCGAATCGTTGAGTAAATGGACAAGACCAATTGCGAATAAAATACGATATACGGTAGGTTTGACGTCTCCGGTACCATGTAAGCTCTTGGAGCTTTGTTCGGGAGATGATGCTGTAATGGACGCCATGGTTCTCTCCTCTCCAATCACATATTCCCTTTATTTTTCTAGGAAACGGCCGAGGTCTTCTCCCATTTTAACTTTAGAACCGAGCTGCAGATCTGAACGAGGCTCAAACATATCATCTTCAAAAAGGAGAACGACCGTTGAACCAAACTCGAAGTAGGCTAGTTCTTGACCTCGCTCAAGCGTTTTGGGAAGAGGCTTCACATATTGAATCGAACTTACGTTAAGGGCCCCAACCTTTACTACAGCAACTTCACCGGCATTGTGCTGGATAAAGGTAATTAACCGTTCGTTACGACTTAGTACTCTCTTCATATGACGAAGGCCAAACTCATTCACAGGATATACTTTCCCAAGCACATGCTCGCTCTCAAGCACATCACCTGAAATTGGCGAATGAATGCGGTGGTAGTCGGTAGGACTTAGGTACAGAACAAAATAAAAGCCATTCTTATAGTTGATCGTACGAGGGGAACGATTAAGCAGCTCTTCGATGGTGTAGTCTTGACCTTTGACATTCACAATCAAGCCTTCTTTAATGTCGCCGATGCCCGTAATCATGGCATCAACAGGACTTACAACGCGAGTCAGGTCTTCGTGAATAGGGCGTAACCCTGGCTTTAATCGGCGTGTGAAGAAATCATTCAAAGATTTATAATCCTGTAAATGCTTCTCAGCATCTTCGATGCGTATTCCGTAGGTTTGGGCAAAGCGAGGAATGAAGATCCGGCTTGCTTTGGATCTGGCAAAAGCACCTGTCACTTGGGACACCCATTTGCGTGAAGATAGCTCCGTTAGCAATCGAAAAAATGGTTTAGACATAGATTGAAAAACTCCTGTTCATTCGTGTTTAGGAGAGACTTTGATCGATCACGGATCAATGCTCCCTTCATGCAGAGAGACTTTGATCAAGATCAAAGATCCCTATATATTGTTCTTCGCTAATCTTGCCACAGAAAGGTAAAAGAATCAATTGTCGAATGAGGAAGGAATGCAAGGTAAGTGCAAGAAAAAAACAGCCTAATGGCTGTTTGAGGTGGAATATGCTAGCTTTGCTTATAATCCCCGCAGGTATAGCAGGTAGCGAGGTTAACGGAGATGGGAACCGAGGAGCCGGCGAACTTGATACATTGGACAGGGGTTCGAGATGAATGATCAGAAATACTCGTACAGGACTTGCAGCTTGCAATTAGCTCAAAGGAAGCATCTAAGGGCAGCGAATACTGTAAGACGATATTCTTTTTCATTAATAGACCTCTTTTCCTTGTGATGGATACGAGCCGGATCCTAGCAGTAGAAGCCTTCATGTAAACGCTTTACTTTCACTATCAATCATATCACAAAATGGATCAATATGCCTTTGGTATTTCCGGAATGGAAACCGTCAATGCTGTTGATGAGGTGAAATAACAATATGTCCATAATAATCGTGATACTTAGTATTCTGATTCCGATTTGCATGCTAATCAGTGCTTGGCTGTTCACAATGTGCCGAATTGTATATCATGTGCTGGCAGTGGGGTGTGCCTATGTGTTTGGTATCATCAGCGTGCTCGCTATATATGAGATTTTAAGAGATGAGACGGTATTTATGACGAATATTCACGGCATTTTTCAAAATGAGCTATTTCTGTTAAGCGGAGCTTACTTGGGGTGTTATGGGATCTACACGTTACTGAGATGGACGCTGAAAGAGCTTAGAAGCGAATAATCGGTCATGCAACAATTTTAGGTTGAGGATCGTTAAGAAGATTAGGTTCAAAAGGGAAGGTAGATGAAGATGAAACAAGATTTACCATTATTGCTCAAGGGTGCTTGGTTCGCAGCTGCGTTCTCTCTGCTCTTAACCGGCTGTTCGTCGTCTCACCCGGGACCGGGAGTCAGTCCATCTTCCTCAGCACCCGCCGCGACACCGCCGAGAGTGGAAACTACACCAACACTGACTCCAATACCAACACCAGTCGCAACAAGCGATGCTGTGGCGATGACGCTGGAAGAAAAGATAGGACAAATGATTATAGCGGGAATCGATGAGTACAGTATGAATGTACATGCACGCGCACTGATTGAAAGTTATCACGTTGGCGGGATTATATTATACAAGCCTAATGTGAAAAATACGACTCAGTTGGTAGATCTAGTTAATGAATTGAAACTGACGAATGCTGTGAATAAGCTTCCGCTTTGGTTGGGTGTAGATGAAGAAGGCGGCAGAGTGACGCGGTTGCCGGATGAGATTACGAAAACACCGACCAGCAAAGACATCGGTAAAACGGGCCGTCCTGCGCTGGCATATAATATTGGCCAACTTCTGGGAAAAGAACTAAATGCCTATGGCTTAAATATGGATTTCGCACCCGATTTGGATGTCAATAGTAACCCTAATAATCCGGTCATTGGCGATCGTTCCTTCGGATCTAACGCTTCTATCGTAAGCAGCTTTGGTGTTCAAATGATGAATGGACTGCAGAAGCAGCAGGTTGTCCCGGTTGTAAAGCATTTTCCAGGGCATGGTGATACTTCGGTTGATTCGCATGTGGGACTGCCGATCGTCCAAAATGACCTCGCCCGCTTGCGTAAGCTTGAGCTGGTTCCGTTCGCAGAAGCTTTCAAGCATCAGGCTGATGCGGTCATGGTCGCTCATATTCTGCTGCCTAAAGTGGATGCTCAGAATCCTGCTTCGATGTCGAAAAAGATTATGACAGATCTTTTGCGCAAGGAAATGGGGTTTGAGGGACTCATCATGACCGATGATATGACGATGGGGGCCATCATCAAGAACTATGATCAGGGTGAGGCCGCTGTGAAGTCTGTTCTTGCGGGGGCAAATGTCGTCATGGTCGGACATGAGTATGAGAGGGTCGTAACGGTCATTGACGCATTGCGAAAAGCCGTTCAATCCGGGCGAATACCGATGGAAACAATCAACCAAAGTGTTCGTCAAGTCACGAAGGTGAAACAAAAATACCAACTAAATGATCGTCCGATTAAAGTCCCTGATACGAAGAAACTGAACGCTGAGGTTCAAAGCGTACTGGGAACAAATGCAAACAAATAACACCGTTCCTGCGATTTATTCGCAGCACGGTGTTTTTTTTGCGCGTAGATAAGAAAGTATAAGTTTTATTACACTTCGCGTCATTAGTCTTGACAAACGCGCTCGTCCCAGAAGGACGACGGAGTCGTTTATCCTTGGATTATAGTGGGGGGATGCCGCCATCTAACAAGAATTTGGCATAGGCGATAGGGTTAAAATAAGTAGCTTTCCATATCTCCTGCATGTTGGCATTAAGGAAGCTGTAGCGTTGATCTTTTCCATTACATTCAATAAATAATGGAAATCCGTAGCATGTGATCCCTACATCAAGCCCGATATCAGCTAGGTAGGGCAGTTCTGTACTGAGATGCCGGGCTATACGCAGGGAGAAGTCGGTAATTTGGTTTAATACGTCTTCTTGATTAAGGTGAGGGTATTCGGTGGATAGAATATGGGGTAAAGTTTGCAATTCTCCACCCTGCGCTACGTTGGTGAGAAAGAGTTTACGTGACGCGACTTTCGCAACCATACCTGTTATCCCCCATTCTCCTGATGCCCCGCGTTGAACAGATATGCGAAGATCGAAGGGTCGGCCATCAAATGTAGCCAGGGGCAGACGCTGCTGAATCATGTAGGTGTTGCTTTGGATTTTGCGTCGCAAGGTCAAAGGAAGGTAATGACGGAAGCTTACTGTCCGCCAGATTCGGTTGCTGATCTTCATGCTTGCCGGGTAAATGAGCGTCCAGCTCCTGGCATGGCGATCCATTTTCATCACACCACGTCCGATGCTAGAATTGGTTGGTTTAATAATGAGAGAGTCGTAGGTTGACATCATGATTTTCATATTTTTCAAGGTAGCTGGATAAGTGCCTGGCAGATGGGGGCGAATACTATCATTTTTCATCAAAAGATCGTGAATTCGAAGTTTGCTATAGCGATTCCATCTATTAAACAAGATGACGCCTCGTTTGCTCCATTCCTCCAGTTTCCGATAAGAAGCATGGTCCAAATAAATCGCTCGATTGTGGATAACCTTCGGAAGATCCAACCATTTTAGCTCAAAGCAACGACCTTCTTGTACATAAGCGTGTACTTTCATCTTATCGATTTGGACATCCTGGAGGCGGAAATAACAAGGAGTTACACCGTAATGCTTGCCAGCTTCATCATAATATGGAATAGCTTCATACTGCGTGTTCCCTAGGGGAATGCCTGCGTATAAGGAATCGTTGACTAAAATACCCACATAGGGATTTGCCATCTACTTCACTCCTTCTTCTTCAGAGGGCTTTTATGAAATGGAGACTCTCCTTAGTTTATGGAAAAGCAGGGGTGCTTGTTTGTACGGATGCTTATACTTTCCAAGAGGAAATAGAACAAATGCCCAAGCTTTGCCTTTTAATCCGCATATGTATAGAGAGTAGTTGGTGAATTCGACCATTTATCTAGGTTAGCGCACATTTTCTCGGGCTAGCGTACCTATCGGGCGGAGACTGAATATGTTACAAGTGACTAATTCTTGGAGAATGGAGAGGAGTCTATGAGTAAGCGTAAGAGCAGCAGATTAAGACCTTATGTTCAAAAAGTGAACTCCAGCAAGGTGAACGAACTGGATTGGATAGATGAGATTGAACCAGTACCAACTCCAGTGAAGCAGGAAAAAGCCGAGAAAGTCGAAAAAGCGGAACCCGTTCAGAAGACGGTAACGAGTGATCCACTTCCGCCAGTCAAAGGGAATGTGAAATCCCCAGTAGAAACGACCAAAATTAACAAGCAAACCAATCTTATGAAGGTTTCCACTACTTCTACCGCTCCCGCACCACCGCTGTTATTGCTCTCTGAAAGGAAAACGGGGAAATTTGTAAACCCTGTTGTCTATACAGATGATATTGTCGAAGAAGCGATTACTTGGGAGAAAATTGCAAATCGCTCTGTTGATGAGAGCAAAATTAAACCACTCAGTATCGGCACTAAAGCTCTGAAGGATTTTGCGATCGAGCATTCAAAGCTTGCTCCGGGAAGCGTAACAAGAGATAAGATCGCTAATCAAGCAATCAACGATGAACATCTTGCCCCGCATAGTATATCGGGTGATAAAATTCAGGATCAATCCATTCCGGGCAGTAAACTGCTAGACAATAGTATCACAGCTGATAAACTGGCCGACCAAACCATTGATTCCTTAAAAATTGCTCACGGTTCCATTCTTCCACAACATTTATCTGAACTGATCATTACAAGCGAGCTCATTGATAATCAAGCTGTAACTGGAGAGAAAATTCATAGTGGCGCTGTGCAAGCAAAGCATTTGTCCAATTACATTATTGATACCGCCAAGATGATGGATGCTTCCATCACAACGGATAAGTTAAGAGATCAGGCTGTGACTGAAGAAAAAATCGCCAATGCAAGCATTACCTCTGTTCATTTTCAACCGCAAAGTATTTATGGAGAGCATTTGGCTAATGGCAGTGTTCTAAGTCATAATATTGCTCCGCGTCAAATCGAAACAACGCATATTGCTGATCTTGCGATTGAGAACTTTCATTTGAAAAATGAGTCGATCACAACAGAGAAGCTGGCGTGGGATGCTGTAAATCACGATCAGATTGCGGATATGGCTGTATCGAGCGTGAAGATTGCTCCACTTGCGATTGAGACGAGACATTTGCAGGAATCCTCCATCTATGGTGAACATATTACCGATGAAGCAATCACCAGTCGTCATATCGCTGCAAGCTCGATTCATGCGGAGCATATTGCGAATGGTGCTTTATATGGAAGCTTGCTTTCGGATGGAAGCATTACATCGGATAAGTTGGCAGAAAACCTCATTACGGATACCCACATTCATCCTAATGCCATTCAAAGCCAGCATCTTGCGGACGCTATCATTTCGAACTCGAAACTGAAAGATGGGTCCATTACATCAGCTAAATTGGTAGAAGACCTTGTTGAAGGAAAGCACATTCGCAGTCAAACGATTGGTAATAGACATTTGATTGATGGTGAAATCACGCCTTCAAAGCTTCAAGATGGAACGATCACCTCTTCTAAATTAGCCGAAGGCTCGGTTGAAGGAAGACATATTAAAGCACAATCCATACAGAATACACATTTGGCGGATCATATCATTTCTACTGCTAAGCTTGAAGCGGGTTCTGTGACGAATGAGAAATTATCAGAGGGCAGTGTAGATACTTCGAAGTTGAAGGAAGAAAGTGTAACTTCAGATAAAATCTCTCCGAGTTCCATCAAAACAGGACATTTGCAAGAAGGCATCATCAGTAGTATCCACTTGAAGGATGTAGCCGTACTCGGTCAACACATTACCCATCAGGCAATTGGGAAAGAGCACCTTCAGAATGGGATTGTTACCGGGGATAAGATCGGGTTAAATGTGATTCGTTCGGAGCATGTCGCAGAGCAAGCCATCGGCGGGAAACAAATTGCGTGGTTAGCGGTTCAGCGCGAACACATAGCTGAAGAAGCCATTACAACCCTTCATATGCAAGATGAAACAATTACAACGAGTAAAATCGCGGAAGAAGCTGTAACGAGCAGTAAAATGGCCTCAATGTCTGTTGAAACCCGCCATTTACAAGAGAAAATTATTAAAGGGATGCACATTAAACCAGGTGCAATAACGTCCGAACATTTAGCCCAAGGTTCAATTAATATCGGTATTTTCGCTGACCGAAGTCTGGAAGGAACCAAACTTGTCGAACGATCGATCACCTCTGAAACACTTGCTCAAGGAGCTGTTACAGAAGAGAAGCTGGCAAACGGAGCGGTTGGAACCCAGCATCTGCAAGCTGAATCCGTATCGTCGAAGGTACTCCAGGATCGAGCGGTCACAACAAAGAAACTGGATGACCAAGCGGTGATGGAAGCCAATTTAGCTGATGCGAGTGTGACTAGTCGCAAAATCACTGTGAAAGCTGTTAATAGTGAGCATATCGCTGACGGGGCAATTACAGCAGCTAAACTGGCTAATGAAAGTATTCATGGCAGCAAGTTAGTGAGCGGGGCACTAAGCGGAAGACATTTGGCAGACGGTGCTGTCACGAGTTCCAAAATTTCAGCACTTGCTGTAAATAGTGAGCACTTAGTGGATGGTGCTGTAAGCAGTTCGAAGCTGGCAATGGGCAGCGTAGACGGTACGAAGCTGTCTCTAGGATCAGTTACGAGCAAACATCTGTCTGATGGCGCTGTGGATGGTACAAAGCTAGGATTTGGGGTTATTGACACCGAACATCTGGCTATCGGTGCTGTTGATAATGATAAGCTTGCTGCGAATTCGGTAGACGGGAGCAAATTAATACTTGGCGCTGTTAGTAATTATCATCTAGCGGATAACGCGGTGTATGGAGCGAAGCTGGCGACAGGCAGCGTTGACGGCAGTAAGTTGACAACGGGTTTGATAAGGAATGAGCATCTGTCAGATGGTGTTGTAGATGCTGTGAAGCTGGCAGCAGGTTGTGTGGATGCGACTAAGTTAATGGTGGGTTCGGTTCATCGGGAACATCTCATTGATAGCGTTATAGATGGATCGAAGCTGGCGGCAGGCGCTGTAAATAATGAGCACTTAGCGAATGGCATAGTGGATGGGTCAAAGCTCGCTGACAGCAGTGTAGGAAGTAGTAAATTAGCTCTAGGAACGGTTGGCAGCGGTCACCTCATTGATGGCTCCGTTACGAGTGCGAAGTTGGCAGCAGGTACGGTTGACAGCAGTAAGTTAGTCACTGGGGCCGTGAACAGCGATCACATTGCTACTGGATCCATTAATGCATCAAAGTTGGCTCCAAACAGTGTGGACAGCAGCAAGCTAGTGGCAGGTGCGGTTACGAATGAGCATTTGGGAGACGGAATCATCACAAGCAGTAAGTTGGCACCGTTCAGTGTGGATGGCAGCAGGCTGGTATCTGGCGCAGTTAGTGGTTTTCATATCGCAGAAGGTGCAGTGGATAATACGAAGCTAGCCGCAGGAAGTGTAGATGGCAGCAAGCTGACAGCTGCATCTGTCAACAACGCTCACCTTATCGACGGTGCTGTTGATGGGGCTAAGTTGGCAGCAGGAAGTGTTGATGGCAGTAAGTTGACCGCAGGTGCTGTTAGCGGCGATCATCTCGCTGATGGCGCATTGTATGGCGCGAAGCTAGCTGCGGGAAGTATTGATGGCAGCAAGTTGGCCTCTGGCATCATTAGCAACTATCATTTGACGAGTGGCAGCGTGGATGGAAGTAAGATCATCGCAGGCGCTATTACGAATGGACATCTAGCGGACGGTGCAGTGGATGAGGCAAAGCTGGCAGGCGGCAGTGTGAACGGTAGTAAATTGGCCAGCGGCTCGGTGAGTGGTGAACACCTTGTCGATAAAGCTGTATCGGGATCGAAGTTGGCCCCAGGAAGTGTAGATGGCAGTAAGATTACAGTTGGCGCAGTAACGAAGGAGCATCTGGCAGACGCCGCGGTAGATGGTAATAAGCTGACGGCAGGCAGTGTGGATAGCAGTAAATTGGTAGAAGGTGCGGTAAGGAATGAGCACCTGATGGATGGCGCTGTGGATGCAGCGAAGCTTGCAGTAGGAAGTGTAGATAGCAGTAAGTTGGCGTTTGGAGCCGTGGACAGCAGTCATCTGGCCCCCGGTTCCGTAGACGGATCGAAGCTGACAGCTGGCAGCGTAGATGGCAGCAAGTTGGTTGCTGGCGCAGTGAATAGCAGCCATCTGGCAGACGGTGCGTTGGACGGATCGAAGCTGACGGTTGGCAGTATTGATGGCAGCAAACTGGCTTATGCAGCTATTAGCAACTTTCATATTAAGAGCGGCAGCATTGACGGATCAAAGCTGAAATCAAATGCTGTAAGCAGTGAGCACATTGCAGATGGAACGCTTTCCGTAACGAAGTTAACGGAAAATGTTCTGCAGACGCCAAGCACGCAAAAAAATATTACGCAGCAGTTCGGGCTCGTTCCTTTCGAAATGAAAATTCAGGATGAAATAATTGAAGTGGAAGTACACTTCGATGAGAAGTTTGCGGATGAGAATTATGTGTTGACGGCGATGACGAATCATCAGGCCTGCTATGTATCTGTGAAATTTAAATCGATGGAAAACGCGGTAATATCGGTTATACGTGCCAAGTTTTCACCGGATCAACAGGGTATCGTAAATTGGATTGCTATCGGCAAGAAGTTGTAAATGATGAGGGTTCAGTCGATAAAAAAACGGCTTGTGTCGCAGATTCTGCGAGCTAGCCGTTTTTTGTTGTTTAGCGGTATTGTTTTCGTGTGGTTGAATGACCAATTTTTGATTCAGGGGTATTCGTCCAATTTCCATATATCACGAAAGCATATGATTAAAGAAGTGGATGTGACTACGCATATTATAACGCTTGGAGAGGGGTATGTCTTGTGAAGGGTGTTGTACTGGCGGGAGGAACAGGAAGCCGCTTGCGTCCTCTAACGAACATCATCAATAAACATTTACTTCCAGTCGGTGAATTGCCCATGATTCAATATGCCATCGAGAAATTAAGCAAAGCTGGCATTCAAGATATTTTATTAATAACGGGGAAACAATCGGCAGGTTTGTATGTAGAGTACTTGGGCAGCGGTGAAACGTTTGGTGTCCGTCTTACTTACAAACTTCAAGAGAAAGCCGGCGGGATCGCTCAGGCATTGGCGCTTGCGGAGGAGTTCGTGCCGGAAGGAGAGAAATTCGTCGTTCTGCTTGGTGATAATCTGTTTGAAGAATCATTAGTTCCGATTATCAACACCTTCGAGAAGCAGGAAGAGGGAGCGATGGTCATTCTAAAGAAAGTGGATGATCCTAGAAGATATGGTGTTGCAAAGATGAAGGATGGCATCATTGAACAGATTGAAGAAAAGCCGGATCATCCGAGCTCATCTTATGCGGTTACGGGTATTTATTTATTTGATTCTACAGTGTTTAACATTATAAAAAAACAAAGGCCTTCCAAAAGAGGCGAGTTAGAAATCACCGATGTGAACAATGTGTACGCAGCTGCTGGCACACTTACTCATGGGTTCTTTACAGGATGGTGGATTGATGCCGGGACACATGAATCTCTCTTTCAAGCCACACTTTTTATCAGAATGGGGGATAGCTAATGGCAGTGATTTTAGTAACTGGCGGCATGGGATTTATTGGAAGTAATTTTATTCATTACTGGAAAAAGCAGCATCCGCAAGATCATATGATAAATGTAGATTTACTTACTTATGCGGGAAATAAGGACAACGTCGCTGCATTAGAAGGGCAAGTTGGTTATCAGTTTGTATACGGCGATATTGGAAATGAAGCCTTCATGAACGAGCTAATGAAGCGAGGGGTCGATGTGGTTGTACATTTTGCAGCCGAATCCCATGTAGATCGAAGCATCCATAGCCCGCGCGGTTTCGTGGTTACGAATGTAGTGGGAACGCAGTGCTTATTGGAGGCGGCAAGGAAGCACCAAGTCAAGAAATTTATTCATATTTCGACGGATGAAGTTTACGGATCACTAGGTGAGGAAGGTGCTTTCACTGAAACGACGCCGCTAGCCCCTAATTCTCCTTATTCCGCAAGTAAGGCTGGTTCAGATCTGCTAGTTAGAGCCTACTATGAAACCTACGGTTTTCCGGCTGTGATTACTCGCTGTTCTAATAACTATGGTCCAAGGCAGTTTCCTGAAAAGCTCATTCCGATGACGATTACCCGTGCCCTTCGCAATGAGTCTATTCCGATCTACGGCGATGGCAGGAATATACGAGATTGGTTGTATGTGGATGATCATTGCAGCGCGATTGAGCGGGTGATCATGGATGGTGTCCCTGGGGAGGTTTACAATATCGGCGGACAAAACGAACGCTCCAATCTGAATGTCGTAAAGAGCATATTGAAAGAGCTAAACAAATCAGAGGATTTGATCCAATTCGTAGCGGATCGACTTGGACATGATTGGCGATATGCGATTGATAGTACTAAAATTCGTTGTCAGCTAGGTTGGGAACCGTCCTATTCATTTGAAACGGGACTCAAAAAAACGATTGATTGGTACGTGCAGGAAAACGAGTGGTTTGCAAGTATTGCAAACGGATCTTATCGTCAAGTTAAGGAAGCTGGTCTCACATGAAAATATTAATTACCGGTGCCGGAGGACAGCTAGGGTATGATCTCAACCGCGTTTTTCGACCTGTTCATGATATAACAGCTTGGCGAAGAGACCAATTAGACGTCAGTGATGAGAAGAGAGTCATGGATATTCTTCTTCAGGAACACCCTGATGTTGTGATTCATGCGGCTGCTTACACGAACGTAGATAAGGCGGAAGTGGAGACGGAGCTTGCTTATCAAGTGAATGCGCTCGGTCCCCTGCATATAGCCAAGGCCTGCGAACAAATAGGAGCTAAGCTTGTCTATGTCAGTACCGACTATGTGTTCGATGGTACGAAGGGAACACCTTACGATGAACGGGATATCACCAATCCAAACAATGTGTATGGCCATTCCAAGCTTCTTGGAGAGAAATTCGTCAGAATGACCTGCTCGAAGCATTTTGTCGTACGAACTTCCTGGTTATACGGAACCAAGGGAGCTAACTTTGTTACCAAGGTATTAGAAAAGGCTAGATCAGGAGAACCGCTTTCTATCGTGGATGATCAATTCGGTTCGCCTACTTATTGCTTAGATCTGGCGATCTTTCTTAGAGAACTCATTGAAACGGACAGGTACGGGATCTATCACGCTTCGAATCAAGGGGTTTGCTCCAGATATGAATTCGCCATACACATTTTGAAAGTAATGCAAATGGAGCATGTTCCGTTAATTCCTGTTCCTTCGGATCTATTTCCAATGCCCGCTGTAAGACCGATGTATTCGGCCTTTAATCACAAAGCGATTTCAGACAATGGGTTTACCCCCATGAGAGATTGGAAATCGGCTTTGAACTTTTTTCTGCAAGTTGACCATGATTATCCAGCCGTAATAGATAAGAAGGTGTGATATGAGTAAGAGGGATGCTGCCAGTTCGGAAATGGGAAGAAAACGAGGATTCCGAGCAGGGCTTGAGCAAGGACTCCGGATGGGGAGGTGCAAGTCTGTTCTTGATACGGTAACCCCTGCCCTTATACCGCTCAGAGAAGCAAGAGTGTTATTTATTGTTCAAGGCTTCGATGCGATCGATCAAGGGATTATTCAAGGGCTAAATGAAACGGTTCGAGAAGTGATTGTCGGAACTGCTGCGGATCTGCTTCGTTTGGCGAGAGAGCATAAACCGAACCTCGTTCTAGTCATGAATGGTCTCCATGTCTTTCCGGCTGATCATACGGACCATGTCGATCAAGTTAGACAAATGGGCATACGAACAGCGATTTGGTTTGCTGATGATCCCTATTTTACCGATCTTACGGCCTCTCTTGCTCCGCACTATGATTACGTGTTTACCCATGAAATGAGCTGTGTAGCGTTTTATCGGGAAGTTGGTTGCAGGCAGGTCCATTACTTACCCTTAGCGGTCAATACGACGGTATTTAGACCCTTACAGGTTGATCCCGCGTATTGCAGCGATATTTGCTTCATTGGAAACGGCTTTCCCAACCGGATCGACTTATTCAACCAGTTAACGCCCTTCTTAGTGAATAAAAAGGTGCTGCTGGCCGGTGCTTTATGGGACCAGTTAAGTCAGTATGAACTCTTAAAGCAAGGGATTAAGCTGCATTGGGTTCCTATCGAGGAGTCTGTTAAATATTATAGCGGCGCTAAAATTGTCATTAACGTACATCGCCTAACCTCTCACAAAACGTACAACAAAAATAGCAGGAACATTCCTGGTCATTCGATTAATCCTAGAACGTATGAGATTGCTGCATGCGGTACGCTGCAAATAACGGACTACCGTCACGACTTGGACCTATATTACACACCAGGTCAAGATATCGAGACCTTTCTTAATTCGGCTGAGCTTATCAAGAAGATGAAGCATTACTTGAATCATGAAGAGGATAGGCTGCGAATTGCGTTAAGAGGCTTGCGAAGAACGGTAAACGAACATACGTTTGCGTGTCGATTAGTAAAGCTGATGGAAATTGTATTTGCCTAGGAAGGAGTGGAAAAAATGGCCTCGGTCAATAATCACCGTGCCAGGAAACGGGGATATAAGGACGGTTATGAAGTGGGCTATACCAATGGAGTCCGGTTGGGTCAATGTGAGGCCGTTATTCAAAAAGCGATTCGGGATCGGACACCAAATCCCGTATGGGATGTGCGCGTGTTGTACGTTACGTCGGGAAAAGGCTATCCTTATGTGCCTTTGGATCATGCGATCATTGGCAGCTTGCGTCCTTTGGTCCGCGAATTGATTATAGGAAACTGCGATGACGATCAGATCCGCATCGGGAGCCCGGAGGCAAACCTTGAAACGCTTGCTGCAGTCTATCAACCTAATCTGATGATCATTCTAGATGGGATGAATTTATCTCTAGATGTGGTAGATCGCATTCGTAGTATGGGCATCCGCACAGCCGTATGGCTTACTGATGACCCTTACTACACGGACCATACGGCCTCTTATGCGCCCCACTATGATTTCATGTTCACGTTGGAAGTGAATTGCGTTTCTTTATATCAGGAAATGGGTTGTGCCCAGGTTCATTACTTACCCCTCGCATTTTATCCGGAAATGTTTCGGCCAAAGCCTGCTCGTATAAGAAAACAGTTAGATATTTGTTTTATTGGATCAGCCTATTGGAATAGGGTGGCGATGTTCGATAAGCTTGCTCCCTATTTAGCGAACAAACGGATCTTCATCTCTGGCAATTGGTGGGAGCGTCTGAAGCAATTTAAGCTGCTGGCCTCACAAATTCAGCTTAATACTTGGATGCATCCGGAGCATACAGCGGATGCCTATAACAGAGCCAAACTGGTCATTAATATGCATAGAGCCCACGATGATCAGGCTTATAACAATAATAGCCGAGGCATATTAGGGGCTTCACCTAATCCGCGAACCTTTGAGATTTCTGGCTGCGGCACGCTTCAAATAACTGATATACGTGATGACCTGGTTAATTTATATACACCGGATTACGATATTGTGACCTATGCTTCACCAGAAGAGCTGATGGAGAAAATGAACTATTACTTGACGCATGAAGAGGAGCGTAAACAAATAGCTCTGCGAGGATTGTATCGTACGATGCGAGATCACACCTATGCGAATAGGCTGTCTAACATGCTCGCGATTATTTTTGGACAAAAGGATGAGATCCATAGTCCTAATGGTAAGAAAGTTGAGGTGCAAGGCATTGGTCAAAAAGATAAAGCTTCGAAAGCTTAGGCTTAAGATAAATATTCGAAAAAAGAAGCCCGCTGAGCAGACTAAATCTCGCTTAAAGAAGAAGCTGATTGTCAAAAAAAAACTTCGCCCCAATCGCCTGGTGAAATCGGCCAGACATAAACTAAGACGTAAATCGATCAAGAAACGCAGGAAAACGCAGGAGATCCGTGCATACAATAAGGCCTTCGATAAAGCCTACAATGAGGGCTACAACATTGGCTTTGCGCAAGGATATGCTTTGGAGCAAGAGCAGCCGGTGGTTTAGCCCATGAACAATCGTCAGTGTATTGAAAAAAGGAGGTGAATTCCATACCTGGTTGTCGTAACGGGTATGTTACACATGTCGACTCCACAAAAACCGAGAGCCCTATTATTTTCCCATTTCTGCAATCCAGATCATATTACCGGGGCGGAAAAAATGCTGCTCTTTGTGACTTTGGAACTGGGACGTCATTATGCCTGTACATTGGTGGTACCGAAAGAAGGGCTTTTAGCTGCAGAGGCTAGACGCCATGGCATTGAAACTGTCGTTCAATCGTTCCCTCTTTTATATGACATGTATCATCCAACAGCCGCAATACCTCAACTGTTACAGGACCTGCTTGTCCATTCCGAAATGCCCAGTTTACTTGACCTTCTTCTCATCCACGAACCGGACCTTGTTATCACGAATACTTGCGTCAACCTTGCACCGGCAGCAGCTGCTAAGAAATTAGGGATTCCTGTCACATGGATTGTGGCGGAGACCATTCAAATGAATGAATTCACGCCTCTCAGTGCAAGACTTATGGATCAATATGCGGACTGGATCGTGGGCATATCCGATGCAACGCTGCAGCCGCTTCAAGGATTTGTGCGTGATCATAAAATGTTCGTACTTCCTCCTTCATGGCATACAGAGCATTATGACCCTAGCCAATGGCCGATTAAAAGACAAAACAAACGTGCAGAAATCGGCATCCATGATGAACGTCCTGTCATTGGTTACATTTCTTCGGACATCTATGCGAATAAAGGGTTGGACCATTTTATTCAGATGGGAATATGCATTTGCGAAACGAATCCTATGGCCCATTTTATGATTACAGGTAAGCCAACTGACCCCATTTATACGGATTCCTGTTTAAAAATGATCTTGCATTCCGGCTATTCATCTCAATTCTCCGTCCTCTCTTTTGAGCCTGATATTCAATCGGTTTACCCTGCAATGGATGTCGTTGTTGTCCCTAGTCTATTAAATGAGGGCTTTGGATTAACTGCACTGGAAGGTCTAATCTTTGGTAAACCCGTTGTTGCCTACCGCTCTGGCGGATTGATCGAAATATTGACTTCTACGGGAAACGAACACCTTCTGGCACAAAAAGGAGATGTTCAGGATCTCACAAGCAAGGTTCAGTATCTACTATCGGATCACCGACTCCGTCAGGAAATAGGCAGTCGGAATAGTCAAACGATTCATCAAGTATTTGGAATTGATGCTTACCGTTCCCGATTGGGACAATTTCTTTCTCTTCTTTCGCCTCACTTGGAAGCAAGATCGCTAGAGAAGCAGCGTGCACCTAGATTTCCCGATTATTTGCTGCTAAAAGGCGAATCCTCACATACGGTATTTCTCATTGAGCAAGGTATGAAACGCCATATTTATACGGGTAAGGATTTCCACTTCTATAAATATGATTGGCACCGAGTTGGGATCGTAGGCGATCAACAGCTCGCGATGATTCCGACAGGCATTCCGATTCGGGCCATGGAGCCTTTTTTGAAATATGCCCCAGCCATCTATGTAGCGAAAGGACAGGGAGCAACAGTCTACCTCATACAGCATGGGGTGAGGTACCCATTTGCCTCAGAAGGAGCGCTTCGGGGGCATGGGTACCGCCCATCACAAGTTGTCTTACTGCCAGAGAGCGTTATAGCGACTTATACGCTTGGTCTGCCTATTGTTGGCGGGGAGGAGAAGGCGAAAAAGAAGCTAAGAAGCAAGCGGAAAGCTAAGCTGATCATAAGGAAAAAGTTGAAAAGTCGAAAAAAGCTAAAACAAGGAACAAAGCTTAGAAAAGGTACAAACAGGTTTGCCAAGGGCGGAATCAAAGCGCGCAAACGAAAAGCAGCTGCTCGGAAGGCGAGCGCGAAGAAAAAGCCGACGAGGGTGCGCAGGCGGAAGAGCCTTCGTGCGAAAAGGGCAAATGCAAAACGGAAACTAGGGCATAAAGGCAACGTGAAAGTAGGAGGAAAAAGATGAAAATCGCGACTGTTTTGGGGACTCGCCCCGAGATTATCCGGCTGAGTCTCATTATTCAGAAGCTGGATGAGCTGGCTGAACAACATGTGCTCATTCACACAGGACAGAATTTCACTTCTACGCTTAGCGACGTGTTTTTCGAGGAGCTGGGGCTGCGCCAACCCGATTATATGCTGCAGAATCAGCAGCGTACCTTAGGAGGGCAGCTCTCGGTCCTTTTCGCAGAGCTAGAACGCATATTTACCCTTGAACGCCCGGATAAAGTGCTTGTTTTGGGTGACACGAACAGCGCACTCAGCAGCATCCTTGCTGAGCGAATGGGTATTCCCGTGATTCACATGGAAGCGGGTAACCGCTGTTTCGATCTCGCTGTACCGGAAGAGAAGAACCGAAAAGTGATCGATGCGATTTCTAGCATTAATATGCCATACACCCGTTACAGCCGAGACAATCTGCTAAGGGAGGGCGTACCAAGTCATCGCATTATCGTCACAGGGAATCCTATTTATGAAGTGCTGACTCATTATGAGACACGCATTGAGCAAAGCGACATTCTGGAAAAGTTAGATTTGAAAGGTGAGCCCTACTTTCTGGTTACGACGCATCGTGCTGAAAATGTGGATCATCCTGAACGACTCCAGCAAATTCTCAAAGGACTTAATCTGGTTGCTGAAACCTTTGGACATAAAGTCATTTGCAGCATTCATCCCCGTACCAAATCACGACTCGAGAAGGATGGCATGGTCACGATGCATCCACTGGTTCAATTTCATGAGCCATTTGGATTTTTCGACTTTGTGCATCTGGAGAAGCATGCTTTCTGTGTCTTGACTGACAGCGGCACCGTTCAAGAGGAATGCTGCATTTTCCATGTGCCAACGGTGACGATTCGAACAACAACAGAACGGCCTGAAACCGTCGATTGCGGAAGCAATGTGGTTTCTGGTCTCCGGGCTGAGCAAATATTGAACGCGGTTAAAGTGATGGTGAGTTTTCCAGCAGGGTGGCATTGTCCGGATGGCTATTTGGATACAAATGTATCGCAGAAAGTCGTTCAATATTTATTAGGAGGTAAAGAAAATGTTTGCTAACGCGACAATCTTGGTGACTGGCGGGACGGGGTCATGGGGTTATGAGCTCATAGAACAGCTGCTTCGGGAAAATCCCAAGAAAATTATAGTATTCTCCCGTAATGAATCGACACAGGTAGCAATGAAGCGGACGTTTGAGGATGCCAGACTGAGCTTTTGCATCGGAGATGTCAGAGATAAAGCAGCTTTGATGAAAGCTTGCGAGAAAGTCGATTACCTGTTTCACTTGGCGGCACTCAAGCATGTGCCCGTTTGTGAAGATCAGCCTTATGAAGCATTGAAAACGAATGTGATCGGTACACAAAACGTGATTGAGGCAGCGATTGAGAACAGAGTCAAAAGAGTGATCAATATATCCACAGATAAAGCAGCTAATCCCTCCAACTTCTATGGGATGACCAAAGCCATTGGTGAAAAGCTGATCGTTTACGCTAATTTAATGAGTGATTATACGAAGTTCGTTTGTGTAAGGGGCGGGAATGTATTAGGCACAAATGGCAGTGTCATTCACCTGTTCATGAAACAAATTCGTGAGAAAAATCAAATTGGTATTACGGATAAAGAAATGACTCGCTTCTTTCTTACGAAAGAGGAAGCCATCGCTTTGTTGCTGCGGGGAGCGAAGGAAGGAAAAGGCGGCGAAATATTCGTCATGACGATGCCTACTTGCAAAATTATGGATCTCGCTGAGGTCTTAATGGAGGAAATGGGTAAAAAGAATGTGGAAGTTATCGAGCTTGGCGTTCGACCTGGTGAAAAAATTCATGAAATCTTGCTTTCCGAATTCGAAAGCCATTATACCGTAACGTACGATAAACAATATTTGGCCATCCTGCCGACCATAGATATTCCGGGCCTGCGTGATTACTATGCGAATTATCCGAAGGTGCCATTTGAAAGCTTTAGCTCGGAGGGGCCTTTAATGAGCAAAGCTGAGATTAAGTCGCTGCTTATCCGAGGGGGGTTCTTGCTATGAAACGGAAGCTGCTCATCCTCGGTGGACAGGGGATGCTAGGAAGTATGCTCGTAGACTATTTCCGCTCATGCAGTGACTACCATGTGTACTATACGACCAGAGATAAGGGAAATCCAGAGGGACTTTATATGGATGCCGAAGATCCGGTTCTGCTCGATAAAGTAATTGAGTCCGTTTCTCCGCATATCGCAATTAATTGTATGGGTATTCTGAATCAATTCGCACAAGAAAATCCTCAGCGGGCTTATTGGGTTAACGGATTAGTCCCTCACCGGATCCGGGAAGCAATGGATAAAGCAGGCGGGAAACTGATTCATATCAGTACGGATTGCGTATTCTCTGGTGATAAAGGAGGACATACGGAGGAGGATGAACCGGATGGCTCTTCTGTTTACGCCAAATCTAAGGCCTTAGGTGAAGTGATATCTCACCCTCACTTGACCATACGCACTTCGATTATTGGACCGGAAATTAGGACCCAAGGCATTGGCTTAATGCACTGGTTTTTCCAGCAGCACGGGGAGATCAGCGGATATAGCCAGGCTTTCTGGAACGGGGTGACGACGCTAGAGCTTGCTCATTGCATCCGCCATGTTATCGAGGAGGAGCCAGTTTCGGGGCTCCTCCACATCACAGCGCCAGAGCCCATCAGCAAGTATGAGCTGCTCAAATTATTTCAGCTCGTTTTTCAAAAGAACGATGTCACGATTAACAACAATGACACGGTTAAGCTGAACCGTACACTGAAGCAAAGCCGAACAGATTTCCACTATGAGGTTCCGGTGTATGAGGATATGCTTCATGAATTGAAGCGCCGGATGTGTTCCTATTGAAAACCATTCTGATCACAGGCGCGAGCGGCTTTACTGGGCAGCATGCCTGCCGGCATTTTGTGCAAAAAGGACTTCAGGTTGCGGCTATTTCAAGATCTCAGCGATCCTCCGAAAGCTCCGTACAGTCATGGATATGTGACTTAACGAAACATGAACAAGTGAAAGAACTTGTTGCTCAGTTGAAACCGGACTATGTGCTGCATCTTGCAGGCCGAAATGCGGTGGGTGAGTCATGGCGGGAGCCGATCGCTTATATGGTGACCAATATGATGTCTACCTTATATTTGCTGGATGCGCTGCGCTGTGTGCCTGAGTGCCGCATTGTGGTTGTTGGCTCAATGCTCACTTATGTTCCATCGCCTACGCAAAAACCTCCGCATCCTTATAGTATGAGCAAGTCGTTTCAAACGTGGGGTGCGCTGGATTGGGCGCATCTTTTTGGGCAACAGGTCATGGTTGCCAGACCTTCGAATTTAATTGGTCCAGGACCTTCTAATGGCGTATGTGGACTCCTTGCACGCAGGGCAGCACAGATGGAGAGCGGTAAAAACTCGACACCCTTTCAGCTTTCATCCCTTGTGGAGGAACGTGATTACTTGGATGTTCGAGATGCTGTGCTCGCTTACGACCGCTTATTGGAGCACGGGGTAACCGGTATGACCTATCCAATTGCTTCGGGAATTAATCGAACTCTTGGCCAAATTGCAGATGCGCTGCGGAAGCATGCCCTTACAGAGGTGCCAATCGTCGCAGGGCAGATAAGTGCTTATACGCCTCCAACTCCAATTGATGCGACATTAACCCGCCAACTGGGATGGAACCCGACGATCCCTTTAGAGGATTCCTTACGGGATGCCTTGACTTATTTTCGCCAGGAAGCAGCAAATGAATAGAGGTGAAAACATGTATCCGAAAGTCTCGATCGTGATCCCTTTTTATAACGATCCCTATATCGAACAGTCGATTGTAAGTGCGCTTAGCCAGACGTATCCAAATACCGAGATCATCGTGGTGGATGACGGATCTACGATGCACCAGGATAAGATCCGTCCGTTCTTGACAAGGATTCATTACCTAGGGAAACCGAATGGCGGAACGGCGAGTGCTCTGAATTACGGGATCCGTATGGCAACAGGACACTATATGGTCTGGCTCAGTTCGGATGACATGTTTTATCCCGATAAAATCGAAAGACAGCTCCAATTTATGTTAAGCCAAGGCTCTGCCATCAGCTTCACGTCTTTTGATGAAATTGATGCTTACAACAATATAACGGGACGGCATGTTGGCCCCCATTTTGCCACGTACCCGGCGTTTGTTCATTCATTTACCAACTGTTGTCCCATAAATGGCTGTACCGTGATGATCAATAAAGAGCTATTTTCCCATATTGGTTTATTTGACGAAGGACACCCTTATACACACGATTACGATTTATGGGTTCGAGTTCTCTTAGGAAGGGTTCCGATTCATTATTTGGCGGCACCATTAACGATGTACAGGTGGCATGGAGAGATGGGGACCAAGAAACATTGGTCCGCTATCCAGGGTGAAATAGCGCATATTCAGGCGAAATACAACGCTAGGCTGCTGCAGTATGTCCATGAGATTGGAGGTTAAAGCCTTGAAAGAGGAAGAGCTTATAGGGCCTAAAGTATCGATCGTTATTCCGTTTTACAATTGTTCTTATATCGATCAGGCGATTGCCAGTGCGCTAGGCCAAACCTATCCCCATATAGAGATTATCGTTGTCGATGACGGATCCACGATCCATGCAGACAAAATTGCCCCCTATTTAGATCGTGTCTATTACCTCGGTAAAGCGAATGGCGGGACAGCAAGCGCACTAAATTACGGCATACGCAAAGCTACCGGCAAGTATGTGGTCTGGCTCAGCTCTGACGATTTATTTTATCCGAAAAAAATAGAGAATCAGCTTGCGTTTATGGAAAAGAATCAAGCTGTTATCAGCTATACGTCGTTCGATGAAATCGATGAGCACCATCGGTTTCTTAACCTTTCTGCAGGGATGAGGTTCCGGAATTATCGTGATTTCATCACGTGTTGGCTTAAGCACGATCCTATCAATGGTTGTACGGTCATGATTCAGAAAGATTTGTTTGACCGAGTGGGTTACTTCGATGAGACACTGCCCTATACGCACGATTATGACTTGTGGATTCGGTTTATTTTGAACGGTGTGCCCATTCATTTCCTAGATGAGTCTCTCACCAAATACCGCTGGCACGAGGCAATGGGGACCAAGATGCACTGGCCAGAGATTGAAATGGAAATAGCGGCCATCCAGGAGAGATACAGGCCGCAGCTTCTGGCGCTTATTGCTCAGATGGGGGAGGTGTGAAGCTATGTTACCTGTGGTTAGCGTGATCATTCCCTTTTATAACTGTCCTTTTGTCGATCAAGCCATTCAAAGTGTGTTGAATCAAACGTACGGATACGTAGAAATCGTTCTTGTAGATGACGGCTCAACTCTGCATGTCGATAAGGTTGCTCCCTATATGGATCGTATATGTTATCTCGGCAAAGCAAACGGCGGAACCGCCAGTGCACTTAATCACGGGATTCGCCATGCTACAGGAAAGTATATTGCGTGGTTGAGTTCAGACGATCTGTTTCATCCCGATAAAATAGCAAGGCAGCTATCCTTTATGTTGGCGCGTGATGCCTGGGTTAGTTTCACAAATTACGATTTGATCGATGCTAACAGTACAACAACAGAAAGGTATGCGGGTCCTTGTTTTTCTACAGTTTGGGAGTTTTATCAAGCGTTTTTCGCGAGTGTTCCCGTGCATGGCTGCACGGTTATGGCGAAGAAAGAGATGTTCACTCAAATGGGATATTTTAATGAGAGCTTGCTGTATACACAGGATTACGAAATGTGGATGCGGGTCGTATTGTCTGGCTTTGATTTCTATTACCTGCACGATTCGCTTACGCTCTTTCGCTGGCATGGAGATAACGGAACGATCCGGCACCAAAGCCGCATGGCAGAGGAAGTTCGTTATATACGTGAAACATATAATCCGCTGCTGCAAAATTGGATGGAGAGCCAACGTAAATAAAGGAACAAAAAAGGATGAGGGCATCATGCCCTTATCCTTTTTAAGAATATATATGTATTGGGGTAAGCAAAGCTTACCCCTTATTTGTTCGGGCGATTCAGAATAAGCGCGTTTATCGCGCTTATTTGCTCCCAGCTTCGGTTCTTAATTAAGCATAAGCCGTTACGTTAAAGCTTTCGGGGCCTACACGAACAGTTCCAAGTGCGCTGGCGCTAACAAACATGGTGTAAATTAGAAAAGGTGTAATAGGCACATTGTAATCCGAGCCCGTAAATACGATGCTTTGCGGTCCGGCGAAAGCTAAGTTGAGAGCCTCGGATACAGCAAAAACCTGTGGATCTGTTGGTAGAGTTCCTCTCACAACAGAAATATTAATAGTAGTAGCTACCGGAAGAAGCGGTAATTGGATCGTTGTAATTCCAGAGAATTGTGCACGAATTAGGCTGGTAGCAAGACCCGTTTCTAAGCCTACTTGTCCAACCAAGACAGGTGTATTAATAGCAAGGATGGGAACAGCAATAGAGTTGTTAAAACTAGCATTCTGAGATGTTCTTGCATCAAGAAAAATGGTCATTCTTTAAAAACCTCCTTTTAGTTGATATAGAATAGGATATGTCCAAGCAGCGTTTGCTGCTTGGACATAAGTCTCTCATAAAAGCGACCATTTCTCCGTAAACATGAGAGAAAGGTCGCTTATTTTAGTAGAAAGAATATGTCTGGCAGATTTAAATTTATTCGCCCTAACTTGATAGGGAACGAACCATGCTCAAAAAGTTGTCGCAATAGCTCTCTGGACTGAACTGGGTTCTGACATGCTGCTCTGCTTGTAAACAGATGGCAGATCTGAGAGCCAAATTATCCATCAGATCTACAACTTGATCGACAGCTTCACGGATATGACCAGCCGTGTAATATTTCCCGGTTTGATTGTGCAAGATCGAGCTCCTTACACCATCGGAGTCCGTCGTTAGGACGGGACAGCGGCAGCTCATAGCTTCTATAACCGAATAAGGAGCCCCTTCTACTTTGGAGGTGCAGCATAAAAATCCGCCCGAATCGGCAATTAGGGAAAAGTATTCTGGCATTTTGTCATGGGGGATATTTTTCAGATTCAAAATACGGTCAGTAAGTTTCAGTTGTTTCTTTAATTCTTCAAATTTAGCTCTTTCTGCGGGTTCGGATAAAAGGGGGTCTTCGAACATCCATATTCGCAGTTTGGGAACGTATAGTCGAATAATCTCCTCACAGATATATAGAAACTCACTCCAGTTTTTATTATCTTCAATCCTTCCGACCCATGCGGCAACGGGGGATGAAGGAGGAAGCCCCGGACGATAGTAAAAGGCTTCCATGTCCAAACAGTTATTGAAATTAAATTGAGGAACTTGTGGGAAAAATTCGCTAAACAACTGTTTGATATGCGGGGTGTTTGGATTAAGCAATCCGTCCGTATAGGTAAGTATATTGTGGTTGGCTTCCGTTAGCGTAGTTCGTGCCTGAGAAAAGGACCCCAGTCCTTGCACTTCATAGATGAGTTTTCCGCGAAAACCCATAATCCGAAACTTCGCCAATAAACGGTAAGCAGAAGTCACGACAATGACGTCGTAGCTGTTGCTGTCTAACAATTGCTTGATTTCGATATCGTTGTTCGTCACAAAGACCGGTGTGTCATGACAGTTTTGTAAACCGGATCCACCATTTAAATATAAGCAGTGGCACGTATGTCCGAGTTTCTGCAGAGCGTTAGAACGCAGGCGATTCAACGTTTCCACACCACCGCTAGGAATATAGAACGCGAATAGGATGTTCATCTTCATTTACCTCACTTTTACAGTTTGGTGTGTATATCTACATGGTATGAAAAAAGGGGGCTGGAGGTTTGGACATCATCATATTTTTCATGACGAGTCATACACACAGGCTAACCCGGCAGCAGGGAATATACTAACGTAAAGATAGAAATGAGGGAATCGAATGAGAATATTGCTTGCAACGTACTGGCAGCTGCCCTTTGTAGGCGGTGTGTCGGCTTACACGGAGCAGCTTAAGCAAAAGCTCGAATCATTAGGGCACGAGGTCGATGTCATGGGCAACGGGATTGACCGCTACCATATCATCCATAACTATCGTGCGATTCTTAAAGAGAAAATCATGCCTCTGTTGAGGGCCAAATTAAGTCCAAATGTCGTACCTCATCTTTATCAGAATGAATATATTCTTCATGCTGAATTTGATCGTTACTGTCTGGAACTGTCGGCAGCTTATTTGGGTTTGCATAAGTACGACGTCATTCATGCGCAGGATATCCTGTCATCACGCGCACTGAGTCGGGTTAAACCGAAAACGACCCCGCTAGTCACCAGCATTCATGGTTGTGCGGCTAGAGAAGTGCTGCTTGATCTATCCACTCATACGCCCAGAGAAACTGTGCTGAATTCGGTGATTTGGAAGTACTATTCTTCCATGGAATTATTCGGTGTGCGAGCAAGCGACATCACGGTAACCTCATCCGACTGGTTGAAGCATGTTCTAGTCAAAGAATTTTCAGCACCGTCCAATAAAATCTCGGTTTTTCCATACGGCATGGATATCCCTGGCTTCCTTCAAAAGATGGCGCAAGGAGCTCCGGTTGATCGTCCTGCTGGGAAGAAAGTAATCATTTGTACATGCCGACTTGAGCATATCAAAGGAGTGCATGTACTGCTTCACGCCTTAGCCAAAGTCAAAGCACTGCAAGAGGGTTGGGTTTGTTGGATTGTAGGGGATGGACTGCAAAGTTGGATGCTGCAGCAGTTAGCCAGAGACCTTGGGATAGAGCAGCACGTTCAATTTCTAGGACGCAGAAATGATGTTCCTTCTCTACTTCGGCAGTCTGATATTTTTGTATTAGCCAGCCTTCAGGAGAATCAGCCTTTCTCTGTGATGGAGGCAGAAGTAGCAGGATTGCCTGTTATTGTATCGGATGCGGCGGGGCTGCCAGAGATGGTCGACCATGGCCGTGTGGGCATAACGTTTCCGAGTGGTAATAGTGATGCCCTAGCACATCAACTGATTACTTTATTGAATAACGAAACCTACCGCTTGAAATTAGGGGAAAGTGCCCATAAGTGGGGATTGGGACGTTGGTCTATGGATACGATGGTAGAACGAATGCTTCACACTTATGAGCTTGCCAAAAAGAACTATCCTCCTAAGCATACAGCCTCTCATGATCTTCCAGGAGGAACAGAGACGGAACCGGTTGAGATTATGGGTGATTTGTATAATCGCTTGTTTGAGAAGCAATTCTCTAACCCTGATGTTCGTGTCGATTACTTTACGTGGAATCGATTATATAACTCCCTTCCAGCTGATTACTTATTACCGGATCTAGGTTTTCTGGCAACTTTGCGATAATAAGTTAAATGAAAGGAGTGTTTAACGGATGATAACGGAAACAAATAATAGAGATTTGATTGCTTTGTTGAAAGAGTTAATTGATCAGCAGGGCTACAGCCTTCTTGATGTGGGCTGTGGGCTTTGTTTGAATTTGGATCAATTTGAATGTCCAGTCATTATAGGGATTGATGTTCACCGCCCTTATTTAACGAATCGCGTGAATCGCTCCGCTCACATTATTCCGATGCAAATGGATGCTAGAGATATGAGTCTATACTTTTTGCCAAAAACACTTTCCATCGTATTATTTAATGATACCTTGGAGCATTTCAATAAGAATGAAGCCTTGGATATGTTGAAGCGGGCCGAACAAATTGCCGACCAGAGGGTCATTGTTTTCACCCCAAGAGGCTTTTTTCCACAAAGTGATTACGACCATTTTCAATTGAAAGGCGAGATGTATCAAGCGCATCGCAGCGGTTGGGAACCGGAGGAGTTTGCGGATCTGGGTTATGAGGTACTTGTCTTAAAAGACTTCCATGATGCCCGCAACATCTCATTTCGAGCTTCTTTTGGTGAAGATCATCCCCCCATCGATGCACTTCTGGTTTGGAAAAATGTTTAGTACGTAAGGGCGAAAGGATGTGTGATGGACATGTTTCAGATTGTTGACTTCGGAAGAAGCGTTCCCTATCCATTCTCTAATTCAATTACATTGGCAATTCTAGCTTCTCCAAGCTTATTAACCCTTGCGCAATTTGGTGTGCAGGTGCAGCAAGATGGACAGGTACTCATTAATGCCACCGTAGGTACGCAAACCACCTTAGGTGCTCCAGACGTGTTGTACAGCATCATTCGCAATAACATTTTGATTGGTACCATAAACGCAAGCTCCTTACAACAAAATCAATTCAATGAGGTGTCCTTCAGTTTCGTAGATACGGATGTACCTCCAGGTTATTTCTCTTACACACTGGCGGCGGAGATCACAAATGCTATCATTTCTAATCGGGCCAATGTGATCGGACCTATTGTATTTAGCGGGCTTTCGTTGGCTAACATCGGGTGAAATAAGGAAAAGGCTGCCACATGGGCAGCCTTGTTTTATGTTCCGAAGAAAACATCCAGTTTGTTCGTTGGTGCGACGGTCCCCGTCCAAACGGCTGCCAGCGTTTGCGGTTTGATAACGGAAGCCCAATTATAGTCGCCAATGAGGGGTTGACTATCTGGATCGAACGAGACTTGCGTGACTCTTCGATTCAGAAAGATAGCGCCGCCGCTTGTCGATTCGGCTACGAATAAATCTAGCAAAGGCGGGTTCACCCGATTGGTATAATAGGTGACAAAAATCTTTCCGGTGAAGGGAGAGACCGTTACAAAGGGGAAAAAGTTCTGAGAACCGGCAGGCGCTCCCGTAATACTTAGCGGTGTCGACCACAGCAGGCCATCTTTCGATATAGAAAAGAAAACATCGGAATATCCTTGCCGGTTATCCTGCCAAGTGGCATAAACGTTTCCTCCAAAGGCACCCGCGGATATATCCGTTCCTAAGCTCGCTAGCGTAAGAACACGGAACGTGTAACCGGGCAGAAAGACAGGGACAATAGATACATCGGATACTTTCGCAGGAAGTTGATTCACATCAGGTTGGAAAGTAACACCGCCATCTAAGGACCTCCGAATCAAGAAAACAGGCTCTGTCGGCCCAGTCTTTATCCACCCTACATAGACTTCTCCCGTAAGTCCTATAGCTGTGGATGCTCGATTCTGCAAACCAAACGGAAGAGAGATCCGAATAGGCTCCTGCCAAGTCAACCCAGTATCTAGTGACCTCTGGAAGAAGATAGCCATATTCCCGTTTCCGAATTCGAAATCAAATAAGGGAACATAGGTGAGATAAGCAAATCCTAAGTGCGGACTGGAAGGGGAACGGTCGACGGCCAAATAAGGGATATCATAATGGACGACAGTCCCATATCCTCTAGCAACGAGAATAGGGGGACTGAAGGTAGCACCGTCGTCCGTTGAACGATACACGTAGATGCTGCCGTCTTGGTTACCGTTAAATGCATGCATACCAACGAGAAATATGTTAGGTAATGTATAATCTATCGTGTCGGCCTCAGCTCCGGCAAATCCTGCTGGTAGAGGTAAAACCCCTGTTGTGAAGGTAGCGCCACCGTCGATACTCCGGTATATTCCGATTTGTGTGGAACCTGTCGTCGTATCGGCCGCAACCACATTGATGATGTTCGGATTCAGCACGCTAACGGCAATAGATGGCTCAAAATGGGCACCCGGGAGGTTTGCTGTAATATTAACAACAGGCAAGACATAAACCCCCTTTTAAGTTACGCTGCTTAATTGATCAATCCGAGTCAGTTCAGGTGTCAAGACACGTTGATTTTGAACGAAATTCCCAGCTTGATCGACACCGAAGACGCTGAGAGCCACATTCGTTGCACTATAATAATCGATCTGGACTTCATAAGCTATCGCGTTGACCAACGTGTACGTCTTAAAGAACATCTTGTTAGGTGTGAGATTGAACAAATCTTGGCCGGCAGGTAAACGTATATTGCCGGCAATTACACGAAAAACAAGCAGTGCCACGTTAGCCGTAAATTGGGGATTGTCGTTGATGACACCGACGATAACCGATTGGGCAAAAGTGGGCCCTGTTGATGTTGTTTGGTTAATGATTAATCCCGTTGTAAAAGCCACGAGGCACCACCTTCTTATTTAGGAAATGCCGAGCTGGTTGAGCATGGACACGAAGTTGCGGCAGTAAGCATCTGGAGAAAAGTGGGTTTCAATATACTTTCTTGCTTGCGTACGAATGGCATCTCGACCAACTGGATTGATGAAGTAATAGATGCCCTGTTGAAGAGCTTCTGTTACATTTCCTTGCGCATACATCTTTCCGGTCTCGTGAGGAATTAAGAAGCTCCTTACACCATCTGAGTCTGAGCACAGAATGGGACAAAGGCAGCACATCGCTTCCACCATGGCATAGCCGAAGCCCTCTGTAACAGAGGTAGAAAGCAGGAAGCCTCCCGAATCCCCCATCATGGAGAGATAATCACGCATTTGTCGGTTAGGAACGTTGGAGTGGCGTACAATATGAGCAGAAATCCCTAATTGGCTAAGCGTATTTTCAAACTGCTGCTTCTCGTCACCCATCGTCGTATCCTCGAACATCCAAAGCTTAAGATCGGATCGAAAGGCTAGTAAATGCTTGAAGATAACCAAGAGGTCCCGCCAATTCTTATTAGCTTCGATACGCCCTACCCATCCAATAACGGGATATGAAAGTTGGGGCAAAGATTGATACGAGAATTGAGAGCTGTCAATGCAGTTATTAAAGGAGAAGTGCCGGAATGTGGGATACAGGTCTTGAAACATCTGAATGAGATGCGGTGTTTGAGGATAAAGAAGAGCATCGGCATAATCAGTTAGAAAGGGAATAGCTTCTAATAGCGCATATCGAGCCGAAGAGATGGAGCCTAATCCTTGAGCTTCAAAGATAATCGGCTTCGCAAAACCCATATGGCGAAGACGTGGGATAAGTTTATAATTGGATGTAACGATGATAACATCGAATTTCTCTCTCGCAAGCAGGTTATTGATTTGTTTATCTTCTGTCATTACATAGGTATTGCGGTTCTCCAAATTCTGCAAGCCCGCACCATATTCCAAGTACAGTAAATGACAATCGATGCCAATTAGGCGCAGAGCTTTGGATCTTTGACGATTGAGCGTCTCCATGCCTCCGCTTGGCGTATAAAAAATAAAGAGCACCTTCATTCGTTTCGCCATCCCCGTTGTTAAATTATGATTCTTATTCGAATTTTATGAAATCATTTTGTGTGAAAATGGCTATTACGTTTCCATTATTTTTGGCAAAGAGCGTGAGTGCGGTTGTACTAGTCGTTAATAGGTTCGTAATAAGCAGGAAAGAAAACGGGCTAAAATGCGTATAGATCTCAGGAATAACGAGGATAGAGCCCGGCTGAGTGCTAGGGCTCAAATGATGCAGGGACAAATGGAAAATACCAAAATCATTATTCACCTGAATAAGGACATCCATGTCTTGAACGCTCAAATTACGAATTTCCAAGTCACAAGTGTGGATATATCTAGAATCAATGGGGTAATTGACATTAGAATGAAGCTGAAATATAGACATGTTCCCCCTCATTTCCCATAGTTTCGTTTATTACTATCCTACGTGAAGAGGCAGAAATTCGTACAAGACAGGTATCCATCTTCTATGTATTTGCCAAAAAAAAGACAGCTGACTGTGCAGCTGTCTTCTTAATTTTCGTTAAACTAAGGAAAGACCACTAAAGGCAATAGGTCCAATTACGTTAGCTGTGTTTGTTGAAATGGAGTTGGTGATTTCTACTAGTAGACTATAAGCAAAATAACCGTTTGAGGGGCCAGTATCCGTATAGTTAAATCCTGCTTCGTCAAATTTATTTGCCGTCAGATCAGATGCCTTAACGGTATATATCACTGTATTTCCACGTACGATTGTATACAAAATATCAGGAGATCCTAGAGTTGCTTGCGTTCCGACAGTTGCTTCTAAGATGACCTGACCACCTGAAACGACAGAAAGCCCGAATTCTGCAATCTTCACAGCAGTTGGAGAAGCTGGGATTGCGATACTGGTAGAGTTGAAGAATTGAGCAGCATTGCTTTTACCAAAATCTTGAATGGAGAATGTCATTTTTAATCACCCCCTTTGTTAGAATAATGTATGCAAACTCTATTAATCTGCTTGGTCTATTCTCTTAGTAAAAGAATCTATTTATATGGAACTCATTCAAAATAGTTAGTATTTTAACCATGTGACGTTGAAATGCCCGTACACTTTCACTTCAGATTCATACCCTGATAGCGAGCTTGTAAAAGGAGGGGTTCAGCTATGTCCATTTTCCGAGTCCATGCGAATGAACATCATGCCATTAATTCAACATACATTCAATCCATCGATTTAACGATACAAAACTTAGGTGCTGAGGAATTTGATATATTAATTGAAGGAAAAAATCCGCATGGAAATACCTTTCTGTATCTCTACCATTTGGACAGTGAGTCGCACCCTAATTCCATTCGAACGATCCCGGATATGTTTACGAATTACGCGCCATTTTTCTTACAGCTAGTGACCAATATTAATCATAGTTCAACCACAGCCCTTACGATGTTTGCCAAAAACAATGGTCAAGTCATAGCGATTTTTACGCAAGCTGATTTTTCGAAAATAGAGTAGCCTATTCACAAAGATGCCTCCGCTTCATTCGCTATGGAATGAAGCGGAGGCATCTTTGTTTACGCTTCATGTTTGGCATGTGACAAGCTTAAGGATAGGCTGTACAAATGCCTGTTTTCTACTTGTACGGCTTCTGCCCTGTCTCCTTTCTGTTGCAATCATAGAATATATAAAGCAGGTATTCCGCCATGGACAGGAGTTGAGAACGAATTGAGAAACCAGCGTATTCAGCGGAAACGGAAGCAGCCAATCTCCTGCGTCACCTTGTCTCAGCATCAGCCTAAAGTATCGGTCATCATTCCGGTTTGCAACGAAGTTCGTACCTTGGCCAAAGTCATTCGGGAAGCTTTCCGCGTGCATCCACAAACAGAAGTTATTGTTGTTGATAATGGTTCTACGGATGGTAGTAAACGTGTAGCGACGAAATTAGGGGCGAGGGTTATCTCGTTTAGTCAACGGCTAGGACATGATGTTGGGAGAAGCATAGGTGCTATGGAAGCTAAAGGGGATATCCTACTATTCCTTGATGCCGATTTTGTTGTATCTGCCAAAGAAACGATCCCACTGATCCGAGCTGTGCAGCAAGGCGTGGATGTAGCATTAAATAAATATAACGGAATTATAACGAAAGCGAATGTTCATAAGGTCGTTCTAGCCAAACACGCGCTTAATGCGATACTGGGCCGACCAGACTTACAAGGCGCCTCCATGACGACGATCCCACACGCAATTAGTCGCAAAGCGCTCGACACCATTGGAGCTGAGAACCTAGCAGTTCCACCATTGGCTCAAGTAATAGCTGTACAACGCGGACTTCAAATCAAGGCAGCGCAGCTTATTCAAGTCGGACTCAGAAATCGCATCCGAAGAAGGGCCAAAGATGTAGATCCTATAGGTGATCTGATTATCGGTGATCATTTGGAAGCTATTTGGTGGCTGATCCAATCCTCTGATGAAAGAGCGAGTATGCATGACCAATTGCGTATTAGAGAAATGATGAGGTGATCACATGAAGCTGAGCATCAAGAAACGAAACCCTCAACCCCTGTCTGCGGTGGTGAAAAAAAAAAGAACCCGGCTTAAGAAATCAGTGCTCCGCTCCCCTGCTAAGCACACTCCTTCCCTAACAAGAACCCAGTTATACTGGAGAAATTGGGGGGAACGAGCGGGTCAACAAGATGCGCTCGCGCACAATATTACGAAGGAGCCTTATCAAAAGAAAGCACTCAATAACCTTTGGGTACACCGGGTGAATTCCCGGTTACTTGCTGCCAACTCACTAAGCTATGAAGCAGCGTCAAAAGGGTATGTAAAAGGTTACTGTAAAGCTGCTAAATTGAATGTCCCCGATTGGATGCTTATCCCTACAGCGCGTTCCGTTGGCGCGATAGTGAGTGTGATGAATGAAGAGCATACCATTGTAAAGGTAATGGAGCAGCTAAATCGACTACCTTTGGATGAAATCATCATTATAGTGAATGGGTCGAGTGATCGCACCTTAGAGAAGGTAAGAGCGCACTCGCATGCTCTCATAATTCATTACCCCGATCCGTTGGGCCATGATGTCGGGAGATCGATAGGTGCCAAACTGTCGCAATCGGATATTTTGCTCTTTTTGGATGGAGATTTTGTCGTGGAGGCCGAGAAACTTATTCCTTTTATCTATGAGGTTGAACGCGGCTCCGATATTGCTCTAAACAACATAACACCGTATTTACCTACATTTTCACTCTGGGATTCCGTAACCGTGATGAAACGGTTTCTTAACATAACGTTGAAAAGACCGGAATTGAATGCGAACTCGCTCACGGCCATTCCGCATGCTCTATCGAGGAAGGCGCTGGAGCATATCGGATGTTCCGAGTTAATGGTTCCGCCCAAAGCACAGGTAAACGCGATTCTGACTGGGTTACGAATTACAGCTCCAACAAGCGTTAACGTCATATCTATGAACAAAATCCGAAGTCACAATAAAGGGGAAGACAACCCGGTTGCCCGCATGATTATTGGCGATCATGTAGAGGCGCTGGAGCTTGCGATGAAGATGAAAGGTGAGCGAATCGTGTTTCCTGATATCATTAGAAAAAGGAAATTTCTGGAGAGGTGAGGGAGCGTGCAGGTAACCAGTATCGTTATTCCTACTTTCAATGGGCTTACTTTACTGAAAGAGTGTGTAGCTTCAATTCGCAGCCATACTTCAGTTCCATTTGAAATTATCGTGGTGGATAATGGATCACAGGATGGAACCCTGGCGTACTGCTATAGAGAGCGGTTGAAGCTGGTTTCAATTCCTACGAATCGCGGCTTCCCCGCAGCTTGTAATTATGGCCTTCACATTGCGACGGGAAATGCGTTGATGCTGCTCAATAACGATACCATCGTGACTCCGAATTGGTTGGATAACTTGCTGCGCTGTTTATATAGCAGTGAGGACATAGGCATGGTAGGTCCTGTGACGAACTATGCGAGCGGTAAACAGCAGATTCAGGAACCATTTACGAACATAGCCGACATGGCAGCGAAATATAACAACATGAATACTTCTTTATGGCAGGAAACAGAACGCTTGGTCGGGATCTGCTTACTTTTCAAAAGGGAATTGTTAGATAAAGTCGGCTTTATGGACGAAAGATTCTCCCCAGGGCACTTCGAAGACGATGATTTATGCTATCGGGCTCGGCTTGCTGGATATCGATTGCTTATAACAGGGGATTGCTTCATCTTCCATCATGGCAGTGCAAGCTTTAGCAAAAAGGGTCAAGAGGCTGTTCAAGGGCTGCTGCAGCAAAATCGCCAGAAGTTTATTGATAAATGGGGCGTTGACCCCCACAGCTTCATATAAGGCCGGGCGTGAAGCTTCCGGAGTCACCGTTCTCTGCATTGCTGCATAACTTAGAGTGAAAAAGTGGAGTTGGAGGCGAAAGAGCTTGGAACAGCGAGTGACAAAGATTATTTCCCACATTGCAGCATCGCATCGTGAGATGTCTAGAATCTTGGAGACACACCGAAGTGTTTCGACACAAATGGCCACCATTGCCAACGATATACCTGACTCGCATCCTAATTTCGATGGCATAGGCATGCTGCAGGAGCAAGCATTACAACTAACTAAGAATATAACGGCTTATTTAAATAGCTTAGCTAATTTGGAAGAGGCAATCGCGCAGCAAACGGAAATTGTCATGAAAGAAATGAAAGATCCTGAAGATGAAGAATAGAGGGATACGCCTTGAATAGAAATGATCTATATTTGAAAATGTTGGATGCTACAGCAAAGCTGCAGCAAGAAATAGCTTTGATGTTGGAAGCTAGAGTTGTAGAAGCAGAGAAATCGCGCAACTGGATTTGCCATCATATTAACTCAACGAATTTAGAGGGGCATGAACATCAGATGAAACAATCCGGAGAGATTCATGAGTATGTGATTGAGCTCATCGATGGCTTGACGAAGATGGAGAACTCCTTAAACCGACATATGCAGGCTCTTCTTAGACAAAATGAATCGGAAGCAGGAGCGGGGGGAGACGGTTCGAACGGAATGGGGAACTTATTTTCGTTTGGTGAGGATGGGAAATAATGAAAGCATCGAATCGTGAGAGAATTGAATTGCATATGCTAACCTCGCTGGCTAGAAGCCAGCGAGCCTTATGCCGAATCATAGAGACGATCGCGGATCAAGCAGCAGTCTCCGAGCAGCTTGCTGTCCATATGGCTGAGAATCTCAAGACGATAAGTGAATACCAGCGTTCGATGATTCAGAAAATAACGAAACAAAATCCACGTCAACGCCGGTTAGGAACACCCGGCAAGCCGTGGATCAGCAAGAATGTCGTTCGCGGATCATCCCCAACGCATGATTAATCCCGCATGAGTAAGACCCCCGCCAAAACCAAAAAGAAGCAGCGTATCACCGGCCGTGACCTTACCCTCTTGTATGCCTAGGTCCAAAGCAAGAGGAATGGAAGCCGCGGATGTATTGCCGTAGTATTCTAGGCTGTACAGCGCTTTTTCGAAGGGAATACCGCTCTTTTCACAGATGGATTCAATAATCCGAAGGTTAGCGCTATGAGGAATGAACCAATCAATTGCGGTATGAGGTAAACGGCTTTTTGCGAGCAGCTTCTCGATTCCTTGCGGGACAGTCGTCACAGCATACTTATACACCTCGCGGCCGTTCTGGACGAGCTTGCCATCACCAGTTAGTGGCGTTCCGTTCAATTCTGAGGCAAGTCCAGTTCGGTATACGTGCTTGCCGCCTGTACCGTCCGATCCAAGATGGTGAGCAAGGAAAGCAGGATTCTCTTCTTCTCTTTCAATCATCACGGCTCCAGCACCATCACCGAAAAGAATGCAGGTGGAACGGTCCGTGTAGTCTGTAATTTTGGATAAGGAATCCCCACCGACGACGAGAACCTTGCGGTGTACCCCAGCAGCAACAAAGCTGCTTGCTGTATGCAGGGCATAAGCGAACCCGGAGCAGGTGGCATTGAGGTCGTAAGCACCTGTTTCAGGGATGCCGAAATGAGCTTGAATCTGGCAAGCGACAGGGGTGGAAGGCAGATCCGGTGTATGGGTAGCGACAATGATTAAATCAACATCGCTTAGTGATGTCGGATATCTAGTGAGCATATTTTGTACGGCTGCTATACATAAATGACTTGTGAATTCATTCGCTGCTGCAATTCTACGTTCCCGAATCCCTGTGCGCTGAACGATCCATTCATCATTCGTATCGACCATTCCCTGAAGATCCGCGTTGCTTAGTATGTGATGGGGGACGTAGCTGCCGATTGCAGTGATTCGAGCTTGTAATGGGGGAAAGATGGACATCAATGATTCACTCCTTGTTAGTATCAGATATTAGTACTAGGTACTAAAAATAAGCATAAATATACTTTATCGGATACTCAAGGTAAAGTCAATGAGCGGGATAAAAAAAATGCAGCAGGAGATAGTAAGGTAGGAAGAAAAGAGCCGCCTCCCTTTCTTAGTATTGAGGGAATCGGCTCAGTTTACTTTTCCACTATGGCTTCATTATATGTATGACAAATTCGGATAAATCAATGGACTTTCCACTATTCAATCGGGACTCTTCTGCGGCAAAAGCCATCAAATGGCTGCGCACGGACGCAGATGCGGATGTCAAGCTTTCTCCTCCGTCGTAGTTCCGTACTTCCTCAAGGAAGCTGTGGACGATACCAGAATCCCCGCCGCCATGACCGCTTGTTGGAGTCGCAATTTTAATTTCCGTCTCCTCATGAGTGACGAAATCTAGTAGTGTCAACTTGTCTTCGTCCCCGCGAAGCTCGCCTTTGGTGCCCATAATTTGAATCCGTCGTTCTTGGTGACGGGTGAAGCCGCACATGCTGAACATGGCCGTGCCCCATTCGCGAATTCCATATTAACAACTTGATGATCAACGACATTATTATCGCTTTTGTACACACAGCGTCCATAAGGGGTTTCCTTCAAGCCTTTGACGATATTTTCCCTAGTCAGTTCTTCTGTAAAATGTCTCGCCCATCCTTTTCCTTCACCTAAGTAAAACCGTGGCGCGGAATACGGACAGGTCGATTCGACCGTGCAGCCATTAACGCAATAATCCGTGGATCCTTCAGGGGCATTCCCGGAATGAAAATGCATCAAGGAGCCGTAAGAACTGACACGGGCACAAGGCTGATCCATTAACCAGGTGAGCACATCCATATCATGGCATGATTTGGAAAGAATCATCGGGCTTGAGGTATCGGAGTTATTCCAGTTACCTCTAACGAAGCTGTGAGCAATATGCCAATAACCGACGTTCTCGTTTAATTGAATGGATGCGACTTGACCAATTCTATCCTCTTGGATCAGCCGTTTAATGGCAGACCAGAACGGCGTATAGCGGAGAACATGACAGATGGTAAGTAGACGGTTATTTTTCTTTGACGCTTTCTCCATCTCCAAGCATTCCTTGGGACTGGGCGACATCGGTTTTTCCAGTAGGACGTGGTACTTGTTGTTCAATGCTTGAAGTGTAGGATGGTAATGCATCCGGTCCTGCGTGCAAATCATCGCAATATCTGCCATTTGCGGCTGCTCCAGCAGTTTTTCCCAGGAATCAAAGCAGCGATCCTCCGGAATTCCGTGGTCTTTGGCAAAACTTGCTCTTCGCTCCGGATTCGATTCTGCAACGGCGACGAATTTCAATAAGTGAGGGTAATTGATGGCATAAGGCGCATAACCATGGGCGCCTCTCGCTCCCGCACCGATGAGTACAGCTGTAAGCTCCTTCATAGTAGGTTCTCTCCTTGATTATTATAGAACAGCCCGGGTCTTTGGGATCGGGCTGTTCTCGTCTCTAACCTGCGGGTAGGATTATTTTTTCCATTCCCCTTTTAATTTCATATCAGTTAGCTCTTTGTTGACTTCATCGATAGCTTGTTTGCCACCTTTAGCCATCCATTCCTCAACCATCTTATCCCAATCGGAAATCGGTCTTTGACCAACGACCATCTTGGTCGTTTCATCCGTAATATATTGGTTCAATTCCGTCTTTTTCTCCATAAATGTAAGTGGATGAATCCGATTGAGCGGATTTACATAAAACGGTGAACTTTTCAAAAGATCGGCAAGCTTTTGGTTGAATACTTTTCCTTCAGCTGTTTTATTCATCTTCGCGTAATCATAAAGAATGTCGTCGCCAGTCTGCCATCCTTCGTTTAAGATATAGGCGTTAGGCGCTACATTAGATCTGTTTTCCTTCATTTGCTGCGCGATTCCGTCAACCATTTTATAGCCTTTGCCTTCATGACCGTTCATCCAATCGAAGTATTCGTTCTTCGGATTCTGTTGATCGAAGGGAACGGGCTTTCTGAAGTAATCGATGATCTCCAGAATGCGTTTTACTTTATTCGGATCGTTTTTCAGCTTGGCAGAAATCATATACATACGATAAAAGCCAGTACCTAGTGTATACCCGGAATTCCCGTCAGCTGTTTTAAACGGAGGAATCGGAACGACTACCGCCTTCGGATCATTTTTCATCAATACTTCAAAGTCAACGCCGCCCGGCCCGCCAGGTCCCGGTTGATCGTACCAAATCCCGACTTTACCCGCGTTAAAAGCTTTAAATACGTCGTTATATTTCGTAACAGCCCAATCTTTATTGAGCGCGCCTGCCTTGTAAACATCGGCAAGGAACTGAATTTTTTCTTTATTGGCTTGAGAAATATTGCCGGGGATCAACTGCCCACTTGGATTCGTATGATACCATGCGGTATTGCTGTAATAGGCGCCAAAGCCCGGGTCATAATAGATCCCTTTTGCAAGACCTAGACCTACGGTATCTTCCTTTCCGTTTCCGTCCGGATCGTTCTTCGCAAAAGCCGTAACAACTTGCTTCAGCTCATCATAGGTAGTTGGCATTTTGAGCCCGAGCTTATCCAGCCAATCTTGGCGGATAAGCGGTTTTTTTCCGCCTTTTGCCGTAAAGTAGGTTGGAATCCCGTAGATTTTCCCGTCCACTTTCAAAGGATCCCATACATAATCCGGAACCGCTTTAAATGTGTCATATTGCTTAATAAATTCATCGAGCGGAAGGTAAGCGCCTTGCTTCGCCCATTTCACGAAGTTGGAATCAACTTCCTCCATGCCAATCACATCCGGAAGATCGCCGGAAGCCATTTTTACGGCAAGCTTCTCATCGTATGTATCCCAAGGAATGTACTGCGACTTGAAATCAACTTTAAACTTTTCATTGATCGCTTTTACCGCTTCACTATCCGGTGGCGGCACTGGATCTTCCCAAGAACCTTCAAACCAGTTGATTGTCACTTTTTTGCCGGTATCCGTCCCAGCTTTGCCGGTTTCTTGTGGAGTTGCAGATTGTCCGCTGGAACAAGCCGCTAGACTGGTTGCCATAGTAAGAGACAGTAGCACAGTAGTTATACGTTTTATTTGCATGTAGAACCCTCCTCATTGATATGTAATCGGTACTCCATTATCCTTTCACTGATCCCAACATCACCCCTTTCGCAAAATGCTTTTGCAGAAAGGGATATACGAGTAAAATCGGGATCGTTGCGAGCAGGACAGCAGCCATGCCGATCGTCTCGGCGGGCGGCGGGTTTTGAGCCAATCCCATTGCGTGACCATCAGAAAGTGTCCCTGCAGCTTGCTCCAAAATGACGATTTGGCGCAATATGACCTGTACGGTCCATTTTGCTGGATCACTAATATAGATTAGTGCCGAGAAATAAGTGTTCCAGTTGCTAACCGCGTAAAACAAACCAAATGCCGCGAGTGCCGGCTTAGAAAGAGGGATGATAATGCGGGAGAAAATTTGCAAATCATTTGCACCATCCATGTAGGCAGCTTCCGATAAATCTTGAGGGATACCCATGAAAAACTGCCTCATTACGATCAAATTGAACGAGTTAATCGCACCCGGAATGATTAGCGCCCAATACGTATTGAGCAAGTGTGTTGCTTTTACCACTAAGTAGGTTGGGATAATGCCTGCACCGAAAACAAAGGTAAACAGAACAAGGAATAAATAAAAGCGTTGGCCCCATATTTGGCGCGACAGCGCATAAGCCATCATGGAAGTTAGCAGCAGACTTATGAACGATCCAATGATCGTAACAAAGACAGTAACGCCAATTGAACGGACAAACGCTTTGGAATCAAAAATGTAATTGTAAGCATCAAGCACCCATGTCTTCGGAAACAGCAGCAATTCCTTTTGTACAAATTCTGCGTAAGACGTAAAGGAAGTAACCATCATGTAATAAAACGGAAACAGCATGATCAAGCTAATCACAATAAGTATAAGCGCATTGAGCGCATTCATCGATTTACTTCGCCAACTTAGATATGAATTCATTCCCTTTACCTCCTTTTCTGATGATTAAAAGACGCCTTCTTCACCGAATCGTTTCGCCAAACGGTTTGCCCCAACGATCAAGATCAAGCCGACAAACGATTTGAATAGTCCGACCGCAGTCGCGAAGCTAAAGTCCGATTGTTCGATACCTTTGTAGTAAACGAACGTATCAAGCACGTTGCCCATTTCCCTGTTAAACGGATTAATCATCAAGAAGATTTGTTCAAAACCAACATCGAGGACGCTCCCGAGCCTTAAGATCAACAAAATGACAATCGTGCTGCGAATAGCTGGCAGCGTAATATGCCAAATCTGCCTCAATCGGCTTGCACCGTCGACAACAGCCGCTTCGTATAAGCTTGGGTTCACACCGGATAAGGCAGCGAGGAAAATAATCGTACCCCAGCCGGATTCCTTCCAGATCACTTCCAAAACGATTAGAGGCATGAACCAGCCTGGCTCCTGCAGAAAGGGAATCGGCTGCATCCCGAATACATGCGATAATAGTTGATTCGCAATCCCCTCTGATTTGAGAAATACTGTTGCGATTCCAACGACCACAACCCACGATAAAAAGTGTGGCAAATAAATGATGGATTGAATAATGCGCTTCAGCTTCTCGCTGCGCAGTTCATTTAGCATAAGTGACAACAGAATCGAAAACGGGAAGGCAAACACAATCTGCAAAAAGGACAAGTATAGCGTGTTCCAGATAACACGGATCACTTCGCTATCATCAAAAATCTTCTTAAAATGTTTCATCCCAACCCAGTCGCTATGAAGAAATCCTTTAAATGCACTGAAATCCTGAAAGGCGATAATATTGCCCAACATAGGAACATAGCGATAAATAATGAAATAAGCAAGTCCCGGCAGAAGGAGCAGATACAAATATTTTTCTTTCCATAACCTGGATGAGAGCGAATTTCTCTTCTTCTTCACAATTCTATTTTCTGTGATTATTTCCATTGTCTTCCCCCTTATATTTATGTACTATAAAAAGACCTACATAGGTGTAACCGTTTTCAATTGGGTGATAGGTGTTGGCGTTACGCCAATCAACACGACCTTCAGTTGTTGCTGCCATATGACCAATACTAATCAGTAAGATGGGAAGAGGCTATCCGTAAAATTTTCAATACCGATCATTTATTCGAAAAATCTGTAAAAAAGCACGATTTTCAATAAAATGATCAACTTTATTACGAAGGAGGATTCAAGAACATGCGAAGAATACGACAGTGGAAACTCAATACCCGCTCCATTTTTGTCAAATTGCTGATAAGCTTCCTAGTAATCATCCTCCTGTTTGTCTCGTTTAATTTATTTTCACTTACATTTTTCAGACAGAGCGTACGAGACGAGCTGATTAAATATAACGATACCAATATGTCCAATACGACTCACGACTTTGAAGAATATTTTCAACTGTTGAACAGCATCATTGTCAATTTGTACTTAAATAAAAATCTGCGGGATTCAGATTCAGCATCCATCGATTATGTCGCCGCCAATCATGTGATCGACGATTTGCGAAACACGGTCTCCAATCCCCGTTTCTATTTAAATAACTTGTTTGTCTACGATATCAAACATTCACTTGTTCTCGAAAAAGGAAGAGGAGCAAGTCCTGAAGCGATATTCAGCCAACTCTATACGAATCCTGACTACACCTATGACTTCTGGAAACGGGAGTTCGACCAAAAAGTCTTCTTCAAAATGTATCCGGCGGCTACCTTTACGGAGGCTCCCAATCTTAGTCCTGTTTCACAAACCGGCCTTGTTTTTCCTTTAATGATAAAAAGCGATTTTTATCCCGACTATATTATGCTTGCCTTTATCGATACCAATAGGTTATACAAGGCGTTTCATCAATCGATCAACGATAACTTTTATATGTTGGACAATCTAGGGCATCCTTTGTTCTCATCCGATTCAACCAGTCGGCATCAGCTTCCGGTTTTGGAACCCGGTAAAGATTGGATCAAGGAAAACGGGAATTACTATTTTTATAAAAAAGGGGAGGTTACTGGATTTACGTACGTCAATATTGTCCCGGATGCCGCGATTTCGTCTCAAGTATTCCGTTTGAACATGACACTGATTGCGCTCCTCGTCATTTCGGTCCTTATAAGCATTGCAGCGTCCGTCTTCTTCAGCGTGAGGTTTAACAATCCGGTCAAAAAAATAGTGGATTCGATCCGACATTTTAACGAAAAAAATACGCTCGCCAAACACACGAACGAATTTGAACTGATTAAAGAAAATATTGGTTTCATGTTGAAATCGAATCAGGACGCCCACATGAACTTGGAGAAAAAAACATCTCTACTACGTTATTACGCATACATGAAGCGGTTAAAACGTATTCATAGTGATTCCGACGAAATCCATGCTTCAGATGAAATGAACCAGCCGTTTCGCTTTGTCTTGTTTCAACTAACTTTCAAAATGCAGTTTTCTCAGGATATCAGCGAGGAAAAGGAACGTGCCACTTATTTTATTAGGGAGTATGTCAACCAAGCGATGGGAAAAGAATTAAACGGTGCCCACACCTTTCAGATCGAAACGGATCAAATATTGTCTATTGTTTATATGAACGATCAGACCCAGCAATGGATGGAAGTTTTAAATAATATTAAGCACGTCCTGACAACCGATAAGGACTACTTTTTTTTCACAATAGCCGTTAGTGATGTATACGATCATTCTTCTGAACAGACATCTGCCTATGAACAAGTCGTGAAATTACTCAAACATCGCCCATTTGACGATGAAACAAGGATTTTATTTGACGAGGATGTAAAAGAGGAGTCTTTCTTGCTCCCAGGTACCCTTGAACAGGAAATAAACGTCAACCTGCAGGAAGGAAACGATACCCTTGTCCTACAAACGCTGCGCCGTGTTCTTAAGCAAATGAAAAAGAAAGAGGTGAGCACGGCTGTTTTCTATCGGTTTGCGGAGGAAATAACAGATAAAGTCCAGCGCATACTAATCTCTCTGCATCTAGAAACAAACCATGTGGCAGGTTCGGCGAAATCGATCCGACTTATGCATACAATCGAGGAATTGGAACAATATTTCGAGATGATCCTGAATGAAACTGGTCAGTTGATCCGGTTAAAAAAGGAAGAACGCGACCCGATCGTCAGCTTTATAGTCGACTATTTACAGGACCATTACTCGGAGGATATCACATTGGATCTAATAGCCGGTAAACTTAACATTACCGGAGGTTATCTTTCCACTTATTTCAAGGAAAAAACAGGAACCAACTTCGTTGACTTCGTTAATGAGTTCCGCATCAAGCAGGCGGTTAAGCTGCTAATGCAAACAGATATGAAAATTCAAGATATTGCTCTCCAGGCAGGTTATCAAACCATGAGTTCCTTCAACCGTATCTTTAAAAAGTTTCTAGGTGTTACGCCAAGCGAATATCGGAGAAACAACATCCAGCTTAACGAGCGTACGAGCGGTTATTGATGTATAGCCAACTCATATTTCATTATTATGGATAATAGTCGTGAATTTGGTCATTCTAATGCTATCGCCCACTGTGCGACGAATGATACTGAAGACGACGGGGAGTGAACGTAAACGCATGTTACAGGGTAAAAAAAAGCATGTCTGGATTATTCTAATCTGTATCGCATTGTTCTGCTCATCCACAACCACCGCTTTTGCCTATGGTAAAGGGGCTAAGGGACCTGATGTCTATGCGGTGCAAGGGATGCTGAAGTCACTTGGCTACTATAGCGGACCTATTACGGGCTACTATGGTAATCAAACTCAATCGGGTGTTAAAGCGTTTCAAAGCAGATATGGCCTTCCTGCGACTGGGAATGTAGATGATCAAACACTGCAATCCATCCTGTGGGCTTACGGTAATTTAAAAATTGCCAAGAAGCAGACACCAACACCAGCTCCTCCGCCAGCTGCACCTAAGCCTACACCTAAACCGCAAGTCCCATCGACTACGGAATTAACGGTGGAGGAGCAGCAAATGCTGGACTTGGTTAACAAGGAGCGTGCTGCTGTAGGGCTTTCCCCGCTAGCTGTCGATCCGGCGCTTACCAAAACGGCTAGACTAAAAAGCCAAGATATGGTCGATAACCAATACTTCTCCCACGACTCACCGACGTATGGTTCGCCATTCGATATGATGGAGAAATTCGGTATTACGTATAACGCGGCTGGAGAGAATATTGCTTGCAATCAAGGTGTACAAGCAGCTCATGAGGCGCTGATGAATTCTCCAGGACACAAAGCAAATATACTCAGCAAAGATTACACCCATATTGGGATCGGCATCGTAAACGGCGGTCCGTGTGGTAAAATGTTTACCCAACAGTTTATCGGAAAATGAAAATGAAAAAAGAGCCCTTTGGGGCTCTTTTTTCATAAGTATAAAAATTAAGTGGCAGATACCGGCTTAATCGCTTCCGTCCACTCGGTGAATTTTTGTAGGGCAGTCCCTTGCTCAATCGCATGTCGGGCCAAATAAATACCTTCTTCAATGGAGCCGGCCTTTTGGGAAACCCACAGACGCACAGCACTGTTCAGTAAAACCATATTCAAGTAGGGGAGCTCGGCTTCTCCGCGAAGAACGGATAGAGCCGTTTCTCCTTGCAGTTGAGCGGTCCATTCAACCTCCGGCACCTCGACCATTAATTCATAAATCTCAGGATCAACAATGAATAATTCACTGGCGCCCTCTTGAATAAGGTATGTCCGTGTGCGTTTGTCAACGGAGAGGTCTTCGGAGCCTTCCATACCCTGCACAACAATACCGCGAGAGACGCCCAGTTCGATTAATAAATTGGTAATTTTCTCGAACACAGTGCCGTGAAATACACCGATAGCCATGAAGGGTGCTTCCGTAAAGCGCAGCAGTTTCTCTGCTGTGTTGAACACGGTCCGAAGACCGAGTTCCTTGCGCAGTTCGCGCAGCTCGCCGAGCGGTGCACACCAGCTCTCCGTTGGTACGAACAAGAAGCCTGTTCGCGCTGCAGCGGATATGAGCGCTTCACGTGATGCGTCAAGCGCGGGTACATCAAGTGCCGCTAGCACATCGGACAGCGTGATGCCCCATTTGGGCGGCATGCTCGGACTGCCGTGCAGCGTAGTGGGAAGTCCGCAGGCTGCGAGAACGAACGCGGTCGGTAAAGTCGCGATGAACGTGCGTGAGCGTCCATCATAAGGTCCGGCGCAATCCATGCTGCCGGGTACCGGATAGGTATGGATACGCTGGCGCAAGGCATCGATGAAAGCCTTCAACTCATCGGGGGATTCCATTTTGATACGTTCAGCAACGAGAAAAGCACCCATTTGAGCTTGTGTAGCGGCTCCGGTTAGGATGAGCTCTGCTGCTTGGGAAGCCTCTTCATAGGTAAGATCTCTGGCTCCGCGCTTTCCGCGGCCTACTTCTTTTAATAGAGATATCATCGTTTGCGACCTCCTTGGTTCTGATCCTGTAGTATTTGATATACCTTGACGATGGAGGTAGCGACGTCTACCATACGTTTACGTTCATTCATGGCTTGTTTGCGTAAAAAATCATAAGCTTCTGCTTCGGAGATACCCTTGATTTCACATAAGATTCGCTTAGCCTGATCGACCCATTTGCGCTCCTCCAGTTTGGAGAGAAGCTGTTCGCGCTCTTGATGCCATTCGGTTCGTTGGAAGTAATGATTCACACCAAGGAGCAGCGCACAGTGAATTTCTAGAGGACTCATCGTAGAACCGATCAAACCATCAATACCCGCGTCCATTCTACATTCATTAGAAGGAAAAGTGCGGGCATCGCACCACCAGAAAAGGGGGAGGCTGCGATGAGCAAGCACACGAGAGCGCCATGGCTCTACTTGATCAGGGCCTACTGATAATAATACGGCATCGACCTTGGGAATCATAAATGAAATTTCTTTTACATTAGATGCTACATATATGCGAAATCCCAAATCCTTCAATATCGCTTCAGGCAAGGATTCCTTTTCATTATCCGTAACATTCATATTGGTAGTCGACGACGAAGAGGAGGTAGCTGAGCGAGTTTGTTTAAACTCGTCGATCAGAATAAATGATTGTAACATTTGAATACCTCCTATCGTGGATAGCTTAAGACCAGATGGCAACTTCATGTGAGGTTTTGTGGATAAAATGATTTATTATACGGCATTACTATAGCATATGTATCTAAAATTTGTCGATATGTATTAGAAATCTCACATAAAATTTTTTGTGTTATGTTTATTGACACGACGGAAATGTCATACTATAATCAAATTAGAAATCGGCACAATGATGTGCCACTAACGAAGGCAATGGCGCCTATCCCCTTACAAATACGTAACCGGATAGGCTATTTATGTTCTTTTAACTGAAAATCATCTAACATGCTGTTCACGATGAAGTGGCAGCAGTGGCAAAGAGGCCGATAAGCATCCCGTACATGATGGGGGTTGTTTGTCGGCCTTTTCTGTCAAAGAACAGTCAAACACGTCTGGTAGGAAAAAAAAGAAGGCGAAAAGCCTCACAAAAGGAGAGGGAATGCATGGTTGATCGGAAAAGTTTTATGCAAGTGGGGCACAAAGGGTCATTGTTCAGTTCATTCTTATATTTTGACATGAGCTTCATGGTGTGGGTGCTTCTTGGGCCGCTAGCGGTTATTCTCGCTAATGATTTTCATCTGAATGCTGCCGAAAAGGCGAATCTCGTTGCATTGCCTACCTTGGGTGGAGCCGTACTTCGATTGGTGCTGGGTGTTCTGACAGATAAGATAGGTCCTAAGCTTACGGGACAAATCGGATTAACCTTAACCTTAGTACCTTTGTTCTGGGGATGGCAGTTTGCAGACACGATGGGTGATATGTACTTCGTTGCTCTGATGCTGGGTATCGCAGGAGCAAGTTTTGCGGCAGCATTACCACTTGCCAGCAGCTGGTACCCGCCGCAGTATCAAGGATTAGCGATGGGCATTGCAGGGGCAGGCAACAGTGGAACGATCTTCGCTACCTTATTTGCAAACCGAATTGCGCAGCATTATGGAGATTGGCATGTTGTTTTCGGCATTGCGATGATTCCGATTGTGTTAACCTTAATCATCTTTAGTGTCCTGGCAAAGGATAGCCCGAATAAACCAGCGCCCAAAACGATTAAGGAATACGGAAAAGTATTAAAACAGAAAGATGCCTGGTTGTTCTGTATTTTGTACAGCGTGACATTCGGCGGGTTCGTTGGAATGGCATCTTACTTGACCATCTTCTTTAATACGCAATATGGCCTTTCTCCAGTTAAAGCGGCTGATTTTACAACATTATGTGTAATCGGCGGCAGTTTCTTCCGACCAGTAGGCGGCTGGTTGGCAGACAAAATTGGCGGCATTCGGATGTTAATGGTCTTGTACGGCGTTGTCGCTTTGATGATGGCTGGCATTTCCACACTGCCATCACTTTCCTTAACAACGATTATGCTCTTCATCGCCATGATGTCCTTCGGTATGGGGAATGGATCCGTTTTTCAACTTGTTCCGCAGCGTTTCAAAGCTGAAATCGGCGTTATGACCGGAATCGTTGGAGCAGCAGGCGGTCTGGGCGGATACTTCTTGCCCAAGATTCTAGGTAACTTGAAACTAACGACAGGTTCTTTTACACCAGGCTTCCTAATCTTAAGTGCTATTGCGATTACATGTCTCTTGTTGATCGCTATTGTGCAAGGGCAATGGAAGCGTACTTGGATCGGCGAAGGCGGCAAAGTGAAGGCAACTCCTGCTTCTATGGATAGTGTGCATGCATAAGTAATAAGTTCAAGCCGCTGGTCGTATGGCCAGCGGCACAAGAGTAAAAGCTTTTGCGCATGCAGCTTGATAGTCCAGGCTGCATGCGCAAAGACGTTTACGACTAACCGTCTTTGGTAGTTCAGATTGAACTACTCAAGCTCCATATCCCAATTTTGTCATTTGGGAGCGTGAGCTCCCGGATGGCCCTTTTTTAACGGATGTGGATAAGAAAAATGGGATATAGAGATACACATAATAGAGAGGAAGATGGCCATGACTCAAAAAGAAAAGTTGGTAGTAGTCGGAAACGGTATGGCGGGCGTTAACGCCGTTGAACATTTACTTAAACTTACTCCTGATAAATATGAGGTTACGATTTTTGGCAGTGAACCGCATCCGAACTATAACCGGATTTTGTTGTCCTACGTACTTGCGGGGGATTCTAAAGTAGAGGATATCGTCATTCATCCATATGAATGGTATGCGAATAACCACATCACCTTGCACACCAACCAAACGATTACAGACATTGATACTGCAGCTCAAACCGTAACGAGTGACAAGGGACTGACGGTTTCTTATGATAAATTGATTTTGGCTACAGGGTCTAATCCCTTTATGATTCCAATGCCAGGCGCTGATAAAGAAGGGGTTATGGCGTACCGGACCATTCGTGATTGTGAGATTATGATCGAGTCCGCTAAAAAGTATAAAAAAGCGATCGTGATCGGTGGCGGCTTATTAGGATTAGAAGCGGCGAGAGGTTTCCTAAACTTAGGTATGAAGGTTGATGTTGTTCATATTGTAGATACAATTATGGAGCGTCAGCTTGATCGAACGGCGTCCAAAATGCTGCAAGCAGCACTTGAAGAGCAAGGCATCAACTTCCTGCTCGAGAAGCAGTCCGCGGAAATCGTGGGCGACAAGCGGGTAACCGGCTTGAAATTCAAGGATGGTACCGTTGCTGAAGCCGATCTTATCGTTATGGCTGTAGGGATTCGTCCCAATGTTGAACTCGCGAAAAAGGCTGGCGTTGAGTGCAATCCTGGCATCGTTGTGAATGACTATTTGCAAACGAGTGTTCCAAACGTCTATGCGGTTGGGGAATGCGCGATGCATCGCGGGATTGCTTATGGATTGGTAGCGCCGCTCTACGAGCAAGGTGCTGTGCTTGCTAAACATTTGGCAGGTGTGGAAACTGGTCCTTATGAAGGATCTATCCTGTATACGAAGCTTAAAGTTTCTGGTGTTGATGTATTCTCTGGCGGACAGTTCGGCGATACGGAAGGCACGAAAGCCATTCGCATACATGATGAGTTCACCGGTGTTTATAAGAAAGTTGTGATTAAAGACAATAAAATCATCGGTGCGGTTCTCTTCGGAGATACGGCGGATGGTACGCGACTTATGCAAATGATTCGGGAAGAAACAGATGTTAGCGGCTTGGAAAAAACGGCCATTTTGACGGATTCATCCGGGGGCGGAGCGGCATCAGGTGTTGCTGACATGAAAGACGATGCCATCATATGCGGTTGTAACGGCGTCACAAAAGGAACGATTTGTTCAGCGATCAAGGATCAAGGGTTAACGACAGTTGATGAAGTGAAAAATTGTACGACAGCTTCTCGTTCTTGCGGCGGTTGTAAGCCACTGGTTAGTGATTTGTTGGCATTTACACTAGGTGCTTCCTATGATAAAAACGCTGCGAAAGAGACGATTTGCGCTTGTACAGACCATACACGGGATGAAGTCGTTGCAGCAATTCGTGATAAAGGGTTATCCCATGTGCGGGAAGTGATGAACGTCCTTGGCTGGAAAAGCGAAGAAGGCTGCTCGAAATGCCGTCCTGCACTTAATTATTACCTGGGTATGGTAAGTCCAGATACGTATAAAGACGATAGTACTTCACGTTTCGTAAATGAGCGTATGCACGCTAACATTCAAAAAGATGGAACGTATTCCGTAGTTCCACGGATATACGGCGGAGTAACTAATCCAACGGAATTGAAGCGTATTGCAGAAGTAGCTGAGCAGTTCAATGTCCCTACTGTGAAGTTTACAGGTGGACAGCGTCTTGATTTGCTTGGTGTGAAGAAAGAAGATCTAACCGCAATGTGGGAAGCCTTGGATATGCCTTCCGGTTATGCTTACGGTAAAGCCTTAAGAACTGTAAAAACGTGCGTAGGTGAAACCTTCTGCCGATTCGGCACGGGTGACGCGATGGGGGTAGGTATTGAGCTGGAGAAACGTTTTGAACGCTTGAACACACCTGCCAAAGTAAAGTTGGCTGTATCTGGATGTCCTCGAAATTGTGCGGAATCAGGAATCAAAGATTTAGGCGTCGTTTCGGTTGATGGCGGTTGGGAGCTTTATGCCGGAGGAAATGGCGGTGTGAAAGTACGCGTTGGTGACCTATTAACTACAGTTAAGACGGAGCAAGAGATTATCGAATATACAGAAGCTTATCTGCAGTACTATCGTGAAACGGGTAAATATGGTGAGCGCACAAGTGAGTGGGTACACCGACTTGGTATCGAGCATATTCGTGATGTGGTGGAGAATGAGGAAGAGCGCAAACAGTTGTGTGCACGGATGGATCTAGCGCTTTCTGTGACGCAGGACCCTTGGAAACAAGCAATTGATAGCAAAAAAATTCAACGTGACCTTTATGAAGTCGTAGAGCTTAACTAGAAAAAGAGGAAGTCGGGAGGAGCAGACTATGAAAACACAAGAAGAGCAAATGATTTGGGTACAGGCCGTTTCTTATGACGAGTTAGCTGTTAACACAGGAAAAACAATTCGGTATCAAGGAGAAGAGGTAGCACTTTTCAAGCTGAAAAGCGGTAAACTTCAAGCCATCCAGAACCGTTGTCCGCATAAAGAGGGCGTCCTTGCAGAAGGAATTGTATGTGATGACCACGTCTTCTGCCCGATGCATGATCGCAAGATTCATCTTCCTTCCGGTCTCGTTCAAGCTCCGGATACGGGTTGTGTACAAACGTATTCAACGAAAGTTCATGATGGTACGGTATTTATTGGATTTCCGATCAACAAAGAATTAGCCTGCTAATGCTTTGTTGACCGCGTAGGCACATGAAAATACATTGAGATTTCATAGAGAGCTTTATCATCGGGGGTGGGGTGCGTTGAAATCGGCACTATTGACATTACCTAAAGAACAGCCCTCCTCCCATTGTTGCTTTTGCAGCATGCAGTGCGGATTGGAGATTATGCCGAGTGAGAAGACATCAGGTCTCACGATTAAACCAAGCCCTAACTTTCCTGTTGCGACTAGCCGTCTTTGTCAGAAAGGATTGAATGCACTGGATCATGTGCTTCATGCCGATCGGATTCTTGAGCCATTGACGAGGGAAAATGGTGAGCCACGGCGGTGGCGAACGGTCTCTTGGGACCATGCGTTTGCAGACATTGCTGAACGGATTCAAGGCCTTCAAGCAGCGCATGGCCCTGATGCCATTGGCGTTTATGGCGGAGGCTCGCTTACTAATGAAGTTAGTTACTTACTTGGTAAGTTTACCCGAGTAGCACTCAGGTCCAAATATATTGATTATAATGGAAGATATTGTATGTCCTCAGCGGCTGCAGCCAGCAATCAGGCTTTCGGGATCGACCGCGGGATGACAATGCCGCTAACCGAAATTCCAAATGCGAAATATATCATTCTTGCAGGAACGAATATAGCGGAATGCCAGCCGACGATGATGCCTTATTTGCTTGAAGCAAAGAAAAAAGGCGCAGTGATCGTTACGATTGATCCGCGTAATACCATGACTTCGAAGGTAGCGGATATCCATGTTCGGCTACAACCGGGATTCGACTCTGTTTTTATAAACGGACTCCTGCATGTCATGGTAGAAGAGAAGCTCGTTCATCATCGATTCATTGAAGAACGTACGGTTGGGTTTGAGCAATTGAAGGAGGCTGTTAAGCCCTTCACTCCAGCGAGAGTGGAGGAGCTAACCGGCGTTCTAGAAGCCGTAATTCGTACGATTGCTCGTGGATTCGCGAAGGCGGAGACGGGGATTGTGTTTACAGCACGAGGCTTGGAACAGCAAGTGAATGGTGTAGAGAACACGCTGAATTACATTAATTTAGCCTTGATCACCGGTAAAATAGGGCGCAAAGGCTGCGGCTATGGCGCCGTAACGGGCCAAGCGAACGGGCAAGGCGGACGCGAGCATGGGCAAAAGGCGGACCAACTGCCGGGCTATCGTTTGATTGAGGATCCAGCTGCACGTGAGCATGTTGCCAAGGTATGGGGAATCGATCCGAGTGAGCTGCCTGGCAAAGGGGTTTCTGCTTATGAGCTGCTGCAAAAGATAGATGAAGGTGAAATCAAAGCCTTGATCGTTCTCGGATCGAATCCGCTGGTATCCAGTCCTAATAATCGGATGGTGGAGCGGGCTCTGCAGAAGCTGGAGTTGCTTGTTGTCGTTGACATGTTCGAAACGGAAACGGCGCGTTACGCTCATTATTTGTTGCCAGGGTCATCCTTTGTGGAAGCGGAAGGTACGATGACCAATCTGGAAGGACGCGTGTTTCACCGCCAGAAAGCGATGGAGCTTCCAGGAAACAGCAGACTTGATTTCCATATTATTTGTCAGCTAGCGGAAGCGTTGGGTAGGGGAGCCTATTTTCAATATGCGGGTATTGAAGATGTGTTTCGCGAGTTAGCAGCTGCTACGGCTGGAGGGAAAGCGGATTACAGTGGTATTACTTACCAAAGGCTTCAGGAGGAGAAAGGCATATTCTGGCCGTGCCCAGCTCCTGACCACCCGGGAACACCGCTATTATTCGAGAATCATTTTAATCATTCCGATGGCAGAGCCAAATTGTTCGGTATTAAGCCGAAAATGCCGGCAGAACCAATCGATTCAGATTACCCCTTCGTGTTAACAACGGGGAGGCTGGCGAATCATTATTTAAGCGGCGCACAAACACGTCGAACGGAAGCTCTTAATAAGAAGGCTCCCGTTCCCGTTGCCGAGATTCATCCGTGGCTTGCTAAGAGAATCGGACTGAGTATGGATAACAAGATCCGCATTACAAGCCGCCGTGGATCCTTGGTTTTCGAAGTCAAAGTGACGGAAGGTATTCAGCCTCGTACGGTTTTTGTGCCCTTTCATTGGGGTGATGAGCATTCGATTAATCAATTAACGAATGATGCGCTGGATCCCACGAGTCGGATGCCCGAGTTTAAAATATGCGCAGTAAAAGTGGAGCGTGTCGAGTAGACCGCACTCAGCTTAGTTGGCTTGGCCAAAGAACTAAGTTGATGCGGTCTTTTTCTGTGGGTATAGAGAGGTATGAGCTTACAAAGCATGCTTTTTTGAAATCGAATATACAGTAAGATTGGCGTATTCGGCGATAAGAGGAGCCATCTGGCGAAAGCCGATTTTTCCTCCGGTAAGGGGTTTCCCAAATGTTTTTCCGTCATCGGTCCAATGAATGACAGTCAGACCATTGATGGCGAATAAAATTTCATTTCCCCATTTAAACAATTTCATTCGGTATGGACCTTTGGCATCGGTTACGGACGGGATCGGATCTCCCCCCTGCGAAACCAGATGAAAGCCATAGCTTTTACGCAGATTGCACGTATGAAAACTCCGCTCCTCTTCTTCCTTGCGTCTGAAGTAGGATACATGGAAAGCATCGATATCTCCATGGTGATATTGGTCGTACGCACCTGATCTTACGGAAAGCCGGCTGTCAAACAAATCCTCACCGCGGATCCCTTTTGCGGCAAAAAACAAGATGCAAAGCCCCGGCTCATGAATCGGCCAAAAATCCCAAGTGATCGCGATGTTGTCTGGAAATTCAATCGGACACCAATAAACAAAATTCGATTTTTGCCCAAGCTTTGGGTCAAGCTTATTTTCCAGCCGCATTCGATTCAGTGGAAAACTGGCAGCGGCCTGCCCTTCCATGTTGAAATCAAACACATCGCTTTCCATGGCTAAAGGATTTTGATATAAAAGCTCATCTAGCATAAATATTTCGTTCCAATCCATGTTGTACGTCACCCTCACTCAACGATTGGTGTACTACTTATCTTTTGATCCAAACAAGGTTATAAGGCTGCTCCAATCTCCGCCCAACGCCTTCCAAAACCAGGAGCGCTGCTGTTCAGGAAGCATCGAAGGCGGAACTCTGGAATCCCAAGGCATTCGCGAGAACGGCCTTGGGTTCATTTTGGCTTCTTGAGGCTGAAAAGGAATTACTTTCAACTTATAGCCTGTTTCATCGAGTGCAATTTCAGGATTTCCATAGTTTTTGACCCAACTAACGGCTGCCGTTTGATGCTCTTTTTTAACATGCTGAAAGTCTGGATCATCCGCTAAATCAATAAGCTCATGCGGATCACTAAGGAGATTGTACAGCTCTTCGTAACCGCCATTCTGATAAAAGAGGTATTTCCACTCTTTGCTGCGGACATGGAGCATATAGTTGGGTGCCACATAGAATTCAGAACAGACGACATCTCGGCGAACCGAGGAAGGTTCCGTGAGCAGTTCCAATAGATCCAAACCCGACCTTCCGTCGTAATTGCAATTTTCACTGGCCCGATTAACCAGAGTAGGGAAAATATCGAGGAGGGTAGTCAATTCATTACAGCGGGTACCCGGATGAATAACGCCGGGCCACCATGCTAACATCGGGATGTGCAAACTGCCCTCGTGCCCTAAGTTTTTAAACCATAATCGGTGGTCGCCGAGCAGTTCTCCATGATCCGATGTGAAAATAACGAGTGTATGATCCGCCAGCCCCTCTTCCTCTAGCGTTTGCATGATCCGACCTATTTGTTCATCGATAAACGTTATGTTGGCATAATAATAAGCCCTGTTTGTGAGATTAGCGTACTCCGAGTACAAATCGGCTTCCATGGCTTGACGATGCGATTTCAAATAAGGATTTTTCGAAGTTCCATCCTTATCGGAAACCCAAGGCCTCGGCATTTCTTCCGGAGCATATAGATCCGTCAAGTGTGATGGACAATCGAAAGGAGCATGAGGCTTGACGAACGACGTCCATAAGAAAAAAGGTTTGTCTGAGGGTCTTTCCGTTTTTAGCCACTCTACCGTTCGATCCCCGCACCATTGTGTGATATGAAGCTCTTTGGGTAGGCCGTTCACAAGCGGCTTTAGTTCGTTATAACCGATCTCTGGAGGTTTCTCCCACCCCCAGGCACCATGCTCCATCAGGTATCGGTCATAATCATCAAAGCGGATATCCTGTATCCGTTCAGCCGCACGTACGCCCCTCATTTCTTCCGATAAAATGAGATGATCCATGCCATACGTTTGCTCATCTGGTGTAAAATGCATCTTTCCAATGGCCTGATTGTGATATCCTGCTTTGGACAAATAAGCCGCAATCGACTCATCGGCGGCAATAGCAGAGGCTGATTCGTTGTTGAACACATGCGTTTTTCCCGCAGCAAACCCCGTCATCGTGCAGGCTCTGGCAGGAGCACAGAGAGGGTACGGGGTAATCGCATTTTCGAATACTGCACCTTCGCGCGCCAACCGATCCAAATGCGGCGTCTGAATCGTTGTATTTCCGTAAACCCCCAACGTATCCCATCGCTGCTGGTCCGTAAAGATGAGAAGTAGATTCGGTTGTGTCTTCATGTAACTGGCATCTCGGGCAAAGATTCGAATTCCGGCATGTCGACCATGTACAAGTTCCCATATCCCGACATATCACTCGTAAATAGCACATGCTTACCATCCGGGCTTAGCCTCGGATGAACGTGAAGAATTTGTGAATGGAAACTTCCACGATGCTTACATAGTATACGTGGACCATTAAACCCGGATCCGTCATTCCGCCATACCTGCAGCGTATCCTGGAATTGCTGTCCATGATAAGCGCTCGTTTGCTGACCGTCACCGATAACAAGCGATAGATCATTTGAATGTACATGCATATTTTGAAAAGGAAATTCGTACTGCTGGGCATGACTGTTATCAAAAAGGACAGCCCCAATTATTTTCCCGGTGTGATCCTCAAGAGAATTGGTAAAACCGTGGTAGCCGATATGAATGCCGTCTGCCAACCAATATTCGTGGCCGACATATTCATTAGGCTGCTTATCCTTTACCTTCCAATATTGGCCGGTTGCGATATCCAACACCCAGATCCGATGATCGATCTGCTCCCAAGGCCCTTCATGGCAAAATGTCAGCAGATGTGCTTGCGTTGGCGACGTATTGACGTGACCGATCCACAGCTGGTCCTCAAGAAGCTTTTTCACTTTCCCGTTGATAGGGGAAACCGCCATAATCATACTGTGCGGCTTCGCACGGAAATACTCCTCAAAACCCAAGTAACCATTCTTGGTATCCATCGCGATGCTTTGAGTTAAGTCCTTGTTAAGGCCGAAGCATAACCACTGCCCGTCTGCGGTGCAGCTCAAGCTGCCGAATTTATATGTTTCGGGAATCGAATAGAGAGTCCGTTCTTCCATCGTTCCCAAGTCGATTGCCATAATCGAGTGATCATAGTAGAAATAGGCCTCATGTCCTTCAGGATGAAGAAAGGTCCCTTGAATCCGTGATTCACGGCCGCGTTCCAAATCCGTTAATTGGGTAATCACGCCATCGTGCAGATCCATGCTGTACAGATTGGTAACATTCTCGCGATCCGACCCAAAGATCAACTTCCCATCTCCATAGAAGCCGTTATTCGTAAAATAGATATGGTGACTGTGAGAGCAGTGATTCGTTAACTGAGTTACGGTTACGCCTGTTATCAGATCTGTAAAACAACGCCTTTCCGAAGGCCAAACGGTTCCTTTTCCGCCTCTAGCTCTTGTCATTGTCATCGTTTCTGCTCCTTTGGTTATAACGTTATTCGTTCCACCCGGAACCCTTTCGAGATAAAGTCCAGTCCTACTGAGCGACTGGACTTTATCTTCAAAGAGTAATTCTATTCACTTAACTTACTTAGCCTTGCTTGCAGCGTAGGCTTCGCTTATTTCTTTTGTATAGTCGTCACCGCCACTCTTTTTCCACAAATCCATGTCGGCTTTAAAGCCGGCTTCATCGATTTTGCCGACAATAAATTTAATTCGTGCGTCTTCCACCATTTGATCCAACTGCGCGCCTTTTTGCGTATAGGTTGCCGTTGTAAATGGTTCTCCGGGATTTGTAACAATGATTTTTTCATTTGCCTTTTGTACTTCAATCGACTTCGTGCGAAGCGGTGTAGACGGTTTGAACATGTCATTTATAATGTACGGAATCGAAGATAAGATCTGGTTCATATTCTTGTTATTAATATCAGGAGCCATCGGATCAGTTGGAACAATAAGAATAACTTGTTTGCCGTCTTCAACTTTATAATGAACACCTTCAATACCAAAGTTGAGTAACGCTTGCATATCTTTATCGTTGGTCTTATCCAAGAAAGTAAGCACTTTCTTCAGGTCGGCTTCTGTTTTAACGCTAGATTTCGAGATGAGGAACATACCGTTGTGTCCAGCTGTCGGTTGATTATGAAGACCGGTAGGGCCGCTTACAGCGCCAATTAAATCTATACTGCCCTTCGGATTGACTTGTTTCATTTTCTCTTCAATCTGATAGGAACGTTCTGTGACGTCAACCGCTACACCCGCTTGTCCGTTAATAATCGGATCATTCCATTTGGCCGAATCATACACCGCAAAATCTTGATTGATTAACTTCTCATCATATAGTTTTTTGAAGAATTTGAGCGCATCCATGTATTCCGAAGTCAAATGAGCAGGAACCAGCTTACCGTCTTTCTCAGCCCATTTATTCGGAGCACCGAACCAAGTTTGCATGATATCAAAGGGTCCCGCATATTTGGTTATGACCATGCCATACGTGTCATTTTTGCCGTTTTTATCAGGATCATTGGTGGCGAATGCCTTTAACATCGCGTAAAATTCATCGATCGTCTTCGGTTCCTTCATGCCTAAATTATCAAGCCAGTCCTTACGGTAGCTGATTCCCATTCGTCCGATCGGGCGGGATACATAAAGGCCATAGAATTTACCGTTTACCGACGTATTGTTAAGAACAGTGGGGTTCGCTTGTTTAAGATTCGGATAATCTTTGAGATAAGGGCCTATTTCCCAGAATGCGCCTCCTTTGATGGCGTTGGCAACAGCGGGCAATTTCGCATTATTAACAAATAGAAGAGAAGGAATAGAGCCGGAAGCAAGCGTTATGTTCAGTTTGTCGTTATAGCTTGCATCAGGAACAAATTGGAAATCTAGCTTCGTGTTCGTATATTCTTCAACTTTTTTCCATACTTTACTTTCCGGGGTAGCTGTATCATTGTAGTAGCTCTTTAACATGATACTGACGGGGAATGGCTTTTCTTTTGCTGCGGTCGTCGCTCCTGCCGTTGCTTTAGATGTGTCTGTCGCTTTAGACTCATTGGTACTCGAGCTGCACCCCGCTATAACTGTGACTGCTACTATGATGCTAGTAGTGGCAAGCAATGGTTTTTTCTTTTTTTCCCAATTCATATTCATGTTCCTCCCTTTTTCTTATCAAAAATATACTTGTTTATGATGAAGCATGCACCTGTCGTCAATACCTTACTGGACTTGGACCGATGCTGCGACAATCCTAAAATAGTCCTCTGCCGTTATTAAAGGGTTCACCCTTTTACCGCACCAATTAAAACCCCTTTAGCAAAATACTTTTGAATAAACGGGTAAACCATCAAAATCGGTAATGTACCCACGACGATGATTGCCATTTTAATCGATTGATCCGGTGGTTTTACATAAGTGGGGTCATAAGTTCCCATTTCAAGCGCACCCGTTGCCAAAAGTACAATTTGCCGCAATAGAACCTGCATCGGCCACTTTTTGGCGTCAGATAGATAGATCAAAGCATTAAAGAAATCATTCCAATGGGCAACAGCGTAGAAAAGAGCGAATGTTGCGATAACCGGTTTGGAGAGCGGTAAAACAATTCGCCAAAGTACACCTATATCATTACATCCGTCTATTCGGGCCGATTCAATCAATTCGCCCGGAATTTCCTGGAAAAATGATTTCACGACAATCAAGTTAAAGGCGTTGATAGCGACAGGCAGCATGACCGCCCAGTAGGTGTTCAATAGTCCTAAGCCTTTGACAACCAGATAAGTAGGAATAATCCCGCCGCTAAACACCATCGTGAAGATGATTAGGTTCAAGACGACATTTCGGCCAATCATGTGCCGCCGTGATAAAGCATAGGCCATCGTAAAGGTAAACAATAGGTTTACAAGAGTTCCCCCTACGGTTATAAATACGGATACGAATAAACTTCGCGGTAACGTATTATCTTTAAAAACGAACTTGTAAGCATCAAATGTAATTTCTTTGGGAATTAGAAAAAAGGATCTGCTTCCAATCTCAAGATCGCTTGCGAACGACCCCGCCACGATATACATAACCGGAAGGATCATAGTAAGGGCAACGAGAGCAAGAAAGAGATAATTGGCGATATCAAACAATTTTTCGCCTGCTGACGAATGACGCGTGTTCATAGTGCTCTCCTCCTAAGAGTTTTGCGATAGCAAAACTTTCTTCGTAAACATCAAAATATACCGGAATGCCCAGCCCTTTTGGCTAAATAATTCGTTGAAAAGACGAGAATGACGCCGATGATGGCTTTAAATAACCCTACTGCCGCACTGTAGCTGAAAGCGCCCTGTACGATCCCCGCCGTGTAAACATAAGTGTCAAACACTTCGGCCACAGGCCGGTTTAGCGGGTTGATCATTAATAGGACTTGTTCAAATCCACGATCCATAAAGTGACCCATTCGTAGAATCAGCACGATAATGATCGTTCCTTGAATGGCTGGCAGCGTAATGTGCCAAAGTTGGCGAAAACGGTTTGCTCCATCGACGATGGCCGCTTCATACTGCTCTTGATCCACCCCTGCAAGCGCTGCGAGGAAGATGATTGTTCCCCAACCCATCTCTTTCCAAATACTCTGTGTGATAATCATGGGGCGAAACCAGTTTTCACTTGTCAGAAAGTCGATTTTATACCCGAATAGCTTAAGCATCAGTTCATTGATGACTCCACCTTCTGTCGTCAAAAGAAGATAGGAAATACTTGCAACAATAACCATCGAAATAAAATGCGGGATATAAATTAGTGATTGGATAAAGCGTTTGTAAAAAGATTTGCGGACTTCGTTTAACAATACCGCCAGTATGATTGGCGCCGGGAAGAAAAACACCATATCGTACAAACCAAGCAAAAGCGTATTGCGTATCAATCTAAAAAATACGGGATCTTGAAAAAATTGCTTAAAATTATCTAGTCCAACCCACTCGCTTTCAAAAAAACCGACGTAAGGCTGATAGTTTTTGAAGGCAAGGAGGACCCCCCACATCGGAACATATTTAAAAACAATAAAGTAGGCCAATCCCGGCAGCAGCAGCAGCAATAAATATTTATCTCTTAGGACTTTGCCAATTAGCGTATTGCGCTTGGAATTTCTTACGGATGGGACAGGCGCTATGTGCTGTTCAGCACCTGATGCTTTGATCATGTTCTCACTCCTTCGCAAATTGAATTGAAATTGTTGCTTGCGGCTTTGTAAGTTAAACACTATAAGATTCAAATATTTCTGACAACAACACTATTTTGAAACCGTTTTCTCAAAAAAGTATGAAGTTAGAAAAAAAGTATTATCATCATGAGGGGGAGGGAGGAAGTAGAAAACCGGATGCCACGGCAGCCGGTCTCATTCGAAGTATGAATAGGTTGAACATTCCTTTACTCGGTTTGTGAAATGTCTTTCAACCATTTGTACGTTAGAAGCGAAGAGAGGAATACTAAGGTCAGCCCCTGTCCCCAGCCTTGAATCCGTTCATGGGCGACCCCTTTGTAGCCGTCGGCGTCTTTCATAACAGCCGTTCCAGCCGAAACGTCCAACACTGTACCGTTATTCGAAATTTTCGATAATACGGCAGGCACCGCCTTCTGAATATACTTATTGTACATAGGAGCGCCGATGGCTTCGTTATATCGAATCAATCCGGCGGCAAGACCCGCAGAACCCGATGTTTCCTCATAAGAGGTCGGATCATTCAGCACGGTGTGCCAGAGCCCATGATCAGATTGGAGCCGGACGATGCTGCTAAGTTGATCACGCAGCGAATCGTATATTTTCATATAGGACGGATGTGTGACTTCTACGATATGCAGCGCTTCCGACATCGTATAAGCTGCCCATGAATTGCCACGCGCCCAATAGACAGCGGACATGTTGTTCTGGGCGATATGATCCCAACCGTGAGCATATAGATTTGTTTCACGATCCTGCAAGAAGCGCTCGTGTGCATGGTACTGAAGTAAGCCATCCTCGAGCCAATCGTTTCTTTTAAGTAAAGTGCCAATGCGGATGAGAAAATATCCGGCCATAAACATCGTATCGACCCAAGCCTGTTGCGGGAAATCGTAATTTTGCGATACGGTGTGCTGAAACACGCCATCCGCGAATCGTACCGCATCCGTTCTTAAGAACTCCGCCATTTGGATCGCTATATCCAGATAACGTTCCGATTTGGTTTGATTGTACAGAGTAAGCAATGTATGACCAATAGATACAGCATTGACGGTTAACCTAGGAAGGCCGTCCTCCAACTGCTCATCGATCCACGCTTGCAATTGATCCAAATACGTTGATTCACCAGTAGCCAGATAAGCTTGGCCTACGCCGTAGAAAGCGACTCCTGCAGGCCAATCCCATGTCATATCCATCTGAAACGTTCTGCTTACGAGCTTGTCGATGGCTTGTTTAATTTCCGTTTCATTGCTCGTTACGTATTTCAAAACAATTCCTCCTCGAATATTGAAATTTGAAATTTTAGACTGCATCGATTATTTCTTCTGATCCGAAGCATAGGAAGCACTCAGATATTCAGCATTCAGCTCCGTCGGCAGTTCGTTCCCAATTAGCTCCAGGCACATAATCGCGTTCAAGGACCATTGCGACGTTACATTTGTCGTGATGCTCGGCAGTTCTTGAATAGGTCGAACATACGCGTGCTCCGGCACTTGATATGTTCGCGTTGCGTCCTCGCTGCCTCCCGGCAGTCGATTCTCCAGCATGATCCGCCATGTTAACACAGCCAGAGCAGTATTACTGCGTCGGTTGGCTGCGTAAGCCGCCATTGATGCCGCAAACATTGGCCAGCTGAATTTATTATGATCGATGACCCCATTTGTTCGAGCTAACTTTTCCTCAGGTTCTAGGTAATAAAATTCTCCAAATTCTACGAGCATGTCGTCCCAATCAGGATCGGAGAGCAGTTGCGAAAGCTCGATCCACACTTGCGGCGCGCCGAAGGAAATGACCATATGATATCCGTAGTTGCCGTCGCCGATATGGGTAAGAATCCCAGTATTCGGATCGTATCCGAATGTCGTGCCTGATAAGAGCCGGAACGGTGCGGCCTTCAAATTCTTAATCCCTTGCAGGATCTTATCTCGGTATTTCGAATTCTCAAAGCGTTCCCATTGCGACATCCAATTTGAGCTAAAGGCTGCCCAGTCCGGACCGCTCCTCACATGGGTAGGATGCTCGTCCTTCGGGAAATAAGCTCTCATCGGATCGATCCCGACGGTGGCGAAATCTGCATCGGCCACTTCCGCCAAAATATCTCCAATTCGTTCATCTGCAGTCAAGAAGTAATAGTAACGATGCAACCCCGCCATTGCTATGCGCGCTTCCTTGCATCCGCAACCCCAGTGAACGACATTATGCCGAGACCCGAGTCCTGCATATTCTCCGGAATGATAGACATCCACTTCACTCGTATGACGCGTCATGGCCTCCGCCATGCGGAACAAATCTGCACGTCCCGACCGCAAGAACGAGAGCCAAAGCCAGATGTTCGGCACAAGCTCGGTGTTCTGCCAGGCAAACCCGCCTACATCGTATCGCCATTCGTGCCGTACGGGATCGTACGTATGCATGAAATCTCCATAATCCCAGAAACCGTACCACCGCCGCCCCTCGATCTCTTGCTTATAGAAGCTCAAACAAGCGTCCAGTTGCTCTTCAATCCAAGCTTTAGCAGGCGTACTATGATCAGGCAGGCTCCAGATACCGAATACGTTAGTATCATGATAACGTGCTGGCTCACATAAGAGCTGTGGCGGGGTTTGAATATGGCTGGTCATGTTTGTAAGTTCGGCAGCAGCGGGTGTCCCATCGCAGCACCACAGCATAAGCTCGTTCGTATTTCCGATTCCATATGGTGTACTGCGCAGCTCTTCGGATCCCTCATAGGCGGATTCCACATAAGTTGTCGTATCGTAATGACGCATATCCATAGCTGCCGCATCCGGAGACCAGAACCAGAGTGTTAGCTTGGCTTCATCTGTCGTCATACCGTTTACTTCCAAAGAGGATGGATGCTTCTGCCAAAAATTGCGAAGCCCTGCTGCAAGCCCGCCGTGAGTGTCACCGGCATATACGAGCCCTTTCGCACGGTTACCGCTGACGGCCTTCACTGGGCTGCATTCTTCGTATGTTTGCTTGACGACAGAATAGGAGTCGGCGGAAAGCTGCGTCAACTTAAAGCTGTCCCAGGCAGCGGAATCATCAAGCAGTGCTTTGAACTTCGCATCTTTCTCATGATCAAATGCAATGGCTTCTCCAGCTTGCTGACGCCAGAACATGTCCATGTAGACGCCCTTCGTCCGCCATGTCGACAAATGTCGGGGCGATTCACTGAAAAAGCCTGTATCGCCCGCAAAACGAACATACCTGTTATACAGGGGGGCTTTCAGCGGCAAAGCAAAAGAGATGCCAAGCCCTTTCACGAAGTCCTCCTGTGGATCTCCATTGAACAATGTGGTATGGACAATCCGAATCGATGCTTGGTTGGCATAGAAATACAGACGCAGCCGGAAGGGCAGCCAAGAACGATCGGCTTTCTTGGAGATATGCTCGCCCTCTACCATGAGTACGACCCTTAAAGGACCTTCCTGTTCGATGGTTACGGATGTGATCTCGCCACGAAACGATTCTTCCTGGTAAAGACGCCCGCTCGATGTCGTTCGTCGTTCTTCGCGAATACAGACAAGTGAACCATCCGAGCTGATTAGCCTCTCCCCGTGATATAGAGCACGGATGAATGACTTTCCTTGTTTTCCAACGATACACCGGATGACCCCGGTATCAACGGTCACTTCATCAGCCGATAGAGTAACCTTCATACGGGAACTTACATGGATCGCAATAGACTGTTCATCGGCGGCTTGTAGTGTATAGCCTTCACCTTCAGGTTTATCGAACGATGCGGCGTGGGCTGTCCATTTTACGCTGCCGTCAGGCCAATAAGCAGTTGGCCAGCTTTGAAGCGCGAGCGGATTTCCTGACGGATCATGAAGTATGCAAGTACCAGCTTGAGACCGATTTAATTCACCTATGTGCCAAGGTACTCCCCATGTAACACCGCAAGAGTTTGGAAGTTCTTCCTCCAACCATTGCACGCGGAGTTGCTTTTTCTCTCCCATGTATTCTTTACCCCTCTCCGAATTTGTTTCGCGCCTTGGTTCAAGATTAGTATCTGGGGGAATTTCCATCAACTACACTTTCTAACTCCCTGCATGACAGGACATTTCACTTTTTTGCGGGATTAAGACTTTTTTTCCAAACCCAAAAAACAAACCGCCATTGCAGGCGGTTTACGAGTTGAAGCTATTCATTTCTGTTTAACTCCCGATATCGGCTTGGTGTTATATCTTCTTGTTTCTTAAAGATCCGGTTAAAATAGCTTGGCTGATATCCAGCCTTTTCGGCAATATCATTGATTTTCATATCCGTGTCGCGCAAAAGCTCCTTCGCTTTTTCAATACGCAGCTCGGTTAAATAGTCAATAAAATTTTTGCCGCTGACCTGCTTGAACGCTTTGCTTAACGCAACCGTATTCGTGCCCGCGTAGTCGGCGCAGCTATCCAGAGATATTTCCTTCATGTAATTGTTCTGAAGATAAATCATCGCTGTTTCCACAGTCTTTTTCACTTCGGCGTCGGATCGCGATTCCAGCTCCACCATGCATGGACTCACTACTTTATCATGGAACCAAGCGATCATTTTCTGCGGGTCCCCGATTTGCATAAGTTGTTCGTATAAATTAGCCGATTTAAATATTCGGTTTGGATCCAAATTCGCAAGTCGAATAGCATGCAAGATACTACCGAGTAATTGAAGATTACCTTGCTGAATGTCGATCACCTTAGCTCCGCGTTCGAGCAGTTCTTCCATGAAAGCCTGAATAAGCTGCTTCGCTTCTTCATTCTGGCCGATTCGAATAGCCTGAATAATCGCTCTTTCGAGTGCGAAAGGATAATGAATTTCGTGGTTCTCTTTCTCGAGTTCATCCAGAGATTCCAGGTCGATAATTTGGTTCCGGCTTTCGAAGCGGCGTCTGCTTGATGCCTGCATCGCTTCCTCGAAGCGAGAGGGCACATGTACGATAGACATAGCAAGATTGCCGATCGTGACCGATACGTACATTTTCAGCGTATGATGAATCCCTTGAGCCAGTTCTTGACTGAACGTTTTGATTATTTCCGGCTTTTCAATTTCTTCCGGAAGGATGATGAGAATACCGATCGACAAATCGTGAAAGTTCAACACTTCCGCTTGATCGAAACGACTCGATGCGAGCTCCTTCGTAATATTGGCAGCAGCGAAAGTGACAAGTCCCTCATCACCTGACGAGAAGCGCCCCTCCAAGTTTTCAAATCCGCTTAATTGAATATACAGCATAGCATATTGCCTATTGTCCACTGACCAGCCGAAATTGCGCATTCTCTCCAGAAGTGATTGCTCGGAGTATGAGTATAGATACCCTTGAACAAGTTGAAGCAAGAAGCCTTCCTTGAGATGAGGGAGCTGCTCCTCCAGCTTATTCTGAAGCGTTATACTCTCTCTAGTCAAATGCAGCCATTCTTTCTCAATGATTTTAAAATCATCATTTTGTTCTTTCCGGAGCGCTGCTAAACCTGTCTTTCCAGTTAACAAGTTGACTAATTGTGCGATAGGTGAATAGATACGCCGTGAAGCCAGCCAAGATAAAACGAACGCGAGCATCAGCATCGCGATGCTTAGCGTCAAGACCAATTGAGAAATAAAAACGACAGGCTTGGTAATTGCGCTAATCGGCGACGCAGTGACATAAGTCCAATCGGCACCGACACGCGACATGGTGCCGAAGGCTACAGTGTACGTCGTTTGGTTCCAATCAAACAGGAATGAGCCTGATTTCGCCTTACTGGTAAGTACCTCTCTCTTAATAGCTTCATCTAGCTGCGATGCAGGTTCTTTCCCTGAGCTAGACAGTAATTGATCACCATTTTCCTCCAGCAGAAACGTACTCCCGTCGTTATAAGGGGCTAACGTTTGCAGCAGTTTGGCAACCTTCGCGGTGTCGATCCGAACCGCAATGACCCCATACGGGTTCTCGTTAGTTTCAGGTATTTTTACCATTAAAGACAATGAATGATCACGCGGAAGTCCGGACTCCGAAGTATGCTGGGACCAGAAAACCTTCTTATCATTCGCGAGCAAATTCCTGTATCCTTCGATCTGTACAGCGCTGGTTAATGCCTCGTATTGCGGGTGAAACCGCACGGGCGCTGCCCCTTCCAAGAACAATTCTGTTTCCGCAGCCAGTGGATTGGCGCCTTTCATATTGGCTAGTGTCTGTGTCATGTTGCGAGCAATCTCGAAATCACGCGATAGTTTTAAACTCGCTAATGAGTAACTGAAGCTTGGATCGAAAGCCCAATGCATAACCGACGTCTCCAAGTAAGAGAACTGCTCGTCAATATTGGCAGCTCTAAGTTGAATCTGCTTATTGTGCATCTGAAGCAGCTCGTTCTCAAGACGCTCGCCGGCAAGCCAATAAATCACACCGCCGAAGATAAGTCCGGGAATACTGGAGATGATCAGAATTAAAATCCAATTGTCTCGGAAGCGCTTACTTCTGAACACGATTTATTCCCCCTGACATCTTCTTTTAAACTTATATGGATATGGATAGATTGCAGTTGTAACCCTTCAACGATAAAAGGTTACTTCATATAATACCATGTGAATGGTCAACCGAGAATTGACTTTTGATCCTATTTTTAAAGCAGAAGGTAAGAGCAGGCCGCACTCAGCTTAGTTGGCTTGGCCAAAGAACTAGACTGGTGCGGTCTTTTTCTGCGCCTAGAAGTTTTAAATATTCCTGTTCGGGCGCTTCTGCGATACGTACGCCGTTCCAAGCTTCGATAACGATTTTACGTAGTTGATGTTGTTTAAGAAACTGGCGAAACATACTTTTTAGCTCAAGGACGATGGTCATCTGATCGTCGTTTTGGTTCGTTTCTGGTGCAATTTGATAAATCCGCTTGCCATTATTCTCGATCCAATACAACCACTCACTGCCTTTGAGGGCTAAGTAATTTCCGCTTTTACGTGAAAATGAGATGTTTGAAACCTCAGGCCATGGGACAATCAGTCCAAAGGGATTAGCCGGATCAGTAGCACTTAAAAGCGTGAATTTTTGTTGACTATCGGAAGCGTTACCTGCTTGCTGGTACAGGTGAGTGATGAATTCTTTGGATGCGAACTGCAGAGCATGTAAATCGGAAATGAATAGCCCTCTGACGACAAGACCCCATTCTTCCAACTGACGAAGCGCTGTTTGAATGGCTTCCCATGGAAACGGGCAGTGAGCAGAGACGAGATCTTTGGTGATGATGCCAAAACGCTCCAGCAGATGATGCGTCCACTGCATGGCTGACGATTGCTTATCGAAAGCAGGGCTAAGCAGGGAATCGAGAGGATACCATCGACCAAGACCTGACTGGAATTTATCCGGTTTCTTAGAAGCTCCTGCGGCATGTAATCGAAGCGGAGCGAATTGGTCGTTAGCAGCCTGTCCATCCCACACTAATTGCAGAAGCTCCTCTAACAAGGAAGAAGGAGCTCGCCCTGTTTCAATACCCAGCTTGCTCAGAAAGATGGCCCCTTTTTTCTGCAAAAGGCTAAGGAGCTCAGGGTGTGAGGCTGGTCTTTGGTTGGCTAAAGTGAGGCAGGGCTCATACAGCGAGCTGCTTTCTGCCAGAAAGAAGGCGATGCGGCCTTCCTTTTCGTCGGGCTCTTTGCGGCCTATCCAGACAATTTGACCTGACGAGCACAAGGTGTCTAGGTCCTGTTTGCGGTACGATAGCTGACGCGTAGGAAATAAGACAGTCTCCCAAAGTGAGACGGGCAGGAAGAAGCCTTGCAAATCTTCAATAATCTCGCGGAGATGGTCCATTCCAGGCACGTCAATTCTATCTGCGAGTTTGCGCCTTAGCGGCATATGCGTCATATAGTTCAGTGGGGATACGGCCTCGCCGCCACGTCGATAGGACTGAAGGGACAGGCGAATTAATCGTGAAGCAACCTTGCTGCTTGTCCACAGCTCCTCGATTTCTGGAACGGCAAAAGGTGCAACAGATAACATACCATCTTGAACGGCGCTCTGAACCCAATCAGCTGCAATGGCAGAATCTACCTCAAAACGGGCTGCCAATTCTGCCGTTGTGAAAGAGAGCTTCCCGTCGGCAAATCTTTGAAACACAAACGATCTGGCAACCATAGAATCCGAGAGTGAAGAATAGAACTCCAATTCATCACTGCAGATATAGCGGGTCTCTTTCGAAAAAAAGGCTGTTGCTGCCTTACCTTGCCCAAGGAGATCATTGATCCATGCTGTGACAGTTACTTCGGATGCTGAACTAGCCAGGACGAGTTCAGCCAAAGAGGAATCGCCACGTTCTTTCAAATAACGAAACACCTCTTGTGCTGAAGCTAAAGGATCATCCGTCAGGGCGAGTTTATGTTCCTCTGCCTCGATGACTTGAGGGCTAACGGCGCTGCGGATCGCCTCAGATCCGAAAATATCGGCTGCCATTTGACGGCTAAAGCCAAGTAATTCAACCTGCAAATCCTGCGTTAACGCATCGGATTCATATAATTTCTGCGACACGTAGTCGAATTTAAACTGCGCAGCGAGCGGCGATGGGAAATGGTTGCGATGAACGGCAAATTGGATATTTCCTGAATGAATGGCTTCTAAAATGCGCTGAAGATGCTGAATATCAACATGCTCATCCAGGCATTCTCGCATGGCTTCCTGAAACAAAGGAAAACGTTCTTTAAAGGGCAGAGCCTCTTTCATGAGTTCTTGTCCGCGCAGTCGCTTAATCCAAGCAGGCATACGTGTGAAGCTGCGGGAAAGAAGCAAGGACGTTTCTGCGAGTCGCTGGAAAGCTGCTCCGAACATACCGGATTCAGCCACAGCCTCAATGACGAACTGTTCTGCTTCTATAGAAGAGATGGACATAATGGCATGCAAAATCGACTGATGGAAGCTAGGGAAAATTAGCTCGATGCCATTGTCTTTGGCATTGGTATAGAGGGCGGTATGCCCTATTTGTTTGAGATGCCTATCGATAGCCATTAACCAAGTTCGGTTGAGCATGCGACCAAATAGGCTGTGCAAAATATAATGGGTTTGATTATTTTCATCGGTGAAAGTTTCGATGACAACGGTTGTATCTGTCGGCACCGTATTTACAGCAATCTGATTGCGAACGAGACTGATGAGCGCATGGCTAGCATCCGAATCAAAGTGAAAATACTCCAAGAGCCAGTCTTGGACGTCGAGATCGGCTTGAGTGTGAGGAAGCGGCTGCAAACGATCACGCAGTTCTCGCCATAGTTGACCCGTTTGAACGCCGAGCTCAAACGACTTTCCGCCGGTTTCCCCGCGCCAGAAGGGGACTTCGCTGTAACGATTGTCGGCTTCCTGGACATAGATACGCTCTGGACGCTTGCGGACGATACGCCAAGATGCCGTACCCAATTGAAATACGTCCCCAACAGACGATTCGTGGATGAACTCTTCATCCAGCTCACCGAGGTGAAGCCCGGTTTCATTGTGATGCACAGGGTATGCCGTGCTCTGAGGGATTGTGCCCGCGCCAGTGAGTGCAGCCATCTGTGTGGCCGCCAACCGCTCTAAGCGGCCGTTTTCACGATCCCATGCGATGAGAGGACGCACGAAGGGGTACAGGCCTGCGAGCACCTCGAGCATCGCGAGCCAGCGTTCGCGCGGCAGCTCGCGAAAGGAGTCGCTCTGCGCGAGAAGGCGCTCTAGGCGAGTCACATCCAGCTCGTCGCCCATGGCTGCCATGGCGACGAGCTGCTGCGCGAGGACATCGAGGCTGCCCCGCGGGATGCGGATGGCCTCGATGTCGCGCGCCGCGATCCGCCGGCTGAGCACGGCCAGCTCCGGCAGCAGGCTGCGGCTGCGCGCAAGCAGCACGCCGCGGCTGACGCTGCCGACGGCGTGGCCGGCCCGGCCGATCCGCTGGATGCCTGCGGCAGCGGTGAAAGGCGAGTCGATCTGGATCACCAGATCGACATGGCCGACGTCGATGCCGAGCTCCAGCGACGACGTGGCAACCAGGCAGCGAAGCTCGCCGGCCTTGAGCAAGCGCTCGACCTCGAGCCGCTTCTCGCGGGCGACGCTCCCGTGGTGGCTACTCGCGATCTCATGACCGACATGGTCATTGAGTCGCAAGGTCAAGCGTTCGCAAAGCCTGCGGCTATTTGCGAAGATCAGCACTGTGCTGCAGCCTTCCATGAGCTGCAGCACACGTTCGACAAGAGGCGTCCATATCGCCTCTTTATCAGCCCCAGCCCGCGCAGGTTCCGGCATCGTCACCTGAAGTGCATACTGCTTCTCGGCTTTGCTCTCGATAATAGCTACATTGCGAGGCTGGTCAGCTTCCCAGCCGCCAAGATAACGAGCGACCCGCTCGATAGGCTTTTGTGTGGCTGACACGCCGATCCGCTGGACGGATCGCCCGCACCACGCATTGAGCCGTTCCAGCGTGAGCGACAAGTGCATGCCGCGCTTGTCCGCTGCCAGATCGTGGATTTCGTCGACGACGATCTGTTCCACGCTCTTTAGCATTTCTCTCGCGCGCGGAGAAGTCAGCAGTAAATACAACGATTCTGGCGTGGTCACCAGCAGATCTGGCGGCTGCTTCAGCATCGATGCCCGAGTGCTTTGTTTGGTATCGCCGGTACGAACCCCAATCGTGAGTCCCCGCCAGGGGGTTTCCTTTTCCTTTATGAAAGAGGAAGCAGTCTCCTCAATTTCTGCCATAAAATGAATCAAATGATCATGAATATCATTATTCAACGCTTTAAGCGGTGTCACGACAAGCACGCGAACACCGGCTGTGTAAATGTCCTCAAGTTCCTGTTTCTTTTTAAGAACTCCGTCCAAACAAGGCAGTAAGGCTGCCAATGTTTTACCTGAGCCTGTAGGGGAAGAGATGAGAGTGTGCGTGCCAGAACGTATTTGTTTCCATGCCTGCTTCTGAACATCTGTAGGTTCACCGAAACGAGAAGCAAACCAAGCCCTCAGAACGGGATGAAAATGAGATAGATCCAGCGCAATTTCCGTCATTGCCTTCGCTCCCTTACTCACAATTTCTTCCAACATAGCACATTGTGAGGGTCATCGCCAGCGGGACAGAATATGACAGTTTATTTGCATCTCGTATGCTAAAGTGGTTAAAGATGTACTTGATCACTTTGTTGGATAAATGAAGGAAAAATTCTTAATGGAAAATAAAAGGCCACCCTCCTAAAAATAACCAATCAAACGAATTCTTCTGATACATGTAGTATTCAAATAAAGAAGGAGAGTGTGTAAAGCGTGACGTTCAAAAAAGTAATCGCGACAGGACTTGCATTCGTTATGATCATGGGAAGCGGCACAGCAGTATTAGCCAAAGACAATGGAAATAAAAAAGATGACAGTAAGGTTGAGATACATCTCACCTTTGACGATTTGCAATCGGCAGAATGGGCGATACGCTATATCGCGAGCTTAGCATCGAAGCGTGTGTTTGAAGGGTATGAGGATGGTACCTTTAAGCCTCATAATACGGTTTCCCGAATCGAAGCGATTACGGCTGCCGTTCGTTTGATGGGACTTCGCAGCCAAGCAGAATCAGCAGCAGAAATGAGCACTCATTTGAATTTTAAAGATGCGGATAAAGTTCCTTCTTGGGCTGTCGGTTATGTAGCTGTAGCATTAGAAAATGATTTGTTCTCGGAAAATGATGATATGGTTCAGCCTCAAAAAGAAGGCGACCGGCTTTGGGCGACAACACTTTTAGTTAAAGCTTTGAAGTTGGAAGCTCAAGCGAAAGCGAAAATGAACACGACACTGCCATTTAAAGATGCGAAACAAATTCCTGCAGGCGCTGTGGGTTATGTAGCTGTTGCCATCGAGAAAGGTTTGATCGATGGTTTCGAAGACAATACGTTTAGGCCTAATCAACCGGTAACACGGGCTCAGCTCGCAGCTTTGCTCGATCGTACGGGCGGTCAATTGCCAGACCAAGTGAATAACACGATAAATGGAACTGTAAGTAGTGTTGTGACCAACAACACGCTTAGTATTACAAGTTCAGGCACAACATCAACCTATCCTCTGCATCCAGACGTTTTCATTTATCGGAACGGGGCCAAAGTAAACGCATCTGCGTTGCAGGTAGGGGACGTAGTGAAAGTACGAACATTTAATGGTCAAATTGTCTTCATCGAAGTGACCAATGCCGTACAATCAATTATCTACAGCGGCACCGTAAGTGCGGCAGTTACGAATAATACATTGACGCTAACGAAGGCTGGAGCTACCTCTACACTACCGCTTCATCCAGATGTCGTCGTTTATCGCAACGGCATTAAAGTGAGCGCGTATGACCTAAAAGTGGGTGATGAAGTTAACATTCGCACTTCGGATAATAAGGTCATCTACATCGAAGTCACTAAATCGATTGTACCTATTTCAAGCAGCGGTACAGTTAGCGCGACCGTTAGTAACAATGTACTTAAGCTTACGAAAGCAGGCGTTACAACTTCATACACCCTGCATCCAGATGTGGTCATTTATCGGAATGGCGTGAAAGTCACTGCTGCCTCCCTGCTGGTTGGCGATGAAGTGAACGTTCGCACATCCGACAATAAAGTCATTTTCATTGAAGTAACGCAAACGGCACAAGCCATTACGAATAGCGGGACAGTTAGCGCAGTTGTCAGCAATAACGTACTTAAGCTTCAGAAGTCAGGTGTTACATTTGAGTTAATACTTCACTCGGATGTTATCGTCTATCGGAATGGGTTGAAAGTCAATGCTTCCGATTTGAAAGTTGGAGACGAAGTCAATATCCGCACTACCGAAAATAAAGTCATTTATATTGAAGTGACCAAAATGGTTCAACCCATTACAAACAACGGTACGGTTAGCGCCTTGGTGAGCAACAATGAACTGAAGCTCACGAAGTCGGGAGTTACAACTGTATTCACCCTTCATCCGGATGTCGTTGTTTATAGGAACGGTGTGAAGGTCAGGGCTGTTGATTTAAAAGTAGGCGATGAAGTCGATATCCGCACCTCTGATAATAAAGTCATTTACATTGAAGTCACCAAATTGATTGATGCGAATCTACCATTTGAACTTTTAGGAAAGTTAAAAGGAACCACCCTCAATGCCAAAGGTGAACTTGCTACGATTTCCATCACTCAAACCATTAATGGTGTGGAACAAACAACGATCTATCAGGTATCCTCTAGTGTTACGCTTTCCGGTAACCTGGCCTTATTTAAGGAAGGGAATCTTATACAGCTTAAAGGTGTTAATAGGCTCGTAACCTCCATTACGATCAAATAAAATGCGGAATGAAGCCCACTCAGATTTATGGGGGCTTCTTTTTTTGGTTTTGTTTTGCCGTAAAGCCTAACTCACAGTCATCTTCAGGGACTTTTTGCACGGCCACTTTTTCTGCAATGATGTATTTGCGCTTATTCAAAACGAACGCGCGTGACGATCTGCTGAGACAACGAGTCCTCATGAAGGACCAATTAGATTACGATAATTTTTTTACATGGAAGCACAAAGAAAAAAGCCCTTCAGTAATGGGCCAGGATAACAGCGATATCTCTATCATTAAATTGAAGGGTACCCTCTTCCGATTTCGTAAAGAAATATCCTCTAGATTCAATATAATGGCAAAGTTTAAGCAGAATTTTGGGTTCTATATTCAGAAGCGTTGAAAGTGAAAAAATGTTTTTTTGATCATTGGTTGCTTCAACCATTTAACATAATAACCTCCTAATAATGAATGATATATGTATCATAGTACATGCCCCAAGTCACTTGTTGTCGAAACATCGGGTTAACAAAACTTTCAATATTTGGATGATTTCTAATCATTCTGCCAAACATAAAAGCCCTTGAATCCTCCACAGGGAGGCTCAAAGGCTTACATGGATCCGTCTGTTGACGGAATCAGATCTTTAATTCCCCAAGCTTGATCAGTTCTACAACCGCTTGTGAACGACCCTTTACGTTCAGCTTTTGCATGACGTTAGAAATGTGATTCCTCACAGTCTTTTCGCTTATGAAAAGCTGCTGCGCGATATCTTTCGTGGTTTTGTCTTGTACTAAGAGTTCGAATACTTCTCTTTCGCGGTTAGTAAGTAGAAATTTGTTTTTGTGGTCGCTGCCCATGGATGTGTGTCACCCCTCCTTGCTCGGGTATTGGGAATTACAAGGTTTAGGGATACAGTCAAAATTAGTTTATGAAGGGCTGTTGTCAATGGTGCGGTATATGCATAAAAATAGGCGGTATCCCCTTTTGAGTTTCCTTCCGAGGCGTGGTAAGCTAAAATGAAGCATTTCTTTTGAACAAAGGAGGCTCAAATGATGTTCAAGCGTGATTATTTTATGCGGCAGATTGAGCAAATGACCGTGGTGCTGCATCGCATACTTTTTAATAAGGAACATATTCCATTAGAAGATGCCCAGCAGCAGCTGGATGAGGCAAGTCGCCATCTATTGGGGCTGAATATTCGCTCTTTGCAGGCATTATCGAGTAAGGATATCCTTGATTTATTGTCCTATCATGGCAGCGTGGATACCGCCAAAGCCCTGGTGCTTAGCGATATGTTTGTAGGACAAGGCGACCTGCTTCAGCGGCATGAACAGACTGACGAGGCTTATCACGCTTATCTGAAATCCGTTGATTTGCTGCTTCACCTATCACTCTCACCGGAAGTTGAACCTAGGGATGAAGTGAACGATGAGATCACGTCCCGATTGAACCAGAGCTTGGAACGTCTTCAAGGATGGATCATCCCGGAGGAGATCAAGAGGCTTCTTTTCGCGCATTATGAGAAACAGGGCAATTTTGCCAAAGTAGAGGATGTTCTATTTCATTATATGGAAGATCATCCGGACCGATCGGTAATACTCGAACAAGGGGTAAGCTTTTACGAAAAATTAATGGATATGGAAGAAGAACTCCTGCAAGCAGGCAATTTTAGCAAAGAAGAAGCGTTTGATGGTTTGCGTATTGTGAAGCAGAAATTGCAATCATTTGAACTTCCTAACATTTATAAATCGTAGAAATTGAAGGTGTAAAGAAATGGCTTGGTATCAGGAAAGTTTTGGGAATGATTATTTAATTGTTTATAAACACAGAGATTTGCAAGGTGCTTACCATGAAGTGAAGAAGATGATCGATTGGCTGGGGCTGAAGCAAGGGGCCGAAGTGCTTGATTTATGCTGCGGCATGGGCCGCCATTCCATGGCGCTGGCTGAGTTCGGTTACGATGTAACAGGCGTTGATTTATCCGAGGTGCTTTTGAATGAGGCGGTTAAGATAGACGATGGCAAGCAAGTAACATGGCTGCGCGGAGATATGCGTGAAGTACCGCTCGATCGGCAATACGATGCTGTTGTGAATTTGTTTACTTCGTTTGGCTATTTTGATGAGGATGAACAGAATGAGAAGGTGCTTCATGAAATTCATCGGCTTCTAAAAGAGGGCGGCCGTTTCATCATCGATTTCTTGAATCCGGTTTATGTTCAGTCGAATCTCATTCCTCAATCGGAGCGAACGGAAAAAGATTTATTGATTCGTGAAGTAAGAGCCATTGAAGATGGCTGTGTGCGTAAACGGATTGTGATTTCGCAAAAGGGTACTGCTGATCGGCATTATGTGGAGCAGGTTAAGTTGTATGATCGAACGGCGTTTGAAGCTATGCTGTTAAAAGCGGGTTTACATATTGATTATGTCTACGGTGAATATGATGGACAGGCTTATGATGCTGAAGCATCTAGCCGGTTGATTTTTGTAGGGCATAAGGAAGGATGAGTACTTGGAAATGAACATCGTGACTGAACATACGGATGAGATCACGCAAGTGAAAGTTCCGCTGCCTTTTCCTCTGCGATGGGTGAATGCTTACCTCGTACGAGGCAGCAGCGGGTATACCGTGATTGATCCGGGGCTCCACACCCCGGATGCGGAGGCGCTCTGGCAGCAGGTGCTGCAGGAGCGCGGGATTGGATTTGAGCACGTTGAGCAAATCGTGCTCACCCATCACCATCCCGACCACTATGGGATGGCGGGTTGGTTCCAGGAGCGCACGGGCGCGCCGGTTCTCCTCTCGGAGACCGGCCTAGCGCAGGTGCAGCTCCTGTGGGGCCCGGAGCAGCCGATGTCGGCGCTGCTCCTGACGCTCTTTGCCCGGCACGGCTTCCCGGAAGCCGGGCTGATCGAGATGACGAAGCACATGGTGAGCTTCGTCTCGCTGGTGTCGCCGCAGCCACAGGTGACGGTGCTGCGTGAAGGGCCTGTGCGCCTCGGGGACCGCGTGTACGAAGCCATCGAGACCCCCGGCCATGCCGCGGGTCATCTGTGCTTCTACGACGCCGCGGCGGAGGTGATCTTTTGCGGCGACCATGTCCTGCCGCAAATATCGCCGAACGTTTCCTTCCTCCCTCAGGTGGAAGAAAACCCGCTCGGCGCTTACCTCAGCAGCCTGCAGGAGATCGGCAGGCTGCCTGTGAAGATGGCTTACCCGGGGCACCGGGAGCCATGGTCCGGCTTTGGCGCACGCGCAGAGGAGCTTGTGCGCCATCATCATGAGCGGCTTGCGCTCATGGAGGGGCAGCTAAGCGCGCCGCTTAGCGCTTATGAGGTGTGCCGCGCGGCGTTCGGCGACCGGCTGAGCATACACCAGATGAGGTTCGCGCTATCGGAGACGATCGCTCACCTCATTCTGCTGGAAGCAGAAGGCCGCATCCAGCAGGTAGACCCAGCCGCGGAGCTCATTCAATATTTAGCAGCATCGAAATAATAACGAGAGCCCCAACCGAGAATGAATGGTTGAGGCTCTTCAATTCCGAAAGAAGTACACATTTAGTATATTTAGGGAACCAGAAGCCTCTATTTTTGTGAAAACCCACGTATTTCTATTCTTGCGGAACTAGAAGCCGCTAATTCAAGAAAATAAGGTTCTCTGGAAAGAAAAACAGTGAAATAACGACTCCTAGTTCCTCTTAATCATGAAAAGGGGTCATTTTACTGAAATAAGGTCCTCAGGTTCCGTCAATAATTGTTTGACCAACATTCGTCCCATATTCTTTAATCCTCCCAATAGCACAACACACAATTCCCTCACAGGCACCTTACTCTACCGCACACGGCGCAATTTACCCACATCACTTCACTCTACCTCAAAACACGTAATTCACCCATAGGACTTCACTCTACAGCTAACACTTAATTCTCTCCACGTCATATCACACGCATTTGAATGACAACCAGACTCACTTCAAAGGCTTACTATAAGTAGGAATATTATTATGCGCCAAACGGCCACAGGCAGCAGCAACGATGCCGCAAACCATATCATCAATAAACGTATTGCATTTTCCTTCGGAATGATCGCTATCGAGATCTTTAATAATCCCGATTTTCTCTTTGTCCAGGTAACCGAAATTAGTGAGAGCGATAGTCCCGTACATGAGTGGAACAGCTGTTGCGATGCTTTCATCTACCCCGAAAAGACCTTCGTCTTGTCCGACAATATGATTGTATTGGGGATTGAATTCTCCTGCTTCAACAGCTGTATCAATTTTGATAGCCAACTGGAGGGCATGGAATGTTTGCTGTTTTCGTAATACAGCAAGAACATGCTCTTCACAGAGGCTGCGCTCCATATCTGGATTGTAAGGACGTTGAAGCTGATCCAGAATATCCACCATATCCTCCAAAGCTACGCCTCTCGACGCGAACAGAGCCAGGTTACGCGCGGTGTAGTCTTCTTTCACATTTTCAGAAATGATTGAACTGGCTGTTGATGCAACAATGGCACAGATCCCTTTGGAAATGAAAGATTTAGGACGTTTGGTCGGAAAAAAGAAACGGAATTTACAATCCATAAATCCAAAAAGAGAAATCGCGCCGCTGCCATATAGGCCACAGATAGACATAGCAATGGTGCGATGAACATTATATGCGGGGTCTTTCATACTAGCTAGCAGCTCGGAATCATGTTTGACCTTCTTTTGGAGCTCCATGAGCGTGGACATAACGTTATAGGTTTCTGTTTTGCTTAATACACCTAGCAAGGTTGTTGTGATCGTTTCATAGGGAATTTTCTTAATTCCTTTGATTTCGACGAGTAAGCGAGCAACAGCTTCTTCGATGACAGCTTGGGAATAGTGACTGAAAACCTCTTCACGGAATTCGTTGAAAATGTTTGCTTTTTCTTTAAGGAATGTTCTCATTGAAGCGCCTCCGAATTAGGTTAATTCTTTATTTTTGAGTATAGCATATCTTTAAAAAATGCCGAAGGAAGGTAACTCCCAGAATTTTACTTGTTGCTATGTTCTACAGGTGCAGGGGTTAAATCCTAGTGCATGACTTTTTTTCAAGTGAGGACAAAAAGTAGTTATAAATCGGACAAAGCCCCGTATACATAATAATACGAAAAAGCAGTGTACAGGCCATGCAAAGAAAATACAGGGCAGATGCTTCAGAAAGCTTCTGCGAAAACTTGGAGGAGGAAATAAGCTAATGAAACATCAACATTGGATTCGTTCAGCCGCTATCGCGGGGGTAATTGCCTTGCTGACCACGGGATGTTCGGTTCTGGGCACTGGGAAGAAAAGTGACATCGATGCACCTCCGACAACGGGTGCGGAAGCTGACGCGAAGACGACATCAGCGGCCGTTACGATCGATATGATCGAGGACAATTCATCACAGATGACGGTTTATGTGAAAGATGCTAAAGGATTCGTTGCTCCACTTAGTCTTGGATTACCAAAAACGGTTTCTGTCGCCAAAACGACTCTCGAGTATATGGTGGACGGAGGACCGGTTGCAAGTTTGCTTCCATCGGGTTTCCAAGCACTGCTGCCTAAAGGTACGAAGGTCGTTAGTTTGAATGTTACATCAGACAAGCGTGCCATTGTTGATTTCTCTAAGGAGTTCCTCAATTACGATGGGCCGAATGAGAGAAAGATTTTGGAGGCCATCACTTGGAACCTGACGAGCTTCCCAACCGTAGAGAAAGTACAGCTGCGTGTAGATGGGAAAGATCTGAAGGAGATGCCGAAAGGGAAGACACCGCTGGATACACCTCTTGCACGCTCTATGGGGATCAACATTGAGAAGGCTGAGGACGCTGAATTTGGTCAGTCCACACCGGTTACACTCTATTTCTTGAATCAAAATGATCAAAATTACAAATATTATGTACCTGTTACAAGGCTGGTCAAAAGGACGGATGATGTCGCGAAAGCGGTCGTCGAACAATTGATCAAAGGGCCTGACCAGAAGAAAGGTCTGGCTGCTGTTCTGAATGCTACAACGGAAGTGAAGAGCATTAAGCCGGCAGATGGCGTTATAACGGTTGACTTCTCCAACAAATTCCTTGGCGCCGATCAGAAAGCATCCGCAGAGGCTATGCAGTCTGTTATTCTTTCATTGACGGAGAACACAAGTTTTAAACAAGTCCAAATTAAAGTGGATGGCGCAGTGAAACCTGTAACTAAAACTGCTCATATTAATCCGGCTAAGCTTTAAGAAGCTTGCCCGGTTCTAACGACCTCTATGCAAAAGCGCTGACTTTGACAAGGCGCTTGCATAGGGGTTTTCTCAGCATTATAATCATGTTCGACATCATTGTTTATGGCTTGGGGTGCTTTTCGCTGGCTACTTTGCTACAATGGGGCGTAGGAACAAAGCTTCTGATGGAAGCAACAGGAGGAGAACAACATTTATGAGAATTGGCGGAAGAACGAATCAAGAACTGCGACCTATGAAAATAACCCCTCATTATATAAAACACGCGGAAGGCTCGGTGCTTATTGAGGTCGGGGATACCAAAGTGATTTGTACAGCGACGATAGAAGAACGCGTACCGCCTTTTATGAAAGGTCAAGGGAAAGGTTGGGTAACAGCCGAATATTCGATGCTGCCTCGGGCTACGCAGGTTAGAAATCAGCGTGAAGCTGCCAAAGGTAAGCTGGGTGGTCGTACGATGGAGATTCAGCGTCTTATCGGCCGTGCGCTTCGTTCCGTGGTGAATTTGGAAGCATTAGGCGAAAGATCCATAACGCTGGATTGCGATGTTATTCAAGCGGATGGCGGTACTCGTACAACGTCAATTACCGGTGCTTTTGTTGCAATGGCATTTGCCATGGACAAGTTGGCGACAGACAAAAAACTAGCCAAATTCCCGATTAACGACTTTCTGGCTTCTGTGAGTGTTGGTGTTATCGGCCAAACACCGCGGCTGGATCTGAATTATGAAGAAGATTCACATGCTAAAGTAGATATGAACGTCGTGATGACGGGGCAGGGTCAATTCGTAGAAATCCAAGGAACGGGCGAGGATGCTCCTTTTTCCCGTAAGGAACTGGATGAATTGCTCGCTCTTGCTGAAACAGGTATCCATACGATGATTGAAGAGCAATCTAAAGTATTAGGCCCGATCGCTGATCGCATTCGAGGTGTACATCATGCTGCTACAAAGTAATTTCGTCGTTATTGCGACGCGTAACGAGGGCAAAGTCAAAGAGTTTGCGAAGCTTTTTGGAGCAAAAGGCTATAAAGTTCGCAGCTTAACGGACTATACGGATCTTCCGGAAATCGTGGAGAGCGGGACGACGTTTGCAGAAAATGCACGGATAAAAGCGCAGATTATTTCGGCACATCTCCATGTGCCGGTTCTTGCCGATGATTCAGGTTTGTGTGTAGAGGCTTTGAATGGCGAACCGGGTGTTTATTCTGCTAGGTATGCTGGAGAGGATGCTACGGATGCGGACAATAATGCTAAGTTGCTGCAAGCATTAAGCGAGGCAGACTCGGTCGAAGGATTGCCTGATGGTGCAGAGCATCCAAAGCTTCTTAGCGAAGCATCCTATGTTTGTGCGCTTACACTCATCGATCCTGTAGCGAATGAAGTGATTGAAGCGGAGGACTCATGCCGTGGTTACATCATCGGGGAAGAACGTGGCGAAAGCGGCTTCGGCTATGATCCGTTATTTTATATCCCATCTCTTGGGAGAACGATGGCTGAATTAACGATGGAAGAGAAGAATGAGATCAGCCATAGAGCCAAAGCTTTACGCATGTTTTTGGATAGACTCCCTGATCAGAACGGCTAATATCATAAAGAAAACCTGCTTCCACTTTATAGGTGGGTAGCAGGTTTTTCATTTATCGGATGGATATTTTATAGGAACGTAACCAAGTATCTACTTGTGCCAAATAGGCGAATAGTTGAGGACCCGTCATCAATTGACCAAACCATGGGAGATCGAAATCATTCGTCTCTGAGCTGGCAAGTGCTCGGATTTTCTTAACATCAATGAAGGGAAGTAAGGGTGAGGTTGGGTCATCCAGAATTTCCAGTACCCATTTTCTCACAGCTGCTAAGTAATTAGGATTGTGCGTTTTTGGATACGGACTTTTCTTGCGAGTTAGCACATCCTCAGGAAGAACACCTTTGAGTGCTTTGCGCAAAATGCCTTTCTCCCGATCACCCGATGTTTTGATTTCCCAGGGAATATTCCAGACATACTCAACAAGACGGTGATCGCAGAAAGGGACGCGGACTTCAAGTCCGACGGCCATACTCATACGATCCTTTCGATCTAGAAGTGTCGGCATGAACCGGGTAATGTTTAAGTAAGACATTTCCCGCATACGGTTTTGCTGCTGCGTTTCCCCAGCTAACCGCGGCACTTCGCTGAGCGCTTGCTGGTATCGATTATTGACATACTCGACTGGTTTGATCCAATCAACAAGATCCGGAGCCAGCAGGTCGACGCGATTGTTAAGTTTTAAAGACCAAGGGAACGTATTTGCTGCCAAAGCTTCATCGTTGTGGAACCAAGGGTATCCACCGAATATTTCGTCAGCTGCTTCGCCGGAAATGGCAACCGTCGCTTCTTTTTTGATCTCACGGCAAAATAAATAAAGAGACCCATCAACATCAGCCATCCCTGGGGTATCGCGGGCAAATACGGCTGTTTTCAGAGATTCCACAAGCTCGGGTGTGTCGAATTCAATATAGTGATGCTCGGTTCCTAGATGCTCTGTCATCCGTTTAATCCAAGGTGCATCTGAATTTGGCTGAAATATGTTGGCTTTAAAATGCTTGTCATTATCTTTGTAATCAACGGAAAAAGTATGCAGAGCGCCTTGCCCGCTTTCCTTGTAATGAGCAGAGGCAAGTGCAGTAAGTGCACTAGAATCCAGACCACCCGATAGAAGGGTACAAATAGGTACATCAGACACAAGTTGACGCTGGGATGTGTCTCTAAGCAGTTGTTGAACTTGCAATGCCGTAGCAGCGATATCGTCGGAGTGCTGGTGGCTTTCGAGCTTCCAGTACGTACGGATGGATAAGCCATTGCGGTCAAATACAGCGCATTGTCCTGGTTTGAGCTCTGACATGTTGCGATAAATGCCATGACCCGGTGTGCGAGCCGGACCTACTGCGAAAATTTCGGCCAAGCCTTCAGCACCAACCTCTGCTTCAAAGTCGGGGTGCGCGAGTATGGCTTTCGGCTCAGAGCCGAATAGAAGCACACTATTTTGATGAGAATAAAAAAGCGGCTTTACGCCAAGCCGGTCTCTGACCAAATAGAGGGATTGTTCTTGATCATTCCAGGCCGCGAAAGCGAAAATACCATTCAGTCGATCTACACAAGCTCTACCCCACTCAATAAAGGCAACGAGCAGCACCTCTGTATCACAGGTTGTGCGGAAATGATGTCCACGAAGTTCGAGCTCCTTTTTGAGTTCAGGGGCGTTATAGAGTTCGCCATTATATACGATCGTATACGTGTAGTCTCCTTGTTTCCGTACCATGGGCTGAGCGCCGTTTTCCGGATCCATTACACTAAGACGTCGATGGCCGAGGGCACAATGCTGTGAAATCCATGTACCAGAAGCATCAGGTCCACGCAAATGGAGCGTTTCCGTCATATTTTCTAGAATGGACGGGTACCCGGTCAAGTCTTTCCGCCAATCTATCCAACCCGTTATTCCGCACATAGACGTTCCTTCCTTTCTTTATAAAGAGAGCATGATGATAAAAGGTATGCAAACTGAAGGTAGATAATGTCTGTCCAGAAGTGGATGGGCGCAGTCAACCGGACGGATTTTGTGTTTTGTTGACAGGCCTGATACAATAAACCCAATTCTTACTTACTAAAGGACAAAGGTGATGACAATGAAAAAGAAACACTCTAAAGCACAAATTGATTATTTGGCCTCAAGAGAACATTTTTTGCAAATCAGTAACCAAGCGGATAAACGAATTGCGGAATTAAAAGAAGAAGGTAAAGAAGTAGGGCAAGCAGAAATGGAAGAAATTATTGAGCGTGTCGGCTTGCACCGTGCTTACAACGAACTTACCCAAGCGGAGAATGTCTTGATTAACTGGACACAAACGGCTATTAAAACAGAGCCGGAATTTATTCAAAACCGCACTAATTTTGAGGAACTCTACGAAAAAGTCAAAACAGATGCAGAAGCAAGAGGCGCGATTCTTAATCTTGCCATGCGTTTAAATTTAGAGCTTGTGTGACATTCTAAAGAGGTAGTGCCATTCTTTCTTCAGGAGGCGAATGCTCATGGATAGTCATTTCATTAGCAAGCTGCACGACAAGCAGAGGAAAGCCGCGAAGAATTTCAGGACCCAAGGTGACGGTCAGCCAGGCAGTAATTTGCCGCACAAGAAGCACTAAAGTCTAATGGCACCATCAAGAGCCTGTAGGGAGATTTCCTTACAGGCTTTTGCTTTTATTATCGATTTGCCTTCGTCCGTTATGGGTATTATATACAGCATATTTGAGGTTGTATCTCACCATACTAATCAAGTGATCATTATTTCAACTCATAGGAGGATTCCCAACATGAGCAAAAAGAAAAGTAAAAGTATGGATCAAAGGATACAGAGCACAATCGATCATTCGAAGCAATCTTCTCGCATTCAGTCGAATCTAGATTCAACAGAGCCTGGACATCACCAACCGAATCGTCCTTCCGTTTAAACGAGTGATTTGAAATCGTAAATACAGCTTCGATGAAGTCCCTACCATTTGTTGGGGGCTTTTTCCTTGTATATAGATAGACTTATGAGGTATGATGATTGAGTTTAAAAGATTTGCATAAGCTCGAACAATTTCAATTCGAAATAGGTGCTTACAATCCGCTTTCCAAGCGAGAGTAAGCTTAAAAGGGAAGATCGGTTAGAAGCCGACGCGGTCCCGCCACTGTAACAGAGGAGTCAACGTCTCTATGCCACTGATCGACCGATTGGGAAGGCTGACGTTTGATGAAGATCCTGAAGCCAGGAGACCTGCCTATTTCAGCAGCACAGTTTATATACCTACGGGAGATAGGGAGGTGTTCTTATGAGTACGTGGGATCTATCAACAGTCCAACATCATGTACTTATCTGTAACGGGGGATCTTGCCTGAAAAATTCAGGAGATGAAACAACGCTAGCCATTCGAGATGAAATTTCGAAGCACGGAGCCGAGCATCTTATACATACCACTCGGACTAGATGTAATGGCCGCTGTCAGGATGCAGGTGTTGTTACGGTGTATCCGCAAGGGATTTGGTACAAGGAAATGACACCAGAGACTGGGAGAAGGCTTGTTCGAGAGCATTTACTGGAGGGTAAACCACTCCAAGAACATATGATTTATAGCTTTGAGGAACGCTTTGTGCCAACCGGAAAAGGAAATAAGGGCATTAGTCGCGTTCAAAATCAATAACCAGATAATGATAGTTGTAAAGGGGGCTATCCCAAAAGGTTTATAAACCTTTTGGGATTTCTACCTTAAAGTACGCAACCATAAGGACTTCTGCCAATAGGTGGAGGTCCTTTTTGGTCAGAATTAATAGGTTTCAGGTAAGGGGTAAGCAAAGCGTACCCCTTACCTATTCGGACGCTCCAGAATAAGGGACTGTCTCAAAAGCCAATTTATGATTTTTGAGCACCCACTAAGAGTCGAATTTCATAAATAAATGAAGCTCCATCTCGCACTGTACTAGTGGAATTGGAGGTTCTTTTGTGTAATATTTGGGACGTTCTCTATCATTGCGAATACTTTTGAGACAGCCCCATTTTCCATACTCGGGAGTGAATCCATCCCCCCCAAGTCTGCGCTTGGGGACCCGTTTAACGCGGTTCGATACGGACAATAGGGCAACTTAAGCTGCTTATTTGTTCGAATAGCTCTTGTTATGGATACTTAAGCAAGCTATGTTTGCTTATTGATCGCTAATGCGCCCAGAATGTCATGCTTTTGCAGAACATTAGCACGATCTGTGGTCTTATCTCACGAGATACCTCGATAGTTAGAAGGAATTAGCACACCTAACTTGCCTATTCATTTCTATCGCAATGTAGATATTTTAAATGACCCAGCCGCAGTCTAGGTTTGTACTCGAGATAGATATGGATATGTTTCACATGCCAAATCGGCTATAAAGAACCTCCATCTCCCACTGTGCTAGTGGAATTGGAGGTTCCTTTGCGTAAAATTCGGGACGTTCTCAATCATGCGAACACTTTTGAGACAGCCCCAGGATGGCCTACTGAGAAGTCAATTTCCGACTTCTCAGACTCTGTCGGCTCGTCGAGCTCTCACTGAAAGTGCGGTTTTCGCGCTTATTGGTTCGGACGCTCCAGAATAAGCGCGTTTTCCGCGCTTATTCTGGGCGGACACGCAGGATGGCCTACTGAGAAGTCGATTTTCAGCTTCTCAGACTCTGTCGGCTCGGCAAGCTCTCGTAGTGAAAGAGCTAAAAATTGAATCAGCGGAACGAGAGAGCCTACCATTGATAGATGGATGTATGTATACATGAAGAGGCTGTCCCTCTAATCACAGTTGGGACAGCCTCTTTTTAACTCTATTTATATTCGTTAATGATAATTATAAATAGACCTTTTGTAATAATGTTTTAAAATCACTCACATTCTTAGGTGCTGAGATTCCCTGACGATTAGCTTCGGGCAATGCTTCCCACAGATCTAGCAGCATGGGCCTATCAAGACCAAGACCAATAATAGCCTTGCTATCTTTGAATATGTCATCTGGCGTTCCTTCCATGACGCACTGTCCTTGATCCATCACGAGAATCCAATCAGCCCATGAGTAGGCTAGGTTCATATCATGTGTGGCCATGACTAACGTGATTCCGCGACTATGTATACGGTCAAGTTCCTCGACAAGCTGTTGTTCCGATATGCGATCCAGATAGGCCGTAGGTTCATCCAGAAGCAGCAGCTTCGGTTCAAGCACAAGCACACCGGCTAAGGCTACTCGTTTCTTTTGGCCGAGGCTCAAGTGGTGAATGGGTGTGTGTGCTAAGTGCTCGAGCCCCATCGTTCTTAATATAGCTTCTACTCGGCGGTTAATCTCAGGCTCAGGAATGGCAGCATTCCTCAGACCGTAGGTGACATCCTCATAAGGAGTATTCAGAATGAGCTGTTGTTCCGGATCTTGAAAGACAAGTCCAACGTCTTGACGTAATTGTTTGAGTTCTTTGCGGGTGTAAGTTAAAGCTTCGTTCTTCCATAAAACTTGACCTGATGAAGGTGAATGAATGCCAATAGCTTGAAGAAATAAAGTTGATTTGCCAGAACCGTTATGACCGCAAATAGCTGTTTTTTTTCCCTCGGGGATGCGGAGCTTTAATTTGTTTAAAGCCATGTTCTGTGAAGCCGGATAGCTGAAACTCACTTCTAAGGTTTCTAGAATCGTGCTCATCGGATACTCCTCCAATTCCAACGCAGCCAAATTTCGAGCAGCAGTAAGAGCGTGATCCCTACATAACTTTCCAATTTATATCGAAAAGGTATAGGGTTAGCTCGGTAGGGGGCCATGTGAATGTCATCCGTAAAACCTCGGGAGACAAGGCCATTTGACAATGATTTATACCGCTGCATCGTTTTGATAAACATTTGAACAATAATAATGGCTGTATCCTTTAGTCTATTTCGGAAACCTGTCTGACCGCCTCTAGATTGCTGAGCTACATACATGTTATTGGCAATTTCAAATAGGATGAACAGAAATCGATACATAATAAGCATAATTTCTAGAACCAGCTTGGGGACACGAACTTTTTGTAAAACTTGCAGCAATTCGGAAAAAGGTGTACTGAACATAATAAAGGACACGCAGCTTAGGCTCGCTATAATACGAACGAATAATTTGCCAATTAGCAAAAGACCTGTTGAAGTAACGGACAACTTCCATTCGATAAATGTAAATGCCGCCACCTCATGGATATCAGGCAAGGCTTCTTGCAAAGGACGGATCTCTACGACTAATGCGGGTACACTACCTACAAAAAATAGGCATGCAGCACCGATGACAGTTACATAATATTTAATTGGAACGCGAGCATAGCCTACTGTCCATAGGGCCATCCAAATCGCTATAATTACCTGCACCGCCGGGTGCGTTAAATAAGAAAACAGCAGCATAGTGACTGCAAAACCGCACTTCCACATCGGTGATAGGGGGCGTAAGTTATTTTTATAGGAGAGAGAATCGATCAATTTCATCATTGGTTTTTGGATTTAGACGCTTTCCCTTTGAAAAAGCCAAAGGCAAACCCGATGAAGCCAGCCCCGATGGCAGCTTGTAAGGCGAACAGCATACTTTCCGTCTCAGCTGGGAGCTCGAATAATGAAGAGAACCATGGCGTATAGGAAGGCTCAATACTTTGGATTAATTGTTCAGCGGCATCATCAGATCCACCAAATTCGCCTTTTGCGAAAATAAGGGGTAAGACTGCCAATAATACAACGGCAATTAACATCAGGGTGTTCATAGTACGAGTTTTCATAGCTCAGAAGCTCCTTTCATTTTATGTTGTAGAATGGATAGCTCTTTTGGGCTGTAAGATTGTAACCAATTCCATATTAATACGGTTAAAATACCTTCACTAATGGCAAGAGGAATTTGTGTAATGGCAAAAATACCGCCGAATTTCAAAAAGGATGCTATAAATCCACCTTGTTCAGCTGGGAATGCAAGAGCTAATTGGACAGAAGTAACAATGTATGTGGATAAGTCGGCAAGAGCAGCTGCCAAAAATATCGACCATTTTTGTTTGCCGGTTGTTTTCATCATGGACTTATATATGAAGTAACCAACTATTGGACCGGAGAGGGCCATGGAGAAAGCATTTGCCCCGAGTGTAGTAAGTCCTCCATGAGCAAGTAAAACCGCTTGAAATAACAAAACAATCGATCCTAGGACGCTCATAGGGAGCGGTCCGAACATTACGGCTCCTAAACCTGTACCTGTTGGGTGAGAGCTGCTTCCGGTTACAGAAGGGATCTTCAATGCCGACAGTACGAAGGTGAATGCGCCAGCAAGGCCAAGCATAATTTTGAGCTCTGGATGTTCTTTCGTAATTTTGATAAGCGCTCTAACACCTAGAAAGAAGAACGGAAGGAAGGCTGCCCACCAAAATATAGCCCAACCTACAGGGAGAAATCCTTCCATAATGTGCATGCCGTAGACGGTTTGCGGTTCATTAATGAATAGATAGAGGGCTAACCCTATAACCACTAGTAAGAAGCTAGTTATCTTGGTCTTTTGTGTCTTTGTTTGCATGTTTTTTAATTCCTCCTAATTTAAAGTTTGAGTACGAACAAAAAAGACCAATCCTGATGGATTGGCCGTGGGTACGTACGAATAAACGACAACTATAAGCTAGATGTCGAAAGACTTGACGTACACCGCTCCTTTCCGCGAAGGTTTCTGGGTGCATAAATGAAGGTAGGTCTCCTGGCTCTCGGATCATTGTATTCTTTCAGCCTTCCCTGAATTTTCATCAAGTGACATGATAGAAAGAAACTCCCCGAATACAGTGGCGGGACCGCTCGGGATTTGCACCCGATTCCCTGTTACCCCTTGCTTGCTACGCAAAGGCACCTCATTTATTCGAAAAAATATGTAATTGAAAAGAGTATAACACAATATGAAAGATTCGTAGCATAGCGAAATTTTATTTTTTAGCAAATGTAGATAAACAAAAAAAGGATCGCGATTTCTCGCGATCCTTTGCCGTGCATGAACGTCCCAGGAGGGATTCGAACCCCCGACCGCACGCTTAGAAGGCGTGTGCTCTATCCAGCTGAGCTACTGAGACATAGACCTCTTCTTACCTTGCGGATGTGATCCGTTTAGCGAAGCAAGAGTTATATTATCATATAGTTTAAAGTGAAGTCAACCCTATTTTATATATTTATTTTGCAATCACTTGGACAATCAAGTAAACTGTCACCAGCGAGAAGATTTCTGAGGTGATCATCATAACAGACCCATCCATCAATAACTTAATTCTTTTTCCGAAAACAGAGCAATATTACGAAGAGGAACTTACTCGGTTCCTAAAAACAGAGCAGTATAGTGATGCGCTCCAATTGCTAACCTTTCTACTGCAATTTCCGACAGTAGACCAACACAAAACTGAACAATGGGAAGCTCTGAGGAATTGGCTGTATACCATGTATCCAGAAACCATGTTTCCTATTACGTCTCCATTGGAAGATGATCCAGAAGAAGAAACGGATCTATTACGGCAGTACATACAAGATAAGACGGCCGATGATGGCGCCTTTGCGCTTAAACTTCTGGATATGCTAAGAGAAGGTACGTTGGAGCAGCAAGTCAATTCCCTTGAACAATTGGCGTTCATTGATCAATCTGACGTGAGCGACCGTGTAAAAGAGTGGCTATGTGAGAAGCCGCGGCACCCTCACATTCAGTTTAAAGCTTTGCAGGCGCTTAAACAGATGGGTGAGCGAGGATTTATTGAGTTTCCTAAGAATGGGGAAAAGATCCTTGTCGAGATCGAAGAGACACCGCTGTGCCCGGAGGATTTTCCATCACGCATTCGTGATATGATTCGCAGAGTCGGGGACATTAGTGAAATAAGCCAACCTGATTTTGTCTATTTTGCCAAGCAGACCTGGCAGGAATTTCTAGCCTATGCTTATGGGACATCGATCTATACCGATCTTCAGAAAGCGGAAGAAGGCGCTGTTGATGTGTGGGCATCTGCACTTCATGCGATTCTTCAAGAGAAATTGTTTGGCTCGGTGAATCGTGAAGAATTACTAGATAATTACGGGATTGTTGATTCCATGAAGCTTCAGTGGAAGCGAGCTAACCTTGTGCTGCAAGCGTTTGTGAAGCAGTTTAATCCGGACCCATCATAAGGCAAGAAAGGCTGCCTTGAAATGAAAATCTTATATGGTATAATAGAATGGTTGTAATGAGCGTAACGTGAAAATATGTCATCGTACATTTTTGGAGGGGAAAGCATAAAATGAAAGCAAGTTGGGAAAAAATAGAGAAGAACGTAGGCGTTCTTGAAGTGGAAGTTGGCGCAGAGCGCGTAGCAGATGCTTTGGATAAAGCATTTAAAAAGGTATCCGCGAAAGTGAATGTTCCAGGATTCCGTAAAGGGAAAGTACCTCGTTCTATCTTTGAAGCTAAATTTGGTGTAGAAAGCTTGTATCAAGATGCTTTAGATATCATTTTGCCTGAAGTTTATGTGGAAGCGATTGAAGAAGTTAAAATCGAGCCTGTTGATCGTCCTGAAGTAGACGTTGAGCAATTCGGCAAAGGACAAGTACTGAAGTTCAAAGCTAAAGTAACTGTTAAGCCTGAAGTAACTCTTGGCGAATACAAAGGTATCGAAGTTGAAGCGGTAAGCGCAGAAGTTACGGATGATGAATTGACTGAAGAGCTTACACGTTTGCAACAACGTCATGCTGAATTGGTTGTACTTGAAGAAGGACAAGCAGCAAATGGTGACGTCGTTGTCCTTGATTTCGAAGGATTCGTTGATGGAGAAGCGTTCGAAGGCGGTAAAGCGGAGAAATACTCCCTTGAGCTTGGTTCCAACTCCTTCATTCCAGGTTTCGAAGAGCAACTCGTAGGTCTTGGTAAAGGCGAAGAGAAAGAAGTTAACGTTAGCTTCCCTGAAAACTACCACTCCGAAGATTTGAAAGGCAAAGCAGCTGTGTTTAAAGTGAAAATTCACGACATTAAACGCAAAAACTTGCCAGAGCTTGATGATGAGTTTGCTAAAGATGTGAGCGAGTACGATACACTTGTAGAGTACAAAGAAGAACTGAAAAAACGTCTTCAAGAGCGCAAAGAAAAAGATTCAGAAGCTGCTCTGGAAACAGCTGTTGTTGAAAAAGCTGCAGCAAATGCTGAAGTTGAAATTCCAGCTTCCATGGTAGAAGCAGAGCTAGATGTTATGGTGAAGGAATTCGAAAGACGTCTTCGCTCCCAAGGCATGACGCTTGAGATCTACTTCCAGTTCTCCGGTCAAAACGAGAGCGTGCTGAAAGAACAAATGAGAGAAGATGCTGACAAGCGTGTTCGTAACAACCTTGTTCTTGAAGCCATCGCAGCTGCAGAAAAAATCACAGTTTCCGATGAAGAAGTTGACACGGAACTTGAGAAATATGCACAATCCTACCAAAAAACAACGGCAGAACTTCGTGAACTGTTTGCTTCTAACGGCAGCTTAGAAGGTCTGAGCAACGATCTTGTGATGAGAAAAACGGTTGACTTCTTGCTTGAAAATAGCAAGCATGTTTCCGCAGCAGTATAAATAAGGTTAGTAAAGGCACGTACGTAAGCAACGTGCCTTTCTTTTACCCTATTTTAGCCTCCAAACTGCCCAAGACCATAAGAAATACCCTCATACATAGCAGTTCTCTGAAAAAATGACTTTGCTGTTCAAACGTGTTAAACTGTATCTGAATCTCAATTGAGAGAACTTGGCTATTGCCGCAAAAGGAGTTGGTACAATGAGTCTTATTCCTATGGTTGTTGAACAAGAGGCTCGTGGGGAACGTTCTTACGATATCTACTCACGTTTATTAAAGGACCGCATTATCTTCATTGGGAGCGCTATTGATGACGATGTGGCTAATTTGGTCATTGCCCAGCTGCTCTTTTTATCCGCACAGGATCCCGATAAGGATATCCACTTATATATCAATTCACCAGGTGGATCTGTAACAGCTGGAATGGGTATCTTCGATACCATGCAGTTTATTAAACCAGATGTATCTACGATTTGTGTAGGTATGGCTGCAAGTATGGGCTCTCTGTTATTAACAGCAGGTGCCAAAGGTAAGCGATACGCGCTGCCGAATGCAGAAGTTATGATTCACCAACCGCTCGGCGGTGTAAGAGGTCAGGCAACCGATATCAAAATCCACGCGGATTGGATTATCAAAACGAAACAAAAACTCAACCAGATCTATGTGGACCGTACGGGACAGCCGCTTGAAAAGATCGAAAGAGACACCGACCGGGATAACTTTATGAGCGCTGATGAAGCGAAGGCATACGGGTTAATCGACGAGGTTATCACTCGAAACGACTTGAAATAAAGGAGTGATCCCATGTTTAAATTTAACGATGAAAAAGGCCAACTCAAATGTTCCTTTTGTGGAAAATCCCAAGACCAAGTTCGCAAACTTGTTGCAGGTCCGGGAGTTTACATTTGTGATGAATGTATAGAGCTATGCACGGAGATTGTGGAAGAAGAATTAGGGCATGAAGAAGAGCTTGATCTGAAAGATGTTCCGAAACCAAAAGAAATTCGCAATATTTTGGATCAGTATGTGATCGGGCAGGATCAAGCGAAAAAATCGTTGGCTGTAGCGGTTTATAACCACTATAAGCGTATTAATTCGCAAAACAAATTGGAAGATGTTGAGCTTCAAAAAAGTAACATCGTGCTTCTAGGACCTACAGGAAGCGGTAAAACGTTGCTAGCGCAAACGCTTGCCAAAATTCTGAATGTTCCTTTTGCAATCGCGGACGCCACTTCATTAACAGAAGCTGGTTATGTGGGCGAAGACGTTGAGAATATTTTGCTCAAACTGATTCAAGCTGCAGATTATGATGTAGAAAAAGCCGAACGCGGCATTATCTATATTGATGAGATCGATAAAGTGGCACGTAAATCCGAGAACCCATCCATTACAAGAGACGTTTCCGGAGAAGGTGTTCAACAAGCTTTGCTCAAAATTCTTGAAGGTACGGTTGCCTCTGTTCCTCCACAAGGTGGACGTAAGCATCCGCATCAAGAATTCATTCAAATTGATACAACCAACATTCTGTTTATTTGCGGCGGAGCCTTTGATGGCCTTGAGCAAATTATCAAACGCAGAATCGGTAAAAAAGTAATTGGCTTTAGCACAGATGGGGCTAAAGTTGATTTGAAACCAGGCGAGTACTTATCCATGGTGCTTCCGGAAGATCTCTTACGATTCGGTTTAATCCCGGAATTCGTTGGTCGTTTACCGGTCATCTCTACACTAGAGCCGCTGGATGAACCAGCTCTTGTGCGTATTCTTTCGGAGCCTAAGAATGCGCTCGTGAAACAATACCAGAAGATGCTTGAGATGGATAACGTATCACTCGAATTTGACGCAGAGGCGCTTGATGCCATTGCTAAAGAAGCAATCAAACGTAATACTGGCGCGCGCGGTCTGAGAGCCATCATTGAAAGCATTATGCTTGATGTGATGTTCGAAGTCCCTTCGAGAACAGACGTCACAACATGTGTGGTATCTAAGGAAACGGTTCAAAACAAGATCACTCCTGTTTTGACGACCAAAGATGGCGCGCAGGCGACTGGTAAGAAGAAAGAAGAAAGTGCGTAACCCATAATTTCACAAATTACACACAGCCTCCAATCCGATCCCTGTTAATGGGATTGGAGCGGAGGATGTTTGGTGTCATGGGGAGAGAAACCATAATGTTCCATAGAAAAGATACGCGGGCCGTTCGTGTAGGCGATTTGACGATCGGTGGCAGTAATGAAGTCATCATGCAAAGTATGTGTACAACGAAGACAGCGGATGTGAAGGCGACAGTAGCAGAAATCCTTCGTTTGGAAGAAGCAGGCTGCCAAATCGTTCGTGTCACCGTGAACAACAAGGAAGCCGCAGAGGCCATCAAAGAAATCAAGAAGCAAATTCATATTCCACTCGTTGCGGATATTCATTTTGACCATCGCTTAGCGCTTGCTGCTATTGAGAATGGCATCGATAAAGTACGTATCAATCCAGGTAATATCGGCCGCCGCGAGAAGGTAGAAGCGGTTGTTAAAGCTTGTAAGGAACGTGGCATTCCAATTCGTATTGGGGTCAATGCTGGCTCACTAGAGAATCATCTTCTCGAAAAGTATGGATACCCAACGCCTGAGGCTATGGTAGAAAGTGCCTTGTTCCACATTAACATTCTGGAAGAGCTTGATTTCCATGATATTATCGTTTCACTCAAAGCCTCCGATGTTCCTATGGCGATTGCAGCTTATTCTCAAGCGGCTAAAGCATTCAACTACCCACTTCACCTTGGGATTACAGAGGCTGGAACGCTCTTTACAGGGGCTGTGAAGAGTGCGGCAGGTATCGGAACGCTGCTCAATATGGGACTCGGTAACACACTCCGTATTTCACTTAGCGCGGATCCTGTTGAAGAGATTAAAGTAGCTCGTGAGCTGCTCAAAACGTTCGGATTGATTACTAACGCTGCAACTCTTGTTTCCTGTCCTACCTGTGGCCGCTTGGATATTGATTTGTTCTCGATCGCTAACGAGGTTGAGGATTATATTGCAAAGATCAAAGTGCCGATTAAGGTATCTGTACTTGGCTGTGCAGTAAATGGTCCAGGGGAAGCGCGTGAAGCTGATATTGGGATTGCAGGAGCTCGTGGCGAAGGAATGCTGTTCCGTTATGGAGAAATGATTCGCAAGGTTCCTGAAGCTGAACTGCTCGATGAGTTAAAGAAAGAAATTGATATCATCGTAGATTCTTATGAAAAAACTGGTGTTATCCCAGGACGTAAGCACTAATAGCCTATATTTAAAAAAAGATAGCCGTTAAATGTGCCTAGGGTGAGGTGCTTTTAACGGCTTTCTTTGTGTCTCGGAGACAATGAGCTCGTGATTGAAAGGAATTGTTACAGATTTCCCAATTATGGACGGATAAGCAGGTAAATAACCATAAATCCTTTTTTAAAGGGAACGACAGTGCCCTATTTTGGGGAAATGCACTAGAAATTTGAATTAGCGGAACATGGATCAGCTATTTCTAAAAAAAAGAGAGGTTTTTAAAGGAAAACAACGAAATAGCGAACTGTAGTTCCTCGTGCTCATGCATTTGAGCATTTTTAGCTCAAATAACGAATCGTAGTTCCCTTTGAGAACTTTTTTTATCGGCACTGTTCTCTCTCACTTATTCCCTCGTTTCGCACCCATCTGCATTAGCTCTCCCATCCGATCCGGCCCCGCATCCACCCCCACACTCTAAACCCAAACCCACACCCACACCCACACCCACACCCACACCCACACCCACACCCACACCCACACCCACACCCACACCCACGCCCACAGCGCACCCGCCACCTGGCCCCACCCCCGCACCCGCCTTGAACTCGCACTCCCACCCGTACTTACATCTGAACCAGCTCCCCTAACGCCATTTAATTCCTTTTACGCATATTTGTAGCGCAAGAGAAGCATAATGAGTAAAACTGGAAAGCTTGTTCATTTGAAGTAAGTTTTTCTAACGATTACATGCAAACAAGGAGAATGCTATGAATTTGCTAAGCAAGTATAGGACTGCTCGTCACATTACCCTTACAGTAATCGTAGGGATCTTTTTGCTTCTTTTACCTTGGCATACGGGTGCTTCAGATGTGGGAATGCCTTCACAGCAAGCAGCCGAGATCAAGTCGAAGAAGGTGGCCATTGTCATTGATGACTTTGGCAATAATATGGACGGCACTAAAGAGATGATGGATCTACCCATCCCTTTCACCGTCGCTGTCATGCCTTTCTTGCCCTCCACTAAACAAGATGCTCAATTAGCACACGATAGGGGGCATGAAGTCATTCTACACCTGCCTATGGAGCCTGTGCGGGGCAAGAAGAGCTGGTTGGGTCCAGGAGCCATTACTACGGACTTATCGAATGATGAGATTCACAAACGGATCGTAGCGGCAATCGAAGATATTCCCTATGTAATAGGAATTAATAATCATATGGGATCCAAGGCTACTGCAGATGAGAGAGTAATGAAAATTCTCGTTGAAATCTGCAGAGAGAAAAATCTCATTTTATTAGATAGCCGTACTTCTCCAAAAAGCCTAATCGGCAAGCTAGCGGGGCAAAATGGAGTTCCATTTTCAGAGAATCAACTCTTCTTCGATGATCTTTACACGTACAGTCACATCAGCAAGCAAATGGTGAAGTTTAAAAAATTAATCCATCAACGAGATATGGTCATCGCGATCGGACATGTGGGTCCACCAGGGAAAAAAACAGCCCAAGTGATCAAAGAGGCCATTCCCATCATTCAAAAGGAAGCTACCTTTGTTCCAATTTCGCAAACAATGAAGGTAAATGCTAATTAGGATGAATCATAGCAAAGTATTGATCTACCGCTTGAGTAATGGCTTTTGCTAACTTGGCTTGATGATGAGAATCATTCAGCAGCTTGCGGTCTGATTTATTGGAAATAAATCCTAGTTCGACGATAACAGCTGGGCTTTTCGTGTGCTTGAGCACATAATACTTTTTACCGAGAACAGGCAGTTCTTCCGTGCCATAAAGACGATTCAGAGATTCTTGCAAAAGTTGAGCAAGCAAAATGCTGTCTGATTGATTTTGATAAATGACAAGTGGTCCTCTACGATCGGATTTACCTGACCAATTGATATGCATGCTTAGCATCATTTTGGGCTTAATTGTGTTGGCGAGTCCGGAACGCTGAGCTAAATCCTTGCGGTGTCTTCCACCGAAGGACCACTTATTATCTTCACTTAAAGCGTAGTCATCAGTCCTGTTGATGATAACGCGATATCCCCTTTTCTTAAGTAACTTGTATGTTTTTTTGGATATGGCTAAATTCATATCTTTTTCTTGGTATTTACCGTGTAAAGCACCGCTATCTATGCCCCCGTGCCCTACGTCGATAATAATATCTGCATTAGGCAGTAGGGGATCATTCGCCAAAGCGGATGCATCTGACGTTTTACAAAGACAGAGGAAAACAAGTAGAATCATCAAGTTTTTCTTCAAGCGAACCACTTCCTTTTGCATGAATATCTACTCTTATCCTTCTTCTGTAAGGGGGCTATCATACGTCACGCAAAAGTTTGCATGAATTGGATTAACCTTCTTTTTCACGGGAATAATGGAAGCTATGACAAAAAACTGAGCTGTTTGACGAAGTTAGCATGACAGCTTATGAAGTAGTTTTCTTACGAAATCTAAGCATATGCTTACGATGACAGTTTGCTAAAGCAAAGCTCTTAGGAGGTATGACAAATGAGTTTAAGTATTATTCTTATGGTAATTCAAGTTTTCTTTGCCGTTGTGATTGGGTTGTATTTCTGGAATTTGCTGCGTAATCAACAGACGAACCGGTCTGCTGTAGATAGAGAATCCAGGAAAGAATTGGAAAAGTTAAGAAAGCTAAGATCCATTTCGCTAACAAAACCACTCTCAGAGAAAACAAGACCGTCTTCCATGCAGGATATCGTTGGCCAGATTGAAGGATTGAAAGCCTTAAAAGCTGCACTATGCGGTCCCAATCCACAGCATGTCATTATTTATGGTCCGCCTGGGGTTGGTAAAACGGCTGCGGCTCGTGTCGTCTTAGAAGAAGCTAAGAAAAATCAGGAGTCACCCTTCCGTCCAGATTCCAAATTTACAGAAATCGATGCCACGACAGCACGCTTTGACGAAAGAGGAATTGCTGATCCATTAATCGGTTCAGTTCATGATCCAATTTATCAAGGTGCAGGTGCAATGGGGGTCGCGGGGATTCCACAGCCTAAACCAGGTGCCGTAACGAAAGCGCATGGCGGCATATTGTTTATCGATGAGATCGGTGAATTACACCCCACACAAATGAACAAATTATTAAAGGTGCTGGAAGATCGTAAAGTATTTCTAGAGAGTGCGTATTATAGCTCTGAGGATACGAATATTCCAGGCTATATTCATGATATATTTCAAAATGGTCTGCCTGCAGATTTCCGTTTAGTAGGGGCTACAACACGTACACCTAGCGAGATTCCTCCAGCTATCCGTTCGCGCTGCTTGGAAATTTATTTCCGTCCTCTTTTACCGGGTGAGGTAGGGGAAATTGCTCGGAAAGCCTTGGATAAAATTGGCTTCAAGAAATGTGAAGCTGCTGTTCAAGTTGTAACGAAATATGCAACGAACGGCAGAGAGGCTGTGAATGTGATTCAGCTTGCCGCGGGTATTGCCTTAACGGATAAGCGAGATGAGATTACCGCAGCTGATATTGAGTGGGTTGTCAATTCATCGCAAATTCCACCTAGACCAGAGCGGAAAATACCTGCGCAACCGCAAATTGGATTCGTCAATGGATTAGCGGTGTATGGTCCTAATTTGGGTACACTACTTGAGATCGAAGTGACCGCGATACCAATTGCCGCTGCAGGTACTGGGAAATTTAATATTACAGGTGTTGTAGATGAAGAGGAAATGGGAGGAGGCTCTCGAACCATCCGCAGGAAGAGTATGGCGCGCGGATCAGTGGAAAATGTTTTGACAGTCCTTCGCAAACTTGGATTTAATACGTCAGACTATGATTTGCATATTAATTTCCCTGGCGGAGTGCCTATCGATGGACCTTCTGCAGGTATTTCCATGGCGACAGCTATTGCATCTGCAATACATAAAATACCTGTGGATAATAAATTGGCAATGACGGGGGAAATGAGTATCCATGGCAAAGTTAAACCCGTTGGCGGCGTTGTAGCGAAGGTCGAAGCTGCATTCCAAGCGGGAGCTACCAAAGTCATTATCCCCAAAGAAAATTGGCAAGAAATGTTCGCTAACTTGCCTGGGGTAGAGGTGCTTGCTGCTGACTCGATCGAAGAAGTGCTGGAAGTTGCCTTAGGCTTAGAGCTTCATGATAATGTGATTCACTTGCCTTTTACCTCAGAAAGGACGATTCCAGCTTCAACTTTACCTATTTTACATGCTAATTCACAACATACAATTGACTCCTAAATCAGAGTTGAGATAACCTTACATGGCACGTCAGAGTGCCAGTTGGTGTTTTGTTTGCAGTTTTGATAAAATGTAAAGGGCAACGAGGGGTACAGAAATAAATGACTTTGAATATTGTTCAAAGATCCGAAGCGGAGAGACTTCGAACTCCGTTCAAAGATCCGAAGCGGAGACAATTCGAACTTCGCTCGAAGATCAAGATCCATATATTAGGAGGTGCAGAGGATGGGACCCGGAAAAATCAAGGTGCGCAGATTGCCGCTATTGCCTCTAAGGGGACTGCTGGTTTATCCGAGCATGGTTCTACATCTGGATGTAGGGCGAGAAAAGTCGGTTAAAGCACTCGAGCGGGCAATGGTGGATGACAGCATGATTCTCCTCTGCTCTCAATCTGAGATCAACATAGAAGAACCTGCCAAAGAGGATATTTATCGCATTGGGACAATTGCTAAGGTAAGGCAAATGCTGAAACTACCGAATGGAACCATTCGTGTCTTGGTAGAAGGTGTTTTGCGTGCTGAGATTGTTGAATACCTTGTGAATGATGAATATTATGAAGTCACGGCTAAGGAACTGCCGGAGCAAGAGATCACCGATCCTGAGATCGATGCGCTCATGCGAAGCGTACTGAGTCAATTCGAGCATTACATTAATTTGTCGAAAAAGGTTACACCAGAAACGCTTGCTGCTGTGTCGGACATTGATGAACCAGGCCGTTTAGCAGATGTTATATGCAGCCATTTATCGCTCAAAATTAAGGATAAACAAGAGATTCTGGAGACCGTAGATGTACGTGAGCGTCTCGAGAAAATGCTTAATATCTTGAATAATGAGCGAGAAGTGCTTGAACTTGAACGTAAAATTAGTCAACGTGTTAAGAAACAAATGGAAAAAACGCAGAAGGAGTACTACCTTCGCGAACAGATGAAAGCCATCCAGAAGGAACTTGGCGATAAAGAGGGCCGCGCAGGAGAAGTGGATGACCTACGCAACCAGTTGACGGAAGCTGAATTGCCAGATAAAGTCCGCGAGAAGGTTGAGAAAGAAATCGACCGTTTAGAGAAGATGCCAGCGACTTCTGCCGAGGGAGGCGTCATCCGCAACTATATTGATTGGCTGCTAGGACTGCCTTGGTCCAAAAATACGGACGATGATTTGGATTTGGATAAAGCCGAGGAAATCTTGAATGAGGATCACTTCGGACTTGAAAAGCCAAAGGAGCGCGTACTCGAGTACCTAGCGGTACAGAAGCTGGTTAAGAAGCTGAAAGGACCTATCCTTTGTTTAGTTGGTCCTCCGGGCGTTGGTAAAACCTCGATTGCTCGTTCAATTGCTAGATCCATGGGAAGACAGTTCATTCGTATTTCGCTTGGCGGGGTCAGAGATGAAGCCGAAATTCGAGGTCATCGTCGTACGTATGTTGGGGCGATGCCAGGACGGATTATCCAGGGGATGAAGAACGCTGGAACGAATAATCCTGTTTTCTTGCTTGACGAAATTGATAAAATGGCAATGGATTTCCGCGGCGATCCGGCTTCGGCATTGCTTGAAGTTCTTGATCCCGAGCAGAATAGCACTTTTAGTGATCATTTCATTGAAGTTCCGTTTGACTTGTCCAATGTCATGTTCGTGACGACGGCAAATGCTGTTCACAATATTCCTCGCCCGCTGTTAGATCGGATGGAGGTTCTCTACATTCCTGGCTACACAGAGATTGAGAAGCTTCAAATTGCGAAAAAGTATTTGCTGCCTAAGCAGAAGCGTGACCATGGTCTAGAAGAAGACCAACTTATTGTAGATGAAGATGCCTTAATGAAAATCGTTCGTGAATATACACGTGAAGCGGGCGTTCGTAATTTAGAGCAGCAAGTCGCAGGTATGAATCGTAAAGCGGCTAAAAAGATCGTATCTGACCCAACTACACCGGTACATGTAACGGAAGAAAACTTGAAGGACTACCTAGGACCGAGCAAGTTCCGCTATAATGTAGCAGAAGAGAAAGATCAAATAGGTGCTGTGACAGGCCTTGCTTGGACGGAAGTTGGCGGGGATACCTTAGTTATTGAAGTCACCGTTATGCCCGGAACAGGCAAATTGACTTTGACGGGTAAACTCGGTGATGTGATGAAGGAATCCGCTCAAGCAGCTTTCAGTTATACACGCACACGGGCCGATGTATTTGGCATTGCACCTGACTTTCATGAGAAGAACGACATCCATATTCACATCCCGGAAGGCGCCATTCCAAAGGATGGTCCCTCCGCAGGAATTACGATGGCAACGGCATTGATTTCGGCATTGACGAATATTCCTGTTTCTCGTGTAGTTGCGATGACCGGTGAAATTACATTGCGCGGACGAGTACTTCCAATCGGAGGGCTCAAAGAAAAGGCGCTAGCTGCACATCGAGCTGGTATTCGTACCATCCTGCTGCCTCAGGATAATGAGAAAGACATCAATGAAATTCCAGAAAGTGTCCGCGCCGAGATGACCTTCATTCCAGTTAGCCATATGGATCAAGTGCTTGAACATGCGCTTGTCAAAAATAAGCCTCCCGTGCAAGTCGGATAACGATAGAAAGTAGTTGAACATCCATGAAAGTCAATCAAGCTGAGTTTATTATCAGTGCGGTTGGACCTAGCCAATATCCAGAGGATGCCTTGCCAGAGATTGCTCTGGCAGGGCGTTCTAATGTCGGGAAATCCTCACTCATCAACTGTTTGATCTCCCGCAAAAATTTGGCCAGAACCAGCTCACAGCCCGGCAAAACCCAAACGCTTAACTATTATAAAATCAACCAGGACTTATATTTCGTAGATCTTCCAGGTTATGGCTACGCCAAAGTTTCCAAAACAAAACGGGAGCAGTGGGGAAAATTCATTGAGAGCTACTTAATGAATCGAGAAACACTGCGCCTTGTCATGCAATTAGTTGATTTGCGGCACCCTCCTTCCAAAGATGATCAAGCTATGTACGAGTGGCTAAGACATAATGATGTACCAGTCATCGTCATTGCGACCAAGGCCGATAAGATCCCGAAAAGCAGATGGCCGAAGCATATTAAGATTGTGCGAGAAACACTGGGGATGGATAAGGGTGTCCAGCCGTTGATGTTTTCCTCGGAGCTTGGGCTTGGCAAAGACGAGCTGTGGGGGATTCTAGAGCAAGCTATTGCTTATGGAGAAACAGAGCCTGAGGAAGCAAATGAACTCGTGACCCAGCAAGAACAAGATAGAGAACAAGAACCGTCCTGATTTATAGGGCGGTTTTTTGTGTAGTAATAAGAAGGACGTCAAAAGACAGAGAAAATCAAGAAGAAGCACACGGGAAAGCGAGGTTTACTGGGGAAAATTTGCTGGCATTCCGTAATTCCTTGGTTTTTTCAGAATATTTGGCTGATTATAATGAATTGCACGCAGGAATATTAGAGACGCATGTAGTATAATAATAAACAAGGTAATAGTTAATGGCTTGTAAACAAAGAATCGAGGGATTTTTATGGCACAAAGGTTAGCGACTGAATATGTCAAAACCTGCCTCCAGTTAACAGAAGCCGAGATGTTCAGGTTTTTTCAAATGTTTGTGGATCATCAAGTGACATTGCAAGTGAAAGTCTTGGAGAATGGCAACCAAGAGGTTGTTTTTCAAGATGGAGCAGGTCAGGAAATCGTCCTTTCATTTGAGAAGAAATCGGGCCTATATGAATGCACAGGATCCTGCAGATTAAGTAACACCTTACTGGCTAATTTGATGCGTAAAGCAGTGTCAGAGTTTAAAGGAAGCGCAAAAGTAAACCGAATTTATCCAAGCTACACAATGGTTTACTACTACGAGCGTGGAACCGTCGTTAAAATCGAGGAAGTCAAAGGGCAATTGTTGACCGTTATCTATGAGTACAAAGACACCATTGGTCTCATGCAGCAAATGTTCCAAAAGAGAGAAGTCGAGCAAGAGATTGAAATGATCTACGATCAAATTAACCATCTACTTGATTTACGAAATATGGTGCAGGAACAGGAAGAACATCAGCAGATCGACACTCGCCTCAATGAGCTAACGCATCGTTTGTTTATATTGGAGGCTTAACCACACATATACTCACAATTATAATAGACCCTTTTTAGGGTCTTTTTTGTTTAAAGGCATTTGGTAAAAAAAACTATTGCATTTCTCGTCGATAGATGTTATTTTTATTCTCGTTGAAACAATATAGGAACCAGGATTCACTCAGGACATTGAATGTTGCGAGAGATTATACCCTCGGGAAGTGAATGACGTAGGTCCTAGCGGATGAAATTTTTTTCAGACATTTTATTCCTAGGAAGGGGGAACCGAAAGATGGAAACAGAATACTCAACTTTCGGAAGACACGTTGCTGTAGATACTTGGGGGGTAGATTTCGAACTTCTGAACAATGCAGATTGGCTGCAGGCTCAGATGGTAGAAGCTGCCGAGGTATGCGGAGCAACCGTACTATCTGTACAATCCAAGCAATTTGAACCACAAGGAGCAACTGTACTTGTTATGTTGTCCGAGAGTCATCTCTCCATTCATACTTATCCTGAGAGAGGTTTTGCCGCGCTTGACTGTTATACATGCGGTGAGACAGTGGACCCTCAATTAGCAATTGACTTTATGGTATCCGTATTGAAACCAGAAACATTCTATGCGAAGAAATTAGTTCGCGGAATGGGTGAACTGCAAGTAGAAACTCCAGAAATGAAGCAAGCAGAGCTTGTTAAATAAGAATCTGCGCATAACAATAACGATAACCACGGAGAAATCCGTGGTTATTTGTTTGTCCAGATACCCATACAATGTTATTGCGACACATGTCCGAACATGAAGCAAACATGAACTGGGGGAACGGATTTGAAAAAGAAAATCGTTAGAAAAGCAGTGATTTACAGTATTGTACTCTTTGTCATCATCTGGCCCATCTATCAGCTCGTTCAAATACTTGGTCCTCATAAAGAAGAGCATGATGCTACTCATCTACTGTATCAAGTATCTCTGTTTCAGATGGAACTTCTGAAGAGCTATCTGGAGGAAGCTGCTCAAAGCAAAGATACCGAAGGATTGGACGCTGTGGGGCAAGCCCTTTACTCGGCAAGTTATACGCATGAACGCCTGGTGCTTGCTGCGGGAGGAAGCGAATATCTGACTTCACTGGACAGTATGACCCAGCTAACACAGTACTTGAAGCGTCTGCAGGTGGGGGGAAAGCGAACGTTAAAGCCAGATGAGATCCAGACTTTGAAGGAAGTTTGGCTTCAGTACAAGAGTCTGTACGATCTGTATGAGAAACTCATGGCTTCGAATGGCGATATTATTTCGTCCCAAAATACGAAGCTGACTGAACTGGATCGAAATTTAACCTCTTTTATACGAAAAAAAGCACTTCAATAAGGATATATAAGGATTTTTTTTGAATGAAGCTCAAAGATCCCAAAGCGGAGAGATTTTGAGCTACGCTCAAAGATCCCTAAGCAGAGAGACTTTGAGTTACACTCAAAGATCCCAAAAGCGGAGAGATTTTGAGCTACGCTCAAAGATCCCTAAGTGGAGAGATTTTGAGCTACGCTCAAAGATCCCAAAAGCGGAGAGATTTTGAGCTACGCTCAAAGATCCCTAAGCAGAGAGATTTTGAGCTACGCTCAAAGATCCCTAAGCAGAGAGACTTTGAGTTACACTCAAAGATCCCTAAGCAGAGAGACTTTGAGTTACACTCAAAGATCCCTATATTAGGTATATAGAAACGAAATGCTGTTAAAACTAACGAGCAGTATGAAGCATTCATAAATTCTACAAAAAATTTGTCGGATTGCTTGTTTTGCTGTGCTATAATGGTTCATAGAAATAGACGGAAAGGCAGGTGGTACCTTTGCATATTATCGCACTTGGCTTGAATTATCGTACGGCCCCGGTAGAAATTCGGGAGAAGTTCGCTTTTTCCGATCAGGATTTACCTAAGGCATTGGCAGAATTGAAAGACACGAAAAGCATATTGGAGTGTGTAATCGTCGCCACCTGCAATCGCACGGAAATCTACGCTGTTGTGGATCGACCGCAGATGTGCAGCCATTACTTGACTCACTTCATTGAACGTTGGTTCCAAGTCAGTAAGGATCAATTCCAAAAGCATTTATATATGTATGAAAATGAAAAAGCGATTGAACATTTATTCCGCGTAACAAGCGGATTAGATTCTATGGTTATTGGGGAAACCCAAATTCTAGGACAAGTGCGTGATGCTTTTTTATCATCTCAAAATATGAAAGCAACCGGGGCTTATTTCAATACGTTGTTTAAGCAATCCGTGACACTTGCCAAAAAAGCACACTCCGAAACAGGCATTAGCAATAATCCAGTTTCCGTCAGCTACGCCGCGGTGGAACTTGGTAAACGAATATTCGGTACCTACATGAACAAGACAGTTATGATTATTGGTGCAGGTAAGATGAGCGAACTCACTGTGAAGCACCTATATGCGAATGGCGCTAACAAAGTTATCGTGGTTAACCGCACGTTTGAACGTGCAGTTGAATTGGCTGAGAAATTTAACGGCATTCCATGTACCATCGATAACATGCTGGAGCATTTAGCAGAAGTGGATATTATTATAAGCTCAACAGGCGCTCCAGGATATGTTCTTACGAAGAATGACATTCAGTCCTATGTTCAAAAGAGAAAATCACGTCCGCTTTTCATGATGGACATCGCGGTCCCTCGCGATCTAGATCCACAAATTAGCGGCTTACCTAATGTTTTCCTTTATGATATCGATGATCTGGAGAATATCGTAGATAAACATTTGCAAGAGAGAAAGAAAGAAGCAGCAAAGATTGAAACGATGATCGAGTCTGAAATGGGTGTTTTCGAACAATGGACGAAGACGCTAGGTGTAAGTCCAGTTATAAGTGCTCTTCAAACAAAAGCAAGCCAGATCCACGAAGAGACGATGGATAACATGTTAAAGAAGCTGCCAGACCTCGATGAACGTGAAATTAAAGTTATTCGTAAATTGACGAAAAGCATTGTGAATCAAGTGCTGCGCGACCCAATCCTTCGTATTAAGGAAATGGCTGGAGAGCGTCATGGTGATGAAGCGCTTGAGCTATTCACGAAACTGTTTGCCCTGGAAGAGACCCTTGAACAACAAGAGCAAGCCAATCAGTTAGCACAAGAACTAGAAGCCGGGCATAAAGCAGTTGAAGCTAAGCAGATGCTGGATGATAAGTTGTCCGTGCTTAGTTTACAAAACGCTGATGTTCTAGCCCAATCTTGAAGAAAAGGGCGCTAATCGCCTAGGAGAGGTGCCATGGTTACACGTAGCTGGTTGTTTGATGCGATGATTTATATGTATGCCCTGAGCCTATTGTTTTACTTTTCGGATTTCGCTAATGCGAACCGAAGCGCGAAACGGATGGGGACGGGGCTGCTTTTGTTTGTATGGGTTCTACAAACCGCTTACTTAGGCATTAACTTGTATGGTCATTTGACGGAATGGGCATTTGCCCGGTCGGACGTACTATTTATGTTTTCGTGGTTGATTGTCACGATTTCACTGTTGATTAACCGATTTTTCCGCATTGAATTGTTTGTGTTTTTTGTGAATGTGCTCAGTTTTGCCATTTTGGCTTTGAATGTTTTCGGTAATCCGAATGTAACGCCAATTAAGCCCGATTGGAACATCAATGATGAGCTATTATTTATCCATATTACCTTAGCGATTGGCAGCTATGTGGCATTCTCGATTGCAGCTATTTTCTCAGGCATGTATGTGTTTTTACACAAAATGTTGAAAGCGAAGAAATTCTCTCAAACGGTTATGAGATTACCTTCACTTGAGAAAATTGAACATTACACCTATCTCTCCGTTATTATTGGAGCACCGTTGCTGCTTATGGCTTTAAGCCTGGGTGTGGTTTGGGTTGTACTGGAGGGAGATCGTAATTTACTTTATGATCCTAAGGTGATTAATTCATTCTTTGTATTGGCAGCGTACGCTTTCTATTTATTTCAGCAACATTCTATGCGTATTTCGGGCAATAAGCTCGCAGCTTGGAACCTCGCGGCATTCTTGATTGTTGTTCTCAATTTTGTGGTTTCTAATCTGGTTTCAGGTTTTCACGGCTGGATATGGAGCTAACGACGATGAATCATCCCTATCCAATTATGATGAATCTGTCTGGACGCCGATGTTTAGTAATTGGCGGCGGGGCTGTGGCTGAACGAAAGGTGAAATCACTGCTGCAAGCAGGTGCCCATATAACGATTGTAAGCACAGAATTTACTGAGGGGCTTATGGAGATGGAAAATCATGCTGACGTGGTTCTATATAGGCAAACGTTTGATCCATCGATCATGATCGACAAAAGCTCGGATTTTACGCCCTACATCTTGGTTGTAGCTGCAACGAATGATGCGAAAGTAAATGCTCATGTGCATGAGATAGCATCACGTATGGGGCAGCTAGTCAACGTTGTTGATCAACCTCAATTGAGCTCCTTCATCGTGCCTTCTGTTGTTCGAAGAGGGAAGTTAGTTATTGCGGTTTCAACAGGTGGGGCAAGCCCTTCGGCTGCTCGTAAAATCGCTCAAGAATTAGACAACGCTTATGGTGAAGAGTATGAAACTTACCTCGATTTCCTTAGCGATTTGCGGTTATTGATTCAGAGCAGGGTGACCGATAAACAAGCCAGACAACGTGTGTTTAAAGAGATGCTTGAATGGGATGTGCTTGCCAAAATACGGGACGGCACGTTTGAAAGTTGGAAAGAGAAGCTCTACATAACCTTAGAGAAAGAACCTTGGATGCAGGAGTAAGTTGGAGATAGAGGTACGGATTTATCTGCTTGTTCAGCTATCAAGGATATCGGGCAGCAAGTACAGGGAGGCGGGTAGAGATGAGAACAATCATCGTAGGAACTAGGCAAAGCGCATTGGCACTTACTCAGACAGGGCAAGTTGTGGAGCTCTTAAAACAACTTGCAGCTGAACATGGAATTGCTTGTCAATTTGAAATAAAGAAAATTGTCACGAAGGGCGACCGCATCTTGGATGTTACCTTGTCCAAGGTAGGCGGTAAGGGTCTGTTCGTCAAGGAAATCGAACAGGCACTCGTGGACGGCGACATCGACATGGCCGTCCACAGCATGAAAGATATGCCCTTCGAGCTACCCGAAGGGCTAGTCGTTGGAGCGGTGCCGAAGCGTGAGGATCCGCGCGATGCGCTGATCACACGCGGGCACCGCTCCCTGGACGAGCTGCCGCAAGGCGCGCTCGTCGGTACCAGCTCGCTGCGGCGCGCCAGCCAGCTGCAGCACCTACGCCCGGACCTCCGCATCGAGTCGGTCCGCGGGAACATTGATTCGAGGCTGCGCAAGCTCGATGATGAGAACTTCGATGCTATTCTGCTTGCCGCGGCCGGTTTGCACCGGATCGGCTGGCAGGATCGCATCAGCGCGTACTTGCCGCCCGAGATCTGCCTCCCTGCCGTAGGGCAGGGGGCGCTGTGCATCGAGTGCCGGGGCGGCGACGCCTTCATGCTGGACCTGCTGAGCAGGTTCCAGCATGAGCCAACCGCGCTCGCGGTGCGAGCGGAGCGGGCTTTCCTAGGCAGACTCAATGGAGGCTGCCAAGTGCCGCTCGGCGCTTACGCGAGCATAAGCGAAGACAGCAGCGGATCAGAAGTGCCGCTGCTCACTTTAACGGGCATGGTCGGTACGCCGGACGGCGTCACCATGCTCAAGGAAACGGCTTCCGGGAGCGATCCGGAAGCGCTAGGTTTGCTTGTTGCTGATAAGCTTATTGCGCAAGGCGCTGAAGGTATCCTGGCTGAGGTAAGGAAGTGAGCATCGTGAACAAAGGAAGAGTCTATCTCGTTGGTGCGGGTCCCGGAGATCCTAAACTCATCTCGGTTCGCGGTATGGAAGCCATTCAGAAAGCCGATGTCATCGTTTATGATCGGCTGGCTAACCCTCGTTTACTCAAGCATCGTAGACCGGAAGCTGAGCTGATCTTTGTCGGCAAGCTTCCGGACAAACATATACTAAAGCAAGAAGAAATTAATCAATTGCTCGTAGATCTGGCCCTACAGGGGAAAGTGGTGACTCGTCTCAAAGGCGGCGATCCCAGCGTCTTCGGTCGAGTGGGCGAGGAAGCGGAGCTGCTCGCAGATAACGATGTGATCTTCGATATTATACCGGGTATCACTTCCTCGATTGCGGTTCCTGCCTATGCGGGTATTCCAGTCACTCATCGTGACTTCACTTCGTCTTTTGCGATTATTACCGGTCATGAATATCCGAATAAGACCTATTCCAGTTTGGACTGGGAGCATCTGGCCAAGGCGATTGGCACCATGGTCTTCTTGATGGGTGTAGCGAATCTTGAACAAATTTGCCGTGAATTGATTCGCTGCGGCAAACCGCCGGAAATGCCTGTTGCGCTCGTCAGGTGGGGAACATGGGCGGATCAACAAACGATAACGGGAACTTTGGCTGATATTACGGAGAAGGTAAGAGAAGCTAATTTCAAATCCCCAGCCGTTATTATTGTTGGTGAAGTTGTTAAGCTTCGTGAGAAGCTGGCTTGGATTGAGAAGAAGCCGCTCTTCGGGCGTCGCGTGCTTGTCACAAGAGCAAGAAGTCAAGCAAGTGAGCTTGTGGATTTAATTGATGACATGGGTGGAGAAGCGGTCGAATTCCCGGTTATTCGACTACAACCGCCAAGTCGCCCTGAGGCCATTCAAGCATTGGATTTGGCGCTAGACAAGCTTCATGAATTTGACTGGGTGTTACTGACAAGCGTGAACGGTGTGGAGTATTTTTTCCGCAGGCTGCGTGAAAAAGGGATTGATGTTCGCAAAATGGGGAAAGCTCGCATAGCAGCCGTAGGCCCTAAAACAGCCGAAGCGCTAGCTGAGCGTGGCATCATTGCGGATGTACTCCCGGCCAAATATCAAGGCGAGGGTATCCTGGAAGCCATTCAAGCAGATTTAAAAGCCGGTCAGAAGGTGCTATTACCTACGGCTGACTTGGCACGTGATTATTTGCCTGGTAAGCTCAGAGAGCTCGGACTTGAAGTCACCGAAGTCGATGTCTACGAAAATGTACTCACAACAGACGATGGGGATGAAATTATTCATCTTCTGCAAAATCAAAGCATTCATATCATAACTTTTACAAGTTCATCTACGGTAACAAATTTACTTGAAGCCTTGCGTCAGCTGGGTGTGGAAGATCCGCTATCCTTGCTGCAAGGGGTTGAAATTGCTTGCATTGGACCCAAAACTGCAGAGACCGCAATTCAATGTGGACTGTCGGTTACTTATATGGCGGAAGAGGCTACAGTTGCTTCATTGGTACAAAGTATTACTCAACATAAATAATAAAAATGTCTCAGATGCAGTTTCTTAAGGAGCTGCATCTGATCACCAATAAGGAGGCGGAATTCTTCATGAGTTTCCCTATCGTTCGTAATCGCCGCTTACGCGGCAATGCAGCTATTCGTAATCTGGTACGTGAAAATCAAGTGACTGTTCACGATGTTGTACAACCGATTTTTGTTACACATGGTACGAACATCAAGTCAGAAATTGCTTCGATGCCAGGTGTTTATCATTTTTCTTTAGACAGAATGCAAGAAGAAATCGAAGAAATTACAAAGCTCGGCATTCAAGCTATACTTTTGTTTGGTGTTCCGGATCATAAAGATGCGCAAGGAACATCCGCTTTTATGGATGATGGCATTGTGCAGCAAGCGACTCGTTTAATTAAAGAATTGAACCCGAATTTGCTCATTATCGCCGATACGTGTTTATGTCAGTTTACGGATACAGGCCACTGTGGTGTTATTCATCATCATCCGGTGACAGGACAGGCGGATGTGGCAAATGATGCTTCCTTGGAGCTGTTGGTTCGTACGGCTGTATCGCAAGCCAAAGCGGGTGCTGATATTATCGCTCCTTCCAATATGATGGACGGCTATGTACATGCGATTCGTTCAGGATTAGATGAAGCAGGCTACGAGAATACACCGATTATGGCATATTCCGTAAAATATGCATCGGCTTACTACGGTCCATTCCGGGATGCTGTTGATTCAACACCGCAATTCGGTGACCGCAAGACGTATCAAATGGATCCAGCCAACGGGCGCGAAGCTTTGCGTGAAGCGGAAAGTGACGTTGCAGAGGGTGCTGATTTCCTTATGGTGAAACCAGCTCTTGCTTATATGGACATCATTCGGATGTTGAAGGATAACTTCGATTTGCCGGTAGTAGCCTATAATGTAAGTGCGGAGTATTCGATGATTAAGGCTGCAGCCTTGCAGGGCTGGGTGAATGAAGAGGCCATCGTGATGGAAACAATGACAAGCTTCAAACGTGCCGGTGCTGATATCATCTTGACTTATTTTGCCAAAGATATTGCTAGATATTTAAAAAAATAGCTAATTTCCAATAAGAGCCATTCACCTAAGATGCAGAGGCGAGCAGTTTCCGCTGGAAACGATCAGCATGTAGTCTTAGTGCGGATGGTTCTTTTGTCATACTTTTGTCGCAAAACCTAAGCTTACTTCAGTTGTGACAAGGGTATAATTAGGGCATAATGAATGAGAATAGATGGAAACCAATCGGAGAGACTTTGGCTTAGGGCCAAAGATCCCTATATATGGAAGGTGCCTCATGACCTACAACGATAATTTTATTAAAGCATGCCGAAAAGAACAGGTGGATACACTGCCCGTTTGGTATATGCGCCAAGCTGGACGTTACGATCCGGATTATCGCAAAATCAAAGAAAAGTACTCACTGCTCGAAATTTGTCAGCAACCAGAGCTAGCTGCGGAAGTTACGATGATGCCCATTAAAAAGTTGGGTGTTGATGCAGCCATTTTATATTCGGACATTATGAATCCCGTTGCTTCTCTTGGGGTTGATTTTGATATTGTCAAAGATGTCGGTCCTGTGATTCATACACCCGTTCGGACAGCGCAAGATGTTGAGCGCCTGCGTCCTATCGATGTGGAGAAAGATTTATCGCATATTATTCAAACGATCCGTATCTTAGACAAGGAGCTTGAGGTTCCCCTCATCTCATTTGCGGGTGCGCCCTTTACGATTGCGAGCTATTTGATTGAGGGTAGGCCATCCAAAAGCTATATTCGTACGAAGCAGCTAATGTACTCCGAACCAACCGTTTGGTTTTCCTTAATGGAGAAGCTTGGCGATATGGTCATTACATACTTGCGAGCGCATATCGCAGCGGGTGCCAAAGCTGTTCAAGTATTTGATAGCTGGGTTGGCGCGCTTTCTCCTGCAGATTTTCAAATGTATGTACTGCCTACAATGACGAGAATTTTCAAAGAACTTGCGGACTTGAAGGAGCCAAAGATTTATTTCCCAGGCGTGAGTTCAGGGGAGTTACTTCCTTATCTCAAAGATATCCAAGCGGATGTCATTGGTCTAGATTGGCGGATTCCAATTTCTGTAGGCCGCGGGAGAGTTGGCGAACGCTTTGCCGTACAAGGCAACTTGGATCCCTATATTTTAACAGCTCCGATGAGCGTTATTGAGCAACAGGCGAAAGCCATTATTGATGAAGGGATCCAGCAACCAGGCTATATCTTTAACCTTGGCCATGGTCTATTCCCGGAAGCATCGCTTGAGAAGCTAAAGGATTTGACTACATTCATTCATACTTACTCACATTCCGTATTAACGCAGCAAGCAGAAAAGAGTGGTGTTTAGCATGGCAAGTCAGCGTATTGGTGTTTTAGTCATGTCTTATGGTACTCCGGAAAGTTTGGATCAAGTTGAAGCTTATTACACACACATTAGACGTGGGCATCCTCCAACGCCTGAGCAGCTGCATGAACTAACGGCTCGTTATGAGGCAATTGTAGGAGGGTTCTTCCCGCTGCGTGAAAATACGAACAAGCAGGTTAAAGGCTTAGAAGATACACTTCGTCAAGAACATCCAAACCTTGAATTCGTCTGTTACCAGGGTCTGAAGCATGCTCAGCCTTACGTAGAAGACGGTGTGGAGCAAATGGTTAAAGACGGTATTACGGAGGCTGTGGGAGTCGTTCTAGCCCCTCACTACTCCACGATGAGCGTTGGCGGCTATGTCAAAAGAGCGAAAGATAAAGCAGAGGCGCTTGATCTGAAGATTGATTTCGTACTTGACTACCATCTTCATCCTAAATTGGTGGAAGCCCTTAGTGCACGTGTTGACAAAGCTTTGGAGAAATTCTCGGGTGTGAATCGAAATGATGTGCGCGTTATCTTTACTGCGCACAGCTTGCCTGAGAAAATACTTGAAATGAAAGATCCATATCCAGATCAATTGCTTGCCACTTCCAAAGTTATTGCTGAACGTGTAGGGCTGACGAATTGGCAGTTTGGTTGGCAAAGCGCAGGGCAAACGGCGATGCCGTGGCTCGGTCCGGATATCTTGGATGTTTTGCGGAAGATCAATCAAGAAGAAAACGTCAAGAATGTACTCCTATGCCCGATCGGCTTTGTTTCGGATCATCTGGAGGTTCTCTACGACATCGATATTGAAGCACAGGCTCTGGCCAAAGAGCTTGGACTGCATGTGGAACGAACAGAATCACTAAATACAGACCCTCTGTACCTAGAAACATTGAGTGATGTTGTCTACAAGAAATGGAAAGAGGTCACCCGTTTATCATGAGTACGACGATTCCTCACTACATGATTGTTGGCGGGGGGATTACGGGGCTTAGCGCAGCTTTTTACTTAAAGAAAAGGTTGGAGTCTGCGGGAGCCCCTTTTCGTATTTCTGTGGTGGAGAAGTCCCCGACATTTGGCGGGAAAATTCATACCATAGAACGAGAGGGTTTCGTTATTGAAAAAGGGCCGGATTCCTTCCTTGCGCGGAAGCGTCCTATCATTGATCTGGCTTATGATCTTGGGCTAGAACATGAGCTTACGGGTACCAATCCCGGGGCGAAAAAGACCTATATTGTACGTCAAGGCAAGCTGCACCGCATGCCGCCTGGCTTAGTGCTAGGCATACCAACGCAAATGACACCGTTCATGCAGACGGGCCTCATTTCCCCATTAGGTAAAATGCGAGCCGCATTGGATTTGATCCTTCCTAAGCAAGATGTATCGACAGATGAATCTCTTGGGCATTTTCTGGAGCGCCGCTTAGGGAAAGAAGTGCTCCAGCGTATCGTGGAACCGCTTCTAGCGGGGATTTATGCAGGTGATACGTTTAAGCTTAGTTTGAAAGCAACGTTCCCGCAGTTTCGAGCGATGGAGCAGAAGCATCGAAGTTTAATTCTAGGGATGATGGCCAGTCGTAAAAATGTAGGTGAAGAGAGTGCTCACTTACCTTCTGCTGTTCGTAACTCGGTTTTTGTAACGTTTAGGAAGGGACTTCAGACGTTGGTTTCGGGCTTAGAAGACGCCTTGAAGACGGTGGATCTACGAAATGGCGTTGGGGTTGTATCCGTTCGTAAAATGGGACAGCAGCAAGCAGAGGTTGTCTTTGAGGATGGACATAGTGAAATGGTAGATGGCGTAATCCTAACTACGCCTACTTATCAGGCAGCGCAGGTGTTATCCGATTTTCCAGCAGCAAATCAGCTTAAGAAAATTGACTACATTTCCGTGGCGAATGTTATTATGGCTTTCGATCGCAAAGACATCCCTTTTGAACTAGACGCCTCGGGCTTTCTAGTGCCAAAAACCGAGGGCAGGACGATAACTGCGTGTACGTTAACATCTGCTAAATGGCTGCATACAGCCCCAGACGGGAAGGTGCTTCTGCGCTGTTATATCGGTCGTGCAGGCGAGCAAGAGTGGCCGGAGTGGTCGGATGAACAACTAGTTAGCAAAGCACGTCATGATCTGCGGGAATTATTAGGACTAAAGGCGGAACCGCTTTTTGCGGATGTAACTCGCCTCATGCATTCAATGCCACAATATCCTGTCGATCATCTGGAGCAGATTGCACAGTTCCGTGAAGAGCTTGCTGCGGCTATGCCTCAAGTCCTTGTCGTGGGTGCCGGGTTCCATGGAGTGGGTCTCCCTGACTGTATAAGGCAAGGTAAAGAGGCTGCGTGGCAGCTAGCGGACCTGATCCAAAACCAGTCTCGGGAAGCCGTAGAAACAGTCAGTTCGATTTAACGAAGCTTGGCTAGATCTAGTTTGAAATCTGATGGTGAGATCATTAAGATTTGTTTTTCTTCTAGATCACGAATCACCTGCATGAGCGTCACTTTTTGTACGCCGGCCAATTGAGATATTTCATCAAAGTTAAGTACCAGCTTAATCTTAATCGTATTCCCGTTACGCAACCCATGTTTGTTCGCCATTTTGATCAAACTTTTGATGACACGCGTTCTCGCGTCTAAGAAGGTCAAGTCGAATACTTGTTGATTCGTATCGCGCAGTCGACTGCTGAGCTCTTGCATAATGCCCATGGTAATGTCAAAATGAGTGCGTAGCAGATCGAGGAAGCTTTGTCCTGTCAATGTGAGAAGCATGCTGTCCTCCAAAGTTTGGGCTGATGCTGATCGCGGTTTGCCGTCAATCAGCGAAAGTTCACCAAAGCTTTCGCCTGATTTGCAAATGGACAATATTTTTTCCTCACCTGAACTGCTTGTTGTGAAAATTTTGACAGAGCCGCTGAGGACCATATAAAAGACGGAACCGACTTCTTTTTCGGAAAATAGAACGGTACTCCTTGAAAAGGAACGTCTTGTACAAATCTGAGCTAGAGCGTTGAATTGATCTTCATTCAATTGCGAGAATAAAGGTACTTTTTTGATGATATCGATCATATGGGTACCGCCTTTATATGTAGTAAGTCAACTCATTTTATCATAGATAGATTACTGGGGGTATGAAATTATGGAAAATTCGAGTAGAATCGACACGCGCTCTTCGGCCGCCTTTCAAGAAGCTAAGAAGATCATTCCCGGTGGAGTCAACAGTCCAGTTCGCGCCTTCAAGTCGGTTGGTTTAACACCTTTGTTCATGGAGAAGGGCTCAGGTTCTCGCGTAACGGATATTGACGGCAATACCTTTATCGATTATGTAGGATCTTGGGGCCCGTTAATTGTAGGACATGCTCATCCTGTCGTGCTGGAAGCCATTAAAGGAGCGGCAGAAAAAGGGACAAGCTTCGGTGCTCCAACGCTTCTAGAAACGGAAATGGCAAAGCTGGTCATTGAACGGGTGCCGTCCATTGATATGGTTCGGATGGTGAATTCAGGGACAGAAGCGACCATGAGCGCGCTACGGTTAGCCCGTGGATTTACGAAACGCGACAAGATCATGAAATTCGAAGGAAGCTACCATGGTCATGCTGATGCCTTACTGATCAAAGCTGGTTCCGGTGTAGCCACACTAGGCCTTCCAGACAGTCCAGGGGTTCCGAATAGCGTGGCTTCGAATACGATCACCGTGCCTTACAATGATTTGGCTTCCGTTAAATTAGTGTTTGAAAAGTTCGGGGAAGAAATCGCGGCAATAATCGTTGAGCCGATTGCAGGGAATATGGGAGTAGTGCCTCCAGCTGAAGGGTTTTTACAAGGATTGCGATCCATTACTCAGCAATATGGCACCCTGCTAATCTTCGATGAAGTGATGACAGGCTTTCGCGTGCATAAACACTGCGCTCAGGGCTTGTACGGCGTTACACCTGATTTAACATGTCTAGGTAAGGTCATTGGCGGAGGACTCCCTGTTGGCGCTTATGGAGGTCGACTGGACATCATGGAGCAGATTGCTCCTGCAGGTCCAATCTATCAGGCGGGAACCTTATCCGGTAATCCGCTAGCGATGGCAGCAGGCTTCGCAACGTTATCCTTATTGGGCGAGCCCAATGTCTATGAGGAACTGGAACGCAAGTCTGCGAAGCTGGAAGCTGGATTCGCTGCGAATGCCGCTGAATTTGGCGTAGCAAGCACAATTAACCGCGTTGGATCCATGATATGTCCATTCTTCACCGAGCAGGCTGTCACGAATTACGATTCAGCCAAAACGTCTGATCTAGCTAAGTTTAATGCTTATTTCGGCCACTTGCTCGATTTGGGGGTTTCGGTTGCACCTTCGCAATTCGAAGGGATGTTTGTATCTACGGTTCATTCCGATGAAGATATTGCTGCTACAATCGATGCTCATCGTGAAGCATTGAAGCAATTATAAATCTGTGAACATACAAAGACCTGGCCAATGCGGCCAGGTCTTTTGCTGTTTATGTAGAAGATTTAGTTTGTTTTTGTAGTTGGAGCAACAGTAGTAGATGGCGGAGGTGCGCTAATCCCAGTGTTTGTTTGTCCTTGGTTAGGGTTAGGGCTTGTACTCGGTGTAGGCGTCGGGCTCGGCTTTGATGATGTGGAAGCTCCTGGTGAGGAGCTTCCTGTGCCAGTGCCGGAACCTGTGCCGGCATTGCCTGTACCTGTCCCAGAGCCAGTGCCTGTACTCGGAGAAGGACTTGGCTTCGTAGAAGGTGTCGGTGAAGTTTCAGGCTTCGCTGAAGGACTTGGTTTGACAGCTCCATTATCTGATCCTAAAGGAGGATTGGACGTGCCGTTTTTACCAGCTTCCGTGCTGGATTCAGGCTTGGTTGACGTTGTTGACTTCGGTGTAGCTGTTGCTTTAGGCGGGTTTGCTTTTTTGTTCGCTTGTTCTTTCAAGAATTCAGGGTGGTCATAAGCACCGCCTGGATCAATTGTCTTAAGTCCTTCCCAAACATTCTTGACTTTTACTTGGTCAGGATGATCAAAAACTAGGAAAGCAGAAGGTAAGCGACGCTCCCCATAACGACTGGAGGGCTTCGTGATCAGCTCATCGTTGTATACCATCTCGGAGGATGCTCCGCCATCTAAGAAGCCAGCGTTAATGACGCCATCTGCGAGAAACATATCCTGTACCTCTTTGAGAGTCGCACCTACACTGTGCGTTTGTCGGCCGTCGATCACGATGAAGATAACCGTTCCGTCGGCTTTTTGTCCCACAGCTGTACGAGGTGCGCGTCCCCAGCCTCCGTCTCCGCTAGTAATGAGCGGTTTTCCGTTAGCAATAACTCGCGGATAGAACGATACGGCGTCAGTGACACCAAGTTTAAGCAGCTCGTCAATCGTATATTTGCCGATAATGAGTGTGCCTTCTTTAGTGAATCCAACGATATGTTGAGGAACGCTGCCTTCTTGGTCAGTATAAAGAATTTCTCCGCCGGACATAATAGCACCAATTGGAGCAAATCCGTTTCCAAGTCCGTCTGGATCGTTGAAGCCTCCGCCATTTACGCCGGCAACAGCGCCAGTACGCTCTACCATGGATGTAATTCTTTCCCCTTCACCTTGCTTTGCGGGGACAACCACACGAATCGTTCGCGGGTCATAAACATACATTTTCTTGCCCTTCCAAAACTGACCAGAAATATCTTCGACTTTCACAAGACTTTCTGTAGAACGATTTTTATTGAATTGAACTGCCCGCAAATCTTGTTTTTCAACAGAGTTGATTTCGGTCAAATTTTGCATTTCGAGAACCAACTGATCTCTGCGCTCAGCACCAACGAAAATCCAAGCCCAGTCACGATGCTGCGTCGTAATAACGGTTTTAGCCAAATACTCGCGGATATATGCCCCAGGCGGGGTTAGAAATAAGAAACTTGAACTCAGAAAAGCACAAACAGCTATAACGAGAAAAGTGCGTTTCAGCCAACTATAATTCCGAAAATGCTCTAATATTGAACTACCCAAGGTTGTTCCTCTCCTGCTCTATTATTCTATTTTGGTATTAGATATTTTGATAAGAAATGTCGAAAAAAAACAATACAAGATTTATATTATCATATTTTTGCATGCAATTGTTAATGGTAATTGTTAAAATAAAGTGTACATAATCCCTATTTTCTTAAGGAGTCTTGAATTCTATGAAACGATATTACTTTTTCGATTTTCCAATAGATTTAATGGCCGTTGTTTTTGTCTTTCTAGTTATTTTGCTCGTAATCTATTTATCTTTTCGTAAAGGAACACTTAAATGACAGAGTGGAAGCGCAGCGGTGAATGGTTGGAGCTCCCGATTCCAAATCCGTTATGGAAACCTCTTAAACCGGGGGCAATAGAAGAATTAGCAGCTATACTGCCTGTTCCTAGAAAGTATTTTCTTCGACTAGCCTCCCAAGGTCTTATTCGGATTCAGGATGACAAAGTTCGACTTCATGCTTTTCCTGAAGAGAAGGCAGCTTTCAGACCCGAACCTTATGATCTTGGCATTTTGTATGAGGACGACTTTTGTCTTGTCGTTAATAAACCGGCAGGCATGTCCGTACATCCGGCTGAAGCAGGGCAAAGCGGTACGTTGGCTTCTGCGGTAGCCTTCTATTTTGAGTCGACTGGCCAGACTTGTGGAGTTCGGCATATACATCGTTTAGATCAAGATACGACCGGAGCTGTACTTTATGCCAAAAATGAGTGGGCGCATGCGCTTCTTGATGAAGCAATGCGTGATAAACGGATTGATAGACGCTATGTAGCGCTAGCTGAGGGCGTATTCCGAACAAAGCAAGGATCAATAGATGAACCTATCGGTAAAGATCGCTATATTTCAGGCAAGCGAAGAGTTTCACCAAGCGGTGATCAAGCGGTAACGCATTATCGGGTCTTAGAGCAAATGAAGAAAGCAGCTTTCGTGGAACTTACGCTAGAAACAGGGAGAACCCATCAAATTCGGGTCCATCTCAGTCATTTAGGTCACCCACTCGTAGGGGATTTCCTATATGGGGGTTCATCGCGTTTATTTCATCGACAAGCCCTGCATGGGGAGAGGCTTTCGTTCGATCACCCTGTTACTCAAAAGCACGTGATCGTGCATGCTCCTCTGCCGCAAGATTTCAAGCTTTTGCTAGAAGAAGTTTCAGCCCCGTAAAAATGTAGTCATGCCTAGCCCTTCCCACCCATATACTTTTAGAGACAAACAAGTAAATGGCCAAACAATCCGAATGCTGTCCAGCATCTGGATTTGATGGAAGGGAGGATTAATTCGGTGTCTGAACAACAACCAGGTTTAAGGTTCGATATCTATGAACGCGTTCATTTGCAAGAAGATTTGGCGGGGATACAAGAATTAAATGATGTAGAATTGCTTCCTCATATTCAGGTAATTACTTTGGATGATCAGGCAATCCTAAAAGGGAATTTGCTGCTCACGGGCAATTATTTCAGTGAAGAAAGGGATTCACCCAGATCACTAGAGCATCTGATTCCAGTTGAGATCACCTTACCTTTAAATCGCATTCATCGTGTGGAAGATATTCAGGTCGAAATTGAAAATTTTGATATTGATCTTTTATCAGCGCGAAGTCTGAACGTTACAGGTGTGCTTTCCCTACAAGGCGTCGAAATTGTTTCGGCTCCGCTGGAGAGCTGGCGGGAAGAAGAGGAAGTTACTTTCGTTCATGAGGTTAACATCCCAAGTTTCGAGCCGCCTATGCCCTATCAGCCACAGCCTTTACAGGAACTACCGGCAATTCCAACCATACGAGAACCTGTAAATGTAGCGTCTTATGCTGCAGTTCCTCCAAATGTGGCTCCTTTTCAAGATGAGGTTGGTTCTGACGATGGTGTAGTTGTTGTGGAGATTGAACAAACCGAATTAAAGGTGGCACCCCATCAAGAAAACACGGTGGTTACGGAAGATAAGAAAGAACTTAAAGTCGCCTTTGGCAAAAAGGCGGATGAGGCTGTGGACATCAACCCGTACGGTATTAAATCGCTTCTTTCTAAGGCAGGCTCGTATCTTACCGATAAGAGGAATGCAGAAGCAGAAGCGCAAGCTGCGCTTGCGGAAGAGACGCGAATAGATGCTGTGGAGTGGAAGCGGCTCTTTCTACAAAGCAACACAGGATCGCAAGAGTTTAGGAAACTAAAATTGTGCATTGTTCAAAAAGAAGATACGTTGGAATCCATTGCCAAACGATATCAACTCAACCCGCGTGAGCTTCAACTTCTGAACCGTATGAGCGATCAAGAAATTTCAGTTGGGCAGGTTATTTATCTGCCTAGATAAATAACAGGTACATAGGCAAGAGCCTTTGGCTGCTTATAGCGGCTGGGGGCTCTTTTTCATTTTCGTAACATCTTTCGGAATCAAGCATAATTTATGTATAAACGGTAATACTGGAATGATATATTGACTCTATTTCAAATGTTCGATATCATATGATGTAAACCATTTTGAGTAATATTGGAAACGTTGATAGGGAGTAGTAGGCGGTAAGCCCTTCAGAGAGTGGAACTGGTAGCGCTGAAAGGTTCCATAGGAAGCAACCGAACGAAGTCGCCCTGGAGTTGTGAATGTGAGTGTATGCGCCCGTTTATGCGGTGAGCAGCATTAGCATTCGCCGGCCGCAGCCGTTATCTGTTTGAGAGCCACGCGCTTCTATTGAAGCTGCGCGGAATGAAGGTGGTACCACGGAAGCAAGCCTTTCGTCCTTTGCGGGCGGAGGGCTTTTTTTGTTTGAATGGACGCCGATGTGAGAGGACTTACAGGCCTTATAAGCCTGTTTAACAGAGATAATAGTAATGGAGGTAATCTTATGACAGAAGCTAATGAGACTAAAGAACAATTGCAAATGCCTACTACGTACGATCCTAAAGAAGCTGAGCGAAAGTGGTATGATTACTGGATTAAAAATGAATTTTTCAAAGCGGGCACCCGCCCTGATGCAGAAACCTACACCATTGTGATTCCGCCTCCGAACGTAACAGGTATGCTGCATATCGGGCATGCGCTTGATTTTACACTGCAGGATATTTTAATTCGTACTAAACGAATGCAGGGTTATGACGCACTTTGGCTGCCTGGATCTGATCACGCGGGTATTGCTACCCAAACTAGGGTAGAGCAAAAGCTCCGCGAGCAAGGACAATCACGCTATGATCTTGGACGCGAGAAGTTCTTGGAGAAGGTGTGGGAGTGGAAAGAGCTATATGCGAATACAATTCGTGAGCAATGGGCTAAAATGGGCTTCTCGCTGGACTATTCGCGTGAGCGATTCACCTTGGATGAGGGTCTTTCACAAGCTGTTCGTGAAGTATTCGTAAGTCTTTATGAGAAAGGCCTCATCTATCGCGGGAAATATATTATTAACTGGGATCCAGCGGCTCGTACAGCGCTATCTGACATTGAAGTAGAATATAAAGAGGTGCAAGGCGCCCTTTATCATTTAGAATACAAAACGACGGACGGAACAGGTTCAATCGTTGTTGCCACTACACGTCCTGAGACGATGCTCGGCGATACAGCGGTTGCTGTTCATCCGAAGGATGAGCGCTATCAGCATCTCATCGGCAAAACGCTGCTACTTCCTATCGTGAATCGCGAGATACCGATCATTGCGGATGAGTATGTTGAAAAAGAGTTCGGAAGCGGCGCCGTCAAAATTACACCGGCCCATGATCCGAACGACTTCGAAGTCGGGAAGCGTCACGACCTGCCGCAAGTTCTGGTAATGGACGAAACCGGCACGATGAACGCAAATGCGGGTCCATACCAGGGAATGGATCGGTTTGAATGCCGCAAGCAAATTGTTGCTGATTTGAAAGAGCAAGGCGTTCTTATCAAAATTGAGGAACACATGCATCAAGTAGGCCATAGCGAACGCAGCGGCGCCGTGATTGAGCCTTATTTATCAACGCAATGGTTTGTGAAAATGCAGCCGCTTGCTGAGAAAGCGATTGATACGCAAAAATCAGGCAATGGCGTTAATTTCGTACCGGATCGCTTCGAGAAAACGTACTTGAACTGGATTGAAAATGTTCGTGACTGGTGTATTTCTCGTCAATTGTGGTGGGGACATAGGATTCCAGCATGGCACTGTGCAGATTGTAGTCAAATCACGGTAACACGTGAGGACGCTACGGCTTGTTCTCATTGCCAAAGCACGAATTTGAATCAAGATAATGACGTACTTGATACATGGTTCAGCTCGGCATTGTGGCCTTTTTCAACATTAGGCTGGCCTAATGAAACAGAGGATTTGAAGCGTTTCTACCCGACGAATGTGCTTGTAACGGGCTATGATATCATTTATTTCTGGGTATCTCGCATGATCTTTACGGGGCTGGAATTTACGCAGCAAATTCCGTTTAAAGATGTTTTGATGCATGGTCTTGTACGGGATTCTGAAGGTCGCAAAATGTCAAAATCACTTGGTAATGGTGTCGATCCGCTTGAAGTCATCGAGAAGTATGGCGCTGACGCTATGCGCTATATGATTTCGACTAGCAGCACACCGGGGCAAGATCTACGTTTCCGTTGGGAACGTGTAGAGCAGGCGCGGAATTTTGCCAATAAGATCTGGAATGCATCTCGCTTTGCTTTAATGAATCTCGAAGGTGTAAACGCAGCAGATATTGATCTAACGGGTCAACTGGGTACGGCAGACCGCTGGATTCTGCACCGTCTGAACGAAACTGTTCGTGACGTGACTCGTCTAATAGACAGCTATGAATTCGGTGAAACTGGCCGATTACTGTACAATTTCATCTGGGATGATCTCTGTGATTGGTACATTGAGTTCAGTAAGTTAAGCTTATACGGGACAGATACAGCTGCGAAGAGTAAAACGCAGTCCGTACTTGCGTATGTACTTGACCATACCCAACGTTTGATTCATCCATTCATGCCGTTCATTTCGGAAGAGATCTGGCAGCATCTTCCGCATGTGGGTGAGACGATTACATTAGCATCTTGGCCAGTAGAGAATAAGGCTTTCGAATCGCCTGATGCTGTTCGTGAGATGGAACTGTTGATGGACGTTATTCGTTCGGTTCGTAATATTCGGTCCGAAGTGAATGTGCCGATGAGTAAGAAAGTTGAACTGCTTGTAAAGCCAGCTAGCAGCGAAACACTGAGTATTCTCCGCAGCAATGAAGAATACCTGAAGCGTTTCTGTAACACTTCCCTCCTCCAAATCGACGCAGAAATGGCAGCACCAGAGAAAGCCATGACAGCTATCATTACAGGAGCTGAGCTTTTCTTGCCGCTGGCTGGTCTTATCGACATTGCGCAAGAACTCACGCGCTTGGATAAAGAATTACAATCTTTGCATGGTGAAGTAGAGCGTATCGAGAAGAAACTGGGCAATGAAGGCTTTGTGGCCAAGGCACCAGCCAAGGTCATCGAGGAAGAAAAAGCAAAGCTTGCTGATTATGCCGATAAGCGAGACAAAGTGATTGCGCGTTTAGCGGAGTTAAAAGGATAATTGTAGTAAAACAAACGATTGCCTAGTTACGAAAACAAGCTGATTCATATAGTAAATGAGGATGAAATCGATGGATAAAATCAAAGATACCCCTTCGGCTGAATTCCAGACAGCGCAAGAAGCCATTGCTTGGATTGTCAGCCGGATGGAGAAGCTCGGTATGAAACCGGGACTTCAACGAATGCAGATGTTAATGGAGAAACTAGGTCACCCCGAACGTAGGCTGAAGTTCATTCATGTGGCTGGGACGAATGGCAAAGGCTCTACATGTGCCTATCTATCTTCTGTTTTGCAGGCTTGCGGTTATGACGTGGGTACATTCACGTCTCCTTATTTGGAGAAGTATACGAATCGTATCCAAGTGAACGGAGCCGACATTCCGGACGACGTGCTGCTCAGACTGGTGAATGAAATGAAGCCAATCGTTGACGAAATTGCAGAAACTGAGGTCGGACCTCCGTCTATGTTCGAAATTTCGACTGCGCTCGCGATTATGCATTTTGGCAAAGTGGCATATCCCGATTACGTAGTATGGGAAACAGGTCTCGGGGGAAGGCTGGATAGCACGAATATTGTGAATCCCGTCGTAACCATCATTACGAATGTAGGCCATGACCATATGGAAATCTTGGGTGATACACTCGAATTAGTTGCAGCTGAGAAAGCGGGTATTATTAAAGCGGGTGTGCCCGTCATTACCGCTGCCCAGCCCCATGAGGTTTGGAGTGTGATCGATCAAATTGCCAAGGAGAAAAAAGCGACACTCTATACACTTGGCGGACAATTCAATTTCACGAATGTGAGAAGCGAGCTAGATAGCCAAACTTTTGATTTTAGCGGGCCGTTTCGAAATATTCATGGTGTGCCGATTACGTTAAACGGAGAGCACCAATTGAAGAACGCAGCAGTAGCCGTAATGACGCTTGAAGTTCTTCGTCAATATTATGCCTGCATCGTTGATGATGAAGATCTGTTCAAAGGACTCAAGGAGACACGTTGGCCGGGCAGACTTGAGATGGTTTCGAGCGAACCTCGTATATTACTCGATGGCGCTCACAATCCAGAAGGGGCCGCTACGCTGGCTGCCGCGCTCCAAAGTGTATATACTTACCGTAAGCTTCATATGATGGTAGGAATGCTTTCTACAAAGAATCATCCAGGCTACCTGAGGCATATACTACCATTGGTGGATACTCTTATAATTACGGAACCCGATTTTCATAAAAAAGGCGACGCTTCTATGATCGCTGAGATTGCAAGAGAGCTGCTGCGCGAGATGAACCGTGAGGTAGATATCATTGTCGAGCGAGATTGGAAGCGAGCCTTAGAAACACTAACAAGTAGAACTGAGCAGGATGATCTGGCGGTCGTATCCGGCACGCTGTATTTAATCTCTGATGTTCGTTCTTGGATTACCTATCAAACCGATTCTGAAAAAGGATGGTGAGAACGGCGTGAGTCAAGCAGAACACGTACATTTTATTGGCATCGGCGGATACGGCATGAGTGCCATTGCCAAAGTCATGCTGGAAATGGGATACCGGATATCTGGTTCCGATCTGGCACAGCAAGAGCTTACAGAAAAGCTGAAAGCGAAGGGTGCGCAAGTTTTCATCGGACATGAAGCTAGGAATGTGTCAGGGGCCGATTTGGTTGTGTATTCAACCGCTTTAGCCAAAGACAATGTAGAAATGCAAGCTGCGGAAGAATTGAATATTCCGATTATTCATCGCTCACAAATGCTTGCTCGGCTCATGAATGAACGCAAAGGCATTGCGGTAGCTGGAGCCCACGGCAAAACAACAACATCATCAATGATTGCTTTAGTCATGGAGATTTGCGGAATTGATCCGACCTATATCATTGGTGGCGAGATCATGAATGTAGGCAGTAATGCCAAAGCTGGCAAGGGCGAATTCGTCGTGGCAGAAGCGGACGAGAGTGATGGAACCTTCCTTCAATATCACCCAACTCTCGCACTTGTGAACAATATCGAAGCGGATCACTTGGAGAATTACAATGGTGATTTCGAGAATTTGAAGAAAGCTTATAAGCAATTCCTCAGTCAAGTTAGACCTGGCGGGAGAGCTATTGTTTGTCATGATGATGCGTTCTTACGTGAAATGATTCCGCAAATTCAAAGCGAAGTTATTACGTATGGCATAGATACTGAGGCTGATTATGTCGCAAGCGATATTACGTTAGGCGACCGTAAGGTTACGTTTACTGTACAGTTCAAAGGGGCTACACTCGGTCAGGTTAGCTTGTCCGTACCAGGTAAACATAACGTATATAATGCCTTAGCGACGCTTATCACCTGTCTGGAAGCAGGGCTTTCTTTCGAGCAAATTGCAGAAGCTATTCAGGAATTCCGAGGGGCAAAGCGTAGGTTCCAAGTGCTGGGAGAAGTTGCAAACATGTTGGTTATTGATGACTACGCGCATCATCCTACGGAGATTCAAGCAACGATTTCCGCAGCCAAAGCAACAGGGAAACGCATCATAGCTGTATTCCAACCCCAACGCTATACACGAACCTATTATTTATTTGAACAGTTTAGCCGTTCATTCGATGAAGCTGATGAGGTTATTATTACCGATATTTACTCACCTGCCGGCGAGCAGCGAATTGAGGGAATAGATTCAGTTAAACTGGTTGAATTGATCCGCAGCAACAGCAACCCGAATGTTCAACATATTGCAACTCGGGATGAGGTACTCACTTATTTGATTCAGCATGTGCAGCCTGGTGACTTGGTGTTAACCATGGGGGCTGGCGACATCTGGAAAGCAGCTGATGGTTTAGCGAAATCGCTGCGTAAAAAGTACGAATTGACTAGTTAGAAGAAAGATCGCTGCAAGCCAAATGGCTGGAGGCGGTCTTTTTTTGCTGAAAGAAACATAATGGGGTTCTCTCAATCATAATCTAGTAACAGAAGATTTGGACAAGACGACGCGGCGCTATGCCCGTTTCCAAATAAATTTTACGAGGAGTGATTGAGAGATGAACAAGAATAAAGCAAGAATAACCTACCGTTTCGATCCGCAAGAAAGCTCGGAATCCAACCGTAGAGCATCGCGAGTACCAGATAAAGAGGAGAAAGTGATACCACTCTATCAGGAAGAATTTAAGGTTATAGATTCTACGATTGACCGTCCTACGTCGGATGAGGTGACTCCTTATCATCAAGCGGAGAGGGAGCAAGTCGAACATTTATTTGAACCACATGCTTTAAATACGTTCACGACGGACTTTGGAAGCTGGAATAGTCAGATTGAAACGGAAGGTGAGCGAGTGGAACGCATCATTCGTGAGTCACAGGCAGCCCGAGAGAATCCAGCTGTTAGAAATCCGTCAACAGAGAGAGCTGAGCCTACTTCTGACAGAGATCGGGATGAGTGGACTTCCTGGACGTCTAAGGAACCATATAAGGAACCGGGGACAGGTGCCAGATACGCGAAATCAACGGGTACACCTTGGATTCGAATTGCAACATCAGTGGCAGGAGCGGTGGTGACGGGGATTGCGTTTGGTTTCTTTGTTCTCTCCATGTTTTCAAGCGATCGTGATACCAAAGATACGGCATCGATTAAGAATACGATAACAGTTCCTTCACCCAATGTACAAGCAGCAGCACCATCGAAAGCGCCAACAGGAGCAACTAAAACGACTACAGATCAAGCGCCTGCTATTCCGGCGTCTGCCTCTGCTGTCACAGCGGTTCAAATTCCTGCGAAATCGTATACTTTTCTTCAAAACGGTGTATTTAGTACTTTACAGGGAGCTCAAGCTATCCAAGATACACTGAAGAAGAAAGGATTAGGCACTGCGCTTGACACGACAGATAAGCTAACCGTATTCGTCGGATTTGCCAAAAACCGAGATGACGCTCTCGCATTAAGAGAACAACTGCAAACAACGGATAAAACCATTGAGGTTTATATGAAAAATGTGGATATCCCTGCGGCCACAGGGATTCGTTGGAGCGGTCAGAAACCGGAGTCGGTTCCAACGTTCATTAGTGAAGGTGATAAACTAGTGAATACGATCAATGGTTTAGCGCTGGTTCATTTGGCTGAAACGAAGCCAACCCCGCTTGCTGAAACGTCGCTGCAATCGATTCGCACTTCCCATCAGCTGCTTACGACATTGTCGGCCTCTCTAGGCGAGGGGGTAGGCGATGACACGAAGGCATTCTTGCAAAAAATGACCACATCGATCAACAGTGCGGTTCAATCGATGGAAGAGTACAAGAAGAGTCCTTCTACGGCTATGCTTTGGCAGGCTCAATCGTCCATGATGCAGTACATTATTGCTCAGAGAGAGCTGCTTAAGAAAATCAGTGTATCCTAACGAAAAAGCAGTGTGCCCAAAACTCTCAGGAGTTTGGACACACTGCTTTTTATTTGTAGATAAGAAAGTATAAGTTTTATACTTTTGCTTCGCAGCTACCTTGACAAACACGCTCATCCCTGAAGGACGACGGAGTCGTTTATCCTTGGTAGTAGCGATTGAGCATGGCAGCAATCTCTGCACGTGTAATGGTCTGACTAGGTTTAAACGCGGTATCACTTATACCATCAATGATGCCCATATTTCTTAGCGCATAAATCGCTTTAGCACTCCATAGTGTCTCAGGTACATCGTTGAAAGATGCAGATGCTGCTGCAACAGGCAGGTTATTCGTTGTGGAAGACGACATTTGTAAAAGACGATCGAAGAGAAAAGCGACTTCACCTCTCGTAATTGATTGATCGGGTCGGATCGTTCCATCGGAATAGCCCTGCAAGAGGTTTAAGTTTTTGGCTTTGTCAAATACGGGGCTTGCCCAATGAGAAGACGGCAAGTCTTTGTAACTTTGCTCAGCGGCAGCTTGGCAGCCATAAACGATAGATGTCACGGTTTTGCCCGGCTCGCAGACAGCTTTCAATTTGCTGAACGTAAACACCCGATCCATTAATGTGAGAAATTCTGCTCTTGTTAAAGCACGTTCCGGTTCATAACGATTAGCTATGCCTTCAATGATCCCCTTATTTTTCATCCGCAAAATCGCTTCTCTGGCCCAATGACCAAGTGAATCTGTGAACAAGGGCGGCGTGTAGGCAGCGATACCATCCGCAATACCTGCAGCCATTTTAGACCGAACGGAGTCACTTGCTAGCAAAGCTGCATCGCTTGTTTGGCTGAGAAAGGCGGTTTCTACGAGAATACTCGGAATGGTTCCCATTCTGGCTACATAAACAGCGCTTGGAACAAGACCTAGGTTTTTGGTTCCGGCAGCAGCGACGAGTGAATCCAAAACACGCTGTGCGAGGTCTTTGCTGTACGGAGTTAATTGTTTCATTGCTTCACTTGCTGGATAATCTTCTTGTGGATAATTATTGTCGTAGTAGAGAACCATAGTTCCTTTCGTTTTACCGTCCGGATGCGCATTGGCGTGGATAGATACGAATAAATCCGCTTGCAGAGTATTTGTAAATTCGACGCGCTGTGCGAGAGACCAATAGGAGTCATCTGTTCTTGTTAAGACAACTTCGTAACCTTTTGCGACTAGCTCGTCCCTTACCTTCTGGGTGATGTCCCAATTGACATCTTTTTCACGCAGACCGTTTATACCGGTTGCTCCAGGATCACTTCCGCCATGTCCGGCATCGAGGACAACTTTGTAAGCGAATGCTTGATAAGGAAATGCAAATGTAAGCAATAAGGATAAAAGGATAAGTCTTTTAAGTAGAGTCATAAGTTGAAATACCTCCGCTAACTATCTTACTAGGATGGGCTTACGTTGTAAGCTGGTAAGAATCACCACCCTATCTTATTTTTACTTGGAAAAAAGAAGAGTCTGCCCGTATAATAGGGCTTGTACATAAAGAGAGGATGACAGGAATGAAAAAAGGTACCTTCACATTGATCGTATTTTTAATCGTTGGTTTAATTACCGGGATTATCATAGGCCAGCTGCTGGCTGCAGTGCCTGCTCTCGCATTTTTGACCAAATCGGCGCAAATTTCATGGGAGCCCAAAGCCGATTTACAAGTAGTGAAATATGAGTTCCACCTTTTGGTGAAGCTAAACCTGTGCAGTATTCTTGGATTAGTGGGGGCGTACCTCCTGTATCGTAAGGTGTAACTGGATTGTTTTGGAAAGCCAAATATTACAATCAGCTAGGAGTTGTTTCTTTTGAGTCATTCCCCTAAACAAAGACTTATTCTTGCTTCGTCTTCGCCGCGGAGGCAGGAACTTATTCAATCACTTGGTTTACCCTATATCATTCGAGTGAGTGGCGCAGATGAGACCGTCGAAGGAAAAATATCGCCTGCTGAGCTCGTAGAGGTGCTCTCTTTGCGTAAAGCTGGGGCTGTTTTGGAAATGCTTGAAGCCAGTGAGAAAGAAGGAATCATCATCGGTTCTGACACTGTTGTTGTCTATCAAGATGAAGTTTTAGGTAAGCCGGTGGATGAACAGGATTCTTTCCGGATGCTTAAAGCACTGCAAGGCAGCACACATCAGGTTTACAGTGGAGTTGCTTGTGTGGACGCGGCTACAGGTAAGCAGGTAGTCTCTCATCGTGTGACGCATGTGAAGATGAAGATCATGTCTGACGCACAAATTCTACGTTATATCGCCACAGGAGAACCAAAGGATAAAGCTGGTTCTTATGCGATTCAAGGGATCGGGGCAACGATCGTGGAATCTATTGAAGGTGATTATTTTACCGTGGTCGGTTTGCCGCTTTCTCTGCTCAGTGACCTGCTGCTAAGCTTTGAAATTCAAGTTCTATAATCATCAGATCCAGGCTGGAATATATGTCCAAAATAGGACGCATAGATTGACTGTGTAATCTGTAACGGTTACAATGACAGTAAGCGACATGACTTCGCATTCTTCAGGGAGGTATTTGCCATGAACAGCGAATTTACAATAGCCGTCCACAGTCTCGTATTTCTGGCTCATTTACCGGATCATATGGCAACCAGCGAAGAAATTGCTGTGAATGTATCTACCCATTCTGCTCGTATACGTAAAGTTATGGGCTTTCTACGAAAAGCAGGTTACGTTTCGACCAAAGAAGGAATCGGTGGCGGATTCATACTTAGCTGCAACCCGAACGAGGTAACACTCGGCGAAATTTACCGATTAACTTGTCAAGGTTCCTTGAAACCGAGCTGGTGCTCTGGTGATGAGAACAAGACCTGCGTCATTTCATCCAAAATGGATCTATTGATGGGGAAAGTTTTCATTGACGCAGAGAAGCAGATGGAAATATACTTTGATGGACATACCATCGGCAGTATGCTGGAACAAATCAGAGCGTTCGAATGCCCGCAATCGAATAAAGAGCAATTGTCCTAGAAGCCCTCGGATCTTATAAATCCGCGGGCTTTATTTTGTTTTTATGAGCACTTATCCGTATGAATGGGATGCGTTTAAGTAACACAACCTACATAATGAAAGAGGGGAATTCATGGAAGTCACAAGTTTGATGTTACGAGAAGTACCGCAAGAGGAAAGACCTAGAGAGCGCATGCTCCAATACGGAGCAGGTGCATTAAGTCATGCAGAACTTCTGGCCATTTTACTTCGAACAGGGACAGTGTCGGAATCAGCGCTGCGTCTAGCAGGTCGTATATTAAGTGAGAGCGGCGGGCTGCGCAGCCTTGTTGATATGAGTAAAGACCAGCTTACCCAAATCAAGGGAATCGGCGATGCGAAGGCGCTGCAAATTCAAGCCGGAATTGAGCTCGGACGCAGACTGGCCAAGAGTACATTTGCCGAGCGAGTTACGATTCGTTCTCCCAAGGATATTGCAGATTTAGTGAGTGAAGATCTTCGCTATTTGCAGAAAGAACATTTCGTTTGCTTATTTCTCAATACCAAGAACCATTTGCTTGCGCAGGAAACATTATCGATGGGCAGCCTGAACGCGTCCATTGTTCATCCTCGTGAAGTTTTTCGCGCGGCAATCAAGCGCAGCAGTGCTTCAATCATCTGTGTGCACAATCATCCTAGCGGTGATCCAACTCCAAGTCCAGAGGATATTCAGCTCACGCATCGTCTTATGGAGGCAGGAACTATAATTGGTATTGAAGTGCTTGATCATGTTATCATTGGTGATCAGAGATTCATAAGTTTGAAGGAACAAGGCTTTATGTAATATAATAGATAACGCAATAGGAAAGGAGCAACTGCCATGTTCGGTGGTTTTACGAAAGATTTAGGAATTGATTTAGGTACAGCGAATACACTGGTTTATGTAAAAGGCAGAGGAATTGTCGTTAGGGAGCCGTCCGTGGTTGCTCTACGTACTGATACAAAAACAATCGAGGCTGTCGGAGATGCCGCTAAAAAAATGATCGGCCGTACACCAGGCAACATTCGCGCAATTCGTCCAATGAAGGATGGGGTTATTGCTGATTTTGAGACGACCGCGACGATGATTCGCTACTTCTTAAGACAAGCACAGAAGCAGCGTTGGTTGTTCCCGCGTCACCCGAATGTGATGGTTTGTGTGCCTTCAGGCATCACAGCTGTTGAGAAGCGTGCTGTTGAAGATGCAACGAAGCAGGCTGGAGCACGCGAAGCTTACACGATTGAAGAACCTTTCGCAGCAGCGATTGGTGCCGATCTTCCCGTCTGGGAACCAACTGGAAGCATGGTTGTTGACATTGGAGGGGGAACAACGGAGGTGGCAGTCATCTCTCTTGGAGGGATTGTAACGAGCCGTTCCATCCGAATTGCAGGCGATGAAATGGACGAAGCCATCACTCAATACATTAAACGTACGTATAATTTGATGATCGGGGAACGTACATCCGAGACGCTTAAGATGGAAATCGGGTCGGCACTTCCTATGGACAAGCCCGAGACCCTCGAAATACGGGGACGCGATCTTGTTTCCGGATTACCGAAAACGTTAAGCGTTACTTCTGATGAAATTACGGAATCGTTGACGGATACGGTGAATGCGATCGTTGACGCTGTGAAGGTTACTCTCGAGAAGTGTCCGCCTGAATTATCTGCGGATATCATGGATCGGGGAATTGTGCTGACCGGCGGCGGCGGCTTACTGCGTAATCTTGACCGTCTGCTTGCCAGAGAAACCGGAATGCCAGTACTCGTCGCTGAGAATCCGCTAGATTGTGTGGCGATTGGAACGGGGCGCGCTTTGGAAAATATCCATTTGTTCAAGAATAGATCAGGATCCAGTTCGAGATATAAGCGTTAATATTCGTTAGAAGGTGCTAATTTGTTTAAATTTATGGGCAACAAGAGGTTGATTTTTCTGATGTTCGGTCTAGTCTGCTTCTTTATATTGATGGGGCTGACACTCGGGAACCGGGCACCTATGACGTGGCCGGAGAAATTTGTTAAAGACTCGGTATCATGGACGCAAGGAATCCTCTACAAGCCCGCTGCGCAGGTAGCGGGTTTCTTCGAAGATATCCGTCAGCTAAGAGTTATCTACGAGGAAAATAAGACGCTGAAACTGACGCTTACGCAGTATGCACGAGATACACAGCGTTTGAATGAGCTAGAATCACAAAACAAGCGGTTAATGGAAGCTCTTGGCTTCACAGAAAGACAGCGTCAGGCTAACTTGTATACGTACCGTATTGCTGAAGTCGTAACGATTGATCCAGACCCATACAACAAAACGGTCACGATTAATCTAGGCGATAAAGATGGCATCAAAGAGAATATGGCCGTCATGACCGTCGACGGTTTGGTCGGCAGGGTGAGCAAGGTGTTTGGTTTCCACTCTAATGTACAACTACTCAATGAAATCAATGATACCGATAATAATTCTAAGGCGATTGCTGTCACAGTGAAGGGGAATGAGAGTCAACCCTTCGGGATGATTGAGTCTTATGCTAACACCGGTGAACTTGTGATGAACAAGGTCGAACATGCTGACGATATGAAAATCGGGGATACCATCATCACATCAGGCTTGGGGCAAGTATTTCCTAAAGGCATTGAGGTAGGGACAATCTCTTCTATCGGTCCAGGTGAATTCGGCATTACATACAAGGTTATGGTGAAGCCCAAAGCTTCTTTCAACCATATCCGCGAAGTGTTTGTTGTCGAAGTCCCGGAAGTGAAATGAGGTGAGCCGTTAAGTGATTCGACATCTATTGTGGCTCATTCTACTCGGTTTGTTTATTCTGCAAGGAACGTTGCTTGTGTGGCTGATCCCTTCATCATGGCAATCTAACGTTAATGTTACACCCCATTTAACACTTGTATTCATTTTGTTTATCGGACTTTTTCATCATCGTCATACCGCTTTAATTTATGGGCTTTTGTTCGGACTATTGCACGACTTTAACTATTATGGATCGATGCTGGGTGTATATTCCTTCGGTATGGGGCTTACTGGCTATTTGGCTGGACTGGCGCAGCGAAGGCAGCCTAATTTGATTTTTTATAACTTACTCATAACAGGCGTTGGTTTGCTGTTGTTTGAGTTTATTAATTATGGTATCAATCGGTTGTTCAAGCTCATTGATATTGATTTGAAGTTTGCTCTCACCCATTACATGCTTCCGAGTGTTCTATTTAATCTGCTAATCGCCTTGATTTGCTACGTTCCCATCCGCAAGCTGCTTGAAGGAAAGCGGATTGTGCCGTCTGGAAACGAAGATTAATTTTCCAGGCTCTAGGCAGGAGAATTAAGGACATGAACCGAAATGTATAGGTTGGGAGGTCGTAGCGCAATTATGTCTGTAACAAAGCACCATGTGATGATAAAAGGGGTCAAGGATGGCCTTGTTTTTTTGCTTAACGACGCATGCGAATGGCAAATCTTGCTGCAAGAGCTGCAGCATAAGCTTGAGAAGACGCATCAACAAATATTGACTGGACCGATTATTCATGTGCACGTTAAATTAGGCAGCCGAGAAGCGACCGAAGAACAGAAGGAAGAAATTCGGTCCGTCATCAGGCAAAAAGGCAACCTGCTTATCCAATCGATCGAAAGTGAGTCGCCTAAAGAGGAACCTGCGGAGGAGTCTGCGGTTTCTATGACAACGCTCAAAGGAATGATTCGATCGGGACAAACCCTACACAACGAGGGTGATTTATTATATTTAGGCGATGTTAATCCTGGCGGAACGATTACCTCTACAGGGAACATTTATATAATGGGGTCTCTACGCGGCATGGCGCATGCGGGGGTGGATGGCGATGAGAAAGCGATTATTGCTGCTTCTCATATGCGTCCCACGCAACTTAGGATTGCCGGAATCATTAGCCGTCCACCGGATGAATGGGGTATCGACGAGGCTTTCATGGAATTTGCTTATGTAAAAGAAGGTAAAATGGAAATCGACAAGCTACACCAGCTTCATCGTATTTGGCCGGAATCAATGTAAAATAATCGTTGTATATGTGAAAATAGCGTGTGGGGTGAGAAAATATGGGAGAGGCAATCGTAGTCACTTCAGGAAAAGGTGGCGTTGGTAAAACAACGACATCTGCGAATCTTGGAACGGCACTAGCGCTTTTAGGGAAAAAAGTTTGCATGGTAGATACCGACATTGGACTGCGTAATCTGGATGTGGTCATGGGTCTGGAAAACCGTATTATTTATGATCTTGTGGATGTTGCAGAAGGCCGTTGCCGGTTACCGCAAGCATTAATTAAGGATAAGCGCTTTGATGAGCTTTATCTTTTGCCAGCTGCTCAAACGAAGGATAAGCATGCCGTATCGCCAGAGCAAGTAAGAGATATTATTTTGGAGCTCAAAAAAGATTTTGAATTTGTCATTATCGACTGTCCAGCTGGCATCGAACAAGGCTTCAAGAATGCCGTAGCCGGAGCAGACAAAGCGATCGTTGTTACCACACCGGAAAACGCGGCAGTACGTGATGCTGACCGCATTATCGGTTTGCTGGAGAATGAGAAAATTTCCTCACCTAAGTTAGTCATTAACCGCATTCGTCCATTGATGATGAAGAAAGGCGAGATGCTGGATATTGATGAAATATGCTCGGTACTCGCCATTGATTTGTTAGGGATAGTTCCAGATGACGAGCATGTGATCAAAGCAGCCAACTTAGGGGAACCCACCGTGATGAATCCGTCGTCGCGCGCTGCTATTGCTTACCGCAATATCGCTCGTCGCATATTAGGCGACACGGTGCCTCTTATGCAGTTGGAGGACAAAAGCGGCTGGGTCAAACGTATGAAAAAGTTTATCGGAATAGGTTGATCGTCCAATGCTTGCCAAACTTAAAAATATAGATATTCCTATTGTTGTCATTTTGATTGCCTTTATGGTCATTAGTACGATGCTTGTGTACAGTGCATCTATCGATCATCCAAAAATTAATGTTAGTATCACGAAAATACTCGTCTTATATGGCGTAGGTCTCGCAGCGTTCGTTGCAAGCAGTTTATTTGATTATCGAGTACTAATCAGAATCGCTCCCTATCTTTATGGCATCGGCATCTTTTCTTTGATTACGGTCTACTTTTTTGGGACGAAAATTCATGGGGCGCGTGGCTGGTTTGAGCTCCCTGGAGGCTTGACCTTCCAACCGGCTGAGTTAGTGAAGTTAATTCTAATCGTGGCTGTTACTGCTCTGTTGGCAAGGCGCAAAGGTGATTTACTGCAAATCAAGAATGATATTATTCCAGTCGGTGTGGCTGTGTTGCTCCCGTTTATCTTGGTCCTCATTCAACCTGATCTAGGGAATGCGATCATTTTTGTCATCATTCTTTTGGGTATGATTTGGATTGGCAATATTAAATACTCGCATGTCTTACTTAGCACAGTCGTACTAATTGGCGCTGGATTCTTGCTCTTGACGTTATATAAGTATTTCCATCAATCCTTGTTTGATATGCTTAAGGGTTATGGTTTTAGTCATTGGATGGATCGTATCGATACGTTCCTTTATCCGCAAGATGTGTCTGCTGATGATAATTATCAAGTCCGTAATGCGGTAAGAGCGATCGGTTCAGGAGGTTTGGAAGGCGAAGGTTTTCTAAAAGGTACCTCTGTTCATAGTAATTTCATTCCATTCGCGTATTCCGATTCGATTTTCGTCGTCGTTGGTGAGGAATTCGGTTTCCGCGGATCAGCGGTTCTATTGTTGATCTATTTTTTACTCATTTACCGCATGATCCTCATCTCGATCCAGAGTAGTCAGCTTAGCGGAGCTTATATTGTGGTGGGTGTGGTTTCCATGTTCGTCTTTCAAATTTTTGAAAATGTCGGGATGATGATAGGTATCATGCCGTTAACGGGAATCACTCTTCCATTCGTCAGTTATGGGGGAACTTCTCTACTGATTAACATGCTTTCACTAGGCCTCGTGATGAGCGTAAAGCTGCATCAGGAACGTGAACCTGAATTTTTCTAAATGTATATGAATGCAGTGCCCTTGACCTTTGGTCAGGGGCTTTTTTTGTCCACATAATCTTGTCCCTCTTCTCATAGGCTGTACAAAGGTAAACGATGGGGAGGGGCTTCCATGGAAGTCAAAGATAAAGTGAAACAGCGAAGGATGGAACGACTTCGCAATTTGCGCGAAACGTCAGATGCTTCTAGCGGGAGTGAAAGTCCGGTGAAACCCTCTGGATTTAGGGGGAATTCGTTGCCAGTACATCATCATGCCGAAGTACCGCTCTATGTGGACTCCGAATGGAAACGGCGAATGGAGGATCCTGAGTATGCATGGCAGCAAAAATTATTAATGGATACAGCATTAGTCGGGCGAGATTATCTGAGGGATGGTGAAAGAGGCTTGTTCGCGCCGCCTTCGCCTCGTAAGATTGCGGTCAAGCTGTTCATTAGTTGTGTTATGTTCGCAGCACTTTACGGGATGTTCCAGCTTAATCAGCCTTGGGCTAATAAAGGGAAGCAATTCGTGACCGCTTCACTTACGCAGTCGTACGATTTCAATGCACTGTCAGCTTGGTATAGTGACCAGTTCGGCGGCTCACCTTCATTCATTCCTAGCTTTAATCGAGAAGGGAATGAGGCCATAAGAGTGAATGCCTCTAATCGCACCTTTTTTTCCCCTGCAAAGGGAAGCATTGTTACACGTTATGACGGAACTTCCCACATGGGAGTTCATTTGAATACCATTGAATTTGCACCGGTGTATACATTGGATACAGGTCAGGTCATTTTCTCCGGAGTAGCTGCAGAAACGGGCCTAACAATTGTGATACGCCATCCAGGAGGTCTTCAATCTTTGTATGGCGGATTGAGTGAGGCCAATGTTGAGGTAGGTGACTGGATGAAAGTTGGCGAACCCATCGGTAAGGCTTCCAAGAAGGATCCTGCGAAGGGGACGCTGTACTTTGCCGTTACGAAGGACGGGCATCCCGTCAATCCATCGGATGTGATCAGCTTTGATTAAATGGGCCGGAACTACGTATCGATTCCACCCCTTATTTACACTCATTATGATCGGTTCTGCCATTACAGGCTACTTCCTGGAGGCCGTTACGCTATTTGGCATCGTACTGGTTCACGAGCTTGGTCATTTGGCTGCGGCGAGCGGCTTTGGCTGGAGGGTGCGGGAAGTGCAGCTGCTGCCTTTTGGGGGAGTTTTGATCGTAGATGAGCTTGGAACGGCTCCGACTCGTGAAGAGCTGATTGTCTCACTAGCTGGGCCGCTGCAGCACGTATGGATGATCCTCGTTGCGTTGCTGATGAAATGGGCGGATGTGGGCGCAAGCAGCTGGTGGGATTATTTCATTGAAGCTAATTTGATGATTGGCTTATTTAATCTTATTCCAGTCATGCCGCTCGATGGTGGCAAAGTGATGCAGTCATTATTAGGGTATTTATTGTCTTACCATAACACGATTTTATATACAGCATGGATCAGTATGATCTTAAGTCTGGCCATAATAGTCATAGCTATTATCCAACTGATCAACGGACAACTCCCGCTCAATATATTAGTCATCGGTATTTTTTTGCTTGTATCCAATTGGTATGCCTATCGACAGCTGCCCTATCATTTTTTTCGCTTTCTTATTGGTCGCGGGAACCGAATGAGCAAGTTGTTGAGCCGCGGGACGTTAGCGCAGCCGATTGTTATTACGAGACATCGCACAATGGCGGAAACACTGAAACTTTTTATGCGGGAAAAATATCATTTAATCTATATCGTAGGAGAAACAGGGCGCATTCAAGCCGTATTGCCGGAACAGCAATTAGTGAGCGGTTATTTGGATGGGAAAAAACCGGGGAGTGCAGTTTCCGATCTTTTCATGTAAAATAACTGTTGAGGTGAACGTGTATGAAGCAACTTATAATTCACTGCGCACCTGATCTTATACAAGCGGCATTGCTTGAAGAAAGTCGTCTTGTTGAGTATGATACGCAGTATCCGCTTGATTCTCAAAGAGCAGGCAGCATCTACATGGGTCGCATCGTCAACGTCCTTCCCGGCATGCAGGCGGCATTCGTCGATATCGGTCTTGCGAAGAATGCCTTTCTATATATAGACGACCTCCTACCCGTCCACTTGGACAAGCAGCCTAAGATTAAACCCTCAATAACGGAGCTCGCCGAAGTCGGTCAGACGTTGATGGTGCAGGTGACGAAGGATCCGCAAGGTACTAAAGGTGCAAGAGTAACAACGCATATTTCCATTCCTGGCCGCTGGATCGTTTACATGCCAGACGCTGATTATATTGCTATATCCCGTAAAATTGATTTGGATGTAGAACGACAGCGCCTCAAACAGCTTGCCGAAGGCAGCTTGCTTCCTGGTGAAGGAGTTATTATACGAACGGGTGCTATTGGTCAAAGCGAAGAAGCTATTCGTGATGATTTGCAAAATTTACGAGAATTATGGAGTGCCATTGTATCCAAAATGGAAGAGGCACATGCGCCTGCGCAGCTATATCAGGATCTTGATCTTCTGCCTAGATTAGCCCGTGATGTCATTACGGATGACGTTCATGAAGTTTGGCTAAATGACGCCAAAGTGTACGATGAGATGAAACAGATACTGCGTAAGCAGCAGCCGAGTTGGCGGGGACGTATAGCTTATTATGACCGCAAGATACCGTTGTTTGATCAATTTGGTGTTACAGAAGAGCTGAATCAGAGCTTTAGGCGTAAAATTTGGCTGCCTAGCGGCGGGTATTTGATATTTGATCAAACCGAAGCACTGACTGTTATTGATGTGAATACAGGAAGGTATACCGGATCCATTGATTTAGAACAGACAGTCACCGATATTAATCGAGAAGCGGCGAGTGAAATTCCAAGGCTTCTGCGTCTTCGTAATATAAGAGGCATTATTATTGTTGATTTTATAGACATGAGTTCGGAAGTGAATCGAGCAGCCGTGATGGAGAACATCACACAAGCCGTTCGTAAGGATCGTTCCAAAACGATTATTGTCGGTTGGACCAAGCTAGGCCTGCTTGAGATGACACGTAAGCGGAAATAATAATTGCATTACAAAATGTTTCTGTGATATAATACTCGGAGTGTGTTGTTTAGGCATGCTGTAACCGCACGAATCGGGTCTAAGCACGGATTTGGATTTATCCTAACCGTCACCTGGACAAGGCGAGTCTGAGACATGAGGAGGTAATGAAAATGTACGCAATTATTGAAACAGGTGGTAAACAGTACAAAGTTCAAGAGGGCGATGTTCTTTACATCGAAAAATTGAACGCAGCTGAAGGTGAAGTTGTTTCTTTTGATCGTGTGTTCTTGGTTTCCAAAGAGAGTGGCTTAGTAGTAGGTGCTCCATTGGTTGCAGGTGCTTCAGTTTCCGCGAAAGTGGAGAAACACGGCAAAGGCGCTAAAGTCATCGTTTATAAGTACAAGCCGAAAAAGAACTATCACAAAAAGCAAGGTCATCGTCAACCGTATACAAGAGTAGTAGTTGAGAAAATCCAAGCGTAAGAGGCAGCCTTATGATCTATGTGACCATAGAGCGTCTTGCACCGGATTCACCTCAGATCTCATCTTTTGTAGTGGAAGGCCATGCTGAATATGACGTACCTGGCAAAGACTTAGTCTGCGCTGCGGTATCAGCGGTAACGTTTGGTACTTACAATTCGATTGAATCACTGACAGGCGTAATTCCCATTCACGAGATGGAACGAGGCTTGATGGATGTTACAATTCCAGAAAGTACACAATCTGTTCCGGAGACATGGAATAAGGTCCAATTGATTCTAGAATCGATGGTCGTCATGCTACAAACCATTGCAGACAATTACGGTGACTATATAACGATTGAAACAATCTATCACAAAGGAGGATAACACCATGTTGAAATTGGATCTCCAGTTTTTCGCTTCCAAAAAAGGGGTGGGTTCCACAAAGAACGGACGTGACTCACACTCTAAGCGCCTTGGCGCTAAACGTGCTGACGGTCAAACCGTTACTGCTGGAAGCATTCTCTACCGCCAACGCGGTACGAAAATTCATCCAGGAACGAACGTAGGCATCGGTTCGGATGATACACTTTTCGCTTTGGTACAAGGCGTAGTGAAATTCGAGCGTTGGGGCCGCGATCGCAAAAAAGTGAGCGTATACCCAGTTGATGTAGCTCCTGTGGCTGCAGCTTTAGAAGCGTAATATGAATCCCTGGCGAGCGATAAGCCCGCCCAGGGATTTTTTTCTACTACGAAACAATATAGGGATCTTTGGTCGGAGACCAAAGTCTCTCATCTAAGAACGCGGTCACTCATCTCGAATGGCCGAGGGCAGAGGTTTTCTCATTTGTTTGGTGAAGTTTGCTAGTAAATCATGATATACTGGATGAACGGCTACAAAGCAGGGAGAACGGAGCGAACGGGGAATGAAGCAAGCAGGCAGCGCGCAAGTTTATTTATTGGCACTAGTGCTTATAGGTTTGACGGGGATGATGTTTGTGGAACCCTGGATTGTCAGGGGCGCATTACTACTGATCGTAGTCTTTTGCGGTTATACCGCCTTCAAGTTGGAAGCGAGCAGATTGGAAGAAAAGAGGAGCCAAGAGCTCCGCCAACAGGAACAACAGTCTCAACAGAAGTTAATTCAGGTCATAAATCGCTTACGTCACGATTGGATGAACGATACCCAAATTTTGTTTGGTTATATTCAGTTAAAGAAGTTTGATAATTTACAGCCTTATATGGAAAAAATAAAAATGACTATGCAGCAGGAAAGTAATCTCTCCAAGTTAGGTGTTCCATCGTTAATTGCTTTCTTGCTGCTGTTTCGCGTCCAGTCGAAGTCATTAGAGCTGGAAGTTGAATTAGATCAAGAAATCAATCTTGGACAACTTCCTCTGCATGACGGCCTTATCGAAAGATTGGTACGTCTAACCGTGGAATGCGTTCAGGAGCATGCTGCGGCAAGTGACGGTGAAAGCGGTACACTCAGCTTGGAATTTGATGTTCAAGAAGATGGCTTACTGCTTGATTTTGTATATCAAGGCCCCTATAATCGGGAGCAACTTGAAAAAGCTGTGAAGGAAACCCTGCTTTCGAAAGTGAATTCTTTTTCGCTGGAGCAGAGTGAATGGCAAGAGGAAGAAGCGGTCATCACATTGCGGTTACCGTTTCTTACATAATAAAGGGATCTTTGGTCCAAGACCAAAGTCTCTCCTTAGTTGAGGTGTAGAAATGTTTGTTGATAAAGCGAAGATATTTGTTAAAGGTGGGGACGGTGGGGACGGTTTAGTTGCTTTCCGCCGTGAGAAATATGTACCAGAGGGCGGACCTGCAGGCGGCGACGGAGGAAATGGCGGCGACGTTGTATTCCGTGTAGACGAGGGTCTGCGGACATTGATGGATTTCCGCTATCAGAAGCACTTTAAAGCGGAGCGCGGCGAGAAGGGCCGCAACAAGTCGATGCATGGTGCTAACGCAGAGGATATGGTTGTACGCATCCCGCCGGGGACAACCATCATCGATGATGACACTGGGGAGGTTATCGCCGACTTGACGCGTCATGGACAAGAGGTTGTTGTGGCCAAAGGCGGTCGAGGCGGCCGAGGCAACACACGCTTCGCAACAGCACGCGTAACTGCGCCAGAAATTGCTGAGAACGGCGAAGAGGGCGTGGAGCGTTGGGTTGTGCTGGAGATGAAGGTCATGGCCGACGTCGGCTTAGTAGGCTTCCCAAGCGTTGGGAAATCCACGTTATTGTCGGTTGTCTCTGCCGCGAAGCCGAAAATTGCGGCGTATCACTTTACAACCCTTACCCCGAACCTCGGGGTTGTGGATGTTGGTGATGGACGCAGCTTCGTCATGGCGGACCTTCCCGGTCTTATTGAAGGGGCACACGAGGGCGTGGGACTCGGTCATGAGTTCTTGCGTCACGTAGAACGGACGCGAGTGATTGTGCATGTCGTGGACATGTCTGCTGCAGACGGCCGCGATCCTTATGAAGATTTCCTCAAGATTAATGAGGAAATTAAGCTCTATAATGCTAAGCTGGAACAGCGTCCGCAAATTGTTGTTGCCAATAAGATGGACATGCCGGAATCAGAGGACAATCTGGCTTTATTCAAGGAGCAGATGGCCGCAGATGGCAAAGAGGTTGAGGTTTATCCGATCTCTGCTTTGACACGAGGCGGTGTGCAGGAGCTACTCTACAAGATCTCAGACATTGTAGAAAGTATCCCGAATGCTCCTGAAGTAGAGGGTGTAGCTGATAAAGAAGAGCGTAAAGTGTATCGCTTCGAGAAACGCGAAGAGAATGATTACACGATTCGTCGTGAGAACGATGTATTCATTGTTGAAAGTCCGTCGATTGAGAAATTGATCAAACGAACAAACTTCAGTACACAGGACGGCGTCGCTCGTTTTGCTCGTATTTTGCGTAATATCGGGATCGATGATGAATTGCGTAAACGTGGAGCTGTCCATGGGCAGACGATCCAAATTGGTGATTTTGACTTCGAATTTGATGAGAAGCATTAAAACGATAGAAACACTTATCCTAAGGATGAGTGTTTTTTTGCGTTTAAGGAGTTAATTTTTGGGGGTTAGGGGGCGTGGCTTGCTCCTTATTTAGCTTGGTAAGCTATGGATTTTGCTGAGCTGATGAGATTAAGTAATGTTTCGGTAAATAACTATGGTTTTCTGTGTTTGGTTATTCAGTATTTTGATTTCTGTTTTCTGGTTTGTGGGAGAAATGGGAATTAGATATGTGAAATGGGCTATAGTGGCTGCCAATGTTGTATTTTATACAACAATTTGCAAGCCCAAAGGCTATTTAGCAACTTGAAGTTGCAGTTGGTACAACATTTTTAGCCCATCTGTTGCGAAATGGCTTGTATAGGACCAAATTGTTGTACATGATGCAACAACTAATGGAAAAAGGCGAGATTTAGGTAGTAATTGTTGCAGTTTGTACAACATCATTCAACCGCGAGCATGAATTCATTCATCTAGCAACCTCAATTGAGCCTAGTTGACGATTGAACATGATCTAAGACACCTCCATGCAGAGCAAGATTAGATGAATGAATCGATGGTCTCAATAATACAACATTGGCGCATCTAGAATAGTCGGATCTACCCTCACTAAGCTGCTAAAAGACTTTAGAATCAAATTTTGGAGTCATGCCTATCAGTGGTTAGCTGGCATCATGCATGGATCGACAATCTCCAGAGTACAACATTAGACGGATGAGAAAGCGATTATTGGGGCTAACGCGGATTATCTTGCTCATGTACAAAGTGCAACGACACCTGTACAAGCAAGTTAATGCTAAAGCATATACGTCTCGCGCGTTGTAGCTTACTTTGCATCAAATTTTATAAATACTATCACTCGAGGGCGGCGTAAACCGTTCATTTAATGTTAAAATGCGGATATATGTCATAAAACTTGACACAAATCAAGAAAAAGATTACGATTTTATTAATTAACATAACTAAATGTAAATAAATATAACATTGTATGAAGTGTATCTATGAAGTTAATCCATGAAGTGAATCTATGAAGTGAATCTATGAAGTGAATCTATGAAGTATACCTATGAAGTGCAACGATATGAGGAAGGAGGAATTTTGATGAAAAGATGGATTCAAGCGATGGGAACTGGTATGCAAGGATCACGTGATTTATCTTATGAAGAAGCTGTAGAAGCCGCACATGAGATGGCCAGAGGAGATTCGACAGAAGCTCAATGCGCAGCTTTCCTAATGGCCCTGTGTATGAAAGGGGAAGCTGACGAAGAGTTGATGGCATTCATTGATGTTTTCCGCAGCTATTCTTTGAATTACCATACTTTTGCGGATTCACTCAATTGTGCGGGACCAACGGAAGGCCGGCAATATTTTCCCATTACACTGCCAGTTAGCCTCCTGCTTGCTTCAGTGGGTTTCTCCCAGGTACTGCATGGAGGTGATTCACTTCCGCCGAGACAGGGAACCGCAATGAAAGAACTATTAGAAAGCTTCGGCGTTGCGATAGATTTATCAGTGAAAGCATGGGAAACGATGTTGTTTCACCTGCATATTGGATTTCTTCATACAGAACAGCTTTGTCCACCGCTTGGGAAGCTGAAACAGGTTCGCGAGCAGTTAGGATTGCGAACTGTGATGAATACCGTTGAGAAAGTTATAAATCCCGTACGTTCAATGAATATGATTATAGGAGTCAATCAGCGAAAAGCAATGGAATCTCTGATTCCCATATCTATCCGATCTGGCTTTCAAAATGTATATATTGTCAATGGGATAGAAGGATCCGAGGATTTGCCGATCTACCAGAACAGTACAATAAGGATCGTGACCCCTTGGGGAGATGAGTCGCGAGTGGTTGAACCGCAGAAATTTGGCTTTCTAAGTGAGCCCCTGCTGCCTTTAAGTAAAGATGATCAGGTTGCCATGGTGCGGCGCATTATTGCTGGAGAAGATTCAGAGGAATTGAAGCGGGAACGTGATCATGTCATTTTTAATGCGGGACTTCGGTTGACGTGGTTTGATAAAGTTGGGAGTTATGAAGAAGGTTTTCAACTGGCGGAATCGCTGCTGCAAAGGAAAGAAGCCCACAAAGTTATGCAGCGTTGGGTGGATCAGAGTCATCACTTTATGCTTCAAGATCATCCGAAAATCCATGATTCCTCCGCCAAAATTGGATAAAGGTTTTCCTAGATGCTGTAATGTATCAGCTAAAGGAAGGCTTTTTTTGTTTCCATCTACCAGAGGAATTAGAGGTATGTTTCCTATTAATTGTGATCTTACCCCCCAAAAAGGAGGCCTATATTACGAATAAATATGAAGGACAACTACTTTCGAAGGTAGGTAGTCTGGCGAAATGGAAGAAGATGCGAATGATGCTCGTTCTGCAACATAAAATGCTAGGAGGCCAACATCATGAAAAAACAACTACTGACCCTCGTACTTGCTCCAGCCCTTATCTTTGGCGCTGTGACAATTCCTTTACCTAAAGAAGTTTCGGCTGCATCGACAGGCCAAATTATTAACAGTGTCAGTTTTCGTCAAAGTGCAGATGAGAATTCTACGCGTATCCGTTACTTGAAGGAGGGCGAGAAAGTTACTATCCTGTCCAAAGTGAACAGTTGGTGGTACAAAGTGAGAGCTTCTGATGGCCGTGAGGGTTACATAAGCACAAGCGCCAAATACATAAAAGCAACGGGTGTTACATCGCCTGGAGATTCCAACACGAATGGCGGTTCCGGCAGCGGTTCTGGAGCTTCAACAAGTGCAAATGTTCAAAAAATTATTGCTGCGGGGAAAAAGTATCTAGGCACGCCCTATGAATATGGATCAAGTCGCGATAATACAAGAACGTTTGATTGCTCTGACTTTGTCCGACAAGCTTTCTTGGATGGTATTGGAAAGAAGCTGCCAAGTGACTCTAGAGGCCAGGGGAGTTATGTGAAATCTCTCGGGCATGCCAAAACAAATTGGCACGATCTGAAAGCTGGCGATCTCATGTTCTTCATGTCTTACAAGGGGACAAGCAAATCGAATTACAGCGGTATTAATAAGTCTACTCAGACCATTACGCACGTGGCAATTTACTTAGGAAATGGACAAATTTTGTCGACATACTCCAATGACAGCGGTGGTGTTCGGATTGATTCTATCGAAAATCGCCACTGGGAGTATCGTTTCTTATTCGGAGGCAGCGCGTTATAATTAGCAGTTCAAAAAGGCAGAACTCGAGCAATCGATGTCTGCCTTTTTTGCTATTCTTATTAAGTCTGCAGGGGGTCTACTAATGGGTTCCAGTGAATAGTAGGTTCACCTGTGTCCAGTTGAATTCCTGCTGAGCCTACCCAAGGGTGCTCAGTAAGGCCTACGCTGAAATAATGTTCAAGCAAGCAACGAAAAATAAAAGGGATTGGGCGCTCCAGCACCTGTTCTTTAGGAATCCAATGTAGATCCCCTTCGGGTGTGACGATCCGCGGGTTCACATCAGTCGTTCCGATATAGAAAAATTGCTGGCGAACTTCTTGTCCATTTAATCGAAGTAAAACATACTGCATGCGCAGCCCTTGGATTTCATCATGCTCAATGCCAGTCTCCTCCCATACTTCGCGCAAGCAGGCTGCCCGCGGATTATTCAATTCACTCGGCTCCAGGTGACCGCCAATAGCAGCCCATAAACCTGGCGACAGCGAACGCGTTAAGGAGCGTTTCATCATTAGTAATTCGTTCTGGCTGTTCCAGAGGAGAGCCGTAGACATCATGCGTAATGTAATCATGGAGGCAATCCCTTTCTAATCTAGTACTATCAGCTTATCATAGTGAAGTAAGTTGCTGCAAAAGATGAAATATTAAGATGTGAATTGCCTATTGCTTCAATCCGTATGATTCGATATAATGTCCTCTATAGAGGAACATTGGTCTTTCCAGAGAGGACGGTGGTGAAGTGCCGGAAAGCAAAGATTTTTTACAAACGATCAAGCACACCGGTCCTGAGAGGTACTACTTAGTCCGGGAAGATATTTTGCCAGAAGGAGTACTCAAGACAGCTCAGGCTAAGGAGCTGCTTGCACGGGGTGAAGTGAAAACGATCCACGATGCCGTTGAACAAGTCGGACTCAGCCGCAGCGCTTTCTATAAGTATAAGGATGGTATTCACCCTCTCAGCAAACTGGAACGAGAGCGCATCATCACAATATCCATGGATTTAGAGCATCGGTCCGGGATTCTGTCTCGTGTACTGGCTCTCATTGCTAATTTGGATGGGAATGTATTAACGATACATCAAACAATTCCTCTGCAAGGAATGGCGAATGTCGTCATTTCGGTAGAGACTTCCTCGATGGGGGAAGAGATTCGTCAAATGCTTAATCGACTTCAAGCGCAAGAAGGGGTCAAGCGTGCCATGGTCATCGGTCAAGGCAGTTAAGATAGAAAAAATATTCAGGAGGTAACATACATGAAACCCATCAAGGTTGGTTTGCTCGGATTAGGTACAGTAGGAACAGGTGTAGTCCGCATTATCGAAGGACATCAAGAGGATTTGCAGCGTCAAACAGGCTCGTCCATTGAAATCTCAAAAATTTTAGTACAAGATAAATCAAAGCTTCGCAACATTTCCGTGGATGCAAATAAACTGACAGAACAAGTATGGGACGTTATTAGTGATAGTGAGATTGATGTTGTCGTTGAAGTTATGGGCGGAGTTGCAGCAACCAAAGAGCATATTTTAACTGCGCTAGGCAATGGCAAGCACATCGTGACAGCGAATAAGGATCTTATGGCCATGCATGGCGCTGAAATCTTGGCAAAAGCAGCTGAACACGGCTGCGATGTATTTTATGAAGCTAGTGTTGCCGGCGGTATTCCGATCATTCGTGCACTCGTAGAGGGCTTCTCCTCTGACCGTATTACGAAGATTATGGGCATCGTGAACGGTACAACCAATTACATTTTGACTAAAATGAGTCAAGAAGGCGCTGCATATGCCGATGTCTTGAAAGAAGCACAGGATCTTGGCTACGCAGAAGCAGATCCAACATCTGATGTTGAGGGGCTGGATGCCGCTCGTAAAATGACCATTTTATCGACACTTGGCTTCCATGCCAATGTTGCTCTTAGCGATGTTGAAGTAAAAGGCATTTCGAAGGTATCCAAAGAAGATATTCAATACGGCAAAAAATTAGGCTACGAAGTGAAGCTGCTTGGAATTGCTGAAAATCATGATGGTCATATCTCTGTGAGTGTACAACCTACCATGGTGAAAAACTCGCATCCGCTTGCTTCCGTGAATGGTGTGTTCAATGCTGTATATGTAACAGGCGAAGCAGTAGGTGAAACGATGTTCTACGGTGCTGGAGCAGGCGAGCTGCCGACGGCAACATCTGTCGTAGCAGATTTGGTTGCTGTTGTGCGCAATTTGAGGCTGGGCGTGAATGGACGTACGGTGCTGGCGCCTTACAAAGAAATGAAGCTGAAGACGGACGAACAGATTGCTTCCAAAAACTTTATTCTTCTGCACGTTGAAGATAAAGCGGGTGTACTTGCACAAATTACGCAAATTTTTGCTCAGCACGAAGTTAGTTTGGAGTCTGTGTTCCAACACCCGAACCAATCCAATCCGAAGGCTGAAATTATTATTATCACACATGATGCGAACCAAGCCAGTATGAAAAATGTGCTGAAACAATTCGAATCTATGGATGTTATACACGCCATCAAAAGCGTTTATCGCGTAGAAGGCTAAATTATTGAAAAGAGGCGCAATTTCGAAATGAGTTATAAGGCAGTGAAAAAGGTAAGAGTGAAAGTGCCGGCAAGCACGGCAAACTTAGGTCCTGGCTTTGACTCACTGGGGATGGCCTTGAACTTATATGCCTGGATTGACATGGCGATTTCGGATGAAACGACGATTCATTTAATCGGCGATCAGATGAACGGAATTCCAACGGACAAGTCCAATTTAATTTATAAAGTCGCGCAAATGGTATTTGAACAGGCAGACGTTTCTCACCCTGAGCTGGACATTGCCATGTACAGCGATATTCCACTCACACGCGGTCTAGGCAGCAGCGCGTCAGCCATTGTTGGTGCGCTAGCCGGCGCCAATGCCCTAATCGGGAACAAGCTCACGCAATATGAGCTGTTCCAAATCGCTAGCCGCCTGGAGAAGCACCCGGACAATGTCGGGGCCAGCTTGTTCGGCGGGATCGTGGTTGCGTTCTGGGACGGCGAGAAAGCCGAATCTATTCGAATAGAGCCGGACGCTAATTTGGAAGTGCTGGTGGCGATACCAGCGTTCCAGCTTGCTACAGAGAAGGCGAGAAGCGTCATGCCGAAGCAAGTACCCATGAAGGATGCGGTGTTCAACCTCAGCCATTCATCCTTGCTTGTTGCCGCGCTAGCTACCTGCAACCTGGGGATGATCCGTCATGCGATGAAGGACGCGCTGCATCAGCCTTACCGTGCAGAGCTCATTCCGGGCATGAAGACGCTGCTTGAGCAAGCGGAGAACCATGGTGCGTTAGGGGTTGCACTCAGCGGAGCTGGACCGACGATGCTTGCGTTAGTGGATGCACGAAGCGGCCAGAAAGAGGAGCTCGAGGCATTCCTGAAGGATACGCTTGCTAAGGAAGGAATTGAAGCGCAGACGTTATGGTTAAAGCCGAGCGGAGAAGGTGTGGCGGCAGTTCTGCTGCAAGAAGGTGACGGGGATCTGTTATCCTTCGTTGAAGGGGAGGTTCTTGCATGAAGCGGGTTGCCATCTTAGGACCGAGTACCTTTTCGGAAGAAGCCACCCGTCATTTTTTGGGTGAAGACTTTACTTACGTTTCATACAAGCTAATTTCTGAAGTGTTCAATGCGACAGCGTCAGGGGAAACAGATTTAGGGGTCATTCCCATTGAAAACACACTTGAAGGATCCGTTCATTTACATGTTGACTGGCTCGTTCACGAGGTTGATCTGCCCATTCGGGCGGAGTGGGTTTTTCCCATTGATATGAATCTCATAGGGTTTCCGAATCCTGACGGACAAGTGGAAGCTTCGAATCCATATGGACATATTCGTAAGGTATTATCTCATCAGGTCGTTCCTGCACAGTGCAGTAGATTTATGAAACAGTATTTGAGCGGGGCGGAGTTTGAGCAAGTAAGCTCCACGGCAGAGGGAGTACGAATAGTATCAATGCTGCAGGACCATACCGTGGCTGCTATCGGTACGGCTATTGCATCTACAAACTATGGTGTTCCTATGCTGCAAAGAGAAATACAGGATCATAAAGACAACATGACCCGGTTTTTGCTGGTTGGTACCGAAGCATCAGAACTAAAGTCCTCGGAAGACATGAAAACAACTATTCTTGTCACACTGCCTGAAGATTACCCAGGTGCCCTGCATCAGGTGCTCTCTGCCTTCGCTTGGCGCAGAATTAATCTTTCAAAGATTGAATCCAAGCCGACGAAGAAGAAACTTGGTACTTATTATTTCTATATCGATATTGCTGGTTCCCTGGATTCCGTTCTCCTGCCATCTGCCATTCAAGAAATTGAAGCGATTGGTTGTCAGGTTCGAATTTTGGGTTGTTATCCGAGTTATTCATACACGAGTTAATACCTTTCTTCCCTTGCGTTCATCACGCGAGGGATTTTTTTTGTCCAAAAGGGGCAAAAGCCTAGGAACCTGCATAAACTGTAATATCATTGTGACTAAGCGAATGCTTACGAAGCAAGTTTTCTTGCGAGAACTCGAGATTATGCTTACAAAGCAGTTTTTTAAGGAAACTCGAGTTTATGCTTACGAAGTAAGTTTTCTAACGAAAACTCTAAGGAGGTATGGTGTTGAAAATCCACATTGTCAAAAAGGGCGATACCCTGTACGAGCTTGCAAAAAAATATCAAACCACGTTGGACGAAGTCATCGCACTTAATCCGCAAATTGCACAACCGGATCATCTTGACATCGGGATGAAGGTGAAAATACCTTCCAAACCGAAGCCAGTTGATCCGCCTGCTTCAGATTACGTTTATAAACACGTTGTGGAGCAGGGTGATAGCTTATGGAAGCTTGGTAAGGCTTGGGATGTACCCCTTCAAGATATGATTAAAGCAAATCCTCATCTGAAGAATCCCAATGTACTTATGACAGGTGAAATTGTTTATGTGCCCAAGATGCATCATGAGCACGTAGGAATTAAGCCGTTATCGACGTCTAAACCATCGACAGAACCATTTGCGCAAGTCCCATCAGCTCAGCCATGGGAGGTTGCAGAATCGTTTCAGCAACCATTTATGCCCATTGCAGAAGAGCCGATAAGCCAAGCGCCGCCTGCGCCGTATGTAGAATCGATGCCGTTGGCTGAGCAACCGTTTGTACCTTCGCCGATGTCTTCTGAGCCAGCCATTCCTGCGCCTGAGCCTGGGGTTATAGGTCTCCATGCACCCTACGAGCAGCAAGCGGTCCATCCCTTCCAGCAGTTTCACATTAAAGCGACTGAGGTATTTGCCTATCCAGGTTCCGAGCAACAAGAGGTGCCAACATATCCGGAGTTTTCACCGTATCAGCAGTCACCATATGAGCAATTTCCGTATCATACAGAGCCGACCTCCTATCCAATGAGTCAAGATGGCTGTGGCTGCGGAGGCCAATCGATGATTGAACAGCCTTGGACGACATTCCCGGCGGGTTATCCAACCGGAACCGTAGAAAGTCCATGGGATGGTTATCAGCATGGGTTTCCAACAGTTCCTGGGTTATATCCTCCAGCTTCTCCCTATGACATGCAACATACAGCACATAATCCGTTTGACTACCAGCAGGCTCCTTATGGCATGCAACATACTGGACATAATCCATATGATTACCAGCAAGCTCCTTATGGGATTCCTTATGCTGGAGCTCATTATCAGGCTCCTTATGAGTCGCCTATTATGCCACAGGTCCACACGCATGAGCTAGCGAAAGAAACCGATACAGAAGAAATTGTTGAAATTGACATCCGTAATGATAAAAAGGCAAATAGGTCAAGCAGCAGCAATTCTTCAAAAAAAGTGAAATTGTCAGGTACAGCAGCACTCAATGCTTTCTTGAAACGTCAACAGAGAGCTGCTGAAAAGCAGGACGCCAAGCAAAATGCACCTTGGATTAACTTCTGAGAATGAACAAGAAGCCTCCTAAACCACAGGATTTGTGGAATAGGAGGCTTCTTAGTTTCGTTATGCTATGGATTAGGCGATCATACCCAATGTGAAAAAGGTCATTAAACCGACAACGAAATTCATGCCCCATTTTTTGCGAAGCAATTCACGTCCGCGGTGTAAACGAGTTTTCACTGTTGTAATCGGTAGGTTCAGTTTATCACTTATTTCCTGAAGAGAGAGCTCTTCCAGATAATATAGCGTAATGATACTTTTATATTTGTCAGCTAATTTATTAATGGATGTATGCATATGCTCTTGAACTTCTGTTTGGAGAACAACATGCTCAGGCGACTGATCTTGGCTTGCAAGCTTACTGTAATAGCTGTAATCATCGTCATAATCGTTCAGCTCGGCATCTAAGGATTGAACAGGTCTTTTTTTACGCAGCAAGTCAATGGCGACATTTTTACCAATTCGATAAATCCAAGTAGAGAAGTTCTGACTTTCATCAAAGTGGTTTAAGTTCAAATAAACACGGATAAATGTTTCCTGAACAATGTCCTCAGAATCAGGCCTGTTATGCAGCATACGAAATGCAAGTTTCTGTATTTTGTTTCGGTATAACTCGACTAGCTCCACGAAAGCGTTGCGGTCGCCCCGTCTGGATAATTGAATTAATTGAAGTTCTGCCACATTCATGCTGTTCCCCTCCTAATATAGGGATCTTTGAGCGTAGCTCAAAGTCTCTCTGCTTTGGGATCTTTGAGCGTAGCTCAAAGTCTCTCCGTTTATAGTTTTCGTAAGAAAACTTATATCGTAAGCTTAGCATTTGCCTTTTGAAATATATATCGGTTTCCCTGGATAAGTATGAGAATATTTCATCTACTTCTGACTATATCATTTCTGTGGCTACAGTCAAATTATAAAGCTAGTGAGAGCTCATTTTATATCCATTTGTTACCGAATTCATGGATGTTTGGTGACTTTTCTGAGATGGAGATGGATATGAGGCTGAGGTTGAACGCGGTGAGGTTACACCTGTTTCAATTTTTTGTACTTCATTCCAAATGGCGACTGCCCCCCATAACAGGACAACTCCTATAATTAGGAGTGTTGTACGTTTGATTCGTTTCCTACCGTTCATGATTGGGCTTCACCGTCCGTCTTGATTGGTTTCATACTCTCCTTCTATGGTAAATGATGTATAGTGCCTCATGCAAATGGAAACAATACGGAAAAACGAGAATAGAAGGGGATATCGGTGAATGTACTGCAACTTTTGAGGCACTTGAAAAGAAAGCTGCGTTGGAAAAGAAGTTGGTTGACTTTAGGAATGTTCTTTACCGTGGTTATGGTTAGCTATATATTATATGCAACTGGGAGCCGTCTAAGTGCTGGTGATAGCCCTGGAGCGGTTAGATCGACCTTTGCTGGTCTTACACCGGTTGACGATCAACGTCTTCAAGAAGCGACAACAATGTTGAAAAGTATAACGGATAACAGAGAGGGCTATTTGCTTAAGAAATATGTTTGTGGCGAAGAGCGAAGTCAGTTGGGTCTGCAAACCCCTCAAGAATTATTGGAAATGCAAATGAAGCACCCTAGTTGGTTGCTGAGCATAGGTGCGAGTGGAGAGGTCACTTTTACCGAAAATATCGATGATTTATCGCCGGAATGCAAGGAAAAGGCGGTATTCGGCATCGACGGCAGCAGCAATCTGTCCCTATTTAATGGAACGCCGGCCAAGGATAATGTGATCCGAACATTTTTTCAATTGAATATTAAGCATTTAGAAAGCAGTCTTCCACGCGAAACGGTGGAGCAGCTCCATGAAGGGATCCGAGTCACTGATTTGGAGGAGTATAATAGCGTATTATCAACTTTCAGCGATTATGCCATGCCGCCCCAAGAGACTGAACGGGCAATGACAAGACCTGGTGTACTAAGATGAAGAGGTAGATCGGGAGATTCCTGAGTCTATCTCTTTTTTTTGTTATCTGCTATAATGAAATGACTACATATGTTCGCTTTTTTAAAGATGGGAGAGAATTGCAGTGCGTATTCTGGGTATTGATCCGGGGATCGCGATTGTTGGTTTTGGCTTTATTGATAAGATCGGGAGTAAGCTCATTCCTGTGCAGTATGGTTCAATTCAGACCGAAGCACATACGGACCCTGGGATCAGGCTGAAAGATGTCTATGATGCTACGACGCAATTAATAGAGAAGTATAAACCGGACGCGATGTCGATAGAGAAATTGTTCTTTAATCGGAATGTAACGACGGCATTTACAGTAGGACAAGCGCGGGGTGTTATGATTCTTGCGGGTGTTCAGGCTGGGTTGTCGATTGCTGAATATACTCCGCTTCAAGTTAAACAATCCGTTGTTGGCTACGGGAAAGCGGAGAAACACCAAGTACAGGAAATGGTCAAAATATTACTTAAACTGTCCCAAGTGCCTAAGCCTGATGATGTGGCCGATGCGCTTGCTATTGCTATTTGCCATGCCCATTCTTCTGCTTTGCAATCTAGGATAAATGAGGTCAGGAAAAGATGATAGATTTCTTAAGAGGGAAAGTTGCTGCACGCGAGAGCGACTATGCGGTGCTGGATGTAAATGGGGTAGGTTATCGTGTGTTTTGTCCGAATCCCTATGCGCTGCCGCATAAGGAAGATGAAGCTGTCACGATGTTCATTCATTATCATGTGCGTGAAGATGCTCATTTGCTATTCGGCTTTATTTCACGGGATGAGCAGTCCTTGTTTCGTTTATTGCTTGATGTAACGGGTATTGGACCAAAGGTTGCGCTGGGCATTCTTGCTGCAGGCGGAAGACCAGAGGCTGTGATTCTAGCAATTAGCCAGGAGAATCTAGCGTTCTTGACAAAACTCCCTGGCATCGGAAAGAAGACAGCTCAGCGGATTATATTGGATCTGAAGGACAAATTGGGTTCGGTAAGCTTCTCAAGTCCGGAAGCTGCGGTAGCTTTAAGTGTGGTCGGATCGGCGCAGCTGACTGATGGCGGTCATGCCTGGAGCGAAGCGAAGGAAGCGTTGATGACACTTGGCTACACGGAAGCTGAAGCTGATCGTGCATGGTTGCAAGTGAAACCAAAAGCGAATCCGTCGGATTCTGTTGATGTGTTGATGAAGCTTGCGCTGCAAACTTTGTATACGATGTAGTTGAAGAGGATTGGGCATGACTTAGCCAGTGCTTATGAAGTTAGTTTTGCTAGAGCAAAACTCAGCGAATGCTTACGAAGTTAGTTTTGCTTTAGCAAAACTCTTAGGAGGATCAACATGGACAATGACCGGATTATATCGGCTAATTTAATGATGGAGGACAACACGATTGAGTACAGCCTACGTCCTCGTTATTTGGCCGAATATATCGGCCAGAAGCAGGCGAAGGAGAACCTCAAGATCTATATTGAAGCTGCCAAGATGCGTAAGGAAGCGCTTGATCATGTGCTGCTGTATGGGCCGCCTGGGCTTGGCAAAACGACGCTGTCCAACATCATCGCCAACGAACTTGGCGTGAACATAAGAACGACATCCGGCCCTGCGATCGAGCGGCCGGGCGATTTAGCTGCCATCCTGACGAATTTGCAGGAGGGCGATGTGCTCTTCATCGACGAAATTCACCGCCTCCACCGTACGGTGGAAGAGGTGTTGTATCCGGCGATGGAGGACTTTGCCCTTGATATTATCATCGGCAAGGGGCCGAGCGCGCGCTCGGTGCGTCTAGACTTGCCGGCGTTTACCTTGATCGGCGCGACGACACGCGTCGGATTGCTTTCTGCGCCGCTGCGCGACCGTTTCGGGGTCGTCAGTCGGCTGGAGTTTTATACGGTGGAGGAGCTCACCTACATCGTCAGCCGAACGGCCGACATCCTACAGGTCGGCATCGTCGGTGAAGCTGCGCGCGAGATCGGCATGCGCTCGCGGGGAACACCGCGAATCGCGAACCGCTTACTGAAGCGGGTGCGCGACTTCGCGCAAGTGAAGGGCGATGGCATTATCACGCTGGACATCGCCAGAGAGGCACTCAAGCTCCTACAGGTCGATGACCTTGGGCTTGATGAGATTGATCATAAGATGCTGCGCGCCATCATTCAGAGCTTCCAGGGCGGCCCAGTAGGGCTCGAAACGATTGCCGCAACCATCGGCGAAGAGAGTCAGACGATCGAAGACGTCTACGAGCCTTACTTGCTGCAAATTGGATTCTTGCAGCGTACCCCTAGAGGCCGGATGGTAACGCCTCAGGCCTATCATCATCTAGGTTTACCGGTGCCGGAACAACGGTAATTCATGATCTTTTGCCGCTGCTGAAAGGCGGGCAAAAGATTTTTTTGTTTCCGTCAAGTTGTTCGGCGCTAGAAAGTAGTTTTTTCTGTCGAGCTTAGCGGTACAAGAAGTTTTTTTGTTTTAGTCGAGCTTTGCTTGTACAAGAAAGATTTTTGTACTTTTATACGAAAATAAAATGCATTGCATCGGAGGAGCATATTATTTTCATTCTTCTTGGGGGTGCCGTCGTAGACGTCATGATTGTTTCTACAAAGTTGAAGTGTGTAGGGGGAATCTCTGAAGCCCAAGCACAATGTAGAGCTATGTTGTACAATCTGCAACAATTTCGGTGCTTTACATGGTTTTACTCAGCGATTGTTGTACTAAGTACAACAGTTTAAGGCCGCACCTGTCCATTTAGTCTTCTACAGTGGAAATTGTTGTATGTTTTGCAACATGAGGAGGAGAGTGGGGGAAATTCGATAGCAATGTTTTACATGCTGCAACAATCGAAGTCCTTTCTCAGAAGGCTTTAGATGAAGGATTTTTTCACATAGGAGTTTAAATGCATAAAATCGTTTGGTTTATGAAATTGACTCAAAGATCAACTTTTTAGAGCACTGGTATCGGGGGGTGGGCTCTTTAGCAGCTTCAACAAACAATTTACTAGAGAAATTATTGTTAATTTTGCAATGTTACACGTGATGCAGCAATGAATGCATGATGTTTTTTGCCTATGTAAATATTCTATCTACCAAAACTTCTTCCAATTTCTAGAGTCTAATTTAGTAGAATGCTGCGAAAGAAAGGAAATTGTGTCGAATGAATTGGAGAAATAAGCTGCTTACCCCTAAGAGAATAGCTTTGATAACGACGGCCGCTTTGACCTTTGGAACATGTCCTGCGCTGGTGCCCCATGCAAATGCTGAGGGGATCAAACATTTGGATCAGATTCGTGTTGCACTTTTGATAGATTCAACCAAATATAAGAAAGTAGAACCTGTAGTTACCCTTACTGCATCTGGAGGACTGGATATTGCTGTACGTACTTCAGCCGCTACTGCTGCTAAGCCGTGGGCGTCGATTCCGGATGCTTCGATTCGACTGTCGATTGATCAATATAGTGTGATTATGCTCGAAACAGTGGACTATATAGCAGCCAAAGCCTTATATGCTAAATTAGCTGCGATGCCCGAAGATAGCTATGTGTTAAGTAGAGTGAAACAAGGCAGAACGGTGTACCAAGTTTATTACGGCAGCTTCCCCTCTAAGGAAGAAGCCGAGGGCGCTGCGGCGCAGGCGCTTAAAGATACAACGGTTTTGGCGTTAACGAAATCGGCTCTTCCTGTATTTAAAGGTCCACTGCATTGGAATGCGGGTACGTTTGCTGATGAGGCTTCTGCTTTGCAGCAGTTGCTTTTGTTTAACCAAGCGGGACTCGAGGCAGATATTGCGCTGCAAGAAGATGCAGCAGGTAAATTAACCTATAGCGTATGGGTAGGTAATGAAGCTACTACAGGACAGTTAGAAGCAGTGAAACAGGCGGCGTTACGCGCAGTTCCCAACTTGCCTTTACTACCCGCGAATACGAAATCATCCTATTTACTTCGCAGGTCGGATGTGACGGCTTCCTCGAATGGCTCCGCTTCGGTGCTTCATTATGCCGCGGCAGCCGGTGATCAAAAGACGGTGATCCATCCGAAGAGTCAGGGAATTGCAATCAAGGAGCGAGCTAACCTCAGTTACCGCGGAGACATGGAAATAAGTACGTATCATGGTAAGTTAGCCTTGGTGAATGAAGTGCCGATGGAGCAATATTTATATGCTGTCGTAGGCTCTGAGCTTAGTTCCGGTTGGCCAACAGAAGCGTTGAAGGCACAAGCTGTAGCTGCCCGTACATTTGCAATCAAACAGGGAAATAAGTATGAGATAGCACAAGTTACGGATACAACGTTAGATCAGGTTTACTTTGGGATACAAAAGGAATTTACTGCGGGAATACAAGCTGTTGATGCGACGAAAGACGAAGTATTATCAGACAAAAATGGACTGATTTCACCTGTGTTTTCTTCGAATTCAGGCGGGATGACTGCGGATCCCTCTGAAGTGTGGGGGAATCCATTAGCTTATTTGCGTAGTGTACCAAGTCCGGATGATGGTGCTGAAAAAGGGAAGGCAATATGGTATCGCATTCAGTTAACCGATGGTCGAACGGGCTACGTACACAGCATGTATCTCAAAGACAGTGGTCAGAAGGGTAAAGAGGGCGCTTCCTACTACGAGGCAACGGAACAAGGTGTAAATGTCCGGACAGCACCTTATGTAGATAATACAGCTAATCCTTCGATCGCTCAGCTTTCCAATAAGGAGAAAGTGTTAGTGTTGGGCCAAGAAAAAGAGTCGAATGCCTATTCTTGGATTAGAGGTCCTTATACAGGTAATGAGATCAAAAGTAAATTGGCGGCAGCAAATGTAATTGTAAGCGGAGATCTGCAATCACTTGAAATATCGAAGCGAGGACCTTCGGGGAGGGTGACCGAACTTAAAGCGAACGGAGTTGTGGTGAAGGTGCCTTATCCCGATGCATTACGTGCGGCACTCGGAGGATTACCCAGCACCCGGTTTGAAATTGTACAAGCAGGAAGTTATACTGGTAATACCCCAAATCCTATTGGCCTAACGATTGCTGGTGCAGGAAGTAGTGAGACAAGTAACGCTGGCTCTGATTCGGTCTATGTGCTGTCGGGTGGTCAATCACTGCCTACAGCCTTGAAGATAACCGATTTAACTGCTCTAGGCACAGCGGGACAGTCGAAACCGACGTCTTCGCAAGTAACCCCTGTGACTCCTCCTAATCCACAAACATCAGGTCAAGGCAATCAGTTCATTTTCCGTGGAACAGGCTTTGGACACGGACTTGGCATGTCTCAATGGGGTGCAAGAGGCTATGCCGAATTAGGTTACGATTATAAGAAAATACTTCAGTCTTATTATGCTGGAGTCAACATAACTAAGGAATGAATACACAACATGGATGTACAAGCTTTCGATTTCGAACTACCTGAATCATTGATTGCCCAGACGCCGTTGCTTGATCGCACGGCGTCTAGACTGCTTACGCTGAACAAAGAATCAGGTGAGATACATCACCGGACTTTTGAGCAGCTAATTGATTATGTAGAAGCCGGGGATTTACTCGTGATGAATGACACACGAGTCATTCCAGCACGGCTTTTTGGTGCGAAGAAAGACACCGGCGCCAAAGTGGAGATTTTGCTCCTGAAGCCCCTGGGTGAGGATCGTTGGGAGGCCCTGGTAAAACCTGGGAAACGTATGCAATTAGGGGCCGTGGCGGTTTTCGGCGTGAACGCTAACTCAACCGGTGGTGAACAACCCTTGTTGACGGCGGAGGTTGTGGAAGTTGGAGATATGGGTGGTCGTGTGCTCCAATTTAGTTATACAGGCATTTTCAATGAGATTCTAGACCGATTGGGCGAGATGCCGCTTCCTCCGTATATTAAGGAGCAGTTGTCCGAGCGGGAACGCTATCAAACCGTATATGCAAAGCATGAAGGCTCAGCTGCTGCACCAACGGCAGGGCTGCACTTTACCGAAGCCTACTTGGATAAACTGCAAGCTAAGGGTGTCCGTCTTGCATTTGTCACCTTGCATGTCGGGCTCGGGACATTCCGTCCTGTATCTGTGGACACCATTGAAGAACACCAAATGCACGAGGAGTATTACATGCTGTCAGCTGAAACGGCGGCACTAATTAATGAAACCAAAATGAATGGTAAGCGTGTGATTGCTGTAGGGACTACATCTGCACGTACGTTAGAAACGGCAGCGGGCTTGAGCCGTAAGCATGCAGGCAACGACGCTAACGAAAAATTAGTTATTCAGCCTTCACAGGGCTGGACTTCAATTTTTATTTATCCGGGGTATACGTTTGGTGTTGTGGATTCCTTGTTAACCAATTTCCACTTACCTAAGTCAACACTGCTTATGCTCATAAGCGCAATGGCTGGCCGAACGAATGTGTTGCAAGCTTATGAAGAAGCTGTTCGAGAGCAATATCGCTTTTTTAGTTTTGGAGATGCTATGTTAATTTACTAAGATCAGTAGTCAGAAAGACGCTTAGAATAGGAAGTGGATGTATTGGCAGCAGCAGTTACTTACGAACCAATCAAAACCTGTAAACAATCCGGAGCACGTCTTGGACGCGTTCACACCCCTCACGGTGTCATTGAGACGCCTGCCTTTATGCCAGTTGGCACACAAGCGACAGTGAAGACGATGAGCCCTGAAGAATTAAAAACGATGGATGCTCATATTATTTTAAGTAACACGTATCATCTCTTCATCAGGCCGGGTCATGATATTGTGAAAGCCGCTGGCGGTTTGCACAAATTCATGAATTGGGACCGACCTATTTTGACAGACAGCGGCGGGTTTCAAGTATTCAGTCTAAGTAACATGCGTAAGATTACGGAAGAAGGCGTACAGTTTAAATCCCACTTGAATGGGGACAAGCTGTTTCTCTCCCCAGAGAAGGCAATGGAAATTCAGAATGCGCTTGGTTCTGATATTATGATGGCTTTTGACGAATGTCCGCCTTTCCCGGCAGAGTACGATTATGTGAAGAAATCACTGGAGCGTACGACGCGCTGGGCTGAGCGCTGCTTGCAAAGTCATAGCAGACCGAATGATCAAGGATTGTTCGCCATTATTCAAGGAGGCATGCATGAAGATCTTCGGAGGTTGAGTGCCGAGCAGTTGACTTCCATGGATTTCCCGGGGTATGCTATTGGTGGACTGAGTGTTGGAGAACCTAAGCATTTGATGTATGAAGTGCTTGATTACACAACACCTCTTATGCCTGCGAACAAACCTCGCTATTTGATGGGCGTAGGTTCACCTGATGCCCTAATTGAAGGCTCTATCCGCGGTATCGATATGTTCGATTGCGTACTGCCAACAAGGATAGCCAGGAATGGGACATGTATGACTAGCGAAGGCCGGCTTGTTATTCGTAATGCTAAGCATGCGACCGACTTTGGTCCTCTGGATCCCAAATGTACCTGTTATACCTGTACAAACTATAGCCGGGCTTATATTCGTCATTTAATTAAAGCGGATGAGACCTTCGGAATCAGATTGACTACGATTCATAACCTTCACTTTCTACTACAGCTCATGCGTGATGTAAGAGGAGCCATCCAGGAAGATCGGTTACTTGATTTCCGTGATGAATTCTTTGCCGCTTATGGGCTGAATGATAATGAAAGAGGATTTTAAGAAAGGAGGATACCTATGTTACTATCAGCAGACACTGCGAATACAGGTGCAGTTGGGTATTTGTATACATACGGACCTTTAGTGCTCATGTTTGTCGTTCTTTACTTCTTACTTATTCGTCCACAGCAGAAAAGACAGAAAACACGTAATCAAATGCTTGGAGGATTGAAAAAAGGGGATAAGGTCGTTACGATTGGCGGGCTTCACGGAACAATTATGGAAATCACAGATGACATTTGCGTACTTCGTGTCAACGATGCGACGAAAATGACATTTGATCGTTCTGCGATCAATGCTGTTTCTCAAACTACAGCAAAAGAATAAAATAAAAAAGCGAGATCCTTCAATCAGGTTCTCGCTTTTTATTTGGTTTTCTAAAGGTTATGAAAGTTATTATAGTTCATTATTCTTTAAGCGTTTTAGCAAAGCTTGCTCGCCAAGAACGAGACGGCCATCGGATATACGTAAGCCCACTCTGGCTGCTACGACACCAAGCACAACTCCGGCACACATGTCAGATAACCAGTGGATGCCCAGATAAAAGATTGTGAAAATAATAAATGCTGATGAGCAGGGCACGAATAGTTTCCAAAACATACTTCGGCTTTTGACTGCAATTACAGCCATCGAAACTGAGATCGATGTATGTAAGCTTGGAAAACAATTGTCAAGTCCGGAAAGTGGCCGATAATCTTGTTCAAAGGTTGGGAACACATCCAATATCAGAAGCTTAACATTAGGATGAAACGACCAAACTTCGTTCACTGGGAAAAACAGATAGAATGGAATAGCGATCATATAGTTGAACATGAGTGCGTAGCAAATGGCATAAAAGAGTCTATAATTTTTCTGGTACGTATAAAGCGCAATCGATGTTATCATTACAGCAGGAAATACGACCACATAAAAATAACTGCTAACTAAAGTCAATGTATCATTATGGAAAAAATGCTGAATGGATGAAACAAAGTTGCCTTCAATGCCATAGATCGACTTGGTGAAATCGGTTTTGATATCGATCCCTTTTTCAACCCACATCTCAACTTTATTAAAAAATAGGATGGTAATCAGTGCAGCAAAATGAAGGAGATACTTACGAGAAGTAAATATTTCTTGAACAAAGCTTCCGGCAATATTAAATGGACTTTTACGTGTCGCAGCGATCAGAAAAATTAAAACAGTGATAACTATATAGACCGTTGCATGCGTCATCGAATGAAAAGGGCTCATGGTGTTTTCCCCCTAATATTGGAAATTATTTGCGGCAATAACTATGATATTATACCACAATCTAAGGGGGAAAGTGATATCTTCACGGAAACGTCTTATTTTTGCGTGTTAACGCCAAGTATTCCGCCCAATGCTCCTGACACGAATAGAATGCTAAGTAATTGAAGGGATTGAAGATTCAAACCGGCATCGAAAGCAAGAAAACCAACCAAAAAAATGAGGATAAAATAGACAAAGCCTACAATACCCCCGTGATACCAGCCGCGGTTTCCAGCTCTTTTGCCTGAAACCCAGCCGCCAATAAATAGGGAAACAGCATGAATAATCGTAGTTAACATATGCAGAGAGCTTTCTTGTGTGCTGGTTAAAAGAAGAAATAATGACGTCACTATTGTTCCAATTGTCATCATGCTTAATGAATAAACAAGTCCGGAAAATAAAGGAGACGTTATTCGAACCTGACTGACCGTTTTCATAGGGTTCACAGGCCACCAATCCTTTCGTATATTCGATCGTTTCATTAACATCATTGTATGGCCAAGCACATAGAATTAGTACAGACTGTTCAAAGGGAAGGGGATAATTATGACGGAATTTTCTCAAGGTCCTGCTTTATGGCAAGCTATCGTTGCCTTGATCATTTTTGCTGCGGCTTATGTTTGTATCTTGATTGAGAAATGGGATCGGATGTATACAGCATTAGGTGGAGCCCTTCTGATGATCATTATGGGGATTGTTCCTCTTGGCAAGGCAGTTACAAGTTACGCGAACTGGCATGTTCTTTTACTTATCACTAGCTTATTTGTTATTTCTGCCGTTTTTCAGAAAACAGGAATTATCGCTTATTCAGCAACTTATATCCTTCGAAAGTTTCGAATACAGCCAATTACGATTCTACTTAGTTTGTCAGTCCTTTCAGCGATAATATCAGCGCTTTTGGATGGTTTGCTAGCCATAGCTGTACTGGTGCCGATCCTGCTAAAGACAACGAAATTGATGAAATTATCTCCAGTTCCTTTTTTGATTAGCATTCTCTTGTCTGTGAATATTGGGGGAGCTGCAACACTCATGGGGAACATGCCTAACCGAATGATTGGGGCAGCAGAGAACATATCCGCTGGGGAGATGCTACTAAAGCTCGGCCCACTTGTAATCATACTGCTAGCTCTGGTATATCTCGTGATATGGTTGATTTACGGGAAGAAGATGATTGTAGCAGAAACGTATAAAAGAGAGCTGCTTACGTTACAACCCTCCTCCTATTTGGCTTTAGATCGAGGATTTTTTACTGGGAGTTGTTTAATCACTATACTTACGCTGATGGCTTTGTTGCTTCAAGGCGTTCTTGGATGGAATGCCTCGTATATTGCTGCGTGTGGGGCGGTGGCCCTATTAGCATTAAACTACAAAGAACTAGTCGAATTGGTTAAACGAAGAGACTATCTTTCCATTTGGGAAGGTTTGAGAGAAACACAATTGCTATTTTTCTTTGGATTATTCATCATGATCGGCGGTTTAACGTATGCCGGGATTACCGGATTTATTGCTGTGAGAGGTTTAGAAATCAGTCAAGGAAACATCCCCTTCTTATCCATTCTTCTGTTATGGCTTACTGGCTTTGGCTCTGCCATGATGGACTACATTCCTTATACAGCTGCTATGATTCCAGTCGTAGATCATATGGGCAGTACGCTGCAAAGTACAGCCGGAATCTCAACAGTTTCCTCTTTATGGTGGTCCTTAATCGTAGGAACTGCCATTGGCAGCGGAGTAACTCTACTGAGTTCAATGACTAGCATGTACGCGGCCGCTCTTTCTGATCAGGAGGGAGGAGGGCTAACGCAGCGTGGATATATGATTGTGGCCGCCCCGATTTCCTTGCTTTTATTCATAACAGCTACAATTTATTTCAAGTTATTTCTGTAGGAATTGCCAACAATTGAATACGTAAATTCTGCATGACGAAGTGCATGCGCGGTCAGAATACCATTGAACTCCGAGAACAAGCAAGAGCTTAGATCAGGGGAGGCTATCAATGGATATTCTGACCATTTTTTTACGTACCGTGCTGATCTACTTTGTCGTTTTTCTCATGTTAAGGATCATGGGGAAACGTGAAATTGGTAAACTTTCGCTGTTTGATCTTGTTATCTCGATTATGATTGCGGAAATTGCGGTCTTTGTTCTTGAGGATTCCCATAAACCGCTCATGGATGGGCTTGTTCCAATGGCAACGCTGGTACTCATCCAAATCTTCATTGCGTTTATAACGTTAAAAAGTAGAGCAGTTCGAATTCTCTTTGACGGAAAGCCGAGCGTCTTAATCAACAAGGGTATGATCAACCGAGAGGAAATGAAGAAGCATCGCTATAATTTAGATGATTTGATGCTGCAGTTAAGACAAAATAAGATTATGAACGTGGCAGACGTGGAGTTCGCGGTGTTAGAACCTTCGGGGAAATTAAGTGTAGTGGAGAAAGAAGTGAAAGAGACAGCTGAAGTCAATGATGGAATGAAGGGTACGATTCGCTATGAAGGACTTCCGCTGCCTCTCATTATGGATGGTAAAGTACAGGACGAGAATTTGGAGAAAATAGGAAAAACCAGGTTTTGGCTGAAGAATCAACTTCAAGTTAAAGGAGCCCGTGATTTTAAGGAAGTATTTTACTGCTCCATTGATCATAGAGGGCGAATGTTTTTGGATCGTAAAAGATAAGCTGCTCATCAGCGAATGATTTTTTTGCCCATGTTCATAAGCCGGCTAATATCCTTTAAGCTAATCAGACGAAATACAGTGATGAACAATAAATATACGAGAAACCCTATGAGAAAAGAGGTTACAAAACGAAGCCAATCAGTTGAAGTCCAAGATGTATACATGACGATGTAACTACAAAGTCCGGAAAGCGCCATAGCCGCCCCAATTTTACCGAAATCACTGCCTTCCATGCGGAATTTCAACAAGCGTACAACACTATTCCAATGCAGCAGTGTTACTAAGACGATGTTCACATTGATGGCGAAAACAGCTCCGTGAATACCCATTTCCGGCTTGCTGGCCAGCCAATATATGAGAATAAGCTTAACCGATGAGCCAATCAAGGTGTTGATTAGGGCGGCTCCTGGCTTGTTCAAAGCCTGTAAAGCGGACTGCAGCGGAGCTTGAAAATAAATAAATAGGGCGATAGGAGCCATCATTTTCAGCATGACCCCTACATCGGGTTGATTGTACATGTATGTACAGATCGGCTCAGCAAGAACGAACATAAGGACAGCGAATGGAGCGCCGGTTACTAAAGCCAGTTTCAAGGATTGATGAAGACGCATGTGAATCGTTTTGATGTCTTTGCGGGCAAGGGCTTCGCTTAAGGAGGGAACGAGTGAGACCGATAATGACATTGTAAGAGCGCTAGGCAGAAGTATGATGGGGATAATCATCCCTTGTAAGGCGCCGTATTGGGCTGTAGCCAATGAAGTTGAGATACCCGCTATAGCTAGACTTTGTGCAATCAGAATGGATTCGAACAGGTAGGAACTTGCCCCAATCAATTTACTGCCTGTTATAGGGATCGCAATTCGCATAATCCTACGAAAATTAGAAAGTCTGCCATTCGTTTTATTCGTACCAATTTGAGCAATAGGGGCTTTTGGAGATGCTTTCTTGTCGTACTTGAAATGGATGGCTAAGACGACTAGGCCGCCAATTTCTCCTGCTAGGACACCCATCATTGCCCCGGCTGCTGCATATTCGATCCCATAGGGGATCATTACATATGAACAAACGAGAACCATGACAATACGGATGAGTGTCTCCATAATTTGAGAAGTAGCGGTAGGGATCATATTCTGTCTTCCCTGAAAATAGCCGCGATACACGGCGGAGATTCCGATGATCGGGATCATTGGACTCATACACAGGAATGTGTAGTAAACTCGTGAGTCTGTTAATAAATGAGATGTAATCCACGAAGCTCCTACAACACAAGCGATCGTAAATACGACACTGAGAGAGAGAGTAATGGCTAACGAAATTTTTAAAATGCTGCGGATTCTCGCTTCGTTGTGTTCAGCCTCTGCTTCTGCTATCAACTTGGCAATCGCGACAGGTATACCGCCTGTTATAATGGTTAAGATGACGGACAAAAATGGCCAGCCCATATGATAAATACCGATACCTTCAGCACCGATGACACGCGGTAATGTAATTCTAGGTATGAAGCCAAGAATACGGTTCAAAATGCCTGCGGCTAACAGGATCATCGTGCCTCTAATAAACGACTGCTTGGTCACTGCCATTCCCTCTTCCGATACGTGTCATATCCTATGACTATGCGAAGGCTGGCCAAGCTCATGCTAACATTTTGCGGACAGGTCGCAGTTTGGCAGGAAAATGGTGGATGAACAGCGAATTATTCTAATGAGTAAAGGTAAATCACACCTTAGGAGGTTCTCCCAATGAACGGAGAAGATAACGATCAAGTACCTCATCATCCTGAGGACAATAAGAATGAACAGGCAGAGGCTAGCGAAACAGCATTCATAGAAAAAGAGGAAGAAGAGGTTTCCCTTACTGATATAGAACTTAATGAGCTTATTGAAAGCTTATGTTTAAGCAAAGTTGAAGAATTCGTAATGCTTGGCTACGAGCATGTGAGTGGTAAAGATATTTGGGATTGCGTTAGCGACAAATACCGTAAAACAGGTGTCCCTTCGCTTCATCAAATCGTAAATGACATTTTGTCGCTCAAATCAACGGCGTTCATGAACTGGATGACGATTAGTATGTATAAAGGAGCCCAATTCTAAGAATGGGCTTATTTTTCATGAAACGACTTAAATTGACTCGATTTTCAGACCTGAGTATAATAGGCATATTGAGTATGGAAGGGAGACAAGCAAGAGATGGTGGATTGGAAAAGAATATCGTTCTTTTTTCTAACGGTAGTTATTGTTCTCGGAGCGATCGGAGCAACAAGCCCTAGTCTTGTAGACCGAATTAAGCTTGGATTGGATTTAAAGGGCGGGTTTGAAATTTTATACACCGCAGAGCCTTTGGCAGCAGGTGCACCATTGACGAAGGAAACGCTTACGCAAGCAGCAGAAAGTCTTGCGAAACGAGCTGACTCCCTTGGTGTAGCCGAACCTGAGGTTTATCCGGAAGGATCGGATCGCATTCGTGTACGTCTTGCGGGTGTGAAAAATGAGGAAGAAGTTAGAGGCTTAATGTCTAAGCCTTCGGTTCTTACCTTTAGAGGTCCGGATGGAACGGTTTATATGAACGGAACAGATTTCGTAGAAAACGCAGCTAAATTAAGCTACGATCCGAATACGAAGCAACCGATTGTCGAAATCAAGATGAAAAGCAGAGAGAAATTTAAAGAAGTAACGACGAAGCTAGTTGGCAGCACCTTGTCCATTTACTTGGATGATGAAGTGAAGTCGACAGCATCTGTTAATTTTCCCATTGACAGTGATTCGGCGATTATTACACAAACGAGTGTAGCGGAAGCAACGAAAGTAGCCAAGATGATTAACTTGGGTGCGATGCCGTTGAAATTAACAGAGAAATATATTCAGCGTGTGGATGCCACTTTAGGTACAGCGTCGTTGCACCAAACAGCTAGAGCTGGTTTGATTGCTTCGATCCTAATCTTCATCTTCATGGTACTCTATTACCGTGCACCAGGTCTTGTGGCTGCCTTTACACTGATTACTTATGTATGGGTGCTATTGGCTATATTCGACTTTATGAATGCAACACTAACACTGCCAGGTATTGCGGCCCTCGTCTTAGGAGCAGGTATGGCGGTCGATGCGAACATTATTACTTATGAAAGAATCCGTGAGGAAATACGTGCCGGCAAGAGCATTCTTTCATCTTTGAAATCAGGCTCCAAACATTCTTTTCGTACAATTATGGATGCTAACGTTACGAATTTGATTGCTGGTATTGTTCTGTACTACGTCGGAAACGGCGCTATTCGCGGTTTCGCGGTTATTACGATGATGAGTATTATTATCAGTATCTTAACGAACGTATTGTTCTCCAGATGGCTGCTGCATCTTATCATACGGGGCAACTTGCTGAAAAAGCCAAGTTATTTCGGTGTGAAGGAGGCAGATATCCGTGGGCTTTAAGAAAAAATATGATTTTGTGAAAAATCGTAATAAGTTTTTCATTATTTCGATTGCTCTTCTTGTTATTGGTCTTTCCGTTATGCTGTTTTCTGGCATGAATTTCGGTGTTGATTTCAAAGCTGGAACGAATATTGATCTTGTCGTTGGCAAACAACTAGACAAGGCCAAGGTTGAAGAGATCTTGCATACTCTTACAACTAATGGCGATATAAAATCGAACTATGCGGATCCAACAATCGGCGGTAATAACAGTGATCGTGTCTCCATCCGATTCGATGATGTGTTGAATGATGATGCGGTTAATAAGATCCAAAAAGCATTCGCAACCGCATATGGCACTGAGGTTTCCAAAGAAATCAACACAGTTGATCCACAATTAGCGAAGGAATTATTGCTAAAGGCGGTATATGCCGTCGCCATTTCCAGCGTGTTGATTTGTTTATATGTAAGTATTCGTTTCGAGTGGCGCTTTGCCGTAGCAGCGATTATTGCCATTCTTCATGATGCTTTTATGGTTATCGCTATGTTTGCGATTTTCCGCTTTGAAGTGAACCTACCGTTTCTAGCGGCAGTTTTGACCACAATCGGTTATTCCATCAATGATAAAATTGTTATTTTTGACCGTATTCGTGAAAATCTGCGATTTGCTAAACTCAAAACGGACGAAGATCTCGTTGCATTGGTCAACGATAGTATCTGGCAGACGATGGCGCGTAATATCAATACTGTACTAGTGGTATTGTTAGCCGCAGGATGTTTGTATATTTTCGGTAGTGAGTCCATTAAACTTTTCGCACTTGCGAAGTTAATCGGTTTAACAAGCGGAGCTTATTCGTCTATTTTCATTGCATGTTCACTGTGGTATTTATTGAAAAGAAAAACTTTGCGTAGTTCTAAAAAGAAAGCTGCAGCGTAATAACCATAATAACCGGCCGCGTGAATGTTGCGCGGCCTTTGTATCCGTTCAGGGGGAGTGTCCACGTGAATGACGAGCGTTTTCAAAAGACAGAACTCACTGTCTGGGTAGGTATTGCCGGGAATGTTGCACTTGCCTGTCTTAAGGTAATTGTTGGGTTTATGTCGCAAAGTAAAGCACTTCTCGCTGACGCGGTACATTCCGTATCTGAGGCAGTGAGTTCTATTGATGCATTAATTAAACTAAGAACTGCTGAAGCGGTGCCTCAAGATGCTTACCCCAGTCGTCAAGAAAAGAAGGTATCCATTACATCTATTCTATTGTCGATTGTTATTCTAGTCTTAGGTGTTGAACTAGGTATCTCTACCTTTAAATCCATATGGGTCGACGTAGAGCATGCTCCTAAGGTGTATGCACTTGTTGCAATTGGGATTTCGCTCTTAATTAAAGAGATCATGTTTCAATATACATACCGGATGGGGAAGCGTTTAGGATCTCAGGAATTAATTGCTAATAGCTGGGGACACCGTTCCGATATATACTCTTCTATTGTAGCTCTCATTGGTGTGTTAGGAGCTTTAATGGGCAATTACCTAAACATATCTTTTCTTTATTATTTGGATTCACTTGCGGGATTATTAATATCTCTAATGGTGTTGAAGATGGGGTATTCGTTACTTAAGGAAACCTTACATACGAAAATGGATTACGTCCTGCTGCAGGAAGATGCCGCTGAACTGATTGCTGCCGTACAGATGATAAAAGGTGTAATAACCGTTGATGACTTGCAGGCAAGGGAACATGGGCATTATGTCGTTGTCGATATCAAAATTAGCGTGAATCCAAGGGTATCTGTAGGGGAAGGACATGAAGTCTCCAAAAAGATCAAACAGCAGTTGATGAAACGATTCCATCATGTTTCCGATGTTTTTGTTCAGGTAAACCCTTATGATGCAGGATATCCTTACAAAAATAATACGGATACCGAGTTAAGTGAGTTTCCATCCGTTATTCACTAAATAAGCGTTAAAAACTAAGCTTACGAAGAAAGTTTTGCACAGCAAAACTCGAAGACTATGCTTACGAAGAAAGTTTTCCATACGGAAAACTCGAAGGAGGACACACCAAGTGCTAGCACCGAAGGCAAGATGGAGCATAGGAAATGCGGATGAAATGCTCGTTGAAACATTTGTGCGCGAGCTGCAGATAGACCCGCTCGTTGCCAGAATGCTTGTTCTTCGAGATATACGCACCGTGCCAGATGCTGAACAATTCTTGCATGGCGGAGTCCACTATTATCATGACCCGTTTCTGCTTGACGGGATGCTCCCAGCTGTAGAACGCATCCGAAAAGCTCTTCAGAACGATGAATTAATACGTGTCTATGGGGATTACGATGCAGATGGTGTAAGCAGCACCTCATTGATGGCTCATTTGTTAAAGGGGCTAGGCGCTCGTTTCGACACGTATATCCCTCATCGCATTCGAGAAGGCTATGGGCTGAATCGTTCTGCGATCGAATTAGCCAAAGCGCAAGGCGTCACACTATTAATCACCGTTGACACAGGCATTAGTGCCGTTCAAGAAGTTGCCTATTGTCAGGAATTAGGCCTAGATGTTATCGTAACGGATCATCATGAGCCTCCTGAGATACTGCCTCAAGCTTTAGCCGTCATTAATCCGAAGAAGCCAGGTTGCCCATACCCTTATAAACATCTTGCAGGCGTTGGTGTTGCTTTTAAGTTAGCCCATGCCATCCTTGATCGATTGCCTGAAGAACTGTTGGAGTTTGCAGCGCTCGGAACGGTTGCTGACTTGATGCCTCTTACGGGGGAGAATCGTTTAATCGTCAAGCAGGGGCTGCAGCGTATGCAGGATTCTACTTATGCAGGATTTCGTTCACTCATTGGTGTATCCGGTATTGATAACAAGGAAGTGACCGCATCTCACATTGGTTTCTCGCTAGCACCTAGAATTAACGCAAGCGGCCGATTGGAAGCTGCAGACATTGCCGTGAAGCTGCTCACAACATCGGATGAGAAAGAAGCGGAGCAAATTGCCTTTGAACTGGATATGCTGAATAAAGAACGTCAACTTATCGTAGAAGACATGGTGCAAGAAGCTTTTGTTCTAGCCGCACAGCAGCAAGCCAAAGGTTTAGATAAAGTGATTGTTGTCGCTAAGGAACAATGGAACGTCGGTGTTGTCGGTATTGTTGCATCCAAGATCGTAGAGAAATTTTACCGACCGACCTTAGTGTTAAGCATAGATCCACAAACAGGTATGGCCAAAGGTTCTGCGCGCTCGATTACCGGCTTTGATTTACACAAAGCTCTGACAGCTTGTGATGAGATGCTCGACCACTACGGCGGCCATCAAGCGGCTGCGGGTATGAGTCTGAACAGCAGCCATTTGGAGGCATTCACTCAGAAGTTGAACGAACTAGCAGCAGCTGCACTTACGGAACAGGATTTCATTCCTCTTCTGAAAGCAGATGCGGCGTGCAGCTTGTCAGAAGTTCCGATTGCAAGTATTGAGCAGTTAGAGAAGCTCGCGCCCTTCGGTATGGGCAATCCTGCGCCGAGGTTCATGTTCACCGACTTATCACTCGGCGATATTCGGACGATGGGCAAGGAGAAACAGCATCTTAAGCTAGCCCTCTCCCAAATGAAGGAAGAAGTAAGCTGCTCAGTGGAAGCCGTCGGTTTCGGCAAAGGGAGCTTGGCTGGTCTGATCGCGCCTGCCGCTAAGGTAGACGTGCTGGGAGAGCTTTCAATCAACGAGTGGAACGGTGTGCGGAAGCCGCAAATCATGATGCAGGATCTTCGTATAACGCATATGCAGCTGTTTGATTGGCGCGGAGCGGGTCAATTAAGCTCTAAGCTTAGCGTGCTTCAGAACACGATTGCTGCGGGGAATGGTAACCTCACACTAACACCAGCTATCGTTCTGTTTGACGAATCAGATGCAGCCTTGTTTACTTCAACAGCGTTTCAGTTAGGCGGCTCTGTGCCCTACTGGATTGTTCAAGATAGCGAACAATTACGGCCTGGTAACGAAACAGCCCGGCAATTGGAATTTGCTAACATGCAGGACATTATCTTGTACACGATCCCACGCAGCGTTGCTAGCCTACAGAGTGTGCTTCATCAAGCCAGTGGCATGATGCGCTGTTATCCAGTATTTGCAGAGCTAGGGCCTGACAGCGGCAGCACGCTGCCATCTCGAGACATGTTTAAAATGCTGTATGGCACTTTGCAAAAAGAAGGATCGCTGAATGTCCAGGATGTGCGATTAATGACCTCGTTTAGTAAACGATCGGGGCTTTCTCCTGCAATGATTCAATTTATTTTATCCGTTTTTGAGGAGCTTGGTTTTGTTGAAAGACAAGGCGGCTTCGTTAAACTTCATGCGTCACCGGCAAAGAGAGATCTCACAGCATCCCGCTTGTATCAGCATAGATTGCATCGCCAGGAAGTTGAATCCATTGTCATGTACTCCTCAGCCAAAGAGCTGGAGGAATGGATTGCCGATCAAATAAAAAAAGAAAATCACATTTTGGAGGAAATTATATGAATTTCAAAGAGCACATTCGCGTCATCCCGGACTTTCCACAACCAGGCATTCGTTTCAAAGACATCACAACGTTATTGCAAAATGGACCGGTTTATAGAGAAGCTATCGATCAGATGAAAGCATTAATTAAAGAAAAACAAATCGATGTTATTGCGGGTCCTGAAGCTCGTGGCTTCGTAATTGGCGCTCCGCTCGCTTATTCACTTGGAATAGGCTTTATTCCAATCCGCAAAAGTGGCAAATTGCCTGGCGAGACGATAGAGGCTGACTACGCTCTTGAATATGGCAAGGATAAATTAGCCATGCATAAAGATGCTATTAAACCAGGTCAAAAGGTACTGATTGCGGATGATTTACTTGCAACAGGTGGAACGATTCAAACATCGATCGACTTGATTAATCAGCTTGGTGGGGAAGTTGTAGGTGCTGCCTTCTTAATCGAGTTATCCTACTTAGACGGTAGAAGTAAGTTTAATGGGATTGACGTGGTTTCCTTAGTTCAATATTAAAATTAAAGCTGAGAATCGAATGCTAGTGTTCGATTCTTTTTTATACAATGAAAGCTAATATTTCAGGAATACGTTCAGTGATTTGCGAGAAAATGCTGCTTTTTGTCGAATGCATGGTGCGAACAGTTGACGTGGGGCCTGCCTTGCAGGCATAATGAATAAAAATCGATTAAAGGGAATGGGTAGATGCATGGGTATAGAGCAGCTGATGGAGAAGGCCGCCACCTATCTGAAAGAGAATGATTTGCAGAGGATTCGGGAGGCCTATGAATTCGCGGATGAAGCCCATCATGGCCAAGTACGCAAATCGGGTGAGCCCTATATTCTGCATCCACTCGCTGTTGCAGATATATTGGTGAACATGCAGATGGATGTCACATCCATCATTGCTGCGCTTCTGCACGATGTCGTTGAAGATACAACAGTTTCGCTGGAAACTGTTCTAGATAAATTCGGGAAAACTTGCGCGATGCTAGTGGATGGCTTGACGAAGCTGGAACGGATCAAGTTCAAGTCCAAAGAAGAGCAGCAGAACGAGAACTACCGCAAAATGTTTGTTGCTATGGCGCAGGATATTCGCGTTATTCTCATTAAATTGGCGGACCGTTTGCACAATATGCGGACATTGAAGTACCAATCCGAAGAGAGCCAGCGCCGTATTGCGGAGGAAACGCTGGAGATCTTCTGTCCGATTGCGCATCGACTCGGTATTTCCACGATTAAATGGGAAATGGAGGATATTGCCCTCCGTTATTTGAATCCGCAGCAGTATTACCGGATCGTTAATCTCATGCAGAAGAAACGTACTGAGCGTGAGCAATATATTGAGGACGTTATTCACAGCATTAAAGAAAAGCTGGAAGAGATGGGCATTCAGGGAGATATTTCCGGAAGACCTAAGCATCTTTACAGTATTTATAAAAAAATGAGCTCCCGCGGCAAGCAATTCAATGAGATTTACGATCTCATGGCACTTCGTGTTATTGTCGACGGGATCAAGGATTGCTACGCTTCATTAGGTATTATTCATACCTTGTGGAAACCAATGCCCGGACGTTTCAAAGATTATATTGCGATGCCGAAGCCGAATATGTATCAATCTTTGCACACGACGGTGATTGGTCCTAAAGGAGAGCCGTTAGAAGTACAGATTCGCACATGGGAAATGCATAGGACGTCAGAGTTTGGTATCGCTGCGCATTGGGCCTACAAAGAAGGCGGTTCTGTTGTACCTTCGGGCACTTTCGAAGACAAAATGAGTTGGTTCCGTGAAATATTGGAACTGCAGCACGAGACCAATGACGCCTCCGAATTTATGGAATCCATGAAGATGGATTTCTTCTCAGACCTTGTTTTCGTCTTTACGCCAAAAGGGGAGGTTATCGAGCTTCCTGCTGGTTCAGTACCTCTGGATTTTGCTTATCGGATTCATACCGAAGTCGGTAATCGAACAATTGGTGCTAAAGTAAATTCCCGGATCGTTCCCTTGGACCACAAGTTGAAAACAGGGGATATTATTGAAATTCTGACTTCTAAGCATTCTTACGGACCTAGTCAGGATTGGATTAAAATCGCGCAATCCTCTCACGCTCGCAGTAAAATTAAGCAGTGGTTTAAGAAAGAGAAGCGTGAAGAGAACGTCGAAAAAGGGAAAGACATGATTGAGCGTGAGCTCAAACGATTGGCGATCGATCCTCCGACATTGATGAGCGACGATAAAATGCTTGAAGCCGCGAAGAAGTTTAATTTTAGCGATATTGAAGATATGCTGTCAGCCGTAGGTTTTGGCGGTATTACAGCTGCACAAATATGCACGAAGTTAACGGAGAAGCTGCGTAAGGAAGCTGAAGAAGCGCAAGTGCTGAAGCTTACTAGTGAGGTCAAGGAAGTCAAAGCTCCGACCTCATCCGAGCGCAAAAGCCGTCCAACCAACGGTGTCCGTGTCAAAGGCGTTGACAATCTGCTTGTCCGCTTCGCTCGCTGCTGTAATCCGGTACCTGGCGATCTGATCATTGGGTACATCACGAGAGGACGCGGTGTGTCCGTGCATCGTTCTGATTGTACGAACATTCCTTCGAGTATGGGCGAAGAGGAACGGGTCATTGAGGTCGATTGGGCCGAAGCTGTTGAATCCAATTTCAATGTAGAGATTGAAATCACAGGACATGACCGCCGTGGATTCTTAAACGAAGTACTCCAAGCTGTTTCTGAAAGCAAAACGATGATTTCCGCCGTATCCGGGCGATCAGATAAGAACAAGATGGCTACGATTCATATGACCATTTTAATCAAAAATATAGACCATCTGCAGTCCGTTGTTGAGAAAATTAAACGTGTCAAGGATGTCTATTCCGTTCAGCGTATTATGCAAAGTTAGGCTATGTAATAAAGTTAAGGGGATTCAAAGGCAATGAGAGTAGTTGTTCAACGTTGTAAACGTGCCGAAGTAACTGTAAATGATACAACCATTGGTCGTATTGAACAGGGCTTGATGCTTCTAGTTGGGATTACCCATGACGATACCGAGCACGATGCGAAGTATTTGGCGGATAAAGTGGCTGGGCTGCGTATTTTTGAAGATGAATCCGGCAAAATGAATCTTTCCGTACTAGATACGGGAGGACAAATTTTATCCGTTTCACAGTTTACTTTGTATGGCGATTGCCGTAAAGGGAAGCGGCCCAATTTCATGTCAGCGGCAAGACCAGAGCTTGCTGAGCCATTGTATGATAAGTTTAATGAGCTGCTAAGGTCTCAAGGCATACACGTGGAAACGGGTGCTTTTGGTGAAATGATGGATGTATCTTTGACGAATTGGGGACCTGTTACGTTGGTTATTGACAGCAAATAAGTTGCTCCGAAGGATAATAAGCTATCTGACTGGTAATACTTAATGTGTATATACTAGCGGTTAGGAGCACCCAGATGCGTCAATCGATCAAACACAGAGCCATGACGGCACCGGAGCAGCAATTGCTCCATACCACACTTGCTGAGCGGATGAGTCAAGCACCTGCGCTCGCTGATGTAGAAATTAGTGCAGAATTCACATCAGAACAAGAAAAGATGAAGAGCATTCCCAAAAAATCCTATCGGTAACCATAAAGCCACGCGTGCTGTTCATTCAGCCATGCGCGGCTTTATTTGTTAAAGCCGCAATATTTCTCTACACGTTCGAAATGTGGTAAACTAACATGTGATGTTTTTTGGCTGGAAATTAATCAATTGCTTCAAAGAAGCTTATCAAACCTATAACTGGTAAGCGTATAAAAAGCAGGAGACAAGGTGGGTGCTTTCGTCCTAATGGCAAATTCGAATCGTAAAAATTCCACATCCAAAGGATGGCTTTGGTTGATGGGGACATTGATTGTACTTGCGGTGCTAGCAGCTGCTGCATCTCTCTACTATCAGTATAAACACCTTTCACATGGTGAACATAGCTTTGTTAAGCAAGCTATTCAAGAAGTGAAAACAGTAAAGAAAGCCAAAGAGGCGTACGATGTCATTGTAGTAGGTACGGACCCGGAGGGGGTTGCAGCTGCCGTTTCGGCTGCTCGTAATGGATTAAGTACGTTGCTCATTGACGGCCGGAATCGTCAGATCCTAGGGGGGCTGATGACGCTTGGTTGGATTAATTCCCTTGATATGAACTATTCGCCGAATAAAAACCTCCTAGGTAAAGACGATGTGTTTAATAAAGGAATTTTCTCAGAGTGGTATGCCAAAGTTGAAGGTGATTCGTTTGATGTCAATACGGCTGCGAATGTTTTCAATGACCTAGTTAAAAATGAGAAGAATATTGACGTATTGCTTAAAACTAAAAAGATAGATCCTCTCCTCGCACAGGGTCAAAATGTTGTACAAGGTGCTACAATTACCCTCGAGAACGGCAGCACCCAAGTCGTCAAAGCATCATCTGTGATAGACGCTACTCAGGATGGAGACTTCGCTGCTGCAGCAGGCGTTCCGTTCACAATGGGGCATGAGGATATTGGTGATCCGAAATCTAAAATGGCTGTGACACTCGCGTTTCGTCTTAAAAACGTAACACCAGAAGTGTGGAGCTTAATGGCCAAAAGATTGAATGGCGATAATGATGATGGTTCAGGTGTCACGGAAGTAAGCGTGTATGGGTATAAAGAAATGAGCAATTATCCGCCTCTGAACAAAGATAGAGCCAAAATGAGAGGGCTCAATATGGGAAGAGAAAATGATAATACAGTCCTTATTAATTCCTTGCAAATTTTTGGTGTGGATACGTTTGATCCTGAATCTGTAAAAGAAGCATTTGAGATCGGTAAGAAGGAACTGCCTAATGTCGTTGCCTATATGCAGAAGACGTTTCCAGAGTTCGCTAGCCTCGAGCTTGCTGGAACAGCTCCAGAGCTATATGTGAGAGAAACGCGTCATATGCAAGGGGAATACCGCTTGAACATTGTTGATGTTTGTACGAACAATGATCAGTGGGATCGCATTGGTTTTGGCTCTTATCCTGTAGATATTCAAAGAATCTCACCTACGGATTCGGGTAATGTGGTTTGTAAACCGAAGCAGTACGCCATACCTTTCCGCAGTATTGTACCGCTGAAAGTAGATGGACTGCTTGTTGTTGGCAGAGCAGCTAGTTACGATACGCTTCCGCATGGGAGTGCTCGAGTAATGCCAACTGGGATGGCGGAAGGCGAAGCGGCAGGGGCTGCTGCTATGTTCGCTAAGCAAGAAAAAATGACATATCGTCAATTAGCCGGCTCCAAAGAAGTTATTGCTAAATTGCAGGATCATTTGATTAAACAAGGCATGGAGCTTCAGCCTATTTCTCTCAAGCCTCAACCGTTTATGGAGCATAAATCCTATGATGGTTTGAAATCTGCTCTGATGCTGGGCTTAGCTTCAGGTGCTTATGACAATAACTTTCACTTGGATGACGCGGCTAATCCAAAGCGGATGGTTAATCTCGTCGGCGGTGCGAAGAAGATGAAACCTGATGCCTGGGTTGGTGATGTCAATCAGGCTATTACGAATCTGCAAAACGCAGATAAGATACCGCTGACACTAGAACAGGCCAGTTATACAATCACACAAGCGTTAGGGTTGAAAGCTGCCTCTACGGAAGCACAATCCAAACTGTTGGAGAATAAGCTGCTCACAGAAACGACCGTTAAACTTATTGCCGACAAGCAAAAGTTAACGAATGCCGACACGTATTTGCTTATTAAAGATTTAAAAGTTGGCGTTACAGGTAAGCCATAGAACAACAAATAAGAGCCTTAGTGCCGCTTGTAGATGTGGCATTAAGGCTCTTAACTTTTCGAAGCTAAGGAAGTTTTTGTGACTACGCTTACATTCTTACTTGGATCAGTCTGCGTCAGCAGCATCCTCTTCAGCTTGCACGGAATCTTCCGAATCTTCTTCGGCTGATTCTTCGCTTTCCGCTTCGGCATCCTCCTCGGACACATCCTCAGCTTCTATTTCTTCCTCATCAGATGCTTCTTCTTCCGCTTCGTCAGCTTCGTCCGACTCTTCAATGGCCTCTTCTTCGGCTGCTTCTTCAGCTACTTCATCTTCAACTTCGGCTTCGGCTTCGGAATCTTCAGAGAAGAGCACCACTAGATCTTGCCGTTCCTCTTGAAACTCGTTTGGTATTGTCATTGTTACAGCCTCCTGATGATAAATTCAAGGCCATTTGCCTTGTTGTACATGTATATGTGAAAATGGTCTGAATATACGGTGAAAATAAATGAAAATAATTGAAAATACGGAGAAAATGCTGTAATGAAATTGTAATTTATTTTTCATATCCCTTTAATCAAGAGCGGATATAATAATAGTCGACCCCCTTTAAAATATATTTACTTGAGGCCTGCAGCCCTTGTGCTGCAGGCTATTTTCTTTACGCAAAAAAACCGTCTCAGCTTGGGCTGGACGGCTTAACATCATTTTTACATCAAAGCATCTAAGGAATATTCACCGGCTCCGATAAGTGCAACACCAACAGCGATAGCGAGCAGCGTTAAATTGTATTCATAACCATTGGAAGTTACCCAGTAACCATTTTTGCCATGAACTTTAATAATAGCACCAAGCATAATCAGTGCGATAAGAGCAGCACCAAATGGTGTCCAAAGACCTGCGGCGAAGAGCAGGCCACCTACAATTTCCGCTAAACCTGCAAGAACAGCCATGAACACACCCGGTTTGATTCCAATAGAATCGAAGAAACCTCCCGTACCTTTGGGACCATAGCCACCGAACCATCCAAATACTTTTTGTGAACCGTGCGCCGCGAATGATAAACCGATCACTAAACGAATAATAAGTAGACCCAATGCCATTACTAACAACTCCTCTATTGATATATTTTGTTTAATAACTTACTTTATGTTAGTATATTATTACGAAGCACTTACTTTTGTCAAGCGACTATGTTAAAATTGTTTATAAGGAGATGATTTATATGGAAGACTATCAACTGTGTCCCAAATTCGAGAATGCTTTTGAACTTCTAGGAAAGCGTTGGACAGGACTTATTGTTCATGTCTTGCTTTCTGGACCGAAGCGCTTTAAAGATATATCAGTTCTCATCCCGAGTATGAGCGATCGCATGCTTTCGGAGAGATTCAAGGAACTCGAAGCTGCGGAGATCATCATCCGTCATGTATACCCAGAAACGCCAGTTCGGATTGAGTATGAATTAACCCCCAAAGGAAAAGGGCTAAAACCCGTTATGGACGAGTTGCAAAAATGGGCGGACTTACATTAACTAATATAGTGGAGATATAGGAGGATTAGTACCTCTATCTCTTGACTTTGTATCTGCCAATGTTTACAATAAACAATAATGTAATTCGATACTTTTGTGATCCGTTGAAGGGACAAAGTAATTCGCCCCCACATAAGCAGAGAAGGAAGTCTAGGCTGCAAGCTTCCTATGATGAGCGAACGAAAAGACCTCCCCGAGGACCGGCTGGGAAATGCATATTGGCTAATGTCAACTTGCCTAGTAGCAGCTGTGCGTGTAGCGGGCGTTATCCGTAAAGAGCAGAATTCTGTTTCGTTGCCACTGGCAAACGATAGCAGCATTTCTGAAATGTGGGTGGTACCACGGGTGAATTTGTTAATCAAATCTCTCGTCCCTGACGTCAGTCGGGGGTGAGAGATTTTTTTGTTGTTATTTGAAAGGCACGACAGATAAGAGGAGGCCCAGCACATGAGCATACAAAAGCCAAAAGGCACACAAGATCTTCTTCCCGGTGAAGTGGAGAAGTGGCAGTATCTAGAGAGCAAAGCGAGAGACTTGTGCCAAAGGTTTAATTACAAAGAGATTCGTACGCCGATATTTGAGGAAACCGATCTGTTCATTAGAGGCGTCGGTGAAACGACAGATATCGTGGGTAAAGAAATGTACACCTTTCTCGACAAAGGTGACCGCAGCATGACGCTTCGTCCCGAGGGAACAGCCGGTGTTGTTAGGGCTTATGTTGAGAATAAGCTTTACGGGATTCCTGATTTAACGAAGCTTTATTACGTAGGACCCATGTTCCGCTATGAGCAGCCGCAAGCTGGGAGATATCGCCAGTTCCATCAATTCGGTATTGAAGCTTTCGGGTCCGTTGATCCAAGCATTGATGCTGAAGTGATTGCGCTTGGTTATACGTTCTATAAAGAAATTGGTCTTAAGGAAGTAACCGTTGAAATTAATTCCGTTGGTACACCAGCAGTTAGAACGGTTTACCGTGAGAAACTGCAGGAGTTTTTCGCGCCTGTGAAGCATTTGCTTTGTAAAGATTGCCAGTCTCGATTTGATCGTAATCCGATGCGTATTCTTGATTGCAAAGTGGATCAAAAGTATGGCGAAGGCGCTCCAGAAATTTTAGATTACTTGGATGAAGAGTGTACATCGCATTTCGCTCTAGTTCAAGAGCATTTAACAGCGATGGAAATCCCCTATCGGATTAATCCTCGCCTCGTTCGCGGTCTTGATTACTACACGCATACTGCTTTCGAGTACAAAGCTGCCGGGATCGGCGCGATTGATACGATTGGCGGAGGCGGACGGTACAATGGTCTAGTTGAGCAGATTGGCGGCCGTGGCACCGATCAGCCGGGAGTTGGTTTGGGGCTTGGTCTTGAGCGTATTCTGCTCGTATTGCAGGCACAAGGTGTCGAAATTCCGAAGCCAGAGCCGCTCGATGTCTATTTGATCGGTCTTGGAGACGCAGCGGAGAAGGAAGTAACGAAGCTTCTGCACCAGCTTAGAGTTCAAGGGCTGAAGGCGGAGAAGGATTACCAAGGCCGTAAAATGAAAGCTCAAATGAAATCAGCAGACCGCTTTCAGGCCACTTATGTGGCGATTCTTGGAGATGACGAATTGGTGCGCGGCGAAATTACTTTGAAGAAGATGGATACAGGCAGTCAATTGACTGTGAATTTAGCCGATCTTGCCTCGAACGCTGCAAAGACACTTTTCGAATAGAAAGACAACAAAGAGAGACTTTGAGCTCCGCTCAAAGATCCCAACAAAGGAGAGGCTTTGAGCTCCGCTCAAAGGTCCCTATATTAGGAGGAAAATAATCATGATGCTCAAAACACATCATTGTGGGCAGCTTACTAAAGCTCAGGTAGGACAGACAGTAACACTAAACGGTTGGGTGCAAAGAAGACGTGACTTAGGCGGAGTTCTATTCATCGATCTGCGCGATCGCAGCGGGCTTGTTCAGACTGTATTTAACCCAGACTTCTCAGGGGATGCACTTGCCATTGCTGACCGTGCTCGTAATGAATACGTACTAGCGGTAAAAGGGAAAGTTGTAGAACGTGATGCCGAAACGGTTAACAAAAATATTACAACCGGTGAAATCGAGATTCAGGTGACTGAAATCGAAATCATGAATGCAGCCAAAACACCTCCGTTCTTCATCGAAGACGGTGTAGATGTGGATGAAGCCGTTCGTTTAAAATATCGTTATTTGGACCTGCGTCGTCCGGAAATGCAAAAAACATTAATGCTTCGCTCCAAAGCGTCCAAAGTATTCCGCAATTTCTTAGATGATCAAGGATTTGTTGAAGTTGAAACACCGATTTTGACGAAAAGCACACCGGAAGGCGCTCGCGATTACTTGGTGCCAAGCCGCGTGCATCCGGGCGAATTTTTCGCGCTGCCGCAGTCCCCGCAAATCTTTAAACAATTGTTGATGGTTAGTGGTTTGGAGCGTTACTACCAAATCGCACGCTGTTTCCGCGATGAGGATCTTCGTGCAGACCGTCAGCCTGAATTTACACAAGTCGACATTGAGACTTCTTTCATTTCTCAGGATCAACTGCTTGAAATCTTGGAAGAACTCGTAGTCAAATTAATGCAAGAAACAGCTCAAGTTGAAATCCCGCGTCCATTCCAACGTATTACGTATGCGGATGCCATGGCGAAATATGGTTCGGATAAACCGGATCTACGTTTTGGTCTAGAACTCGAAGATGTTTCTGATATCGTTGAAACTTCTGGTGTTCAAGTGTTTGCAAACGTCGTTAAAGGCGGCGGTCAAGTAAAAGCTTTGAATGCTAAAGGTTGCGGCACATGGAGTCGTAAAGAGATCGATGACCTTTTACCGTTCGCAGCACGTTATGGAGCCAAAGGCTTAGCTTGGATTCAAGTGAAAGACGGCGAGTTCAAAGGGCCTATCGTGAAATTCTTCAATGAAGCTGAAATCGCTGCGTTAACTGAGCGTTTGGGAGCTGAAGAAGGGGATTTGCTTCTATTCTCCGCTGATAAGAAAAAAGTTGTAGCTGATGTACTTGGTAACCTTCGTCTGAAGATCGGCCGCCAGCTTGGTCTTATCGATGACTCGAAGTTCAAATATGCATGGGTTGTGGATTTCCCACTTCTTGGGTACGACGAAGAAGCCAAACGTTATGTGGCTGAGCATCATCCGTTCACGCGTCCTAATGAAGAGGATGTTCATTACTTCGATACAGACCCAGGTCAAATTCGTGCACAAGCATACGATCTTGTCTTGAACGGATATGAAGTAGGCGGCGGCTCGATGCGTATTTACCAACGTGAAGTTCAGGAGAAAATGTTCGGTGCGCTTGGCTTCTCCAAAGAAGAAGCAGCTGAGAAATTCGGCTTCCTACTTGAAGCCTTTGAATATGGAACACCTCCGCACGGCGGATTTGCTTTTGGTTTTGACCGTTTGGTGATGCTGATCACAGGCCGCACGAACCTCAGAGAAACGATTGCATTCCCGAAAACAGCAAGCGCAACAGACCTGTTAACCGATGCACCGGGTACAGTAGACGACAAACAGCTTGAACAACTGTCGATTCGCTTAGCGCTTAAGCAGCCTGCTGCTAAAGCCTAAGAACATAGAAGAGGAAGTGTTTCTATGCTTCACCAATTTTCACGAACGGAACTAGCGATTGGTCCTGAGGGGCTTGAAATCATGAAGAATAGCACGGTTGCCGTACTAGGCATTGGCGGTGTAGGTTCAATCGCTGCTGAAGCACTAGCACGCACAGGGGTTGGACGTCTTATTCTGATCGACAAAGATGTTGTCGACATCACGAATATTAACCGTCAGATTCATGCGCTCACGACAACGGTTGGTCAGCCAAAGGCTGATCTGATGCGTGATCGAATCAAATTAATTAATCCAGAATGCGATGTTATCGCCCTCCGGATGTTTTATACAGAGGAAACGTATGAGGAAGTATTCGCCTATCCAATCGATTATATGTTGGACGCAAGTGATACGATTTCCTATAAAATCCATCTGATTAAGCAGTGTCTGGAGCGGAAGATCCCCATCGTTTCCAGCATGGGCGCAGCCAACAAAATGGATCCGTCACAGTTCAAAGTAGCGGATATCTCCAAAACGAGCATGGATCCTATTGCGCGTGTGGTGCGTCAAAAACTGCGCAAGGAAGGGATCAAAAAAGGCGTGAAGGTTGTATTTTCCACCGAAGAGCCGATGAAACCCCGCGAGGACGTAACGCAGCAAATCGTTCCTGCGAATGCACCTGAAATTCGTAAGGCGAAACAACCGCCAGCGAGCAATGCGTTTGTTCCGCCTGTGGCAGGACTGATCATGGTGAGTGTAGCTGTGAAAGAACTATTGGAAATTGGTTTGAAGAAGAAATAAAAAACGGATGCCCTCGAAAGCGGGCATCCGTTTTTTATTTGCCTAATGGTTGGAGCATCCTATTTATGCACTGCCTACGAGTACGGACGAATGGAAAAGGATGTACAGGAGTGGAATCGGCAAAATTTGCTGCTAATCTAAGGCTGGGGGGAACGAGGATTCGCTATTGCGGCTAATATGTCAGTGTTGGGCCAGTATGTGGAACGTGTGTGCGCTATTTGGGTGTTTTGGCGGCTTTTACACCGCGAAACTGGGAAATAGAGGATCCACGTTCCGCGAAAACGAGAACTATGCAGTTTTAGAGGAAATAAGGCATCGTTGTTCCCTTTCACGAGGCTTCTAGATGGTTGGTAAGAAACCCACACCTTATACAGTCCTTGTATGAGGGGTAATCAACCACGATGAACCTGTTCGTATATCGAAAATTTATATATCAATTATATATATGTTGACTCGATATATATAATTTGGTAAATTGTAAGAAGCACAATCAAGAAAAAAAGGAGGACTAACAGCATGACCAGTCAGGATGTCATTTTAGGTATTTTAATGAAGCGCAATCTATCGGGATACGACATCAAGCATATGTTTGAGACGGTATTTTCTTATTTTTACAATGCAAGTTTTGGCACGATTTATCCTACGCTTAGCAAGATGGAGAAGGAAGGTCTCATCACGAAAGAAAGTGTGATTCAAGAGGGAAGGCCGAATAAGAATGTCTATTCCATAACGGAGGAAGGCCAAAAGCATTTCAAAGCTTACATGTATAGTCCCATGCAAGCCAATGAGTTCAAGTCTGATGCGATGACTCGCTTGTTTTTTGGTGAATTTATTGAGGTCGAGGTCATTATTGAATATTTGGAATATGGCGTATCGAGTACGAAAGATGATCTTGAACGTTTGAGGAAAATGTATGAGAACGGTAAGTCTAATTCATTAATGTCTCAGACACAGGAAATTTGTATTCAGATTGGTATCGAAAATATGGAAAGTACGCTGCGAACATTAATGGTCGGAATAGAACGTTTGAGTAATTTAAAAATAGAAAAGGGGCAGAACGATAGTGGGTAATAAAAAAACAGGTTTTATAATACTGGCAATGGCTCTAGGGCTATTGATGTCTGCGTTAGATAATACAATTACGGCTGCTGCAATAAGTCACATAATAGGCGACATTAATGGTTTTGATAAAATCAGTTGGGTATTCACAGCATATATGCTTGCGTCTACGAGCACGATGCTTGTTTTCGGAAAGCTGTCGGATATGTTTGGCAGAAAGCTCTTTTATTTGATTGGAATTTCTATATTTTTGATCGGTTCGGCACTCTGTGGTACAGCCCAGGATATGACACAGCTGATCGCATATAGAGCAATTCAGGGGATAGGTTCAGGAGCTATTTTCCCCATTAGTTTCACCATTATTTATACGCTTTTTTCAGATCCCAAACAGGGGGCTAAGCTGTCAGGGGTATTCGCAGGGATATTCGGTCTATCATCCGTAGCGGGACCGCAAATTGGTACATTACTCGCCGAATCTTGGGGTTGGCGCTGGTGTTTCTATGTTAATTTACCGCTGGGTATACTCTCATTCTTTGTTTTGCTTTTTGCTCTTAAGGAAACTCGATCGACTCGTCGTCCGAAAATTGATTATTTAGGGACATTGTTACTCGTTATCTCTACTGTCTCACTCATGCTCGCATTAGAGTTCGGTGGTAAAGATTATACTTGGGCGTCCTGGCAAATTATTAGTCTGTTAGCTGTTGCCGTTGTTATAGGCTTTCTTTTCATTATGGTTGAACGCAGGGCTCAAGAACCCATGCTGCCTTTACCTTTATTCAAAAACCGAATGGTTCTTGGCATGATGTTAGCTTGTCTTTGCCAAGGAGCAATCATGTTCTCGGCAATTGCTTACTTGCCTATTTTCTCTACTGCCGTGCTCGGTCGGGCGAATTCAAATGTGCTTTTGACGCCGATGATGTTTTCATTAATGGTTGGAGCTGTTTTGTTCGGTTTCCTTCAACGTTTTTTTAGCTTCCGTGCGGTTATCGCGTCCAGTATGATTACGGGTATTGTTATTAGCTATTTGTTGAGTGTAGTCAGTCATGACGCAAGTAATCTGTATATGATCACCCTGATGGTTATACTTGGCGTAGGGGCGATTGGTCCGTTAATGAGTGTTGCTCAGAATGCCGTTGCTCTCAGCGTAGATCACAAATATATAGGAGTCAGCTCCTCCATCATTGGCTTTTGGCGTAATATTGGAGGGGTTCTCGGGGCTTCGATTATGGCGACTATTGTCAACACTAGATACAACAGTCTTATTCACGAAGGTGCAGCCGAGCACAACATGCCTCTAAATCAATTATCGACTTTAGCTAATCCAGAACATTTGATTCGGGCGGGATCTGCATTCCCTAAGGAAACGATGAGTTTCCTCCGAGATTCACTGGGAACAGCGATTAACCATGGCTTTATCATAAGTATCGTGTTTGGTATTGTCGGACTTGCGGCTACATTCATAGCTGGGCCCCTTCGTTTCACAGTACCTGTCCAGCGTCCGGAACCGCAGAAGGACAATGCAACTCCTCAGTCTGTATAAATAGTATCAAGAAAGATCCTCCTGGTTTCGTAACAGGGGGATCTTTTAGTGACAAAACATGACATGATTTCGTATACGAGTTATAATAGAGTTTATATCTTTCAATGCAAAGTAAAGGATAAACGATATGGACTTGTTTACATATGCTTCTTCACAAGAACCAACAGGAAAGCTGCTAGCTGATCGTATGCGGCCAACAACGCTCGATGAGTATATTGGCCAAGAGCAAATCGTCGGAAAAGGAAAACTGTTAAGAAGAGCGATTGAGGCGGATCAAGTGACCTCAATCTTGCTCTACGGCCCACCGGGCACAGGCAAAACAACTTTGGCCAACATCATTGCGAACCGAACGCAGGGGGAATTCATGAAGCTGAACGCCGTAGATGCTTCGGTCAAAGATGTGCGAGAGATTATCGAGCTAGCGAAGACCAATAAAGCGATGTACGGTCGTAAGACGACCTTATTCTTGGACGAGGTGCATCGCTTCAACACCTCGCGGCAGGATGCGCTGCTCCCTGCGGTAGAGCAGGGCATCCTCATCTTCATCGGTGCGACCACAGAGAACCCGTTTCACCATGTGAACGGGGCTCTGCTGTCGCGCTCGACGCTGTTTCAGCTAGAGCCTCTCACGGCGGAGCATGCGCTCATCGCCATGCGAAGAGCCATCGCCGACCCCGTGAAGGGGCTCGGCTTCATGCGCCTCCACGCAGATGAGGAGGCGCTGGAGCATATTGCGCGGATGGCGGGTGGCGACATCCGCCGTTCGCTTAATGCGCTGGAGCTGGCAGCGCTGACGACTTCACCTGAACCGGATGGAACGGTTCAGATTACGCTTGAGGTGGCGGAAGAGTCGATCCGCCGCCCCATCGTGAAAGCGGACGAGTCGACGCAATACGACGTCTTGTCCGCTTTTCACAAGAGCGTGCGCGGCTCCAGCGACGCCGCGCTGTTCTGGTTCCTATATGCCGTCGAGAAGCTCGGCATGGATCCTATGACGTTCCTGCGGCGCCTTATCGTCGCCTGCAGCGAAGATATCGGCCTCGCCAATCCGCAGGCGATGGTCCAGTCCGTGACGGCCATGGACGCTTATCATAAGATTGGCTGGCCGGAATCCAAATACATCATTTCCCAGGCAATTTTGTTCGCTGTGGAGAGTCCAAAGTCAAATTCGATACCGATGGCCATCTCTCGTGCGGAACAGTTAATGGACCAAGTGAAATCGGCGAATGTACCGCTTCATCTACGGGATACGCACTACAAAGGTGCTGATCAGCTCGGACATAAAGGCTACATGTATCCGCATAATTATCCGGGACACTATGTGAAGCAGCAGTACTTACCTGATGAAATTCGAAATGAGATCATTTTTGCTGCTAGCGAACAGGGAACAGAAGAAAAGATGAAGCTAAATCAGCATAAAAGAAGAGGGACACCTACAGGTTTATAAAATCAGTAGGTTCCCTCTTTTTTCTTGTTCCATATCGATTGTGAAAACCTTCTCTGTAATAGGATCGTACCGAATCGAAACAATCAGCGGAAATTCGACACCATGATGTCTTACCCAGAAGCGAAACTGCTGTTGTGCAACACCCGGAGCGATAGTTGAACGCCCTAAATACTTATAATCTAATAAAGTATATAGTCTTCCAGCCTCCTGAAAGGCAAGTCGGCTCCATTTGGCATAACCAGGGTCTTGTACTGGCTTATATGTTATTATAATTTCTTCTGCACTTGCTTCTGCACTTGCCTCTACCCTCGCTTGCAAACATCCTGACCAACCAAACCAAATAATGAGAAGTACGGCTAAGATTCTATCCATTCGCTCACACCTTTCGCGATTATCCTGTGCTTAGAATTAAGCCTGCATACTTGAAAGGTAAACGGTAAATTTCTACAAGATGCCAGATTATAGGTTAGTTAGCGACAGTGCTAAAAACAGAAATAGGAGCCCTTAGGGCTCCTATGAATGCATTTCTTTTTTGCGTTCCGATACTGAAACTCGCACATTTTATAATTTAAAAACCTTCCCTAAATAAACACCCGCGGCAGCACTAAACCGTTCTTGAAGCAACGTTCTGAGTTGGCTTTTCGCTTCCGGAGTTGGAAGTGTATTCGGCTTAATCCCATGAAGCTCCATCCAATGCTTAGCGGTCATATAGCAGGTGCTATTCCAGCCGTTCTTGGTACCATTGGCATTCAGACGCTCGCTTATTCCAGCTATGACGATATCTGTCGTACTTTGTAGTTCTATCAGTGCGCGGTCGAATTCATTTTTCGACTCCTTGGCTTTCATCCCAGTTTTGGAGCGAAGCTCTTTAACATCGATGCCTTCATTCTCTTCAACCGCTTGAAAAAGCTCGACAGCTGATTTGGGAAGCTCTCCATCGGCATAACGCTCCTCAATAGAATATGGCTCGTCTAACAAATTTTTAATCAATGGAAAGAGCTCAGCAGAAATCAACATTGGCTTCTTTGCAAAAAAGCGACCATAAGCGGCAATGCCGTCGCCAGGCAGACGATCTCGCCATAACCATGGATCGGTCTCTAGTCCGGTATGCCATTGTTCCTGCACAGTTATAGATTCAAGTGAAGGATGATCTGGTATGAAGGAAGAGAGAGGGAGAATACCGACCTCTTTCACGATCTTCGTAACATCCTCATAAGCAGCAGCTTTCCAACCAACATCATTCACTTTAACCAAAACGATCATCCTTTCTGTTTCTATTTCCACCGATCAAACTTACTTATGAACTTTATCAATAACTCCGCCGCCTAAACACACGTCTCCATTATAAAAAACAACGGATTGCCCCGGCGTTACGGCTTTTTGAGGCTTATCGAAGACGACTTCACATGTTCCATCCTCCATAAACGTAAGGACTACGTCTTGGTCTGGTTGACGGTAACGGAATTTGGCTGTGCAGGCATACGCGCCCACTGGTCTGCTTGATGATATCCAGTTCACATCGGTGGCTGTTAAGCCCTTAGAATATAGTCCTGGATACTGCTCACCTTGAACAACAAGCAGTTGATTGCTTTCCAGATCTTTATCTACAACGAACCACGGCTCGCCTGAGCCTGAACCGCCAATACCAAGTCCTTGTCTTTGGCCAAGGGTATAGTACATCAAGCCGTCGTGACGGCCTTTGACTTCACCGTTACGAATATCGACCATATTGCCGGGTTTAGCAGGCAAGTATTGGCTTAGGAACTCTTTAAAGTCTCGTTCGCCGATAAAACAAATTCCCGTGCTGTCTTTCTTCTTAGCTGTGGCTAAACCTGCTGCTTCAGCAATTTCACGAACCTTTGGTTTCGGTAGGTGGCCAATCGGGAACATGGCTTTGGACAGCTGCTGCTGGTTGAGCACATTAAGGAAGTATGTTTGATCTTTGTTGGCATCATTCCCGCGCAAAAGTACATATTCACCATCTTGCTCTTTCACTTGGGCATAGTGACCTGTTGCAATGTAATCCCCACCTAAATCAATGACCTTCTGAAGCAATTCTCCGAATTTTATTTCTCGGTTACACATCACATCCGGATTCGGCGTACGGCCCTTGGTGTACTCGTCCAAGAAATAGGCGAAAACTTTGTCGTAATATTGCTTCTCGAAATTAACTGTATAGAAAGGGATGTCGAGCTGATCGCACACTCTTCTAACATCCTCTGCATCTTCTTCTGCGGTACAATGGCCAAACTCATCGGTATCGTCCCAATTTTTCATGAAAATGCCAATAACCTCGTAGCCCTGTTCCTTAAGCAACAGCGCGGCAACCGAAGAATCGACACCTCCGGACATTCCCAATATGACACGTGCTTTTTTACTCATAGCTGTGAACCTCTTTTCTATCTTGTGAGACTTTTTTTTAAAACTCTTACTATTATACCTCTCTATTGTTCAAAATTAAAATATTTCATGAGAATGTCATTGTTTTTCCCCCACAGAAGAAGGAATTTATGATACCATATATACGATATACGGATGTTTAGGAATGTTTTTGCGAAAAATGGAAACGCTGTGTACCAAGATAGGGAAGACCATAGTGTCTGAACGTGGATAAAATAGATGGTAGGCAACAGAAGTTTTAGCAATATCGATCAGACTCCTTGATGGCATATAATGTTGAATGAGGTGTAACTTTGAAAATTTCTACAAAAGGCCGCTATGGTTTAACGATCATGATGGAGCTGGCCAATCGATTTGGTGAAGGACCGACTTCACTCAAAAGTATTGCCGAAAAGCATCAGCTTTCTGAGCATTATCTGGAACAACTTGTAGCGCCGCTTCGCAATGCAGGATTGGTCAAAAGTATTCGAGGTGCTTACGGTGGATATATTCTCTCGAAATCCGCTGAACTAGTAACAGCAGGCGAGGTTATTCGTGTATTAGAAGGGCCCATTAGTCCTGTCGATTTTACCGAGGAAGATGATCCGGCTAAGCGTGATCTGTGGATTCGTATTCGCGATAGCATTGCGGATGTGTTAGATTCTACGACACTTGCGAACTTGATTTCTTTCGAAGACCAAGGCAAGAACGACAATTACATGTTTTACATTTAAGGGTGTCCTATGAATCCCATTTATCTTGATCATGCAGCCACTACTCCCGTGCATCCTGAAGTTATGGAAGCAATGCTTCCATTTTATACAGCCTTTTTTGGGAATCCTTCGAGTACACATAGCTTCGGCAGAGCAACTAGAACAGCACTGAATCGGTTTCGTGACGCAATGGCGAAATCGTTAGGCTGTTTACCTGCTGAGCTTATTTTTACAAGCGGAGGAACCGAAAGCAATAACATGGCAATCTTTGGGATCATGAATGCAAACAAGGATGGCAAGAAGCACATTATTACGACTGAGATCGAACATCATGCTGTGTTGCATCCCTGTGAGCGATTGGAGAGCCTCGGATACGAGGTGACCTACCTTCCAGTAGGTCCGACCGGTCTTATTCAAATAGAAGATGTGGAAGCGGCTATTCGTCCTGACACAGCTCTCATTTCCATGATGTATGTGAATAATGAAGTGGGTACGATTCAACCGATCGAGCAAGTAGGTCTTCTGGCGCGGAGTCGGCAAATTCCTTTTCATGTAGATGCGGTGCAAGCTTTAGGTAAGTTGCCGCTGAATGTTAGTGAACTTCCTGTTGATTTAATGAGTTTCTCGGCTCATAAAATATACGGACCCAAAGGTGCAGGCGCATTATTTGTATCGAAGAACACGAGGTTGACACCTAACGTCTACGGCGGTTCTCAGGAGAGAAAGCGCCGCGCAGGTACGGAGAATGTAGCGGCAATTGCAGGCTTTGCCAAAGCTGTGGAAGTTACTCTCCCGATGATGGACAGCATGCAATCCAAAGTCATAGAGCTTCGCGGGATTATGATAAGCATTCTTGAACAACAATTAGGCTTTGACAGCTTCACGATTAATGGCCACAAGGAACAGTGTATCCCGCATATTCTAAACATCAGCTTCCCAGGTATCTCAACAGAAACACTTCTTATGAATCTTGATATAGAAGAAGTGGCTGCCGCAAGCGGTTCTGCATGCACATCCGGTTCACTTGAAGTATCGCACGTATTACAAGCCATGAAGCTCCCAGAAAATGTTACAGCCTCCGCGGTTCGATTTAGCTTTGGAATGGGGAATTCTAAAGAACAAATCGAAACAGCTGCCCAGAAAATTGCAACCATTGTCAAGCGGTTGCGTACTACATAGTACCGGGTGGTTCTAGGAGGAATAAAACTTGCGCAAAGCGCATGATTTGATCGGACTTCCCGTTCTAACGGTAGATTCCGGTAAACAAATAGGTCAAGTTAAAGATTTGTTGATAGGCCCTGATTGGAACATACGAGGTATCATGCTCGAAGTGAAGAATTGGTTCTCCTCCTTACGTTACATACCGTGGGAGGGAATCGTTGCTGCCGGAGAGGATGCCATTACCATACCGAACGAAAGTGTCATTCGCGAGTTTGAGCATGTGGAAGAGTGCCATGCTTTTCTTGAAGGAAGCCGCAAAATTAAAGGACTTCCCGTCATTACGGTGGGAGGGCACAAATTAGGCGTGGTAGAAGATGTTTATTTAAACCAGAATTGGGGTAAACAAATAGTAGGTTATGAATTGTCCGAAGGGTTTATTTCTGATTTAAAGGAAGGGCGTAGATGGCTTCCCATGCCGGCAGCGGCAACCAAAGGGGAAGATGCCATCATAGTGCCTGTACATTGCGCTCAGGAAGTAGAAGAACTCTTCGTATCCAAAGAAGAATAGGGTGAGCATTATGCGTTGTCCAAACTGTAATTCCAAAGATATTGGAAAAATCGGTTCCCATCAATTCTACTGCTGGGGTTGTTTTATCGAACTCAGTGTTAACGGAGAGAAAATGTCCGTATATCAAGTAGAGGAAGATGGTACGTTGAGTTCTCTGGATGATTTATTTTTTGAGGAAGAAATTCCTCAAGTCCACGAACATGCCAATTAATCGTTAATACACGTTACAAAACGTTATTTTTTGAGCGCAGCGGCGCTTAAGAAGTAGCGTTTTTTCTTGTTTAGCTCATGTGTTAACGGGTTAATTTGGGCGGGTTGTACATATACTGTATGAGCGCATGTTTATAAGGATTAACAGAGGTGAAGAGAATGGAACGTTTTTGGAAAAATAAATGGTTTGTAGGGCTGGTCTACCTCTTGCTTATTCTGGCCAGCTTATATATGCTGCTGCAAATAAAGCCTATGATGTTAAGCGTATTTACCTTTATTAAAGCTATCGTGACGCCATTTTTCATAGCTGTGATTATTTCTTACATTTTAAACCCGATCGTGAATATTCTTAACCATCGGAAAGTGCCAAGAACCATTGCTGTTTTGCTTATTTATAGTGTCTTTCTCTCCTCTCTGACCGTTATTATCATGAATATGACACCGATGTTTATATCCCAAATAGCGGAACTCAATGAGCATATGCCGCAAATGGCAATGCGTGCGCAGTCGTTTGTAGACGGCTTTAATCAAAATCAATTGCTGCCCGATAGTGTGCGCAATGGATTTAATCATTCATTTACGAAGCTGGAAAATAGCATTTCCATGGCCATCTCGAACTATATGAATCAGATTGGAAATACCATCAATATGCTGTTCATCGCTTTTATCGTTCCGTTCGTTGCTTTTTATATCTTAAAGGATTTTCAAATTATTGAGAAAACAGCCTTGGCTATTGTGCCGCGGGAGCATCGTAAGAAAACCATCAAGTTGCTCATTGATATTGACACTGCTCTTGGCAATTATATCCGGGGCCAACTGTTAGTTTGCGTGATTATAGGAGTTCTTGCCTATTTGGGGTATTGGCTTATTGGCATGCCATACGCCTTGCTGCTCGCTAGCGTTGTAGCGGTGTTTAATATTATTCCTTACTTGGGCCCTTTTTTTGGAGCAGCGCCCGCAATCATTATGGCTTCAACAATCTCTTTGAAAATGTTGTTATTCGTCGCACTCGTTAATTTAGCTGTACAAATTCTCGAAGGCAACGTCATCTCCCCTCAGGTGGTAGGAAGAACGCTGCACATGCATCCATTGTTTATCATTTTTGCATTACTTGTAGGTGGGGAAGTCGCGGGTATTGTGGGGTTAATATTGGCTGTACCCTTCTTTGCCGTCATGAAGGTTATCATTCAACATGTTTTCCTTCACTATGTTCATAAGCCCACGACATAAGGTTTCATTATAAGTGGACGCACAGAACCCCTCTGAGCCATGACTTGCGGGATCATGGTTCAGAGGGGTTCTGCACGAGGGTTGAGGATATGAAAGGTGTGGCCATGCGTAAACCAACGAATGGGCTACGGAATAAGTATACGAATTCTTAGCATATGTCCTAGTTCGATAATGAAAATCATTATCATTAAAATCAGTATACTTTCAATGAGAATGATTGTCAACTATGATTTTTAATTTTCTATCCTTGTCGTCGCCTTGGTCGTCCTTCTCTTCTTTTTGCTCTTTTTGTTCTTGAAATTCTACGCGAGTTTGACCTGTTATATAATCAAAAGGATTGTAACGGCTATCGGGTATTTCCTTTTTGATAAGCGTCTTGGTCATGATGTAGATGACTAATACAAAGATGGGTACGATTAACCCAAGTAGGATGAGGGTAGAGAAATCCAATTGAAACACCTCCGAGAATCAACTAAGAGAGACGAACTTACGTTACATACGATTCCCATAAAGGTTTGGTTCCACTAATATTCGTTACATGAAATGGAATTCAAGCCTAAAACTGCTCATGAATATTGACAGGGTTCTAGCATATAGTTATAATTTGCCTTATCTATATCTGAATTAAAAGCGTTGATGAAACTTAAGTAAGCCATAGTCCATCGTCAGAGAGAAGGTTCCGCTAGAGCAGTGTTACTGTGAGTAGTGGCTGAGAGAACCTTTCGATGCTAGGATGGCCCAAAGCTCGTTTCGGAGTGTGGATGAACTCCACCGGCTGGACCCGTTACAGATCCGCACAAGGAGATTGCGTTTGTTTCCTCTTGCTATAAGCGAGGGTTGGCCGAGCACAATAACCAGGGTGGTACCGCGATTATTCGTCCCTGTATGTTACAGGGGCGTTTTTTGTTTGTTTTTCGAACAATTGATAAATATGGAGGCTTGAAAAAGATGAAAGCAAGTGAAATTCGTTCCAAGTGGTTGCAGTTCTTTGCAAGTAAAGGGCATAAGATAGAGTCAAGTTCATCACTCGTCCCACATAATGACCCCTCACTCTTGTGGATTAATGCAGGGATTGCTCCTTTAAAGCCGTATTTAGATGGACGCGAAATTCCTGAAAATCCGCGAATTACAAATGCTCAAAAATGTATTCGTACCAACGATATTGAGAACGTAGGTAAAACACGCAGACATCATACGTTCTTTGAGATGCTGGGGAATTTCTCGATCGGAGACTACTTTAAAAAAGAAGTCATTCCTTGGGCTTGGGAGTTTTTGACGGATCCGCAGTGGATCGGCTTTGATCCGAATCGTATTTCTGTCACTGTGCATGAAGATGATGAAGAAGCTTTTGAAATTTGGAACAAACAAATTGGTATTCCCGAAGAGCGTATTTATAAGCTCAAAGAAGATAATTTTTGGGATATTGGCGAAGGTCCATGTGGTCCTTGTACAGAGATTTTCTATGATCGCGGTGATAAATACGGTGATTTGGCAGATCCGGAATGCTGGCCAGGCGGAGAAAATGAGCGTTTCCTAGAAGTTTGGAACCTCGTGTTTACGCAATTCAACCATAATAAGGACGGCAGCTATACACCGCTTCCTAACAAAAATATTGATACTGGGGCAGGATTAGAACGGTTTGCTTCGATTTTGCAAGATGTGGACTCGAACTTTGACACGGATTTGTTCAAGCCGATTATTGATAAAACATGTGAGCTTACAGGTGTGAAATATCATGTGAACGAAGAACACGATGTTGCACTCAAAGTCATCGCTGACCATATCCGTACTGTTGCTTTCTCCGTTGGTGATGGCGTTCTGCCTTCTAATGAAGGACGCGGTTATGTGATCCGCCGATTGCTGCGCCGCGCAGTACGGTACGGCAAAGTGCTTGGACTTGATAAGCCGTTCCTGCATAAGCTCGTACCAACCGTTGGAGAAATAATGGGCGTTTACTACACGGAAGTTGTAGATAAACGAGAATTTATCGAGAAGGTGATCCGAACCGAAGAGGAGCGTTTCCATGAAACGTTAAGCGACGGCTTGATCATTCTGGCTGAGATGGTAGAAAAGACTCGTCAAGCGGGTACGAATCAGATCAGCGGACCGGATGCTTTTAAGCTGTATGATACGTATGGCTTCCCATTCGATTTAACCGAAGATTTTGCTTCTGAGAAGGGTTTAACGGTTGACCGTGCCGGATTTGATGCTTCCATGCAGGAACAGCGTGACCGTGCTAGAGCGGCCAGTCATAAAGAAGGCGGCATGAAGGTGCAAGGCGGACCGCTGTCTGAATTGACGATTAAAAGCGAATTTGTTGGTTATAATGAATTGGTAGTTACTGCTAGTATCGTGGCGATCGTTCATGAGAATGAACTCGTTGACATTGTCGGGGTCGGTGAGACTTGTCAAGTCGTATTGGATCGGACTCCTTTCTACGCTGAAAGCGGCGGTCAGGTAAGTGACTATGGTATAATTCGAAGTAACCAAGTGTCATTGAAGGTTGAAGATGTTATCAAAGCGCCTCATGGCCAGCACGTTCACAAAGTTCTTGTTGTATCGGGTGTTCTTCGCAAAGGTGATTCGGTAGAAGCTATTGTTGCTGCTGCAGAACGTGGAGACATTGTTAAGAACCATACAGCTACACATTTGCTACACAAAGCGCTTAAGGAAGTACTTGGAACGCATGTTAACCAAGCGGGGTCTTTGGTTGAACCTGACCGTTTGCGGTTTGACTTCTCGCATTTCGGAAGCATTAGCAGCGAAGAGCTGCAGGATGTTGAGCAGCGTGTGAACCGTCAGATTTGGAACAACACGAATGTGGATATTTCACTCCAAGCAATCGCTGACGCCAAGGCAATGGGAGCAATGGCTTTATTCGGTGAGAAGTACGGTGATATCGTTCGTGTTGTGCAAGTTGGCGATTACAGCTTAGAGCTGTGCGGCGGCTGCCACGTCCAGAATACGGGTCAAATTGGCTTATTCAAAATCGTTAGCGAGTCCGGTATCGGTTCAGGTGTTCGTCGGATCGAAGCGGTGTCTGGCCGCAGCGCGTATGAATACCTTGATCAGCAATTACATTTACTGAAAGAATCCGCAGGCTTGCTCAAATCAAATATTCAAGATGTACCTAAACGAGTGGAAGCTACGCTTCAGCAAGTGAAGGAACTGACACGTGAAAACGAGTCGCTGCGGAGCAAACTTGGGCGAATCGAAGCGGGTTCTCTTACAGACCAAGTGAAGCAAATAGCAGGGGTTTCGGTGCTGGCAGCACAAGTCAATGCGGCGGATATGGATTCACTTCGTAATATTGTAGATGAGATGAAGACGAAGCTAGGTTCCGCTGTTATCGTACTCGGCGCAGTTGCTGATGACAAAGTCAATTTGGTAGCTGCTGTAACGCCTGATCTTGTGGCTAAAGGCTACCACGCTGGCAAAATCATTAAAGAAGTGGCTCAGGCTGTTGGCGGCAGCGGAGGCGGTCGCCCGGATATGGCGCAAGCAGGCGGTAAGGATGCCTCCAAATTGCAAGCTGCATTGTCCGGAGTTGAAGGACTTCTTTCCCAATTTGCATAATTATTTTTCTGTGGGACAGGAATTTTTAAACCCATAGAGAATATAACCAGTATACATGGATTGATTTTCAAATATTTCACAAATGGTATCACAAGGAAAGTGAGGTGCTCCTGATGAGTTCCATGGATAAAACGATGAAGTTTAACGTAAAGGCAGAAGAAATAGAGACATCGCCAAAAGACGTGTTATTAGCGGTGTACGATGCTCTTCAGGAAAAAGGGTATAATCCGATCAACCAGATTGTCGGGTACTTGCTTTCCGGAGATCCTGCCTATATTCCACGGCATAACAATGCTCGGAGCCTCATTCGTAAACGGGAACGGGACGAACTCATTGAAGAATTAGTTCGTGCTTATCTGGGTCAACACAAATAGAAGGAAAAGAGAACCGGCATGAGATGGATAGGCTTGGATTATGGGGACAAGACGATTGGTGTAGCGATGAGCGACGAGCTTGGTTGGACGGCTCAAGGGCTTGAAGTCATACATCGTCGTAAGCCTGGGGAAGACATCGCTCGGCTGGAGGCCATTGTCAAAGAGTATGGTGTTACTCAAATCATTGTAGGCTTACCCAAGAATATGAACAATACAATAGGGCCACGCGGCGAGCTTGCTATCGCATTTTCGCAAGAATTAGAGCAAAAACTAAGTGTACCTGTACACTTGTGGGATGAGCGGTTAACGACCGTAGCTGCGACACGCACACTGCTAGAAGCTGATGTGAGTCGGAAGAAACGCAAGTTGGTTATTGATAAAATGGCCGCACAGCTCATTTTGCAAGGGTACATGGATGCCAATATGAAGAGGTGAACGAATATGTCCAAAGAAGAATTGCATGAAGAACAACCAGAAATCATTTACATCCCGGACGATGAAGGCAACGAAGAAGAGTTCGAGGTTATCATGAAATTCGAAGTGGACGGTTCTGACAAGAAGTACATGATGGTAGTGCCTACAGACGGCGGAGATGAAGAATCCGATGAAGTGTACGCATTTCGCTATGAAGAGGATGATGACGGCGAGGATTTAAAGCTGTTCACCATCGATGATGAAGAGGAATGGGATATTGTTGAAGAAACATTCAATACTTTAATGGCAGAATTCGATGAGGAAGAAGAAGCATGAGTACGACGCCTTCTGACGTATTGCGTAAAACTTACGGGGATGATATTATTTTGTTTGATGAGCAAAATGAATCAACGGTGTATCATCTTCTTAAAGAATTCGTTTATGGAAATTATACGTATGCTGTTCTGCAATCCGATGAACTCAAGAAGGAAGACGAGGTTGCTGTCTTCCGAGTGACGACAGATAGCGACGGACAGTATGAATTGGAAACCATCGAGGATGACGAGGAATGGGAAACCGTTTCAGAGCTCTACGACGAGATGGTATTTCCAGAACAGGATGAATTGTAAGAAGCATACAACCGAGCGGAGCGCATCCGCTCGTTTTTGTTTGCTTTGGGGTATACAAATGCTTACGAAGTCAGTTTTGCTAAAGCAAAACTCTTAGGAGGATTATTGTGAACAACATGCTTGAACAAGAGAATGAACAGAATAAGCCTAGACGAAGTAAGCTTAAGCTCATCCTTCTTGTCATTGGACTATTGCTTCTCATTATCATTGGCACTGCAGGCGGCATCGGATTGTATATCGCGAGTGCTCTTCAGCCTGTAGCTGCTTCAGAGCAAGAAGTAAGGGTTTCAATCCCACAAGGCGCCGGGTCTTTACAAATCGCCAAGGAGCTTGAAACGAAGGGACTTATTAAAAATTCTTCGGTTTTTACGTATTATTTAAAGGTGAAGAAACAGGGCTCCAGACTTCAAGCAGGCGAGTACAGTATGAAACCGGGCATGACATTCGAAGAAATGATTAATAAACTGAATAAAGGGGATACCGTGAAGGAAGAAGTCATTCGTATTACGATCCCTGAGGGCTATACCATTGATCAGATTGCAGCGAAATTAAGTGAACAGACCCCTTGGAAAAAAGAAGTTTTTCTACAAATGGCAGATGCACCTGCTGGGTTGAAGGGGGATACGATCGCAACGATTCCTGATAATAAAAGCATCAAACACCGTCTCGAAGGGTATCTGTTCCCGGAAACGTATGAGTTTAAGAAGGACTCCACGGAACAAGATTTTATTGAGCGAACACTGCAGCAGCTGGATAAGAAGCTGACGACACTTCCGCCAGACTGGAAGGACAAGCTGAAGGAGCGCGGACTTAACGTACACCAGATGTTGACTATTGCCTCTTTAATTGAACGTGAAGTGGTTGTAAACGAAGAGCGTGCACTGGTTTCCGGCGTTATCCAGAACCGGTTGAAGAAGAATATGCCCCTGCAAATTGATGCAACCGTCCAATATTTATTCGATAAGTCCAAAGAAAGATTGCTGGAGAAGGATCTACAAATACAAAGTCCTTATAATACGTATCTAAACACAGGTTTACCTCCGGGACCGATCGCGAGTCCGAGCTTAGCCTCGATGAAAGCAGCTATTTATCCGGAAGAGACGAAGTATTTATTTTACGTAACAAAAAAGGACGGGACCAAAGGGCATTTATTCGCAGAAACTTTTGAAGAGCATAAGAAGAATATTGCAGAAAGTAAGAAGGCTGCGAATTAGTAGTACGAACTTATGATAGGAAGCTGACAGAAGGTAGGGTAAGCAATTGAAAAAACCAGAGTTAGTAGTAAGCTGCAGCACTGTGGCAGAACTGAAAAGATTGATCGAAGCAGGCGCAGATGCGGTTATTATTGGCGAAGCGCGCTACGGCATGCGTCTGCCGGGAGAAGTGAAACTGGATGAGATGCAGGAAGCTGTGTCCTGGGCACATGAACAGAAGGCTAAAGTATATGTTGCTGTAAACAATATTTTCGACAATAATGCCCTTGAAGGGCTGTTTGATTATTTAGCTAAATTACAAGAATACGGTGTGGATGCTGTCATTTTCGGTGATCCCGCGGTACTTATGACTGCCCGCAGCTTACCTAAGCCGCTAGCGCTGCACTGGAATGCTGAGATGACATCAACCAATTACGCGACTGCGAACTATTGGGCTAAGCAAGGAGCTACCCGTGTGGTCCTGGCTAGAGAACTGAATATGGAGCAGGTTTTGGCTTTTAAAGAGAAAGCGGAGCTGGCTGTTGAAGTACAAGTGCATGGCATCACCAATATTTATCACTCTAAGCGTGAGCTAGTGAAGAATTATATCGAGCACCAAGGAAAAGATGCAGCTGACCAGGATCGTTCCATAGAGCGAGGGCTTTTCCTCATTGAGCATGAACGCCGTGATCAGCGTTACCCTGTATACGAAGATAGTAATGGCACGCACATCATGAGCTCCGAAGATATATGCATGTTGGAAAATTTACCTGAGCTTATGGACGGTCAAATAGATAGCTTGAAAATCGAAGGTCTTTTGAAATCTGCTCTGTATAACGAAACGGTTGTGAGAAGCTATCGGGCTGTAATCGATGCTTATGCAGCTGATCCTGAGGGATATAGCTTTCAACAGGAATGGTTGGATGCGATCGTTAAGCTGCAAGATCCTGAACGTGAATTGTCATATGGGTTTTTCTACAAAGAACAGGTATATTGATAGATGAAAGAAGGTGCGTTATCGTGATGACGACAGCCATAGAAGCTCGAGCTAGAGGAAAGCGTGTTAGGCTTAACAAGCCGGAATTACTGGCTCCGGCAGGCAGTTTAGAGAAGCTGAAATTTGCGATCCATTACGGAGCGGATGCGGTTTATATCGGTGGTCAGAAATATGGTCTTCGATCCAACGCGGATAACTTTTCACTGGAGGAAATGCGCGAAGCCGTAGAGTTTGCTAATCAATATGGGGCAAAAGTATTCGTAGCAACGAATATTTACGCTCATAATGAGGATATAGAAGGTCTTGATGATTATTTGAGAGGACTTCAAGAGGTGGGGATTTCTGCTATTATTGCAGCTGATCCAATTATTATGGAGACATGCAGAAGAGTTGCACCTAAGCTGGAAGTTCATGTGAGCACACAGCAATCCGTTATGAACTGGCAAACCGTGAAGTTTTGGAAAGACCAGGGTATTGAGCGAGTTGTTCTAGCCCGCGAAGTCAGCATGGAAGAAATCGATGAGATTAAAGCTCATGTTGATGTAGAGATTGAAGCCTTCATTCATGGGGCTATGTGCAGCTCGTACTCGGGCAGATGCGTGCTTTCTAATCATTTCACTGACCGAGATTCCAATCGTGGCGGCTGCTCGCAATCATGTCGTTGGAAGTACGATTTATTTGCCAAGGATCAACCTCTTTCCGCTCCTTTGGCGACAGATTTGCCTATGTTTGGCGAGGAAGATGATGCTTTCACAATGGGTTCGAAGGATCTGAGCATGATGGAACATATTGCGGAGATGATCGAATCTGGCGTAGACAGCTTCAAGATTGAGGGCAGGATGAAGAGCATTCATTATGTGGCTACGGTTGTTAATGCTTACCGCCAAGCGATTGATGCTTACTTTACCGATCCAGAGCATTTCGAGGTTAACCCTGTATGGCAGGATGAAATATATAAAGCGGCAAACCGACCTTTGAACACTGGTTTCTTCTATGAAGCGCCTGGACATGAGGATCATATTTTTGAGCCAGAAGATAAAGTTGTTGGATTTGATTTTGTTGGTCTGGTTATGGGATATGATGCTGAAACGGGCACGGCGCTCATACAGCAAAGAAATCATTTCAAGCCTGGCCAAGAAATTGAATTTTTCGGGCCGGATGGTACGCACTTTAAGCAAAAGGTTGGCATAATACGCAATGAAGATGGCCAAGAATTAGATGCAGCTAGACATCCACTTCAATTGGTTAAATTACAAACGGACAAGCCTGTAAAAAAATGGGATATGATGCGAAAGAAAACAGGAAAATAGTACCATGGAAACTTCCTCCAGACTCAGTTATATTGGAGGAAGTTTCTTTTTTATTATTTTAGATCGGATTTTGAAGGATAATGGTAAACTATGTCGAAATTATTAAAAAACGTAAAGTGAACCCTTTACATTCTAGTTCAAAAGTATGGTATTTGTAGGAAGTAGAAACTAATGGCGGTGAACAAAATGAAAGAGAAACTTCAAAGTATTTTAGACAAAGTAGTTCAAGCAATTCGTAATGTTCCATGGGGGCGTATTGTAGGCGTGGCAAGCAAGAAATCTAAACAAATGGGTTCGATTGCTTTTAAAGAAATGAAACAAGTCAAGGTAGAAAACCCCGTAAAATCCGTAGGTATGAAGCTGTTTTTAATGTTTTTTGTAAGCATTCTTTTTTTCGTCATCACTGTGGGTCTGATTTCTTACTCGGTATCGAAAAATGTGATTAAAAACAAAGTGTCTGAATCCAGTCTTCAAACCGTAACCCAGGCGGGGCAAAAATTAGATTTCCTTTATCAAACTTTTGATGAAGTATCTCTGCAAATTATGCTTAACAAGGAACTGCAAGATTTACTTGGGTCAATTCCTACCTTAGATCCATCCTCTTACGAAGCTCTTGACGTTACTCGTCAATTGACAGAGAAATTGAATGTAGTGACTTTCTCGAACAAGGCAATTAAAACGCTTCATCTTTACAAACCTGATGGTAAACTGATTGTCATTACCGGTTCTGGAGGAACTGCATTTAGCGACAATTCAAGCACGAATGATTGGTTTAAGAAGATTGTTGAGAACGGTGGAAAAGTGACTTGGTTAGATAGTAAAGTCAAAGGGTATTCCAGCAGCTCGTCCAATACATTTGCCATTGGTCGTGTGATGAGAAATACACTTACGAATTCCACATCCGCCATTCTTCTGATTGAGCTTAATACAGATCTTCTAACAAAAGAGATTACTGGAATGTCATTAGGTGATGATAGCAAGGTTGTCATTACGAATGCAGGGAACAAATACATAGCTAATAAAGAAATCTCAGAACTAGAAAAAGATTCTGACATCAAACTTACGAAAGAACAGTTAGATGAAGAACACGGTTCTTTTACAACAAAAGACGATCACTTGGTTGCCTACTATAAATCGACCGTATCAGGTTGGAATCTAGTTGGTGATATACCTGTGAGCTCACTGGTGAAGGATGCTAAGAAAATCTTCAATTATACGATTCTAATCGCCTTGTTCGCCGCTATTGCTGCTGTACTAATCGGATTATTCGTAGCTAGAATGATCGGACGTCCTTTGATTAATCTTCGTAATTTGATGCAGCAAGGTGCAAAAGGAAAGCTTACCGTGCGTGCGAACTACAAAACGCAAGATGAAATTGGACAACTAGGTGCCAGCTTTGATGTGATGATGCAGCAGATTACAACCTTGGTTCAACAAACAAGTACTTCTGCCCAAGCTGTTTTCGAAACGGCACAAGAATTAACGAATTCCTCTAAGGTAACGGCTACAGCTGCAAGAGAAATTGCAGTGGCGACGGATGAGATTTCCAATGGTGCTGGAGGATTGGCGACGGAGTCTGAGAGAGGCAATGAGTTGACTTATCATATTGGCGAGCAAATGAAGCAGGTCATCGAAGCCAACCTCGAGATGGGAACAGCTGCTGCGGATGTTCAAAGCTCCAGTGAGCAAGGAACGAAGTATATGACTGAACTTATTTCGAAAACGAACCTGACGGAAGAAATGATCCGCTCGATGGTTGATAAAGTCGATAATTTGAAAGACAGTACCCGTTCCATCCGTAAGATCCTGGATGTTCTGAATAATATGACGAAGCAAACGAATATTTTGTCTTTGAATGCGACAATTGAGGCCGCACGCGCCGGTGCAGCTGGTAAAGGCTTCATGGTGGTTGCAGATGAGATTCGAAAACTAGCGGATCAATCCAGACAATCTATTGATGTCGTAGGTCAAATTACAGAAACCATTACGAAAGAAATCGATGAGACTGTGAAAGTGCTTTCGACGGCAACACCAATTTTCCAAGAACAAATATTAGCTGTTAAAGAAGCTGACACCATCTTCAAACAAGTAACGAACCACATGGGTGGGTTCATTACACAGCTAAGTACGGTAAGCGATTCGATCTCCACATTGGAGCAATCACAAGTTGTACTTTCCGATGCCATGACGAATGTCAGCGCGGTAGCAGAGGAATCACTAGCTACATCGGAAGAAGTTGCTTCTTTGAGCTCAGAACAGCTTAGTATCAGCGACGGTCTAGTTAAACTATCGGACAAACTGGATCAGCTGTCCAAATCGCTTAACGACACTTTATCCAAATTCGAAGTATAAGTATCATAGAATACGTAGTCCACTCTCCATTTAGGAGGGTGGATTTTTTTGTTTTATGGAGCTTTAACGTGGAGCGGGCAGTTTGACCATGATCAGGAATGACGATACTGAAAGCAACAGCAGTTATTGTTAAATAGAAGGAGTCAGGAGCATGGGGATTAAACCATTATCGTCTTTAGAGAAACGTCGAATCTTTCTTGTTCTGCTCACGATCTTACTCTTGTTTATAGGGATCGTTGGCAAGCTTTTTTGGATACAAATTGCCACAACGGAAAGTTACTCCTCACGAGGGGTTAATTTGGTCAAAAACTCGGTCGTACAAAGGCAGCGGGCCCTTGTCCTGGAAAGCGGCCGTGGAGAAATCTTAGACCGTGATTTAAAGCCGATGACGGGGAAAATCATTAAAGCCCTAGTGGCGTTTCCTATTAATAGCTACTACCAAGGTAATCCTCAGCAAATAAACCAGCTCGCTAGCATTTTGCGGACGAATACGGCTGGGTGGCTTGCTTTCTCTCGTGATTTGAAAGAACCGCAAGTGTGGCGTACGGCTGAAGGTGGGAAACCGGTCATGTTAAGCGATCAACAGGAGGAGCAAATTAATGCCCTCGGCTTGCCCTTTTTGAAAGTCGTGAAGATGGAGGATCGCTATCCGTCAGGCATGACAGCGCGCCAATTGATCGGGTTTATTGGGCAAAATCCGGATAGAGTGATGAGTATCTACGGTGATGATCTGGAGAAAGGAAAGGTTGCGCTAACCTCGAAAATCGGAGGTGCAGGACTGGAGAAAACGTTCGATTTGTGGCTTCGAGGTATTGGTGAGACATCAATCTCTTATTTTACAGACGCAGGAAAAAGACCGCTAGCTGGCCTAGATGCCCGAATGATTGCACCTGAAAATACCTTCTATCCAGTCAAATTAGTGACAACACTGGATTTAAGCGTGCAGCAACGAATTGAAAACCTAATGGATAAGCTAAATATTCGTGAAGGTGCAGCTGTTGTTCAGGAAGTGGCACAAGGCGACATCGTCGCGATGGCGAGCAGACCTAACTTTGATCAGACAGAAGTCGATCTGGCTAGCAATAACTGGAGCAATTATGCGCTCAAGGCGACAGCGCCTGGCTCGATTTTCAAAACAGTTGTAGCCGCAGCCGCATTGGATAAAGGGATCGTTGATCCCAAAGAAACTTTCAATTGTGAAGGCGCTCTTGGGAAATATGGCTTTACGTGCTGGAGAAGAGATGGACATGGGCCTTTAACTTTAGAGCAGGGCTATGCGCAATCCTGCAATATTGTCTTTGCCAGAGTGATGCAGCGGTTGACGCCTGCTGAGTTGGAAAGCTATGCACATAAGCTTGGTGTATTGAATGAAGTGGGCTGGACGGGGAAGACGGATAGCGAGCCAATCCTCCATCAATTGGATACGGAGGAGCAAGGACAGCTATTTGGAGCCCATACCCCGCATAACGATGAGGGAGTGCTTATGCAAACGGCCATTGGCCAAAGAGATGTCAGGATGACCCCTTTGCAGGCGTCTAATATGGTCGTTACCTTGCTGCATGGTGGAAAGGGCTATTCACCAAGAGTAGTACAAGAAATTCGATATCAGACGGATCGTGTGATGGAGAAATTTCCAGTTCAATTATTAGATTCTGAGGCGGGGCGGGTTTCAGCGGCAACCAGTCGTACATTAGTAAACTGGATGAGAGAAGTGGTAACCGAAGGAACAGGACAAGGCTTAAAGGATGCCAAGTGGAAGCTGGCTGGGAAATCCGGTACCGCACAAATCGAGATCGGTAAGCAAGAAAAGGTGAATCAGTGGTTTATTGGTTATGGACCTGTTGATTCACCGAAATATGCCGTTTCCGTTGTTATTAAGAACATGGATCCAACTGAGAGCAATAAGTCCATTCCGTTGTTCAAAGGGATTATGGATATTTTAGCAAGTGATTCAGACAGCAGGTAATGAAATCGTGAAGCAGGTTCCCTGGTCGGGCTGGCTTGTTACTTCAATGAGTCCGCCAAATGTTTTGATGATTCTATAGGAGACCATCATGCCAAGACCGGTTCCTTTATTTTTCGTGGAGTAAAAGGGTGTTCCGAGACGGTTCACCTGCTCTGGAGTCATGCCAACACCGTTATCTTTAATTTGTAAAATAACCTTACCGCTTTTCTTGAAGCCTGTTATTTGCAGAGTACCTCCGCTGGGCATAGCCTCGATGCCGTTTTTCGTTAAATTAACTAAGCATTGAATCATTTTCTCGCTGTTGGCATTTACCACAAGAGAAGACTCCATATCGATAAGAATTTCTACACCGCGCATTGACGCGTAAGGATTTATGAGATTGCTTAATTTGAGAGATAAGGTGGACACATCCACCTCTTCAAGCTTCTCGGCTTGCGGTTTAGCGAAGGATAAGTAATCCGTGATAATGCTTTGTGCTCGGTCGATTTCTTCAATAACCATGGTCGTATAGATGCGTTTCTTCTCTTCTGTCACTTCAGACTGGCTAAGTATTTGCATAAAGCCGCGGGCAACTGTCATTGGGTTGCGAATTTCATGAGCGACAGAAGCAGCTAATTCGCTTAACACATTCAGCTTTTCGGAACGCTGGACTTCTTGACGCATCGCTACATTTTCACTGATACGAACAATTAAATAGGTTAACATCCACATCGTCAGCATTTGAACCATACAGAACATTAAGCCATATAGTAGAAAGCTTTTATCCACGGGTACATTCGAATCTATGCGATAAAGCATCGTCATACAGAAGGTTGCTAGAGCGCTAATAAAAGCTAGAAGACTTGGAAACATCACTTTGGGGGTTAGATGCTTCCAATTGCTAAGTGCAATGAAAGCTAAGATGAAGGGTACAAGCAGAGCGGACAACGTAACAATCCATAAAAAATCAGAACCGTCGACATAGTAGCTGTAGGCTAGAATAATTGCGAAGACTATAAGTCCTGAACGTATGCCGCCATAAAGGAAAGCAATCAGTACAGGGATTGTGCGCAGATCAAAATTGTTGCCTGTTGTTGTGAAAAAGGGATGAGACATGCTGAATATGGCTGCTAGTGAACAAATGAGCCCAATAAATGCTTGATTTGAAACATTAAAGCGGAAGGGATCGGGTCGATCCAACACTAAAATGTGGCAAAGCAAGATGGGGAGTGTCAAAGCTAGTATATTGAGAAGTAAGTCGTCAATTACATTCAAGGATCTCGCCTACTTAATTGAAAATTTTGGGTTTATTTTTATTTTCGACAGAAAACTTGAAATTCCTTTGATTTCTTTTCCAAATTTTTGATGTTTTTTGACAAGTTTTGACGGAAACTTGCTGTTTATCCATTTTTCAGGCAAAATGTTGCTCTTCCTGTACATGCTCTTTATTGCAGCAAAGGTTTATATCGCTTACAATTCTGTACATGGATACAAATCGTAGGCTCAGGAGATTAAGCAAATGACGACTTTAGAACTACCCTCTTCAATGGTCATTCATGATCGATCCGGTGAAACTGCAGGGCAACCGATTTTATATGCTTTTGCTCTGGAAGAACTTTTATGTCGAGCAATAGGTAAAACAGCACCGCCGATTCTGCACATATGGAGGCATCCACGAGCCTTTGTGATGGGACTGAGAGATAGTCGCCTCCCGAAAGCAGCCGAAGCTAACGATTGGCTGCTAAGTCAAGGCTTTGATACGGCTGTAAGAAACTCTGGAGGTGCAGCAGTGCCTCTCGATTTGGGTGTCGTGAATGTATCCCTGTTGTTACCGAAAAGTGCGGGTGACATGGAGCATCGCAAGGATTTCGATTTAATGGTAGCTTTGATAAGAGATGTCATGAGCACAATAACCAATCGTATCGATCAGGGGGAAGTGATGGGTTCATTTTGTCCGGGGGAATTCGATCTAAGTGTTGGTGGACGTAAGTTTTGCGGCATTGCACAGCGCAGACAACAGCATGCCTTATCGGTTCAAGCATTCATTATCGTGGAAGGTTTGGGTGAAGCAAAAGCATCTTTGGCCAGAAGCTTTTACGAGCGCGCGGCGGGCTCAGCATCACCAAATGACTATCCGGCAGTGGCGCCAGGGAGTATGGCGAGTTTATCGGAATGCTTACATATAGAGTTAAGTGCAACGCGTTTCACAGACAATTTGGTACAGGTGATGGCCGCAAAAGGAGTGAAAGTACAGAGTCCTAGGGATATCTCAGGCTATCCGAGTGAAGATGAGATACAGGGTATGATGGAGCTTTTGAAGCAGCGTTATGCGATTAAAGTATAAATAAATGCGGCCCAATTTGCGTCAGGAGACGGAAAGTGGACCGCTTTTTTAACGTTATCATGCTAGAAAATAATGCAGGGCCGCGTCCAACTCTCCTTGCCAAAATCCCCATAAATGTTTCCCAGGCTTCTCGATATAGTGAAGGGTAACATTTTTATTTTCCATCTCAGCTTTGGCTAGACGGTTTTCTCTTACGAAATCAAAAGTTCCTCGTTCCGTTTTTACATCTGTCTCATCCAAGCCAATTAACATATACAGCTCCAGCCACGATAAGTCGTCCTCTGCTTTGATACGTTCTCTGGTAATGTCGAAAAATGCGCCCGATAAGGATATAACACGGCAAAAAAGGCTAGGATAATCTAAGGCGAGATGCAAGGACACGGTCCCCCCAAGGGAATCACCCGCCACAATGCGTTCGTTCCGTTCGGATCGAATCGGATATCGGCTTTCTACATAAGGGAGGAGTTCCTCTGCAAAAAAACGGCAGTACGCATCATGGCGTTCACCCTCAGGCGCATATTCCGAAGTGCGGTTACGATTATTCACATCCACACCGACAACAATGGCGGGTTCTAAGCCTTCATCTAGAATACAGCGTGTGATCGTAGTCGCAATTCGGCCGAAATTAAAGAATTGCTCACCATCTTGGCAATAAATGACCGGATAGGAGAGCAGTTCGTTGTATCCGGGAGGGAGATATATGCGCAGGGAGCGATTTTCTCCGAGAAGGACAGAGGTGAGTTCATCTTTCACAATCGTTCTTTTATAAAAGCGAGAGTCATCCGACATGGTTGTGCTCCTTTAACTTTCTCTTAAACCTAATTTGGTGTAGCGAGTGTAAGCTTGTCATTTAGAGGGTAAGGTGTATTATAGCAGTTGTAAATTTTGTGTTAACTGTATTATACATTTTCGGGAACTGTACTATTCACTCCGTTGAAAAAAGGTCATATACCACAGGGATGCTGGTGTACAATTCACAAAAACAGGTTTATAATAATACTATAACAGAAGTGAAGCTAGCAGGCATCAAAATCATATAAGAGGTGAAATGGTATGAGTAAGCCACTTGTCAGCCAAGCGAATTATGAAGTGACCACAGAGAAGGTTGAGCCTTTACAGGTTCTAGCTCCAGATGGCACCATTGTTAATTCCGACAAAATGCCTAAACTTAGTGACGACCAATTGAAAGAATTAATGAGAAGAATGGTATTCACCCGCGTATGGGACGAAAGAGCAGTTAATCTTGGTCGCCAAGGACGTCTTGGTTTCTATGCTCCGGTATCCGGACAAGAAGCTTCGATGATCGGTAGTGAATTTGCATTAAATAAAGACGATTTCATTTGCCCGGGTTACCGCGATATGCCGCAGCTCGTTTGGCACGGACTTCCGCTTTATCAAGCATTTTTGTATTCTCGTGGTCATCAGCATGGCGGACAAATTCCGCAGGATGTACACGTACTTATGCCGCAAATCATCATCGGAGCTCAAATTTTGCATGCTACCGGTGTAGCTATGGCATTCAAGAAACGTAACCAACCGCGTGTTGCGATTACGTACACAGGCGACGGAGGAAGCTCCGAGGGCGATTTCTACGAAGGCATGAACTTTGCAGGAGCATTCAAGTTGCCTGTCATTTATTTTGTACAAAACAATGGTTACGCAATTACGACTCCTTATTCGAAGCAAACAGGTGCGCTTTCTGTGGCGCATAAAGCACTTGCTGCCGGTATCAAAGGCGTGCAAGTTGACGGAATGGACGTATTGGCTGTTGTTCAAGCTGTTACCGAAGCTGCTGAAAGAGGACGCAGAGGCGAAGGCGCTACATTGATTGAAGCATTAACTTACCGTTACCGTCCGCATTCCTTGGCGGATGATACGACAAAATACCGGACCAAAGATGAAGAGAGCGACTGGGAGCCTAAGGATCCGCTTACGCGTATGCGTCTGTTCTTGACTAAAAAAGGTCTCTGGAGCGAAGAAGAAGAAGCTGGAGTGAAAGAAGAAGCGAAAGCAACGGTTGCTGAACATATCAAAAAAGCGGAAGAAACAGAGAAAATGACGGTTGCAGGCCTAATTGACTCTATGTTCGAAGTAACACCGGCACATCTCGAAGAACAGAAGCAAGCGTTTAAATAAATCAGGCTTACGATGCCAGTTTTTCTGGCGAAAAACTCAGCTTAAGCTTACGAAGCAAGTTTTCTCACGAAAACAATTAGGAGGCACGGAGAAGTCATGGCACAAATGACGATGATTCAAGCGATAAAAGACGCAATGCGCGTTGAACTGGAAAGAGATCCTAATGTAATTTTGTTCGGCGAAGACGTTGGCCATGTTGGTGGCGTATTCCGTGCTACGGAAGGTTTACAAAAAGAATTCGGCGAAGAGCGCGTATTCGATACGCCTCTTGCTGAATCGGCTATCGGCGGACTTGCGGTTGGTCTTGGAGTTCAAGGCTTTCGTCCGATTGCAGAAATTCAATTCGTAGGTTTTATTTATGAAGCACTGGACCAAATTTGCGTGCAAGCAGCTCGTATGCGTTACCGTTCCGGCGGCCGTTACAACGCTCCAATCGTATTCCGTACACCTTTTGGCGGCGGTGTTAAAGCGGCTGAGCTTCACACAGATGCACTCGAAGGTTTGCTTGTTCAAACGCCAGGTATTAAAGTTGTTGTTCCTTCCAATCCTTACGATGCGAAGGGACTGCTCATTTCCGCGATTCGTGATAATGACCCTGTCTTCTTCATGGAGCATCTGAACTTATACCGTGCATTCCGCGCAGAAGTACCAGAAGGCGAATATGCCATTGAGCTTGGTAAAGCAAATGTTGTTCGCGAGGGCTCAGATGTAACGGTTATTACTTACGGCGCTATGGTTCACACATCTGTGAAAGCGGCGGAAGAGATCGAGAAAACACAAGGTGTGAAAGTTGAAGTTATCGACTTACGCACACTGATTCCTCTTGATATCGAAACAATTGTAGCTTCGATCAAGAAAACAAACCGTGCGATTATCGTACAAGAAGCACAAAAAACATCCGGTGTAGCAGCAGAGGTTATTGCACAGATTAATGAAAAAGCGATTCTGCATCTGGAAGCTCCAGTCTTGCGTATTGCACCGCCAGATACAATCTATCCGTTCGCTCAAATCGAAGACGCTTGGTTGCCTAGTCCAGCAAGTGTCATTGCAGGCATTAATCAAGTACTCGAATTCTAATCAAAGTCGAAGGTAATAGGAGGTTGTGCACGTGGCATTGTTTGAATACAAGTTCCCAGAGCTTGGTGAAGGCATACATGAAGGCGAGATCGTAAAGCTGTTGGTTAAAGCGGGTGACACCGTAACAGACGAAACGATTCTTATGGAAGTACAGAATGATAAAGCGGTTGTTGAAGTTCCTTGTCCGGTTGAAGGTAAAGTTGTCTCCGTTGCCGTAAAGGAAGGACAAGTTTGTAATATTGGCGAGCTTGTTATGACAATTGAAGTGACAGGCGAACTGCCTGCTGAATCCATGCATCACAAGACCGACAGCCACGCTGCGCCTGCAGCTGCGGCGGCTCCAACAGCTGCACCAGCGGCGGCAGCACCGGCACCTACAGCAGCGCCTGTGGCAGCTGCTGCTGCAGTAGCCGCGCCAAGCGCTGGCGCAGGCCGCGAAGTGCTTGCGACGCCTAGCGTACGCAAGCTCGCAAGAGAGCAAGGCATCACACTCGCAGAGGTGACGCCTACAGGTAAGCACGGCCGCGTAACACGCGAGGACGTGCTTGGCTTTAACGGAGCTGCGGCGGCAGCTCCGGAAGCAGCAGAACCAGCTGCGTCATCAGTAGCAGCTGGCGAAACGGCACCTGCGGCGGTAGCGCAGCAGGTTGTTGTAGGCGATCGCGTCGAAGAACGGGTTCCATTCAAAGGAATCCGTAAAATTATCGCGAACGCTATGGTTAAATCCGTGTACACGGCTCCGCACGTGACATTGATGGACGAAATCGACGTATCGGCACTTGTCGCACTGCGTGAGCGCACGAAGCCACTCGCCGAGAAAAAAGGCGTGAAGCTGACTTACCTGCCTTTCATCGTGAAAGCATTGGTTGCGGCTTGCCGTCAATTCCCTGCATTGAATGCGATGATCGACGAAGAGAAACAAGAAATCGTCTACAAAAAGTACTACAACATCGGAATTGCAACAGATACAGACAACGGATTGCTCGTTCCTGTTATCCATGATGCAGACCGCAAAAATATATGGTCGATCGCTTCTTCGATTAAAGATCTTGCCGTTCGCGGACGCGAAGGCAAATTGGCTCCGAACGAAATGAAAGGCGGCACGATTTCCATTACGAACATTGGTTCCGTAGGCGGTATGTTCTTCACACCGGTTATCAACTTCCCTGAAGTTGCGATCCTAGGTGCAGGCCGTATCACAGAGAAACCAGTTGTGAAAAACGGGCAGATCGTTGCAGCATCGGTTATGGCGCTTTCCTTGAGCTTCGACCACCGTATTGTGGATGGAGCAACAGCACAAAGCTTCCTGAACTACATCAAACAGCTTCTGGCTGATCCAGAGCTTCTCGTCTTGGAGGTGTAACAGCATGGTAGTAGGAGATGCTTCTTTAGATATTGATTTGTTGGTTATTGGCGCAGGTCCCGGCGGTTACGTAGCTGCCATCCGTGCGGCTCAGCTTGGGCAAAGCGTTCTAATTGTTGATAAAGCGGAATGGGGCGGCGTGTGCTTGAACCGCGGCTGTATCCCATCCAAAGCTTTAATCTCTGCAGCCCACACGTATGAGCATGCACAGCACGCTGACAGCATGGGTATCTCTGTTGAGAATGTGAAAGTAGACTTTGCAAAGGTACAAGCATGGAAAAACAGCATTGTTGCAAAACAAACGGGCGGCGTTGGCGCGCTGCTCAAAGGTAACAAGATTCAAACGTTCCAAGGCGAAGTGATGTTCATCAATGAGCATGAGGCACGTGTATTCAATGATGCAGAAGCTCCTCGCTACCGCTTCAAGCACTGCATTATCGCGACGGGATCCCGTCCGATCGAGCTGAAAGCATTCCCTTACGGCGGAAGAATCATTTCTTCCACGGAAGCGTTGAACTTGCCTGAAATTCCAAAAAGCATGGTCGTTATCGGCGGCGGCTACATCGGAATCGAGCTAGGTCAAACGTATGCGAAGTTCGGTACAAAAGTAACCGTGCTTGAAGGCTCCGATCATGTGCTTCCAGGCTTCGAGAAAGAATTTACGAAGCTTGTTGCACGCAGTCTGGATAAAGTTGGCGTAGAGGTTCATACTGAAGCTTTGGCACAATCCTGCACGAAGACGGAAAACGACGTTACTGTCACGTTCACTGTAAAAGGCGAAGAGAAGCAAGTAACGGCCGATTACGTATTAGTCACCGTCGGTCGTCGCCCGAATACAGATGGCGAGCTTGGTCTTGATCTCATCAACTTGAAAATGACGGACCGAGGTTTGATTGAAGTGGATAACCAAGGCAGAACGAGCATTCCGCATATCTTCGCGATTGGTGATGTTGTACCTGGTCTTTCATTGGCACACAAAGCTTCCTATGAAGCTAAAGTGGCTGCTGAGGCGATTGCAGGTCACTCCAGCATCGTAGATTACAAAGCAATGCCTGCTGTTGTTTTCTCGGATCCGGAAATTGCTGGCGTAGGTCTAAGTGAAACAGAAGCCAAAGCACAAGGCATCAATGTTACAATTGGTAAATTCCCTTATGCTGCTAACGGTCGCGCTAACTCTTTGAACGCAGGTCAAGGCTTCGTGAAGCTGGTCGGCGACAAAGAAACAGGCCAACTGCTTGGTGGTCAAATCGTTGGTCCGGAAGCATCTAACTTGATCGGTGAGCTTGCTCTTGCCGTTGAGATGGGCGCTAACTTGGAGGACATCGCACTTACGATTCATGCGCATCCAACATTGACAGAAATGATCATGGATGCCGCGGAAGGTGCGCTTGGTCATCCGATTCACCAACTTGGTAAATAATTAGCTTTATTCCTTTAGTTTCCCTACCTTTAGATAAAAAGTCCCGAGAGTTTGGCATTAGCCGCTCTACGGGACTCTTTTTTTTATTCTTTGAATCTAGGATTTTTGATACCCTGCAGAAGCTTCTCTACCGTCTTGATGACTCGCGCGCTGCGTGTTTCCTCACGTTTGGCTTCCGTAATCCACTGCGCATATTCCTTGCGGTTGCTGTAGGAAAGCGTTGCAAAGAAATCAGCTGCCGAAGGATTCACGCGAAAGGCTTCTGCGAGATCATCGGGTACAATAACGACCTTCTCACTGGGAGCAGATTCCGTATTAGCATTAGCCCGGTTAGCTAATCGTTCGCTGCGCGGCGTCTTCACGAGGCCGATAGGGCGAAACCGCATAGCTGACCACGTCTCGTCAATGGACACCAAACTAACGCCTTCAAAATGCAAATCGGTGACCGTTTGCCAGCTAGAGTCTCGATTAATGTCCGTTTTTATTTTAGAGGTTCCTTTGGGATAGTTAATCCATAACATGCCCTCAGGTGTTACGGCCTCAATGGCTTTGGGAGCTAGCTGCTGGACCTCAGTAAGCGTGTGGACGAATACCTGGACAAAGTCATAAGCCTCAGTGCCTTCTAATCGGTCCGTCAGCAGAACGCCTTCAGGGAGGGGACTCAGCATATCGAGATAACCCTCTGGCGCGTTCATGATGAGTGCTCGTTTACAACTTCCTAAACGTAGCTTCTTAGCGAGTGCGTTTTCCATTGAACTTCCTCATTTCTTTATCATTTAACCATTTCTTCGTGCAAAATCTACCATGAAATCGGCTAGATCCTGACAGGCTTCTAATGGAACTGCATTGTATGCCGAAGCGCGCAGCCCCCCTACACTTCGATGACCGGCCAAACCTTCAAAGCCATTAGCTTCTGATTCTTTGATAAACTGATGCTCGATTTCTTCATTGGCCATCCGCCAAGTGATATTCATATGCGAGCGATCGCTAACTTCGATGACTCCCTTGTAAAATCCGCCGCTATGATCAATAACATCATAAATTAGGCCAGACTTTATGCGATTAAGTTGTTCTAATTGCTCTACGCCGCCTTTGTTCACTGCCCATTTTAGCACTAAATTCATCATGTAAATGGCGTGAACAGGCGGCGTATTGAACAATGACTTGTTTTTGGCGAATGTTTCATAGCGCATGATCTCAGGGATCTTCTTGGAAGCTTTCTCCAGCCAGTCTTCGCGGATGATGGCAACTGTAACGCCTGCTGGTCCTAGATTTTTCTGGGCGCCGGCATACATCATCGAAAACCTCTCTAGATCCAGCTTTCTGCTTAGGATTTCACTCGTTAAATCGGCAACTAGAGGCGTGCTGCCCACTTCCGGAATGCCATTGTAACGGGAACCTTCAATCGTATTGTTCATGGTGATGTGAATGTATGCCGAATCCGGTGCTAATTGGGCTGCAGATATCTCAGGAATACTACGCCAATGCTGGTCTTTGGAGCTTGCTGCGACATGTGAGTGGCCAACAAAAGAAGCTTCTTTATAAGCTTTTTCCGAAAAGCTCCCCGTCAATGCATAGTTGGCCGTCTGATTCGTGTTTAAAAAGTTTAACGGAAGGAGAGCGAACTGTGTGCTCGCCCCTCCACCCATAAAAAGCACCTCATACCCGCTAGGCAGGCCAAGTAGTTTCAGAAGAAGTTGTTGGGTTTCCTGATTCAGATCTTCAACCGTTTGGCTTCGGTGAGACATTTCAAGCAGTGAAATACCTGTCCCTTGATAGTCCACAAATTGCTCTTGTGCCTCTTCAAGTACCTCCAAAGGCAGTGCAGCGGGTCCTGGGTTAAAATTGTACCGTCGTTTCGTCATTTCTAATTACCTCCCGTATGAATGTAGTAAAAATAACACAATTACCCCACAAAGTGATGTGTACCCTTCGAAGCATATTCCTTCCGCTTCGAGCGAGGCTCGATCGGCGTCTAAACCTTCCAATAAAAGCGGTCATTCATCCTAGAATTACATCGAAAGAGGTTTAGACATTACATTGCGGGGGCCCCGAAAATAACACAAAAAACGCCCTCATCCGATTGGGACGAGGAGCGTTTGCTCGCGGTGCCACCCAATTTAAGAAACATTCTGGTGAATGCTTCTCCACTTGGTTCCGCGGTAACGGGCGGTGCCGGTTAACTTAGAATGACTGACTTTGCTGAGCGCAAAGGGTTGTTCTTGGCGAAAACGCCTCCGAGTTGGAATCTCATCATAGGCACGATCAAGTATGTATATTGAGTAGAAGTATAAGCGTATTTGTAGAAAAGGTCAATTATTTTGGTGAGTTTCCAGTCGTTCCGTTTTTCATGTAGGGGTTGAAGTTCATACTATTGTCCTGTACTCTTGTCATTGAAGAGAATTCATTAGATAAAGATAATGACGATTGAAATAAACGGAGGGAGTAAGGTTATGTCCAATTTGCGAAATCGACTACAGAACTATTTACTTGGAACAAGCCTTCAGAAAAAGCTCATTATCCTATTCCTTCCGTTGGCTATAATCCCCTTATCCATTCTGGGAACTTTCTCCTATTACAAATCGTCACAGGTCGTACAAACGCAAGTGAGCAAGACGATTCTTGAAAGCTTGTCTCAAGTGAATTACAGCTTGAATTATTTCGTTAAAGATATCGAACAGTTGACCATGTACATTTATAGTAATAGAGAAATACAAGATATACTGTCTAAAGATCAGGGCAGAACATTAGCGGAGAAGCAGCAGGATGAGAAGAGGGTCAATGATATTCTCGATACCTTCCTGGGTTTCAAAAACTGGAATATCGCCATCTACCTGCTTGGGGAGAACGGGGATCGTTATTTTACAGGCAACCTTCTTCCTAGTCAGTACGACGATTATAACCTGAATTGGGGATTGTTTCGTAAAATGCGGCTGGCAGGCGGCAATATCATATGGGATACGCATTACAGCATGAAGAAGACAGAGGATTTTGGTATTGTGTTAAGCAGCGGCAGGCTGCTGAAGAAGATTGATACGAACAAACCGCTCGGTTTCATGATCGTGGATATTATGGAGAACGCTTTGGCTGACAAGTATAATAAGGCCCATTTACAGCCTGGCGGACAAATGCTGCTGTTGGATCGCAATGGGTATGTCATTTCGAGTACGCCTTCCAAGCATATCGTGGGCACGAAGTTAAACGAACCTTATTTAGATAAAGTATTATCAGGTAACAAAGGATTTTTCGAACCACCCAGCAAAGGTTCTGCCCCTGTTATGGTCATTTACGATACTTCTGAGATTACGGGATTCAAGCTGGTTAGTATTGTGCCAGTTGCCGTTTTGACAAAGGAAAGCATCAGCATCCGAAATTTGATGTTATTTATTATGATCTTGTTCGGTGTTGTGTCTTGCTGGGTTGCCTATGTGTTATCGGTGACGATTACGAATCCGCTGCGGAAGCTGAAATCATTGATGTATCTGGTGGAAAACGGCAACATGGACGTTGCATTTTCTTCCAAATATAGGGATGAGGTCGGGCAATTAGGTCTCAGTTTTAATAAAATGGTACAGCGGATCAAGCAGTTGATCGATGAGGTCTACAAGAAGCAATTGATGTTGAAGGAAGCAGAGATCAAGGCGATTCATGCTCAATTCAACCCTCATTTTCTCTATAATGCTCTAGATTCGATCAATTGGATGGCACGAATTCATAAAATGACGGATATTAGTCAAACGGTTATTTCGCTTGGAGAGCTTCTGCGGTTTAGTATCCGCAAAGGTCAACCCTTCATCCAAGTGAAGGAAGATATGCATCAAATCCGCAATTTTCTAATCATTCAACAGATGCGCTATGGGGACAAGTTGGAAGTCGAGATTCATATCGATGAAGAAATCGAGTCCTTATATACGCTCAAACTGTTGATTCAACCGATCGTGGAAAATGCCATCACGCATGGATTAGAGATCAAACCGGGAAAAGGGCTGCTTTCCATTAGGGGATGGCGGAGCCGGGAATGTGTACGCTTCGAAATCCGAGACAACGGTGTAGGTATGTCATCAGAAATGGTGGAACGTATTCTTAACGGCAAATACGTTTCGGATAGTGAGCAGAATACAGGTATAGGACTGGAAAACTCGATCAAACGGCTTCAGCTATACTTCGGCTCAAACTATCGCTTTGAAATCGAGAGTGAGATCATGCAAGGAACGACTATTCTTATCGAAATTCCCATTATGCGCTCAGGAGAGGATCATCGTGTATAAACTATTCATAGTGGAGGATGAGTGGCTCGTCTTGCAGGGGCTGAAATTGACAATTCCTTGGGAAGAAATGCGCTGTTCCGTGATTGGCGAAGCAAGGGATGGACAAGCAGGTTTAGAAGGAGTTATTGCTAACCCGCCTGACATCCTGCTGACGGATATTCGGATGCCTGCGATGGACGGTATTCAGCTTGCTGAGAAAGTGGCGGAGATGCTGCCACAAGTGAAAATTGTATTTCTGACAGGTTTTGATGATTTTATATATGCCCAGAAGGCAGTTAAGCTGGGGGCTGCTGATTTTGTGCTTAAGCCTACCAACCCGGACGAGCTCATCCAAGTTATTGGCCGTATTACATCAAAGCTTGATGAGGAACGCCGATTGCAATCACACCAGGAACGATTGAAGCTTAAGTATGGATGGGAGCAGCCGCTGATTGAAGAAAAGGTTCTCTATGATCTTATGCTGGATTATGCGGGAACGCTTGAAAAAGAATGGTTTGTAGAGTTTGGCACAGGGATAGAAAACAAAGAAGACGGAGTTGTTATCCCTCCATATCGCGTTTTATTGCTGCAAATGGAAGGTCTTAAAGATATGGGGACGGATAGCAGACAGCTTCGGGATCAGATCAAGGAACGGATCAAAGAGCTGTCCACCCTTACTTTGGTACGAATAAACGAGACGCGTTATGCGCTTCTGGTCAATCGTCAAGTTGAACGAGACGAACTGGCCGTCTTATTTGATAACCTAATGTTGTTATTAGCTTCCTTTGCGCATAGATGCGTTCTAACGGTCAGCCATTCGTTTACAACGATCGATTTGATTCCGGCTGCCTATATTCAAGCCATGCGTGCCTTGTATCAAACTGTCTTTTTAGGTGGCGAGAAAATGATTTGGTTTGAAGATATCGAACGGCAGCAAGAAACGGTAAGTGTAAATCACACCACGCTGAAGGAATTGATCGAATTGGTCAAATGGGGAAGTCCGTCATCCATCGAAGTCCACACTCGGTTGTGGTATTCGCATCTCATACACCTCCATGCAGATGGACTTACGGCAAGAAGAAGCTTTTTCGAATTTATCGTAACCTTAAATTCCCTCCTGCTGAGAGATAACGAATTGCATAACATCGTCGTCGATAGCGGGTTACTCCTAACATCAGCTGAACGAGTAGATGACTCGCTTGAACAATGGCTGATTCGCTTAAACGAAACGTTATTTGAGTGGAACCGGCAATGTACGGAGCAATCCGATCCTCAAAAGAAGAGCGGGTTTGAAGAGATCGAGCAGTTTATCCAAAAGCATTACGCTGAAGATATATCTCTGCAAGGTATCGCAGAGCGCTATCATATGAGTGAAAGCTACTTCAGTAGACTGTTTAAAAAGCAGGTTGGAACCAGCTTTCTCGAATATGTGACTTTGATTCGAGTACAACAAGCAAAGGAGCTTCTGACGAATCCCCGTCTTAAAATTTATGAGGTCTCCGTACAAGTCGGTTACCAGGATCCGCGATATTTCAGCCAACTATTTCGCAAGTATACAGGGGAAACTCCTACAGAGTTTCGTAAACGGCTCGGGATTGAGAGCCTTCCGCTATAGGCATAATAGGAATTCTCCACTTCATGACTTGGTGGAGTTTTTATTTTGAGCAAAAATTTCAACAAATACGAAAATTCGTCACATTGAGAGTGCTTTCATCTGAACGTATAGTAAAACTAGAAAGATAAAGACACAAATCATATGGAGGGTTAACAAAATGAAAAAATCACTAACGAGTCTTTTATCCCTGCTGCTTGTCGGTTCTCTGATCGGATGCGGTGCAAAAGAGACCCCAACGGCGAAACCAGCCGAATCTTCTGGACAACCTGCGTCAAGTCAACCCTCACCAAAAACGGGCGGTAAGCTTACCTTATATTCCCCGAATGCAGCTGAGCTTAATAACCCGATTATTAAGGAGTTTCAGGATCGTACAGGCATTGAGGTACAGTTGATTTCTGGTGGTACAGGAGACCTCCTGAAGCGTGTACAAGCCGAGGCTGCTAATCCGCTGGGTGATGTATTTTGGGCTGGCGGTGCTGATTCTCTTGAAGCCTATAAAAAATATTTTGAACCTTATAAAACAAAGGAATATGACAATATTTCTTCGCAATATGTAGACAAGAACAATGTGTGGACACCATTCGCCGCACTGCCAATGATCATCATGTACAACAAAGAGCTGGTTAAAGCAGGCGAGGAGCCTAAGGGTTGGACAGATCTTCTGGATCCGAAATGGAAAGGGAAGATTGCCTATGCGGATCCTGCAAAGTCCGGTTCTTCCTATACGCAATTAATCACCATGCTGACAGCAAACGGGAAAGACCAAGGTTGGGGGTTTATTAAGAAGTTTGTAACCAACCTGGATGGTAAAGTATTGTCGGGTTCCGGCCAGGTGTATAAAGGGGTAGCAGACAAAGAATTTGCGCTTGGAGTTACGCTTGAGGAAGCAGCGTATCGTTATGTGGAAGGCGGCGCTAAAGTCGGCATTATATATCCTACTGAAGGAACTTCAGCTGTACCTGATGGAGCAGCAATCATCAAGGGTGCTAAAAATATGGAAGATGCGAAGAAATTTATCGATTTCCTAGTTAGTAAAGACGTGCAGTCTCTCATTCAAAAGGAATTCAAACGCCGTTCCGTTCGTAAGGATGCGGAAGTGATTCAAGGTATCGCCCAAGCCAAGGATATCAAGCTCGTCGACTATGATTTTGATTGGGCTTCCAGCAAGAAAGACGAAAATATTAAACGTTTTGGCAAAATTGTATCTGGACAAGAATAAAGAGTTGATCAAATGAGCGGTGCCTTACTTTAACGGTCTAGGCACCTTTTTTTAGACATCGGAGGTAAAATAACATGCAAAAAATCGTCTTTGATCACGTGACCAAATATTTCGGAACCGCCAAGGCGGTCAATGATGCTCATTTAACCATCCAAGAAGGAGAATTCTTCACCTTACTGGGCCCAAGCGGATGCGGAAAAACAACGCTGCTGCGGACAATTGCCGGCTTCTACCGTCAAGAGGAAGGCGATATTTACTTCGGTGATCGTAAGATTAATGATGTGCCGACCCATGAAAGAAACATTGGGATGGTTTTTCAAAACTATGCAATTTTTCCACATATGACCGTGTTTGAAAATGTGGCTTATGGATTAAAGGCTCGGAATGTGAATAAGAAAGAAACGGAACAGCGTGTAATGGAAGCGTTGGAGATGGTTCAGCTGCAGCACTTGCGAGATCGTGTTCCTTCTAATATGAGCGGCGGTCAGCAGCAGCGTATTGCATTGGCAAGGGCTATCGTTATTCGTCCAGGCTTGCTGTTAATGGACGAGCCTTTGTCCAACCTTGACGCCAAATTACGCATCAAGATGAGATCGGACATCCGGCGACTGCAAAAGGAACTGAATATCACAACGATTTACGTGACGCATGATCAGGAAGAAGCTTTGGCTGTTTCCGATCGCATTGCCGTAATGAGTGAAGGCATCATTCAACAAATTGCGCCACCAGAGGACATTTATGCCTATCCAGCTAACCAATTTGTAGCCAACTTTATCGGTACATCTAACTTTATCGAGGCTGAGTGCCGCGGCAGTAAAAGCGATCAAGGTGAAGCTGAGATTCAACTGCTTGGAACGTCCTTCCGACTGCCGCTCTTGAAGCCATACGAAGGAAAATCACTGTTTTCGCTGCGTCCCGAGCGTATTCGGCTTGAATCCGAGAACACAGGCCAGAATTTGATTCGAGGTACTGTTGAATCTGTTACTTTCCTTGGTGAAAAAGTAAGCTATTTAATTGAGCTTCCAAATGGCTTTGTGATCGACGTGCAAGAGCATGCTGTAGAACCTCATCAGCTGCGTAAAGTGAAACAGGTTGTTTATGTGAATTTACAGTTAGATAAAGCAACGATGTTTGATGAAAGCGGCAAGGAGGCGGTCTACCGTGCAAGCCGTTAAGAGAAGCCGGTGGTTCTCCTTCAAACAATGGGATTTCTGGTCATGGGTAACATTGTTTGTGTATCTCTTTCTATTCGCTTTTATTGTATACCCTTTATTCTCCTTGCTGTTCAACAGCTTTTTTAATGACCAAGGGATGTTCTCATTAGCCAATTACGCGAATTTCATCAAGCTGAAGTATTATTATAGTGCTCTATGGAACAGTTTGAAGGTGTCCGTACTTACAACGGTGTTCTCTATCCTAATAGGTGTTCCACTCGCGTATATCACGACTCGCTACAATGTGAAATTTAAAGGCATTATTCAAATTCTTGTAATTATGTCCTTACTTTCCCCTCCTTTTATCGGAGCGTATTCTTGGATTTTGATGTTAGGGAATAACGGCTTTCTAACACGCTTCCTGCATGATATTGGGATTCCATTCTCCTCTATCTACGGATGGAAGGGCATTGTATTCGTCTTTACACTTCAGTTCTATCCGCATATTTATTTATATGTTTCTGGTGCATTGAAAACGATTGACACTTCGCTCGAAGAAGCGGCAGAAAGCTTGGGACGTTCAAGCTTCCACAGGCTGCGTACGGTTACGATTCCTTTGATTTTTCCTACACTTTCAGCTGGAGCATTGATGGTGTTCATGGCATCGTTTGCAGATTTTGGTACGCCGATGCTGCTAGGCCAAGGTTTCAAGGTATTGCCAATCTTAGCCTATGAGCAGTTCATCAGTGAGATGGGTGGAAACCCCGCCATGGCTAGTACGTTAAGCGTAATCCTTATCATTTGTTCTACGAGTATTTTGTTTCTTCAACGATACTTTGTCTCCCGCAAAAATTATACGATGACGGGGATGCGGACACCGAAAGTAGAAATACTGGGGCCGCTGAAGAAATGGCTGTTTACTGGCTTTGCTTTGTTGGTCGCGTGTGTATCGATTATTCCTCAGGCGACGGTCATTGTGACCTCGTTCATCAAGACAAAGGGACCGGTATTTCAAAATGGATTTAGTTTAGACAGTTATAAAGAAATTTTGTTCCGCGTACCCAAGGCGATCTTGAATACGTACACCTACTCCTTAATATCCATCGTGATCATGGTAGTAATGGGGATGTTAGTTGCCTACGTGTTGGTTCGCAGGAAATCGAAGTTGACGGCGATGCTCGATTCCTTGATCATGATACCTTATGTCATGCCGGGAACAGTTCTGGGGATCAGCATGATCATTGCTTTTAATAAGCCTCCTGTAGTGCTGACGGGGACATGGGTCATTCTGGTCATCGCTTATGTAGTTCGCAAGCTGCCATACACGATTCGTTCCAGTACGGCGATCTTGTATCAATTGGATCGCAGCGTAGAGGAAGCTTCGATCAGCCTCGGCGTTCCGCCGATGAAGACATTCTTCAAGACAACGGGACGTTTGATGGCACCCGGTGTTTTGTCCGGAGCGATTCTGAGCTGGGTCACAACCATTAATGAATTAAGTTCTACGATTGTTCTTTATTACGGGGCGACAGCAACCATTACCGTGACGATCTACAGCGAGGTATTTACAGCTAACTACGGTACAGGTGCAGCTCTAGCATCGATCCTGTCTCTCACCACGTTAATTTCCTTGATCATAGCTAATAAGCTTAGCAAGAAGGGGCTGCAGTTGTAACGGCTTGAGTGAGAAACGTCTTTCGTGAAGGCTCATGATTTCGGAAACTTGTCGTGCTACAATGAAAATGATTGTCATGATGAGCTTTTACCGGGAGGAACCATGAAGCTAAATAAATGGATAATTTGGGGCATAGCATTACAACTGATCCTTATAATTGCAACCTCTTTTATGTTTAATTATAAGAAATCGACGAAAACAAGCGAAGAATCTGTTCGTGGAACGGCTTTATCCATCTGGGTTTACAGTCAAGACTTGGAAACCTCTATTAATGAGTTTCATCAAACTTATCCGAACATTGATGTGGATGTGAGATACTTCCGCTCAAGTGATCATTTATTTACAGAGTTGATGGCGGCAATATCCGCTAATGCGGCGCCACAGCTCGCTGAAATTAAAAGTTATTATGGAATTACCCAGTTAGTGGATGCCGGAGCGGTGCTTCCCGTAGATCATCTATCCATACCGGAATGGAAGAAGCTGCAGCCTGCGCTTACTGAGCCTTTTCATTATTCAGACCTGGATTGGGCAGTGCCGATCGGTGGGAGCATACCGATGCTATATTACCGAGAGGAACTGTTAAAGAACTCTCAGAAGGGCTCGTTTACTGGATGGAATGAAGTGTCGAATGCTGCAATGGAAACAAACTTGATTGGGAACGACGGAGGTATCAAAGGGCATTGGGGAATTGCCATCGACAAGGAATTGCCTTGGTATCTGGAGAGCTTAAACGTAAAGGAAAGCCATGGCGAAACCGAGGAATATGGTAAGTTCGACTCTGCGATATCCATGTGGGGAGAGTGGGTTCATAGTTTGAATATTATGAAGCCGCTCACTCACCGTCGGGCTGCAAGTGATTTTATTAATGGAAAAATCGGTTTATTCCTAAGTACTTCTGAACAACTGATGACGGTAGAACGATATATTGGCGGTAAGTTCCAATATAATGCTCAGTTGCTGCCTGGGCTGGAGCAACAGGGGATTGTGCCTAGCGTTGATGGGATGATTGTTTTAAATTCAACACCAACCAAAGTGAAAGCGGCTAACAGCTTTATTTCCTATATGATCAATGAGAACACGCAAAATGCTTTATGGCGCAGCAATGGTTTAATTCCTTCGCGGTCCGATGTTCTACTAAAGCTGCAAGAAGAAGGACAGTGGAATGCGAGTCAAAAGATGATTCTCGATTCGGTGCGAATGTTCTCGGCCAAGAGGCCCGCAAAGATAGACTTCGAACGGTGGAGCTACACCCAATCCATGCTGGAGCAGTTAGAACAAGAACCAAACGATACGAAGGAAAAGCATTTTGAGGATGAATACGAGACTTGGCTTCGCAAATAGACGTAGAATATACAGACATGAGATGAAGGTGGCGTACAACTATGCATGTAGAAAAAATATCCTTACCGGGCAGCGGTGAATGGAATGAAGATGCACTCGTTGACAATGAACAGTTACATTTATTTGGGGTACTGGACGGTGCAACTTCTCTGCATCCGTTTCGTGGTCCTAACAACGAAACGGGGGGGTACTTGGCCTCGCAAGTGATCAAACAGTACTTGGAGTCGCTTCAAGCGGAGGATGTCGCTGATTTGGATCTCAAGCAGCTGGTTGTTCAAGCTAATATCCGGTTGAGAGAGAAAATGGAAGCAGCCGGGATCCATACATCGGATAAAGGTGCTTTGTGGACGAGTTCGCTCGCTCTCATCCGGATCGAGAATAACTATATCGATTATGCACAGGTTGGAGATTGTATGATCGTGGCTGTTTATCAGGACGGTTCGCTTCGGACGATTTCGCGTGATCAGGTCGCGCATATCGATCTTGAATCCAAGCACATTTGGGAGCAAGGCATCGAGAAGGGCATTGTGAAGCGAGAGGACCTTTGGGAACTCGTTAAACCGATCATTTTACAAAATAAATCGAAGATGAATACGATGGCCGGCTACTCCGTGATGAGCGGTGAACCGCATCTGGCCGAATTCATCGAATACGGTAGAATCAACCGCATTCAGTTGAAGTCATTGCTGCTTGTTACCGACGGTCTTTTCCCGCATACAGAACGCGGAGGAGAGCCGATTGACGTCATTCAGGAGTTGACTACTTCCATTACAAATAGCACATTGGCTAGTTATGCGGATTGGTTGTTCAATCTTGAATTAGATGATAAGGATTGCCTGCGTTATCCTCGTTTCAAGATATCGGATGATAAGACAGGGATATGGATTCAATTTGATTAGAGTGAGCAGCCATTTGAATAGAAGGTAGTTGATATATGAGATTATCTGTCGGAAAAAAAATCATGCTCGGAATTGCCATCATTTTTGTGTTAATGCTTATCATGGCTCTATTTTCAATCAATCGAATGAATATCATGAAGGAACGGATTGATTCCATAACGGCTGTCTCTTTGCCCGGCGTAGAGTTAATCAATGAGTTGAATTTCGAGGTGGAGCATGTCATGCGGTTGACAATGATGCATCTAGAAGAAACGCTTAAGACAGGCAAAGACAGACAGGAAAGCAGTATTGCTCAAGTATACCGAAAAATCGATCTAACCATGACCGAGTATGATAAAAAGGTTGTCTTGGAAGAAGATCGCAAAAATATCGATGATTTTATAGGTAAATGGAATGAATATAAAGACCTCAACAAACAGATTTTAGAAGCAAGTCAAAATAAGAATGGCGCCAAGGCTGCACAATTGCTTGCAGAAGCAGAAGGGCTAAATGTAAGTGTGCAGGCTATTTTTGACAAAATGAAAATATATAATAAAGGCGAGGCCGTCCATGCGACTAATGAAGCCATCGATGCTTTTTCTTCCGCGAAGACAGGTCTAACTTTATTATTGATCTTTAGCTTGGTTACAGCGGCAGCAGTCATTGTAAGTGTTCATCTGCTAGTTTCCAAAACCTTACATAAGGTTACTTCCCATATCGTTCAAGTAGCCAAAGGGGAACTAGATGTCCAGCCTTTAAAAGTAAGAAGCAAGGACGAGTTGGGGCAATTGGCCAAAGCAGCAAACGACATGGTTGTTCATTTGAGGGAAACTCTGCAGCAAACGGCAACAACCTCCGCTCAAGTCGCTGCTTTATCCGAAGAGCTTGCAGCGAGTGCTAATCAAACAGCCGCTTCTTCGAGACAAGTTGCTGCCGCCGTTCAAGAAGTTGCTGGAGGGGCATCTAATCAGCTCATTAGTACGGAAGAAGCAGCAAAAGCCATGGAAGAAATGGCAATAGGAATCGGACGAATTGCAGAAACGTCATCCGTCGTTTCAGAAAAGTCCGTTGAAACCTCGACGCAGGCCGAGCAAGGAAATGAAGCTATCCGTCAAGTCGTTGCTCAAATGGGTTTAATCAAAGATTCAGCTACTACAACAGCAGACTTTGTTGGGCGGCTGGGGCAGCGATCGGAAGAAATTGGTGCGATTGTATCGATGATATCTGACATTGCAACTCAGACAAACTTATTGGCACTGAATGCTTCCATTGAAGCAGCAAGAGCGGGGGCAGGAGGTAGAGGGTTTGCGGTTGTCGCGAATGAAGTGAAAAAATTATCTGCACAATCCAGTTCATCCGCTAACGAAATTGCTGCGTTAATCCATGAAATTCAAACAGAAACAAGACATGCTGTAGAAGCGATACAATCCGTTACTCGTGAAGTTATGGTAGGTATCTCAGTGGCTGAAACGACTAGTGAAAAGTTCGGTTCCATACTCGATTCTATTCAGCATATCAACAACGAAATTCAAGAGGTTTCAGCGATCTCAGAGCAAATGGCCGCCTCATCCGAGCAAATCACTGCATCTATTATCTCAACTGCATCGATTGCCAGAAATGCTAATGATAATACCCAGTCTGTAGCCAGCGCATCAGATCTGCAGTTGGTTTCCATGGAAGGTATTTCCTCATCTGCCTCACATCTGTCTGGTATGGCTGAAAGTTTGCAGCGCTTGATCCTCAAGTTCAAGCTGTAATTATGCTTAAAGAGATTAAGATCTAACTGTTAGAAGTTAGGTCTTTTTTTATATGACAAACTGGCGTCGGTGTATTACCGACGCCAGTTTGCTCCCAAAGTGCTTTTTCTACAGGTTGTTCCAATTCCAATTATTTCACTGTCTTATTATAAGCGCCAATTTTCTCCGTGATACTCTTCGCAGCGGCATCCAGCGCTTCCTTCGGCGCCTTCTTACCTGTTAGAGCTTCTTCGACAGCTGTTTCTACAAGCTGCCGTGCTTCTGGAAATACACCCATTACAGCCCCTTGTGTGGCTTTATTTGTTTTTGTATTGTGCAGTTGATCAATTGCGGTTTGGAATTGCGGATATTTGGCAAGGTTATCCTTCACGAGCTGCTCGTCATAAGCTTTCTTCGTAATTGGGAAGTAGCCAGTGTTAACGTGCCACCAAGCTTGTGTTTGTGGGGTTGTAAGGAATTTAATGAACTCCCATGCGCCTTTTTGCTCAGCTTCAGATTTGTTGTTTAGGATGTAGAGACTTGCACCTCCGACAACAACACCGCCATCCTTCGCATCAGCTGGTTTAGGCAGGGTGCTGGTTCCAACTTGGAATTTGCCGTCAGCACCGCTCACGATTCCGCGTAGTGAGGCTGTGGAATCTAAAGTCATAGCGACTTGGCCAGCCAAGAACGCTTTCTTCGTATCATCAGTCTTGCGTCCTAGGTTCGTAGCTGTTTTGCTGTCGACCATTTGCTTCCACCACGTCAAAGTCTTCACGCCTGCTTCACTGCCCACCATAGATTCCGTAGCTGCGGCCGTACGACCGTTACCATTGTTAAGGTATTCGGCACCTTGTCCAGCAAAGAATTGCTCCATGAACCAACCGTAGATGGCAAAGGATGCGCCAGCTTTACCGTCTTTGCTTAATGCTTGAGATGCTTTGGCAACATCTTCAAATGTTGTTGGCGGCTTTTCAGGATCTAGACCGGCAGCTTTAAACATATCTTTGTTGTAATAAAGGATCGGATTCGAAGTGTTGAAAGGCATGGAATACAGTTTGCCATCGAATTTATAGTAATTCAGAATGTTATCTTCTAGTTGGGAGAGATCGAATTTATCAGCATCGACATACTTTTGGACTGGCGTAATGGCCTTGGAGTCGATCATGAAACGGGAGCCGATTTCGTATACTTGAATAAGAGAAGGACCGCTTTTGCTATCCATAGAAGCTTTCATTTTATTTAAGCTTTCATCATATGTGCCTTGAAAAACAGCTTCAACTTGCACATCTTTTTGGGAAGCGTTGAAGTCTGCAACAAGTTTATCTACGGCTTTGCCGAGCTCACCGCTCATCGAGTGCCACCAGATTACTTTAACCGGTTCAGCCGATTTTTTCGTTTCTGCGGCAGCAGGAGAAGCGGATGATTTGGTATCTGTTGTACTGCCTGATGTAGTCGGTTCAGCCTTGCCACATGCGCTAGTTAATAGCACCATGAGTGCTGTAACTGCGATAGCAGAACTTCTCATTTTCAATGTCTTCATTTTTTTTAGTTTCTCTCCCTTTGGTTTCTTTATTTTTTATTTATGGAAATCTGGGTCAGCTTATTGCTGAACAGAGCAGCCATCACACATGGGGACTAGCCTTTCACAGCACCAGCAGTAAGCCCTCGAACGAGCTGCTTCAACCCGAGTACTAAAAGCAATAGTGAAGGCAGCAAGACGATAGTTACACCTGCTAAGACCAAGTTCCAAACGGTTAATTCTTCGAATTGGAGCATGGCGATGCCAATTTGAACCGTTCGCATTGCCTCGCTGTTCGTAATGAGAAGCGGCCATAAGTAGCTGTTCCACGAGCTAAGGAAGGCATAGACGGCTAGCGTTGCAAGTGCTGGGCGACCTAGGGGAAGCACAATTCGGAAAAAGCAGCGGAAGTGCCCACAACCATCAATACGCGCTGCTTCGAACAGCTCCTTAGGCAGTTGTAAGAAAAATTGGCGCAGCAGGAACGTGCCGAAAGCAGTAGCCAGGAATGGAACGGTTAAGCCCTGAATGCTATCGAGCCAGTCCCATTTTTTGACCGTCAAATAGTTTGGAATGATGGTGACTTCCCAAGGAATCATCATGGTAGCCATGAATATCGCGAAGATGGCGGCTTTACCCTTGAATCGAATATTTGCAAAAGCATAAGCAGCCATGCTGGATGTAATGAGCTGTCCAGCCGTAATGATGATCGAGACGACTAAACTGTTGGCAATAAATTTGCCAATAGGGACTAACTGGAACACGGCGACTATACTGCCCATATAAAAGCTGCTCGGCCAGAAGCGGGGCGGATAGGCGGAAGCTTCCTCAGGTGTCATGAATGCTGCAGTAAACGTATAGAAAATAGGATAAAGAACGAGTGCAGCGAATATGACAAGCAGAACATAAACGAAGGTATTTAGTAATCGATGGGTCATTGATAGTGCACATTCCTTTCAAAAACTTTAAATTGCACAACGGTGAAAATAAGGATGATAGTGAACAGGACAAGGGCTTGAGCACTACCCGTCCCGAATCGGAAGTTAATGAAAGCATCCTGATACAAGCTGTATACAAGGACATCTGTGGAATTAACAGGACCGCCTTTGGTCAAAATGTGAATCTGTCCGAAGGACTGAAATGCACCTATAATCGACACAATGGTGACGAAGAACACCGTCGGTGAAAGCAAGGGGAATATGATTTGGATAAAGGTACGGAATGGACCTGATCCGTCGATTTTGGCGCTATCATAGATCTCTTCTGGAATTCCTTGTAGGCCACTTAGAAGAACGATGTAAGTAAAGCCAAGATTCATCCAGACCGTCATCATTGAAACGGAAAGCAGTGCCCAACTTGGATCTGTTAACCAAGCCACTGGCTCTAAGCCAACAATACTCAGCAAGTAATTCAACATTCCAACACTTGGGTGAAATAACATCATCCAGATCACCGCAGAGGTTCCTACGGACAGAACAACAGGCAGCGAGAAGATGAATTGGAAGATTCGCATGCCCTTCAAGTGATTATGTGTAAGTGCGGCAAGCAAAAGAGCTAGAACAATACCTGTTGGTACGGTAAGAAGTGTAAAAAGACCTGTGACTTCCAAACTTTTATAGAATCGCTCGGAAGTGAAGATAGCAAAGAAGTTATCGAAACCAACGTAAGAAGCAACTCTTCCTCGCGGATCCGTCTCGTGAAAGCTCAAATAAAAGGTTTGAAGCAAGGGGTAAAAAAGAAAGATAGCAAACAGCAAAAGCGAAGGGAGTAAGAAAACATAGCCAAGCAGCGTTTCCGCCAATTTCTGATTGAGAAGCGCGCGGGGAGGTTGCTGCACTTTTGCTTTTGGCTTGGTTGTTGAAAGCGGCAAATCTCTATTCATCGTATTCATGTAGTGCTCCTTCACGAACGTTATTAGACTAGTACTATGTTATTAGCTTAACGATGCTTTATTTGACCCGTGTTAAATAGAGATTAACTTATTGTGTATTTTTCCAATATATTTACGTAACCTTTACGAATAAATACTGGGCAAAGGCAAGTCATTTCATCTATAATTTGAGCATAGTAGACGAAGCTTACACGTTGGGAGTGTTAACAATGAACAAGCATAAACCGATTGTAATTGGACATCGCGGAGCCGCTGGGGAAGCGCCGGAAAATACGCTAGCTTCTTTTGCATTGGCTTTGGAGCAAGGGGCAGAAGGCATCGAACTAGATGTACATATAACGAAAGATGGAGAGATTGTCGTCTGTCATGATGCTACGTTGGATCGTACGACGAATGGTTCTGGACTTATTTGTGATCACAATTGGAGTGAATTGAAGTCGTTGGATGCTGGGGCTTGGTTTTCAGAGGCGTTCAGGGGGGAAAGGTTACCACTTCTGCGTGAAGTGTTCGATTTATTGCCGCCTGGGTTCTTCATTAATGTGGAAGTGAAGCATGCTTATGAAGGGCGAATGGAGAAGGCGCTTCTAGCATTTTTGCGTGAAAGCAGAAGAATGGAAGATGTGGTCATTTCTTCTTTCGATCACAAGGTGATTCGCCGAATTAAGCAAGCCGAGTCTGGGGTGAAGGTAGGGTTGTTGTACGCAGCAAACCTTATTGACCATACTGCTTATGCAGGGCAAATGGGTGTAGATGTGTTTTCGTTGCATCCTCATCACCACTGCATAGAACAAGAAGATGTTGCTGCGGCAGTAGCCTCTGGGCTTGCTGTTTATCCTTATACGGTAAATGACTTGGGCGATTATCATAGGATGATTGCTTCAGGTGTTTCCGGAATAATTACCGATTACCCAGCTAGACTTAGGGAGCTATTGAACCTGTAGTATGGTAGAATATGGGTATCATAGTTTGGAAGGGGAAACGTATGAGCGAAAACAGCTTAACTCAAATTGGGCAAATCTCCGTAAATGCAGCTGACATTCCTAGAGCTGTTGCTTTTTACCGTGACACATTAGGCATGAAGTTTTTGTTTCAAGCTTCTCAAATGGCTTTTTTTGATTGCAATGGCATTCGATTGATGCTAAGCCTTCCTGAAAATCCTGAATTTAAACATCCTGGGTCTGTCATTTATTATAAGGTTGGGGACATTAAGCAGGTCTATGAGGCTTTTCTAGAACGAGGTGTGTCCTTTATTAGTGAGCCGCATGTGGTAGCTAATATGGGCAGTTTCGATATTTGGATGGCTTTCTTCCGCGATACAGAGGGAAATACTTTGGCGATTACCAGTGACGTCCCTAATGGAAATTAAAATGTTTTTAGAGAGAGACTTATGCGGGTTGGATGCATAGGTCTTTTTTTTGTTGAAATCGATTGTTAGCGGAACGTAAGTTCGCTATTTTGGAGTTTTTTGACGATAGGCTCGGATTTCAAGCTTTCAGATAGAGGTGGTTAAGATAAGCGCGGAATCCTCGCTTAAATAAGCTGGAGAGCCCGGTGAAGTTGGAGGAAGTGAGCTGAGAGGTTGATTTTGCAACCATTAGCGGAACGAGAGTTCGTTATTTCGGTGTTTTTTAGCGAAAACAACCAACTAGCGGAACGTCAGTTTGCTATTTCTCTCAAATGCTGTTCAATCAAGCGGTAAAAGGGGAAATAGCAGATCGTCGTTCCTCTTCGAACCGGAAAATGGCTATTTCTACATAAATAGCGAACTGACGTTCCGCCTAACAAGCAAATTGAACGATTAAAGTTATAGAAAATAAATCCTCCAAGAGCGGGTACTACGCAAAGTTAGTACTATCAGATTCCAGGCAGATGCATACAATGGAATTATGATCAGGTATTAAGAGAAGCCCAAAAGCTTATGCGTACGAATCCAGTTCAGCACAAGCAAAGCTCAGTTGATGCTTACCAAGATAGCTTCGCTAAAGCAAAGCTCAGCCGATGCTTACGAAGATAGCTTTGCTAAAGCAAAGCTCTTAGGAGGAGTCCCAATGATCAAATGGTTGTTTGTTGCTCTGTTAAAGCTGTTACTTCCCCTATTGCGTCCAGTTTTGATGGCAAGCTTTAAGGTTAAAGTTAGGGGGTTGGAGCGGCTCGATTTGACGGAGAAAACGGTGCTTATTCCTAATCACGTATCTTTACTGGATGCTGTACTTTTAGCGCTGATACTGCCGAAGGATGTGGCATTTGTTGTTAACACCAAGATTGCAAAACGGTTTGCTTGGCTGCTACTTTTTCGGGCGAATATCGCGGTAGATCCTTTGAATCCCTATTCGGTACGGACGATGCTCAGAACAGTTCAAAACGGAACACCGCTTGTTGTTTTTCCAGAAGGACGAATCACAACAACCGGGGGCATGATGAAAGTGTATGGGGGGATTGGTTACATTGCTCTGAGATCACAGGCACGCATGCTGCCAATTGCGATTAATGGACTTGAACATTCGAAATTATCTTATCTTCGCGGCAAAATGAAGCAGTTCTGGTTTCCGGCAGTGAGCATCACGTTTGGTGAAGCTTTTCAAGTGCCCATGAGTGAACATATCTCGAGGCGAATTCAGAAGGAGCGGGCAACGGATATCATTCGCAGCCGCATGCAGAATCATTTGCTGGAAAGTCGAATGAAGCCTGAGATTAATTTATTCAACGAGATGCTGATAGCTGCCAAACTTCATGGCAATTCTACGGTAATTTGTGAAGATATCATAAGTGATTCCGCATTAACATACCGCAAATTACTGCTCACAACGTATACGATGGCGGGGCTTCTAAAGCAGCTTCTTAAGGAACAAAACCGTGCCGCAGTTTTACTGCCTAATGCTGCGGCACATGTAGTCACTTTATTTTCATTATTCCGATTAGGAGTAACACCGGCGGTATTGAATTATTCGGCTGGTAAGCAGACGATGTTGGATGCTTGCGAAACAGCCGCTGTAAAGACGATTATTACGTCCAAAGCGTTCGTCGACAAAGCGGGACTTGCTGATTTTATCGAGACCGCTAGCGGCGCTTTCAAGATTGTTTATCTTGAAGATGTTAAACAAAGGATCAATTTTAAACATAAATGTGTCGGGATTTTTCACTATATAAGGAAAGTAAAGGGACCTCTTGGTTCCGGAAAAAACGAGGTTGTTCTTTTTACATCAGGAAGTGAGAGTAAACCGAAGGGGGTCGTCCTCACTCACCGCAATGTATTTGCTAATATTCAGCAAGCCAAGGCTGTAATTGCCTTTAATGGGTCGGATATTGTGCTTGGCGCGATGCCGATGTTTCATTCCTTTGGACTAACCGCAGGAACGATGCTGCCCATCCTTTCCGGTATGAAAGTGGTGCTTTACCCTAATCCCTTACATTATAAAGTCATTCCGGAGCTAGTCTACGATCGCAATATTACGATTCTATTTGGGACTTCAACTTTTCTATCGGCTTATGCAAGAACCGCGCATCCGTATGATTTTGCCCACTCGCTGAAATATGTCGTGGCTGGTGCTGAGAAGTTGAAGGAGGAAGTACGTCAAACCTGGTCTGATAAATTTGGGATTCGTATTCTGGAGGGGTATGGCACAACGGAGACAGCGCCCGTCATTTCGCTTAACACACCTATGTACGCAAAGAAGGGTACAGTGGGGCGAATGCTGCCAGGTATCGATTACCGTTTAGAAAAGGTGGAAGGCATTGAGCTTGGCGGTAACTTGTGGGTGAAGGGCCCGAATGTGATGAAAGGTTATCTCATTCATGGTCAAGGCTTCGTCCCATGCCCAGAATGGTATAGCTGCGGAGATGTTGTTCAAATGGATGATCAAGGATATATCTCGATTCAAGCAAGGCTGCAGTCTTTTGCCAAAATTGGAGGGGAGAAAGTGTCACTGCCGATGGTGGAGGAGCTTGTGACTGCGAGCATGCCGCCTCAAGCGATATGCGCCGCGGTTAGTGTGCCTGATCAGCGAAAAGGGGAGCGGATTGTTGTGTATCATAATATCCCAGATCTTCAGCTTCAACAAATCAGAGAGTCGATGAAACAGCAGGGTCATCCCTCCTTCTACATGCCTTCGGAGCTTCGTTATGTGGAAAAACTTCCGCTTCTAGGGAGCGGGAAAGTAGACTACGTGACGATCAAGCGATCGGCGCTAAAGGATGATCATGAAACCTAAAGGGAGCGAAATGTTATGAAAATGAATCCACTTCAGACACTGTATGTGACGCAATTTCTTTCCGCTTTTGCCGATAATATGATTCTCTTCATTACCCTGGCGATCATTAAACAAAATGCATTCCCTGATTACTATATTGGCGTTGTGCAAGCCTGCTTTCTTATTGCCTTCGTCATTTTCGCTCCGTTCGTTGGGGCTTTTGCAGATAAAAATGCGAAATCCCAGGTCCTTCTCGTCGGAAACGCCATCAAAGCCATTGGAATTATAGCCTTGTTCCTGCATCTTGATCCTGCTATCAGCTACGGAATTGTCGGGATAGGAGCCGCGGTTTATTCACCGGCTAAATATGGCATCCTGCCTTCGCTTACGCATTCGGAAAGCGAACTATTGAGAGCCAATGCACGCATTGAAGGCTATACGATTATGGCTATTCTCATTGGTTCTGTTTGTGGCGGAGTTTTGGCCAAAATCTCGCTTACCGGGTCTATTGTTGCTTGCTTCGGTCTATATTTGATTTCATTACTTTTAACGCTGCAAATTCCTAGAATTTCAGGCAATTCGAGCATACGTTACGTCAAAGAGGCCAAGGCATTCCTAACGGATATGATGCTCTTGTTAAAAGATCGCACGACTCGCTTTTCTCTGGTAGGTACGGGCTCATTCTGGATGACTTCCTCCGTCGTCCGACTTGCGATTATCGCATGGGTGCCGGCACATTTAGGCATAAAGTCTGTCGATCAGATATCGATGCTCGTTGCTGTCACGGGCATAGGCATTATGGTTGGGGCACTTATGACGCCCAAATTAATTCCAGCACGCAAATATTATAATTCCTATGTTTTTGGGATTGTTATGATTATCAGCATATTGTTATTCCCGCTTATTTCTAACTTATATGTGACCATAATTCTTCTACTTCTCGTAGGCTTCAGCGGCGGCGTATTTATCGTACCGATGAATACCGTGCTGCAAGATAAAGGACAGAGAATGGTGGGGGCTGGCAAAACGATTGCTGTTCAAAATTTTCTCGAAAATTCGATGATGCTCGCAGGTGTAGGCATATATACACAAATATCCAAGGATGGTTTATCACCTGATATCTCGATCACGGGAATTGCCCTTATACTGGCTGGCTTCGTAGGATACCTGATTATACAGCGTCAACGATTGAAAATAGTCGTGTAGTTAACCTTCCTTCAGAGATGACCCGATAATGGTTAAGGCAGAAGGTACAATCTCGACTTGGAGCGGTGTTGATCCGGCGAATTCCCCGTCCGCTTGGACGAGTAAAGGAATTTGGGTACGAAGTGAAATCGACTTCCCTTTGTAGAAAGTAACTGCAGGATGTTGAATATGATTGCCTTGATAAACGGTGAAAAGAATAGGCAGCAGTCGGAATCGCCCTCTGCTTTGAATCACGACAATATCGGCTATGCCGTCGTGAGGAGAGGCAGCAGGGCATATTTGTATGGAGCCACCGTAAAAGGGAATATTGGCGACAGCTGCCAGCCACATGTCAGGCAATTCGTGAACCGTGCCGTCAACTTCTAACCAAGCTGTGCAGGGTTGATATGTGGCGAACACTCTTAAGATCGAGATAAAGTAGGACAGCTTACCGAGTCCAATGCGATTGAGAAATTTTTTGTAGCTTGCCTCGTTTGTCAATTTAGCCACCATACCATCGAAACCTGCCCCAATGCTATTCACAGCAATGATACCGTTCTTAGTACGCAGAAGATCAATTTGAACTTTTTTAGTCTCCGATATAGCGGATTCCAGGGCTTGTATCGAATGAGTAGGAATGCCGTAAGCCTTGGCGAAATCGTTACCTGTTCCCGCAGGGATGACCGCAAGTGGACAGTTTAGCCCGGTCTTTTGTATGTGCCATAACCCCCCGGCAGCCTCATGAATCGTCCCATCCCCGCCGATCACGATCAGCTTATCGACACGGTTTTCTTGAACAAGTGTGATGGCGTGTTCCGTAGCTTCTCCTGCCTTTGTCGTTATTTTTGCCATATAAGAGATATGGTTTAACTGTAAATAAGTCTTTATTTCTTTCCAAATGCTAGCTCCTCTACCATCCCCCGAAAGAGGATTCACGATAATTCCGATCAACTTCATTTCAATTACCTCCGAACTATCACGAAAATGGAATAAATTGTATGCGTGATTTCTTGATTTATGATACTTTTTACCTAATTTTGTCTTTACATCGTGAACGCTGTTTTGTAGAATAAACCGTAGGTTAATTAAATAATCTTTCGTGTAAGGTTTTATCACATCATGACTACAAGATCTATCACTCGGGAGGAGAACGGGAGACTTTGAAATTCAAAACGAAATTGAAAGTGAGCAACTTGAAGAACGTAAGAAATATGAGAGCTAACCTGTCCATCCTTCGAAACCTTAAACTTCGCTTTAAACTGCTGCTTATGAACGCTATCGCTATTTTATTCCTACTAATTGTAGGTATTACGGGTTATTATTATATGGATAAGATGTCTAGTAATTCTACTAGAATGTACGAGGAAAGTCTGCTATCTGTCAAATGGATTAATCAATTGAAATCAAATTTTAATGAAACCGAAGCCAATCTGCTAGAGATGATGCTTTCGACTGATGTGAAATACAAGGTCAAATTAAAAGTTAAATTAGATGAAAACAGTGCCAAGAATAAAGAATTGGTTACAAAAATAGAGGGAATTGCCTTAAATCAAGAGGAAACTGACGCTTTTAAAAGCTTTGAGGAACTGAATCTGAAGTACCGCGATGTTATCGTCAGAACGATTGAACATGCGACCCAAAATAATCAAGTAGCCTATCAAGTGTATAACAATGAGGTTTCACCTCAAGGTGATAAAACGATTGAAGCACTGGACAAATTGGTACTGCTCAAAGAGTTTGCTGCTGAACAATTTCAGCGCTCAAGCAGTGCAGACTCAAAGACTTCACACTGGGTCATTATCCTTACCATTGTTATCGCAATCATCGTAATGACAGCAAATGCACTAGCTTTAAATATGATTATTACGATGCCAATTCGCAGATTACAGGATCATATGGAGAAAGCGGCGAGAGGTGATCTCTCTGTAAAAGGTGACTACCCTTATGAGGATGAGGTTGGTAAATTGACCGGCTCCTTTAATGTCATGACCGAAAGTCTGCGCAGCTTAGTCAAACAGATCGCTGACAATGCGTTGACACTCTCGGCGAGTTCGGAAGAACTTCTAGCGAGTTCGGAGCAAAGCTCCCTGGCTGCCAAGCAGGTAGCGACATCCAGTCAGAAGCTATCCGAAGATTTCGATAAGCAGTTTGCTGGCGTGAATCAAGCGAACGAGGCTGTTCAGCAAATGCTTACAAGTACGAAGCTCATTGATGAGTCAGCCCAAGAGGTTGCTGAGCTAGCAGAACAAGCAACCCAAGCAGCACAAAACGGCAAACAATCCGTTGTTTCGATTGCTGGTCAAATGACTGAAATCTCCGATGCTGTTCGCGAAGTCAACGATGTGATTGAGGCATTAGGTAAAAATGCGCACAAAATCGGTGAGATTGTCAATGTCATCAACGAAATTTCTACTCAAACAAATCTGCTCTCTTTGAATGCTGCTATTGAAGCAGCTCGTGCCGGAGAAGCGGGTCGCGGGTTCGCGGTTGTAGCAGGAGAAGTGCGTAAGCTCGCTGAGCAATCATCTTCCTCCGCACGCAACATAACACAGCTTGTTTCCACGATTCAAAGACAAATCAATCACGCTGTAAGCTCCATGCATGCCGGGGCAGGCAAAGTAGAAGTTGGATTATCGATTTCGGGGAAGGCGCAAGAATCCTTCGTCCATATCGAATCATCCGTTGAGAAAGTGAATGCGAAAGTGGAAAGTGTGAACACGAATATTCACCAACTTGTTGATGCAAATTTACGCATAGAACAAGTAATGGGTATCGTGAGTGCTGTTTCGGAAACAGGGATATCCGTCAGTCAAGAGACATCGGCTGCCAGCCAACAGCAAATGTCGACGACGGAGGAAATTGAGAATTCGGCCAAATCCTTGGCAGGGCTGGCCGAGGAATTACAAATTTCCTTGCAGAAATTTACGGTGTAGAAAGATCTCGCGGTATAGCCAAAAAAGGACGATACGCTGCAATATAAATAAGCTGACCTTAACCCATTCAAAGATGGACGAGGTCAGCTTTTTTGGTTTTTTTGATTTGGAGAAGAATGTAAACAGTCCAATTGAGCTTATTAAGCCCGGCGTCTTCTTGAGGCAGCCAGCCATTCTGGCAACCAGGCTTCAGCTAGTCTGTTGTGGGCAAAAGAAATGACTATTAAACGGCAGCTGCCACTATTTTGCTTTTGCGAATTTTCAATGCGATTATCGCTGCAATCAGGCAGACGAAACCAGCAGCTACGAACGGTACGGTATAACTGCCAAGCAAATCGCGCATGTATCCAGCCCCATAGGCCGCGAAGGATGCGCCTGCTTGGTGTGCCACTAAAATCCAACCGAAAATCATTCCCGCTTTCTCCCGACCAAATGTATCAGAGGTGAGTTTTGCAGTAGGAGGTACAGTGGCAATCCAGTCTAACCCGTAGAAGACAGCGAAAATCGTAAGCTGCGTAACCCCAGTATCAAGCGCGTAGGGAAGAAAGATAAGCGATAACCCTCGAAGGCCGTAATACCAGAAAAGCAACCATCTGCTATCGAATCGGTCTGATAACCAACCTGACATCGTAGTGCCCACGAGATCGAACACTCCCATTAATGCAAGCAGTCCTGCAGCTGCTATGATTGGAATATTATAATCTCCACATGCAGGAATTAAATGTGTGCCAATTAAGCCATTTGTAGAGAAGCCGCAAAAGAAGAAGGTGCCTGCAAGAAGCCAGAACGTTCCATTTCGCATGGCTGCGCCTAGTGTGCGTATAGGTGTAAGAAACAGATTCCCTTGGAAAGGAATTGGTTTGGTGATTTCTGTGCTGCCGAGAGGGGCAACCCCTACATCATACGGATGATTTCTCATCCAGATTGCGATAATAGGTATAAGCAGAATCAGAGCAGCCATTATCAAGTAAACGGCATATCGCCAGCCGTTTTCACTTGTGATTTTAGCCAGCAAAGGAAGGAAAAGCAGTTGGCCTGTCGCGGCGCTTGCCGTCAGCAAGCCTATGACTAATCCTTTATGCTTAACGAACCAACGATTCGCAACAGTTATACCCAAAACATTGGCCAATACACCTGTACTGAGACCACCTAGGACGCCCCACAGCAGCATAAGCTGCCAAATTTCCTTAATAAATGAAGTCAATCCTAAGCTGATGAGCATTAAAATAATGGCAGATACCATCATTCGGCGAATACCGAATTTGGCCAACATAGCGGCCGAGAAGGGTCCTATTAAGCCGTACAATAGAATGCGGATGGAGATAACCCCGGATATTGCTGCGCGATTCCAGCCATATTCGTTCTCCAGAGATTGTATTAAAACACTCGGAAAAGAGCTGATGCCTGCGGAAACTAACAACGTTAAGAACACAATAAAGACGACAATCCAACCGTAATGTAATTTTGAGACCTTTTGTTCTTTCACATAACCCTCCTTTATTTTTTAAAATGCAATAATCACATGTTAACTTACTAGTAGATAAGTGTCAATTCATCTTTTTTTCAAACATTTGACACTTACCTACTAGTTAATTTAATATATCCCTATGGAAAATAGAAAAACACAAATCGTTGATCTGGCGCTTAAACTCATCCGAGAAAAAGGTTATGTTGCCATTAGTTATGATGATTTTTCGAAACAGCTGGGCGTAACCAAGGCAAGTATTCATTATCATTTTGAAAAAAAGGAGGATTTAGGAATTGCCGTGTTAGAACGGATACTAAATAATCTTCAAAATATAGTAAACTCTTCAGGAACAGCTGAAGAAAAGCTGCAACGCTACATTGCTTACCGAACTGAAAAAATAGGCTGCAATGAAATATGCCCAATTTCATCTTTTCAAACTGATTTCGAATCTCTACCAGATATCCTTCAGCAAAAGGTACAAGCGGTTAGTCAACATGAGGTATCCCTGCTGATTACAATCCTTCAAGAAGGAGTAAATGAAGATTTTGTTCAAGATTCTGAGGATATTGAATCATTGGCTCTGACCATTTTGGCCTGCATGAAAGGGATTTTACAGTATAGACGGGTTTTGGGAAAAGATATATATCCCCAAGTCATAAATCAAATAAATCGGCTTTTTGTTAAAGAATTTGAGCCAAATAAACGCTAGAACCAGTCGAAAACTGTGGTCATATGTTATAAATGCAAAACAAAAAGGAACGGTGTCCCCGTGCCTTTTTGCTTTTTTTACCTTAGGTAAGGTTTCGTCCAGAACCTCCGAGAAGCGTGCTGAGACGATGAATTTCATCGTTAAAGTTAGGGGAATGTGAGAAAGTGACTCCATAGTGATGAAAAACATGCTTAAAGTAAGAGACTAATTAAAAGTATGTAAATTTTGAAGCATTGTTGTCGTGACGAATAAAAAAGTGTTGAAAATTAAATGATTTTATATGTTGACATTTCACTTAATTTCATATACAATTTATGAATTGATTGAAATGAACCATATAAACACTTAAAACCAAACCTCATTTACCCCACACGAACGATTAGCGAGAAGAAAGTAACCCCCTCTCCTTGTTTGTTTTTCTCCCAATGTGCAGTAAAAATCAGCTCATTTATGGTAAACCCGAGGCTACGTCAAGTGTTTCGGCAGCAGGTGTTTGTTAAGCAATTCGTACTGGCGCGGTCATTGGAGCCGCAAGGATGGAAGAGAGGTAGGGCTTTCATTGTTTTGATTCCAACACATTAGTTATGCATTTTTCATAGATATCAATGATAGCAGGTATAAGGCTGTTTTTATCTAATTTAGGGATAAGGATGGCCTTTTTCTATTGCCAAAAAACAAAATCGTTCCAGGTCCTGACACCAGGAGTGAGAGCGATTTTTTGCTTACTGGTGAAACCCAATGCATTCCTTTACAATTATAATTAACAGTTTATACGTAAAGGATGATTGCTATGATTTGGAATATGAATTGGACTTTTTTACTGCTGGCCATACTATTTGAAACAGTGGGAACGACGGCCATGAAGATGTCGTCAGGCTTTACAAGATTAGGTCCGGCTATTGTTATGGGCATCTGCTATATTCTATGTTTCACCTTGCTGACGCTGGCTCTGAAGCAGCTCGATGTCAGTTTGGCTTATGCCATATGGTCTGGTGTAGGGACAGCACTTATCACAATAATCGGTATCTGGTGGTTCAATGAATCGGTTTCTACTCTGAAGGTGCTTTCCATTGTTCTCATCATCTTAGGGGTAATTGGTCTACATATAAGCAGCACTGGGGACGAAGATCAATCGAAGGTCTCGCAAGCGCAAAATTCTTCAACGGCAATAAACTCGGACACGAAGGAATAGATGAAAGTGAGGCTCAAAAACCTATGAGCGAGCATCGTTTTGAACTAAAAGCGGAGTGGTCCGGAGGCTTGGACGGCACAGGACACATTCGAACAGGTAACCTAGTCACGCCGATCTCAGTACCAAGCCAATTAGATGGTCCTGGCATTGGGACGAATCCAGAGGAGATGCTGCTTGGCGCGGCTGCAACCTGCTATTTAATCACACTTGGCATGCTGCTGAAGCGTCAAGGCATTTTAACAATTGAACTGAACTCAGAGATATTCGTCCATAGCAGTCCGGCGATGAAGGTGGATAAAATCATTCACAGGCCGCGAATCTGTATCCCAGCTCATACTACAGAAGAGATTACGGATAAAATAAGCAAAGCCGCCTATCGTGCTGAGCAGACTTGTATGATAAGTAAAGCTTTAAAAGGAAATGTTGAGGTCATCGTGGAACCTGAGATTCATTTACTGAAGGAGTAGAGGATTTTATCCCTATAGCATCCAAACCTATCCCTAGGAGCATAAAATGCGGGGCATTTATAATTAATAGTAAGCAGTGTAAAGGCGCCAACTCTAGGATGGTGCCTGATTCGGTTTGGAAGGAGTCTGCCATCGTCGATGAATTTGAACAAAAAAGTGTTTATCGGTTTTTTAATGTTCATTATTATTCCTTTGTTCGTACTAGGATCCGCGGTTTATACGGTTTCTCAGCAGCTCATTGAGAAGAAGTACGGCGATTTGACCGAGGTCACTTTGCAGGCGATTTCCCGTAATATTTATTACATGTTCAAGGAAGCCAATTACTTTTCGGATTTTTGGATGGTAAAAGAGAGTATTCAAGGTATTTATCGAACGATCGATGAGGTGAAGCCGAATGAAAATACGCTCTCGTCTTATGACTTGAATACGTTTGATACCTTGCTGCGCGGCTCTATATTGACTTATTCACCTGTGCAATCCGTCGCGATTTATAATAATGTAGGCAAATCGTTTAGCGCGGGGCGCGGGGGGGGAAGCGCTTTGCCGTGGACAGCGCTGACGCAAAGTACAGCATTCCAACACATACAGGAATTGAACGGAAGTCCACTCTGGATTGGACCTTCCGAATATAAGGAATTCGGGACGGGCCGCGGGGAATTTTATCAAGCGAGATTGGTCAAAGATTTCTGGACGATGGACAACCTGGGGTTCATGCTGCTGAAGTTCAAATTTAATGAGCTTGATCAAATTTTCAAATCATTCAATACGAATGAGGAAAGCTCGAAGCGTTATTTACTCGTCAACAAAAGCGGACTTATTTTCTATGATAATAAGCAAAATCTAGAAGGTGCCAATGTGCTGCAGCTGCTGCCTGGCAAATTGGATCTGCAGCTAAACAATAACAGTTTCCAGGCGAATTTTCAGAATGAAAAAAGCTTAATCTCACTCTACCATTTAAATATTAATCAGATGGGGGTTCAGGATTGGAGCGTCGTGTCGATCACCTCATGGAAGTATGTGGCTGGGGAAATTGAGACGATTATGAAGCTGGTCGCTGGGATTACGTTCGTCTGTTTATTTTTTGCACTTGTGTACAATCTGGTTTTCGTAAGACGAATTGTTCAGTTGATTCTGCGTATGCTTTCTTCGATGAAAAAGGTTGAGCGCGGCGATTTGACGACCCGCATGGAGGAAAGCGGTAAGGATGAAACGTCCGCTCTCGCTAGAGGGTTCAACAGCTTGGTTGTGCGTGTGGAGGATCTTCTGGAGGAAGTCAAACGTCAGCAGGACCGTAAAAATAAGGCTGAGCTTATGCTGCTGCAAGCCCAGATCAAGCCGCATTTTCTTTTTAATACACTGGAATCCATCAATGTGTTAGCAATCCAAAACCAAGGGAAGAAAGTCAGCCAAATGGTGTATCGACTTGGGAATCTGTTACGGATTGGAATGGAAAACAGAGAAGAAATTTCACTAAAGCAAGAGCTCGAGCATTTGAAAAGCTACCTCGAAATTCAGGAATTCCGCTTTGAAGATCAATTTCAATATGACATTCAAGCTCCGCCTGAGCTGTTGGATTATTGCATTCTCAAGCTTACTCTTCAACCTTTGGTAGAGAATAGTTTGCAGCATGGCTTTGAACCCATTGATTATATGGGCATGATCGCCATAAAGGTTGTGGATGAAGGAGAACGGATTGCTCTTTATGTCACGGATAACGGCGTTGGTATAAGTGCGGAGAAATTAGCTAAATTCCATTATAAAACAGAGCTAGAGACGCCATTTCACGAAATATTGGGTGCAAATGAAGAGCGAAGAGGACTTGGTGTCAGCAATGTAGCTGACCGTATAAGGATCCAATATGGCGCACATTATGGCATGTTCATCTGCAGTCAAGAAGGTCATGGTACGACGATGAAGATCTTGATCCCAAAAAATAAGGGGGAAGGCTTATGAGGCTAAAAGCGATATTGGCAGATGATGAGCCTAACATTTTGCGTAACTTGCAGGCGGTTATTCCTTGGAATGAACTGGGGATTGATATCGTTGGAACGGCCAAAAACGGAGTGGAAGCACTGGAACTTAGCTGCCAGCATATACCGGATCTGGTTATGAGTGATATTCGTATGCCGCTAATGGATGGCATTACGTTCGTTCAGAAGCTGCGTGATATTAATGAGGATTGTACGGTGCTTATGGTAACGGGTTATCAGGATTTCGAATATGTACGCACGTTGATGAGAGTTGGCGTGAGCGATTATATACTGAAGCCTATTAACTATGAAGAGTTAGAGAATTCTATAAGCAAATTGGCGAATGAAATCAGGGTTAAGAAGCGAAGTGAGCAAGAGGAGCAGCAAAAGTGGGGCAAAATGAAAAATTTGGCCTATGAGAAAATCCTGCAGGACGTTTTGATGAATTATACGGAAATTACGCCGAAGACGCTGCTTCCGATTGATGATATGGACTTTGAAATGTTGACCTATTTATTTGCGATGATCGATGTCGATGATTACTCACAGAAATCACTGCCTTGGACGGAGCAGGAGCGGAAGCTATGGAATTTCGCAGTACGAAATGTATTACAAGATTCGCTAACGGATGAGAAATTGAAGTTCACAGTACTCCAGATCCGCGAAGGGGAGTGGTGTGTAATCATCCAATGGGATGAAAAGGGCGAAAGTACTGCATTGGTGAAGTTAAATGAAATAGCTGCTCAACTGCAGCATAACGTTTCCCAATCGGTTAAATTAGGCATTAGTGTCGGCATCTTCCCGGCAGCTGTTGGACTCCGTCAACTCTCTGAGACCTATCGGAAGCTTCAGCGATTCATGCAGCTTAATCTGGGGAAGCAGGAATCCGTGTTGTTGTATAAAGAGTCCAAAGAGCCAGCTGATGCAAACAGCTCCTTATGGTATTTAGTGGAAGAAATTGTAACAGGACTTAAACAGCTAAACCGTCTCAAAACGGAGGATGCCTTAAAGCGCTTGAAATTACTGCTTGAAGGTTTGTCTGACAGCTCTTTTGCCCGGGCCTATCAGATGCTGCATTTCCTTATTCTTCATCTGCTCCGCGAACTGCGAGAAATGAATTCCCTTGATTATCAGGAGGAAGAACAGATCTGGTGTCAGCTGGACAAGAGCGAGAGCATTCAACATTTGCTTCAGGTTATGGTACAGCTTGTAGCACTTGGGCTGGAAGGGACGAATAAGAAGAAAAACAGCGAGCTGCTTATGACAGCGGCAAAGGAATACATAAGAACTCACTATTCAAATGATTTCGGGATCGAGGATATAGCGAGTTCCCTAGGAATTAGCTCCAGTTATTTTAGTTTATTATTTAAGCAGCATTTTGGAGAAACCTTCGTTGAATATGTCACGAAACATCGGATGGAATTGGCGAAATCGATGCTGCTCCATAGTGATAAAAGTATTACGGACATCGGAAAATCAGTAGGCTACATCGAACGGCGATATTTTACCAAAGTATTTCAAAAGTTTACTGGCGAGATTCCGTCGGAGTATCGCGAAAAGCGCAAAGAAGTGAAGTAGAGGATTTTGCCCCTTTATAAGGAATTTGTGGGTCTTTAGGACAAACAACGGTTATTTTATACTTAGATGGCAAGCAAAAAGGAGATCAATCAAAGATGAGAAAAGGAACGTTGATTTCGGTAGCGGCGGTAGTGGCTATGACGTTCATCATAACTGCTTGCAACAGCTTATCTTCGAACAAGGAACAAAACCTTCATGCTGGCGAGACTCCCGACCCCGCGGGGACTAAAGGAGAGCCAATCCTACTGACACTTCGTCATACGCAGGTGAAGGATACGCAGAAGAAGCGCTTCGCAATGCTGCAGGATGTAGTGAAAGCAACGGAGTCGAAGGTGCTTGGCTTATCGATTACATTAGATGGGGTGGAGGATAAGGTCAATCGCTTCGAGAAGCTGAGATCAGAGATGGCGGCTGGGAATCCACCGGAAATATTCGACTTGTTTGGCGGAACGGATACGAAGGATTACGTCAAAGCGGGCAGACTGCTTGATCTTACGCCCATATTGAATGAGCTTGGCTTAATCAATAAGTTTTATAGCTTCGAGGAGTTTACGGTTAACGGTAAAATTTATGGTATTCCTATGGCAGGGTACGTCGAGGGCTTGTACTATAACAAAAGGATTTTGGCGGATTATCACATAAAACCGCCTCAAACGTGGGAGGAACTGCTCGCTGCTGCCGCGATACTAAAAGCTCAAAAAATAACGCCTTTTGCCATGGCGGCTAAAGATTCATGGGTCATTAACATGATGAGCAATACCATGTGGGTACGTACGGCAGGGCCAGATTCTATTCAAGGCTTATTGGATGGAAGCAAGCGGTGGACGGATCCGGATGTTGTGGATGCTTTTGAGAAATACCATACGTTGATTCAAAAGGGGTATCTCCAGGAAGGCAGCTTAGCACTGGCCTATGCCGAGCAGCAAAATAAATTTAGCAGCGGTGAAGCGGCTTTCATGTTCGATGGCAGTTGGGCGAATACGCCGCTGCTTGACCCTGAGAAGTCATCCATCGTAAAGGATGTAGGCTTCATGAGTTTCCCGGATATGGGGGGGGCAGGAGATGGTTATATCAATGGAGGATGGTCTAATGCCTACGGATTCTCTAAAAAGGTGACGCCAGATCAGCTGGTGGCCATCAAGGAGTTTATCAGGCAAATGTATAACGAATCCATGCAAAAAAGACAGCTCGTCGAAGAAGGTATGCCACCTGCCATGAAGCTGCAGGATACGAGCAATGTAAACCCGCTCATTACAGAAATTTTGAATGTATTTGCAAGCAGTAAAGGTGCCTTTCCCGCATTCGATTCACGTATTCAAACGAAAGTTCGAGAAAAATTGGAGCGCGGTATGCAAGAATTAATAGGCGGAAGAACAGACCCAGCCACCTTAATGGCGGACATACAGAAGCAGCAAGAGGCTTCGAACAAGGAAGAAACCCATACGAAATAGTAGGATGAGACATGAATAAGATAGGAAGAAACCCTTTTGCTTATGCGCTTTTTACGCTGCCGACACTGCTGCTATTCGTGATCTTTTTCTTATATCCCATGATCATGTCGCTGCGCTACGGTTTCACGGAGTGGAACGGAGTATCGCCGGCGAGATTTAATGGCTTGGATAATTTCGTTACTGCTGTTCAAGACAAATATTTCTGGATGGCTGTGCGGAATAACCTGTATTTCATTGGTTTTTCTGTTGGATTGCAAATCCCATTTATACTCGGTTTAGCCCTGCTGGTGAGCAAAGTTAGACGGTGGACTAGCTTCTACAAAACGATGATTTTCCTCCCGACAGTTCTTTCTACAGCTGTGGTCGGCGTATTGTGGGGGTTCATCTATCACCCGCAGGCGGGGCTGCTCAATCAAGCATTAGAAGCTATAGGGTTAATAACTTGGCAGCACGTATGGTTAGCAGAGGAAGCGACAGCGATGCTCTCTGTGCTTGTTACCAACGCATGGCAGTGGATTGGATTCTATGTCGTGCTGGTTTTATCGGCGATCTATGGGATCCCCAAAAATATCTTGGAAGCCGCTGAGTTAGACGGGGCGACGAGGCTACGAGAGGCTTGGTCGATTACGCTTCCGCTGCTCCGTCCTGTTATCATGGTTATGATTTTGCTATCGATTACTGGAGCTATGAAGGCCTTGGACATCGTCTTTGTGATGACTGGCGGCAATCCGTATGGGATTACAGAAGTGATGGCCACGTATATGTATAAAAAAGCTTATCGCATTGGTGAATATGGGTATGCAAACGGTATTGCCGTACTTATTCTCCTTTTAACCGGCATGTTAACTTCCTTGTTTGGCTGGTTCACAAGGAAGCAGGAGGAGGTGCAATATTGAAGGGGATTTCCTATCGCCGTGTTTTCCTGCATGTTGTACTGATGTTGTACATAGGCATTATTTTGTTTCCTCTTCTTTGGGTATTGAACTCCTCTTTTAAAACAAATAAAGAAATCATTGCCTCGCCGTGGTCCCTTCCAGAACAACTCTCCTTTTCGAATTATTGGAATGCCTGGACTGGAGCCCATGTAAGTCACTATTTTACGAACAGTTTGGTGATTTCTGTGGTATCCGCCATAGCAACGCTGTTTCTTGGTACGGCAACGGCGTACGCCATAACTCGAATGGAATTCCCGCGATTAAGCAAGTTCTTGCAGCGTATATTGATGCTCGCATTGCTTGTTCCCGCGGGTTCCTTGCTTGTTCCTTTATATATGCTGCTTCGCAGCATGCACTTATACAATACGCCGCTAGCCTTGATCCTGCCCTATGTAACGATAGGTTTACCTTTGACTGTGTTTATTTTCAGTGCTTTTTTGAAATCCATACCGAGTGAGTTGGAAGAAGCGGGAATCATGGATGGATTATCGATCTATGGACTTTTGTGGCGAGTCATTATGCCAATTACGATACCTTCACTCGTCACGGTTTTTATGCTCAATTTCCTCAGCAATTGGAATGAGTTTATGATGGCCAATCTGTTTCTAGCGAAGGAGAAGTTTAGGACGCTTCCTGTGAGGATGGTAGCCTTTTACGACCAATTGAATATGAACTACGGTTCGCTCTGTGCGGCCATCCTGTTTAGCGTTATTCCAGTCGTGCTGATCTATTTTATTTTGCAGAAACGTATCATTGAAAGCATTAAATTCTAACTCACTCATTCAAGGAGCGTGTATTCATGTCATCTTCATTGCGCAATAACCAACATCCTTTAACCTTGCGTCAAAAAGTGGGTCAAATGTTTATTTGCGGTTTTGAATCTTTGGAACCAAATGCGTCCATTACCCAATTAATTGGGGAATACGGACTTGGCGGAGTCATCTATTTTCGTCGAAATGTAAAAGATGCTCACCAATTGGCTCATTTGTCAGCCGAATTGCAGGCGATGAGTCTCCGCAGCGGCGGACAGCCGTTATTCATTGCCGTAGATCAAGAGGGAGGCATGGTTTCCCGGATTGAAAAAGGAGCAACTCTGCTGCCGGGGAACATGGCTTTAGGGGCTGCTTTTGCGCCAGCAGGTGTTTATGCCAGTTCAAAAGTGATGGGTAAAGAACTACGCCAAATGGGCGTGAACATGAACTTCGCCCCTTGTTTAGATATCAATAATAATCGACTAAACCCTGTTATCGGCGTACGCTCTTATGGTGAAACATCTGCGCTAGTGGGTGATATGGGTACACATGCGGTGAAAGGCTTGCAGGATATGGGCGTTATAGCCACAGTCAAGCATTTCCCAGGGCACGGTGATACGTCAGAGGATTCTCATCATGACCTTCCCGTTGTTCCGCATAGTATGGAGCGATTGATGGAGCTTGAGCTAGCCCCTTTCATTAAAGCGATTGAAGGCGGTGTAGACGCTATTATGACTGCGCATGTCGTATTTGCGGCACTAGAAGAGAACGGCGTTCCATCGACGTTGTCTTATCGCATTTTAACGGAGTTGCTTCGTGAGAAGCTTCATTTCAAAGGGTTAATTGTAACAGACTGTCTGGAGATGAAGGCGATCTCAGAAGGAATTGGTGTGGCGGAAGGCGCTGTTCGGGCTATTGAGGCTGGATCGGATCTTATTCTGGTTAGTCATTCACTAGATCGCCAAGTGTCTGCCATTGAAGCTGTTATTGCTGCGGTGGAAAGTGGACGGATTCCGGAGTCGCGCATTGATGAGTCCGTGCTGCGGATTATGACCTATAAATATAAGCGAGAGATTCGATATGATACGTTAGAACCCATCCCGACCGAACCTATCTCTACACCCGAGCATCAACTGCTCGCCAAAGAACTGAGCCGTAAAAGTATTACACGGGTTAAGGATGAAGTAGGTAAAGTGCTGGATCTGAACGAGCCGACCTTGGTCATTTGGACGGAAGTACAAACGGGAACTGAGATTGATGAAGTTGTGGAACGGAGCGGTACACTGGGCAGTGTCTTATCTGAGATAGCCGGAAAGCCTATTAAGGAGGTTTACTTGGGGCTATATCCTTCGGATACGGAGATAGCATCGGTTCTGGAAGCTTGTGAGGGTAACAAGCAAATCGTCATTGTCACATATAATGCAACATTCTCAGCAGGACAAACCAGGTTGGTTAAAGAATTAGTTCAAAGGAAAGAGCCGTATGTTATCGTCGCTGCCGGGAGAAATCCTTATGATTTACTTGAATTTCCTGAGGTAAAGACTTATTATGCTTGTTATGAAAACCGTCCGCTTGCGATGGTTTCTCTGGCGAATGTGCTTCTTGGGAAAGAGAAAGCGGTTGGAAGGCTGCCTGTGACATTGTCGGAGGAGTATCCGCTTGGTTGGAGACTGGATTGATGGGGAAAGGGGAAAAAGAGATGACATTGGAGCAAGACAATAAGCAGGATGTTTTTGTAAAGAATAACAGCAACATCGGAGAAGAACAAGATGTCTTCGTTCGAGAATATTTTGTTGGGGTAGATCTGGGAGGCACGAAGATGTTGGCCGCCTTGGTTGCGTACGATGGCAGCATCATCGCACGGGAAGAGATCCCCACCCTTGCGCAGCAGGGAGAGGTAGCTGTGCTCGATCGGCTGGGTAACCTGATCGAGGGGATTCTTGCGGCTGTGCCCGGCAGCCGCAGCGCTCTCCGCGGTATTGGCGTCGCCACCGCGGGCACGCTCGATACGGCGAACGGTGTCGTCACCTTCGCCACGAATCTCGGCTGGCGCGACGTGGCCGTCGCCGCCGTGTTGTCGGACCGCTTCGCTTGCGAGGTCCGGCTCGAGAACGACGCCACCGCCGCAGCGGTCGGCGAATGGCTGGCCGGCGCAGGCGAGGGCGCGCCGGACTGTATCTTCGTGACGATCTCCACGGGGATCGGCGGGGGCATCATCTCCGGCGGCCGCTTGATCGCCGGAGTCAACCATAACGCAGGGGAGCTCGGACACATTTCCATTGATGGAAATGGGCCGCGCTGCCTCTGCGGGAATGTGGGGTGCCTGGAGCTCTACGCGTCAGGCACTGCAATAGGCCGCCGCGGCGCCGAGCACGTGCGCCGTGTTGCGGGAGGCGACGGCGATGCTGCCGGCGCCCTCACAAGGCTTGCGGGAGGCGATCCAGACCGCGTCGATGCGCGGTTGGTCGCGGCCGCAGCCGCGGAAGGGGATGCCGATGCGAGCGGCATCCTGCGCGAAGCAGGGCGAGCCCTCGGCATCGGGCTCGTGAGCATCCTCCACCTGCTCAATCCACAGGTGGTCATCCTTGGCGGCGGAGCTTCGCACATCGGCGAGCCGCTTCTAGGTCCGATGCGTGAAGTCATCGAGGATCGCTGCCTGCCTTCGATTCTAGGCCCTGTCCGATTCGTAACATCCGCTCTTGGTTCCTCCGCAGGAGCTGTAGGCGCAGCACTGCTCATGTCGAGGGATGGACGCTAAGTCATTTCAATTTATGACCGGTCATATGACAAATTGCACTAGACGTTAGACACCTTTTTCGTTACATTAGATGAGGCTTATGAAACTTACTTTGTTCCTTTTACGTCGGAATGAAGTTAACGTTTTATCGACCAATCTATTGTCGAAGGGGTGTTTTTTTTCTATGTCTCAAACCGTATCAAATTCTGCGCCAACGATGCGTTCTTTTTTTGCGAATCGTTTCGTGCAGTCCATTATGTTATCGGGTCTTTTTCTCCAAATCGGGATTTGGATTCGTAACTTCGCGATTCTCCTCTATGTAACCGACATGACCAACAACGATCCCTACTCGGTTTCCTTGATTTCCGTTGCCGAGTTTGCGCCGATATTTATTTTCTCTTTCATTGGCGGTGCCTTTGCAGATCGATGGAGACCTAAACTCACGATGGTCTGGTGCGATATTCTCAGCGCTGCCTCGGTGTTTATCATTATGGTTACCCTGTATTATGGTTCATGGAAGGCGATCTTTTTTGCCACATTAGTATCGTCCATCCTATCCCAATTCTCTCAACCGTCTGGGATGAAGCTGTTCAAGGTTCATGTGCACGAATCCCAAATGCAAATGGGCATGTCACTGTTTCAATCGATGATGGCTATCTTTATGATATTGGGTCCAATTATGGGGACTTTCGTGTACTATACCTTTGGAATCGAAGTCGCTATAGCGATCATGGGAATTTGTTTCGTGCTTTCCGCTCTTGTCCTAACGTTTCTACCATCTGACCGTAAAGCTGAAAAAGGATCCGAAGGACCATCCACGCATATTTTTGCTGAGATGGGTGAAGGTTTCCGGTATGTGCTCAAGAATAAAATGCTTGTCACTCTGGGAGGCTGCTTTGCCGTTGCCGGTCTTGCGATTGGTCTAATCAGTCCGCTTGGTATCTTTCTTGTTACGGAAAATCTAGACTTGCCTAAAGAGAACTTGCAATGGTTTATGGCCACGAATGGTGTCGCGATGATTATCGGCGGAGGCCTGACAATGGGCTTTTCAAAAAAAATGTCGTCGCAAGCGCTGCTTATACTCGGGATGTCCGTAAGTGTCGTGGCATTCGCGGTCATTGGTATGACACATCTGTTATGGGTAGCACTTGTTATGCAATTCCTGTCCGGTCTTGTCATGCCCGCTATCCAAATTGGTATCAATACGATGATTCTTGGCAACACAGAGGAATCATTCGTGGGTCGCGTGAATGGTATTCTAAATCCTTTGTTTATGGGAGCAATGGTCATCACGATGAGTTTGGCCGGAAGTATTAAGGCTTCCTTCTCGCTTGAAACGATTTATCTAGTGAGTGCTGCTTTATTTTTAGTTGGGGTCTTCATTATGGTGCCTTCGTTGAAATATAAGCAAAATGTGGTGCCGCAAGCTAGTAGTGAGTGATGCATAAACCCTCCCGATATTCGGGAGGGCATTGAATAAAGACCATGTTTTCTATAAACCGAGCAAATACCCGGAAGATGGTCACTTTGAAAAAAGTGGCTTCTCTCGGGTCTTTTTACGTTTATAATCGATGAATTAAGAAAGGTTTAGGATTACGCGTGGGAATAGTTGAAGTAGGGGGAAATAAGGTTTAAATGAAGGATCTGTCTTCTCGGTTGAATGATATTGCATAATGTACAACAATTCTGCCAAGATCCCGCCCATTTCCCTTCGTTGTTGCATAATGTACAACAATTGCTCCCTATATAGGCTATTTTGCAGCAATTGGGATAGTAATGTTGTACAGACTACAACTTCTACTTACAAAATAGCCTTTTGGCATTTGAATTGTTGTAGAAATTACAACATTGGTAACCACTATAGCCGATCTTCCTTCACAGAGCTGCTGAACGGCTCTGAAATCGAATTTGGAGTTATGCCTAAAAGTTTTGAGGCGGCATAATCAATGAACAGACATTCTCTATTCAACTAGCCGTCTTTCTATTAAGTATCCACGAATGGGCTCACACTTCAAACGTAGAAACCATGGTCTTTTTTACTGCAGGGAGACCCGATTTCTGCTAGGATTATTTTAAAAGATATTAAAAGGTGTGTGAACGATGCTCCAGTTGTTCGTCGATATGATTGAAAGGGTTGGATTCCTGATAGCGCTTGCATTTGCCTTTTCTCGCAGTCGTTGGATGCGAAGTTATATGAGCTATCAAGGTAACAGGACTTATCAATGGCGTTTTCTTTTCTTTTTCACAGCTTATGCGATTCTCGCAACCTACTCAGGTGTGACGGTTTCCGACTATACGTATCGACCGGCACCATGGATCGGCGAAGTTTCCCCAACAGCGGCCATTGCCAATGCACGAACCGTTGGCGTCGTCATCGCAGGCTTGCTTGGCGGTGTGAAAAGCGGGCTCATCGTTGGTGTAGCAGCCGGCCTCCATCGCTACAGCTTGGGTGGATTTGTTGCCGTAGCCTGTATGATTGCGCCTATTCTGCAAGGTGTCTTGGCTGGACTTTGCCGCAATGCGTTCAAGAAACGTTTCCGCAAGGTGGCGTCCATTCAACTCGCCTTTCTTGTAGGATTCATGGCTGAAGCGCTGCAAATGGCACTCATTCTTGCACTCGCTAAGCCCTGGGGGGACGCTTTAAACCTGGTTTCGCTCATAGGTTTACCTCAGACACTTGCTAACAGCATCGGGGTAGCCCTTTACTTCGTGCTGTACAATACGATGGAGCGCGAAGAGGATCGCATCGGCGCAGAGCATGCTCACAAAGCACTGCAAATCGCGGATATGACGATGCCGCTTTGGCGATTGGAATTCGAGAAGGCGGTACGTGAAATTGCGAAGGTTTTGAATGAGGAGATGAAGGCAGTTGGTGCATTTTTCAGCAAGAACGGCTCGGCATGGGTAGCGGAGGGAAGAAAAACAAAGCATTGGATCGACCTGTTCATTCATATTCCGAATCAGCGTCCCATTGGGCAATTTCGCTTGTATTTCGAACGAGAGCAGGATGATAATCCATCTCGCAGACGAATGTTGTCCTCGCTTGCTGGTCTGCTTTCTCAGCAGTATGCATTTGTCGAGTCTGAGAGACAGTCGCAGCTGCTGGCCGATGCGGAGATTCGTTCGCTGCAGGCGCAGATGAATCCACACTTCCTGTTTAATGTGCTGAACACAGTCAAATCTTTTATTCGCACTAAACCGGAAGAAGCCCGTCAGATGGTGATGCATTTATCTAAGTTTTTACGCAAAAACATGAGCCATGGTAACCAACGCATGATCACGATACGTGACGAATACGAATTGGTCATGTCTTACCTCAGTTTGATTAAATCACGTCTTGGGGATCAACTGGAATTTTATGCTGATATTGACGAAAGGTTACTGGATCATCAGATACCTCCGTTTACAATTCAACCTCTTGTCGAGAACGCCATTGTTCACGGCATCAATAATAGGAAGGGAATCGGAGTTATCAGGCTTGCTGTGAAGGAGGAGTTGAACGACGGAAAGCTGCATGCGCGGATTACCGTCGAGGACAATGGAGTTGGCCTAGAAACTGTCCGGCTTCACAGTCATGGGGAACACGCAGGTATGGCTTTGCGAAATATTGAACAGCGTCTAAATTACCATTACGGAAGAGAGCATCCGCTTGAAATCGAGAGCAAGCCAGGTGAAGGTACAAAAATTAGATTCTGGGTGAGGTGATGGTTGGTGGGCTGGAATATCGTGATCGCAGATGATGAAGCACCGGCAAGGGAAGAATTAGTATATCTCTTAGAGCAGTGCGAAGATGTAGAAAAGGTGACACCGGCGACCAGCGGAATGGATGCAATTAAGAAGGTAAAAGAACAAGCGCCGGATGTCTTATTTCTCGATATGAACATGCCGGATCTTAGCGGGCTTCAAGTGGCAGAAATCGTAGGAGAGATCAATCCGCAGGTGAAGATAGTGTTCTCCACTGCGTACGATCAATATGCCGTCCATGCATTTAAGCTTCGTGCTTTTCACTATATGCTCAAGCCGTACGACGAAGAAGATTTAGCTATCGTCTTCCGAGAGCTGCGTAAAATTCGAATACAGAGTGGACAGGACGCCTTGTTCCAACCTTCTACTGGAATGACCAGTGCAAAACTAGCGCTAGAATTGGATGATGGCATAATCTATGTGCCCCCAAAAGACATCACGTATATTAGCAAAGAAATCAAACATGTACAGGTTCATCTTCACGATAAAACCTATAACGTTTCCTATACATTAGCAGAGTTGGAACAAAAGCTGGAGCCATTTGGTTTTTTTCGCTGCCACAAAAGCTATCTTGTTAACCTGGCATCCATTGTTGAGATGAAGACCTGGGTGAACGGAGCCTACAATCTGAGGATGGATGATGCGTTGCGAAGCAGCATACCTGTTAGTCGAAATTATGTGAAACTGCTGCGTTTGAAACTCGAAATTTAACATCATAACGCTATATTATGGCATGTTGCGCTCCAGATGTTTCGCTCGGAAACCAAACAAGCTATACTCCTTGTAAGCGTTATCAACCAAGAGTCAATTGAAGAAAAAACACTTACTAGGAGTGATGGCAATGAAAAACAAATTTACTTCGTATGTGATATGGGGAGCGATTGCGGCATTAGGTGCAGCAGGTTTTGCTATGCTCGCGCTTTCGAGTGGCGAGAAGATTTCGGCCGTTTGGTTAATCATTGCGGCGATCTGTACGTATGCTTTTGGTTACCGTTTTTACAGTCGGTTCATTGCTAGGAAAATTTACGAGTTAAATGACAAACGGGCAACCCCAGCACATGTTCATAACGATTCCAAAGATTACGTCCCGACGAATAAATATGTTCTCTTTGGCCATCATTTCGCGGCCATCGCTGGAGCAGGACCGCTAGTTGGTCCGATTTTAGCTGCGCAAATGGGGTATTTACCCAGCATTCTCTGGATTATTATCGGGGCCGTTCTTGCTGGCTGCGTACAAGACTTTGTGACCCTTGTCGGATCCATGCGTCGGGATGGAAAGTCACTGGGTCAAATGGCCAAAGACGAAGTCGGTCGATTCAGCGGTACGTTAGCATCCATTGCAACGTTAGCGATCCTCATTATTATCGTCGCTGTTCTTGGACTCGTCGTTGTGAAAGCGCTAGCAGAATCGCCGTGGGGCTTGTTTACGATTGCCATGACCATGCCAATTGCCATATTCATGGGCTTTTACATGCGTTATATTCGACCTGGTAAAGTGATCGAGGGCTCCATCATTGGTTTCGTTTTATTGATGATTGCTTTATGGTCAGGACAGTACGTGGCGGAAAGTCCAATGCTGTCCCAAATGTTTACCTTCACCGCTCCGCAAATCGCCATTTTAATGGTCGTCTACGGCCTTATTGCTTCCATTTTGCCGGTTTGGGTCCTTCTTGCACCGCGTGACTATTTGAGCTCTTTTCTGAAAATCGGTGTTATCATCTTACTGGCTGGCGGCATCATGGTCCTTTTACCGGATCTAAAAATGCCGGCTGTGACCCAATTTATTGATGGAACAGGTCCTGTATTTTCCGGTAATTTATTCCCGTTCTTATTCATTACGATAGCTTGCGGCGCAGTTTCTGGATTCCATTCTTTGATTTCTTCCGGTACGACTCCGAAAATGATCGATAGAGAAAGTCATGCCCCTTTTATCGGTTTTGCCGGTATGGCTGCAGAATCCTTCGTCGCTGTTATGGCACTGATCGCTGCGTGCTCCTTAGAGCCTGGCGTTTACTTCGCGATGAACTCTTCACCTGCTGTGATTGGAACAGATCCGGCTGCCGTCGCGGCCAAAATCTCGTCATGGGGCTTCACGTTGACTCCCGATCAGATTACAAGCACGGCTAAAGCAATTGGTGAAAAGACGATCCTTTCGAGAACAGGCGGGGCACCAACGCTTGCCGTAGGTATGGCTGAGATCTTTTCAACGTTCCTAAATGGAGCCAAAGCATTCTGGTACCATTTCGCTATATTATTTGAAGCGGTCTTTATCTTAACAGCTGTGGATGCAGGAACGCGCGTTGGACGTTTTATGCTGCAGGATTTGATCGGTAACTTCTACAAGCCATTTGGCCAAACGAAAGATTTCAAATACAATTTCATTGCTTCACTGCTTGTCTGCTCGGCTTGGGGATACTTCTTGTATCAAGGGGCGATTGATCCGTTCGGAGGTATCAATTCCTTATGGGCTTTATTTGGAATCGCGAATCAAATGTTAGCTGCCATCGCCTTAGCTGTAGCCGTAACGATTATGGTTAAAATGGGCAAAGCCCGGTACGCTTGGGTAGGTATCCTTCCTTTTGTGTTCCTCTCCGTGACGACATTGACCGCCGGCTTTCAAAAAGCATTTTCCGGTAACGCAAGTATCGGGTTTTTAGCGGCAGCAAAGAAATACCAAGCAGGAATTGACAAAGGCCAAGTCATCGCACCTGCTAAGAATATGGATGTCATGCATCAGATTGTGACGAATAACTATATCGATGCAGCGCTGACGATCTTCTTCGGTATTGTAGTCATTCTAATGATCATCATCTCTTTACGGGGTTGGTACAATATCTTGATTCAAAAGCAGAAACCTCACTTGAATGAAGCGCCTTTTGTACAATCCACATTTGGAGCCTGATGCCATGAAAAAAATAACAAACTTTACAAACAAGGTCAGCACCACAATCAAGGTCATTTTCAATATCCCGGACTATGAAAGATACATGAAGCATCAACAGGACCATCATCCCAATGAGACACCATTGACGGAAAAGGAGTTTTACATGCTTTCCCTTCATGAACGTTATGAAAGCGGCAAAATTAATCGCTGCTGTTAAAAGAGAAACGGAGCATTACGGGAGGAATGAACCCGAGATGCTCCATTTTTATTTCTTTATAGAAATGGCGCTCCGGCTTCCTTGAAAGCAAGCTTCATTTCTGGTGTTATGGCTGAATCGCTTATAATCCCAATGGTTTCTTGGACTTCTCCTATCACAAACAGGGAGCTTCTGCTGAACTTGGAATGATCGGCAACGAGGTAAGTTTCCATAGACTGCTTCATCATGCGCCGATTGGTCTCGGCTTCCAGCTCATTATAAATCATCATACCGCGGGATAGCGAGACACCGTCCACACCCATGAAAGTTTTGCGAATGCTGAGATTTTCTAACGTTGCATTGGCGAGTGGTCCCGATAGCTCGAAGGTTTGGGTGCGAATCACTCCACCCGTTAGAATGAGCTGAAGCCCTGGCGTTCCGATCAGTTCATAGGCGATATTCACCGCATTCGTGATAACGGTAAGGTTCTTGAATTGGTTAAGCTTTTTAGCGATAAATGTCGTTGTCGTTCCACCGGTTAAACCGATAATATCGCCATCTTCAATATAGCGCAGCGCCTTGTCGGCGATTTCTTTCTTCTCATCCGTGTAGAGGTCCATTTTGTTGAAAAAAGGGACTTCGACCTTCAAGCTTTCAAGCACGGCGCCTCCAAAGGTGCGGATGCAGCGCTTTTCTTGTTCGAGTATCTCAAGATCCCGTCTAGCCGTTGCTTCCGATACAGCAAACTGCTTGACGATATCAGTCAAGGCAATGGAGCCTTTATCTTTAATAGCTTGCATAATCGCATCGCGGCGAATGTCTGTCTTTCCCATGGTACCTCCTAAAAGCAGATCCTTATTCTTCCTGTAGATAACGCTTACTTATATCTTATCATTCAATGGATAAGCCGTCCATCGGATGGCCTCGAAGATTGGAGGCGCGGAGCGAAATGCGCCACATAGGGGTTGCTGGAGACTCTTATTTGAGTGGAAAGTGCTAGAAAAGCAAAAATAGCAGTCTCTAGAGGCTCTTATTTGCTCAGATTTTATTCAATTCGAGCTCAATTTTCTAGATAAGAGTCTTTAGAGACTCTTATTTGAGTGGAAAGTGCCAGAAAAGCAAAAATAGCAGTCTCTAGAGGCTCTTATTTGTTCAAATTTTATTCAATTTGAGCTCAATTTTCTAGATAAGAGTCTTTAGAGACTCTTATTTGAGTGGAAAGTGCCAGAAAAGCAAAAATAGCAGTCTCTAGAGGCTCTTATTTGCTCAGATTTTATTCAATTTGTGCTCAATCTGCAAGATAAGAGACCCCAGAGTCATGTGTCACTTTAGCGATGATTTACATCGCTAAAGTGAGTGGGAGTGCGAAATTTGCTGCGGTAGCGATGATTTATAGCGTTAAAATACTGGAAGTGAGTAGTTTGGTTGTCATGTGTCACTTTATTGATGCATTTACATCGCTAAAGAGAGTGGGAGTGCGAAATTTGTTGAAGTAGCGATGATTTATAGCTTTAAAGTAGCTGACAGTGGGTAGGCGGAAGTGGAAAGTGAGTAGTTTTGAGAGTCTGGAGGAGAGAGAGAGGCTGATATCCATTATGTGGGTACATATACAAAACACACGAAGCCCCCGGCCCAAAATAGGCCGGGGGGAGGTCTTCAAGCGGCACCTTTGCGGCACACAAGCGGCACCCTTTGCGGCACCACAAGCGGCACCCTTTGCGGCACCACAAGCGGTGCCGCAAAGGTGCGCAGCTTGCTACACCGTAGCTGCGGTCAGATCAAGCCATGCCAGCTCCTGCGGAGTCAGCACAAGCTGCGCGCCGTCACGGCATGAGTGCATTTCGGCTTCGCTGCGCGGGCCAATGAGCGCGCAGGCCGGGAACGGCTGGCTCAGCACATAGGCGAGCGCGATTTGGATCGCGCTGACGCCTTTTTCCTGCGCCAGCTGTTCGGCGCGGCGCAGCCGCGTCCAGTTCTCGTCGCTGTAGAAGACACGGACGAGGTCGGCGTTTTCGCGGTTCTCCGGTGTGAACCGTCCAGTGAAAAATCCGCGTGCCTGCGAAGACCAGGACAGCAGCGGAAACTGCTTGGCTTCGTGCCAGCGCAGCGCCTCTTCATCGGTTGAGACGCAGCCGGCCCAGAATGGCTCGTTCGCTTTGGCGAGGCTTAGGTTAGGGCTGCTAAACCTGAAGCCAATTAGACCATGCTGCTCGGCATAATCAGCTGCTTCTTGCAGACGTTCATGTGTCCAGTTGGACCCGCCAAAGGCGCGGATTCTTCCAGCTTCCACATGTTCATTCAGTGCTTCGAGGATAACGCCGACGGGTGTTGCCGGGTCATCGCGATGAAGCGCATAGAGATCAATATAGTCAGTGCGCAGTCTCTCAAGACTTGTGAACAGGTCACTGCGAATCGCTTCCGGATTCACTCGGGGCCCGTTAGCATCATGGTGTGCACCCTTGGTAAAGATATTGATGTCATCGCGATTGCCCATTTCATTCAGCCAAATCCCAAGCGCTTGCTCGCTCTGGCCGCCACAATAGATGAAGGCAGTGTCAATTGTATTTCCGCCAATAGATAAATAATGCCCAAGGATATCGCTGACTTCTTGACCATTGTCTAGTCTAAAAAAGTCCGATCCCATGATCAGTTTAGATACGGGTTTATCTAATCCTTTAATTTGAATGTGCTTCATAAGAAATTATCCCTGCTTTCTTTGTATGAATAATTATTGATTAATTACAATTCGCGAGCGCTCTCTAGCTGACTTCAGACATGCATCAATCACTTTCATGTTGTTAATGGCATCACTCGCTGGGAAACGAGGTGCTTTCTCACCCCAAGCAGCATAAGCCATATCGTCTGCCTGTAGTGAATATTGGTTCAGGAACGGAACCTCTTCTTCACGTTGGTCATTTCCAACAAATACGTTAAAGTGGCCAGATTCTTCCGTTGGCGTTATAAAAGCCGAAGGGATTTCAATGCGTCCCAGTGTGCCTAACACTTCAATCTTATTTCGGAAAGCAGCCCACATCCCGCAGTCAAAGGTTAGCGCGACATTACCGCTAAATTCAACTAAGCCGGACATCATCATATCGACATCATCATGCTCAGGTGAGAAGAAAGCATGGGTGGTTACAGCCTCAGGTTCTCTGCCTAACAGCATTCTAGCTGCACTTAATGGATAACAGCCTACGTCATAGAGCGCGCCGCCTCCCCATTCGCGTACGAAGCGAACATTTTTGCTATCTCCCGGATTACTGAAGGTAAAAACACTATGAATTCCACGAATATCACCGATTTCACCCGAGTCCATAATAGCTTTGATTCGCTCGTACCGCGGGTGGTGTCTATACATGAAGGCTTCGGCAAAAAGCACTCCTGCTTGCTCGCATGCCGTAACCATTTCTTGAACATCATCTGAAGTAAGAGAAGCTGGCTTTTCGCATAATACATGCTTACCTGCCTGAGCAGCACGAATCGTCCACTCTTTGTGCAGATGGTTCGGAAGCGGTATGTATATGGCATCAATTTCTGGATCCTCGATCAATTCTTCATAACTGCCATAAGCCTTAGGAATATCAAGCTTAGCCGCAGTTTCCTGTGACTTCTGTAAATTGCGGCTGGCAATAGCGCTTACAATTCCAGTTTGAGACTGCTTGATACCAGGAATACAAGCCCTTATGGCTATATTGGCGCAACCTAAAATCCCCCAACGAAGCTTTGTCATTACAGCACTTCTCCTTTTGTAAAATATTTGATAACGGTATATTGTTATTATAAAACGAGTTATTTAAAATGAATATGATAATATATTGCACCCAGTATCGGAATATTGTCATTTAGAAGAGGAGGCGTAAAGATGCAAAGGCATGTCATGCTGCCAAGATTGCAGCAATCTTCTCATTTCATTTTTCCAGAATCTGTTGGCTGGTACCAGGATCTCTCCAATCATTCTGTCTATCGACCCGAAGGGTTGTGCGAGACATTTAGCTTGCATTTCATCGTTTCAGGTAAAGGGTACGTCGAGATCGAGGGGGAACAGTATCCTATTCAAAAAGGGGATGCTTTTCTGTATTTTCCGTACCAAGAACAAAAATACTACAGCTCGAAGGAAGATCCTTGGGATGTCCGATGGTTTCATTTTTATGGAAATCATATCAAGGAGTTTATGCTGGAACGAGGATTTCTACGTACCTTGTGGACGTTAAAGCGTTGGAATGAGCTTGAAGAAGCGTATCATGAGCTTTTGCTGGAGGCGGAGACGAATAGCATCCTTCGGACAACGAATCTCTCGACGCTGACGTATAAGATATTGTGCGAATTCATGAGCTATGCGGCGCCTTTAACGGGAAATCGCGGGATGGAATCCGTGGATCGTATTCTCGCCTTACTTCCCTTGATGCAGCAAAAAGCCTGTGAACCGTTCATCTTGGAAGAATGGGCGGAGCTCACAGGCGTAAGCACATACTATTTCTGTAAATTGTTTCGTAAAGCCATGTCGATGACACCGCTCTCCTTCATTACACTTTGCCGCATTCAATTTGCTAAGCAGCGATTAATTGAAAAGGAAAACTGGCCGATCAAAGACATCGCCAAGGAGTCAGGTTATGCCAGCGCGAGTTATTTCAACCAGCGGTTTCAGGAGCATGAAGGAATGACGCCAAGCGAGTTTCGAAGCTTTTATGCCAAAAGCTTATTTGGATAAACGAGAACGAATCGGTTTCCCGTCCCAAATGATTTCGGTCACTGCTTGGCGCGCTTTTACTTCCGGTTCTTCCAGCAGGAGGAAGAAATTTTTCGTTGGCAATTCACCTAGTTGATGCTTGGCTGAGAGCATGTCCAAAAAGGGGCGCATATTGTCTAATTGACCCGACATATTGCTGCTGCCTTGCTGCGAAAATGCATAGAGTACGCTAGCTATTGGCGCACGTTTCACGCGGAATTGTTCGGCTGCCCGTAAGAAGAAATCCCAGTCCCAATAATGAAATACGTCCGTGTCAAAAGAGCCAAGAGCATTGATAACATCGGGTCGAAATATACAGCCGGAAGAAAAGAAGGTCGAAAACCTGCGCATCGCAGGCACATCGAATTCATAAGCAAAAACGAACCGATCTGTGATGGAACGGGCGTTATTTTCATAAACATAATCGAAAATTTCTACATCTGGATAGACGAGGTCATAGCCTTCAATTTCTTGCAGCATGCGCTCGATATGGATCGGAAGCAGCAGATCGTCGTCATCACAAAGCATGATGTAATCGCCTTTCACCTCTTGCAATCCGCGGTTGCGCGCATGAACATGCTTCAAGTTTTGCGGCATATTGATGATCTGAATAGCCAGTTCGGGGTATAATTCCTGAATGAAATCGACGGAGGGGCCGCAATCGTTAACGATGATGATTTGCAGGTTTTTGTACGTTTGGCGGTATAATGATTCTGCAAGCTCAGCGAGTTCAATTTGGCGATTATACGTGGGGATAATAATGGACACTAATGGCTGAAATGACATGAAAAAGCGCACCTCCGAATTATGGTAGTTTAAGCTTACCTCAATTTCGGTGTACTTCTCAAATATAAGTTACAAAGAATAATTAGGGAGGTTCCTAATGCTAGAAGTACCGCATACAAGTATAAGCTTTACCGATCTTCATTTATGGAAAAAGGATCGTTTTCTAAGCGGTTTGATTGGCGAAATCGACGCGATTGAGCTGCTCAGTTTGGATATTTTCGATACGCTATTATTTCGTACATGTGCGAATCCTTCTGATGTTTTTGTTCTGGTTGCAGAAAAAGCTCACCGTATTGGCTGCCTGAAGGCATCCATAACGCCAGCTGTTTTCAAAGAGATGCGGATTCGTGCTGAGAACAAAGCTCGTCATAGGCAAGCTGCCGCAACGGGATTTGGCGAGGTCACTTTGGAACTCATTTATGCTGAGATGCCGGAAGGAATCTGCAACACGGATAAGATGGCTCAGATAGAAGTCCAAATAGAGGCGGAAGTTTGCTATGTGAACCCGCATGTGGCGTCATTGTTAGCTGCTTGTAAAAGCAAACAGATTCCGGTAGCGCTGTTATCGGATATGTATTTATCCTCAGCGCAGCTGCGTTGGATTCTTGCATCAGCAGGTCTAGATTTATCAAGTGTGGATACGCTGCTCGTTTCTTCGGAGGAGCATGAAGGGAAGTCATCGGGGCATTTATTCGCCCGGTTGAAGGAACTTTACCCTAAGATCGCAAGTCACGCTATTGTACATATTGGCGACAATATAGCCGCAGATGTAGAAGGTGCCTCCAAAGAAGAAATAAGGAGCATTCACTACAATGTCATTCCTGAGCATTTCGAGAGCTTGCATCACTGGGAATATGTTAGACATGGACATGTACTGCCGGAATGGAAATCCCTGCGGAAGTTAGCTGAAACCTCGGATATGACGGTTGGAATGGGGGAGCTTGAACGTTTTTTTTATAGGATGGGTACCCGTGTAATAGGACCGTTCTTGCAAGCCCTGTGTGAATGGGTCATTGATCAATGCGTGGATGAGGGCATCCAGACTGTACATCCTTTAATGAGAGAAGCTTATTTGTTAGCTCCGATGCTTGAAAATGCTGCGCGTATTCGAGGTGTTGACCTCGAGATTAAGCCGATCTATGTTTCCAGACAAGCTACTTTTTTGGCAGGACTGGAGAGCTTTGGTGATGATGAGCTAGCGTTTTTGCTCGGCATTCACGGTTTGAAAATAGGCGAGCTATTCGAGGTGCTCGATATCAGTGAGGAAGGCGTTCATTTTAAAGCGTTTTTGCAGGAAAGAATTGAAAATTGCAAGTATAGGGTAGGCGAAAATGGAAGCTCAATCTACGATCAAGTTGCGGGTTTTCTACGAAGTACACCTATACAAACTAAGATTATGGCGTCTGTGCATCGGCATAGGCAGCTTTTTGTAAGTTATTTGAAGCAAGAATTTGGTTCGCCTGAACGGTTGGTAACGGTCGATATTGGCTTCCATGGAACGATTCAGAAATCACTGGAAAAAATCGTGAGTCTAGCGGGACATAAGCCGCAGATGACGCATTTGCTTGCTGTTGGCGCTAATCGGCTGGATGAGCTGAGCATGCGCGGTATGGATATCCGTAGTATGCTGCGTTCGGGTAGCGGGGGAAGTGATGAGGGGAAACGCATCGCAAGGACGCCGGCTTTTTTGGAGGAGCTCATGATGGGCGATTTCGGTTCGACGCTGCGTTATGCTGAAGGTGAGCTCGGTCATATCAGGCCGATTACGGCAGAGTTGAAACGTACTGACGAAGAGTATGCGATGAAACGGGCATGCCAAGAAGGTGCTTTGGCGTTCCAAGGTTATTATGCCTATCTGCTGCAGCAGAAAGTGGGGCGATTGCAGCGCGCTTCCTTACAGCCTGTGGAGTGGAGCAAGCCGCTGCACCGTGTTCTCGATATGCCGAGACCCGAAGAAGCACGGTTGCTGGGGGATTTAACGCATCAGGACAATTTCTGTACCGAGTACATTGCACCGATTTGTGAAGATGTGGCCGAGGAATGGTTCGCGCAGGGGCCGGAAGCATTTATGAATTCCTGTAACTATGGGCCGTCGATTTTGAATGCGAATTGGCCGCAGGGCCTTGTGACTAGACGATTTCCGTATTATTTATATACATACTATTTGCGGCTTCAAGATGGGTTCGGCAGCCAGGTGATGCTGTTTGAGACGATCCAAAGGGTGAAAGATGATGGCATAAGTGCCTTTCATCTTTATGGAACTGGCGCTTTTGCCGAGCAGGCCTTGAAAATGGCTTGGTTTTACGGACTTCAGATTCGTTATTGGATTGATCCGCAAGTTGGACTTACTGCTTCGCCTTGGGGGCGGTTTGCTTATGTTACTTTGGAACAGGTGAGAGATGGGGGGACAAACGCAGAGAAAGTGGAAGAGACAAGGGCTGAGACTGGATTTGGGACAGAGACAGAGAAAGAGACAGAGAGAGGAACTGCCCCTCACGCTTTCTTGATCGCGACGTTATCTGAGATGAAGGAATATAAGAACCATATTTTGCATGTATATGAGGGTAGTGAGGTAACGCCGATCTTTTACGAGCTTCGTCCTTAGGAAATTACACCTAATATAGGGATCTTTGGTCGTAGACCAAAGTCTCTCCTCGTTTAAGTCATTGAACCAAATCGATGGATGGAACATCTTAATTAGAGATTTATTAGCTCGCAGGATGAACCTATTTTTGGTTGAAAAAGGAAGGTGAATGGGATGAAGCAAAAGTTACTAAGCTTGTTTCCCGTGCTTTATCGCTTGCGAATTGCCCAGTTAAGACTTAAACGGCACTTCAAGAATTTGAATCCATCCATTACATACGCTAAGCATAGAGTTGTCCATTCGCTTCCCTATACTTGCAAAAAGCACCAATCCTTACTGCGAAGAAAGCTCGGTTCTTCCGATCCTATTTTACAAGAAAACAAAATTACAAATCTTCGGATCAGCGTTGGACGTATGGATGGCATTGTGATTCGACCGGGTGAAACCTTTTCCTTCTGGAAATTAGTTGGGAAAACAACGTCGGCTAAAGGCTACATCGAAGGCCTGCTGTTATCGCAAGGCGGTGTGAAGCGTGGTGTTGGAGGCGGGATATGCCAGTTGGGCAATTTGCTATTTTGGATGGCTTTGCATACCCCTCTTCAAGTCGTGGAGCGGCATCACCACAGCTTTGATCCATTTCCGGATGATCATCGGGTTCTGCCTTTTGGGAGCGGAGCGAGTGTATTTTACAATTATATCGACCTGCGTATTTATAATGCTACCCAGCATACTTTCCAGTTCCGGTTGTGGCTGACGGATGAGCATTTGAAAGGCTCTGTACATTGTGACGTGCTTTTACCGCATGCCTATCATATCGAGGAGAGAAACCACCGTTTTCTTGAGAAAGAGGGCCGGAACTATCGTGAAAATGAAATTTGGCGCAAGGTTGTTGATAAAAGAACTGGAAACATAACTGCGGAGGAGCAAATGATTCATAACTTCTCTGAAGTGAAGTATGACTTGTTCAATACGTCTTAAAAAGGTACTAGTTGAAGTTAGTACTTTTGGAAAAGATAGTGGCGAGGTAACCTGAGTTTATAGAAATAACAAGGGGGACTAAGCCATGCAAACCATTTCATTCACTAAAAATTGGTTTTTGCAAATGATGATCGTTCTGTATGTAGGGATATGGATTTGGCTGGCGGTGGAGCCTTACAGCAGGTATGACTGGGTTCTGGAAAATCTGCTGATATGGGCAGCGCTAATTGGACTTGTAAGTACGTATAAGTTTTTTTCATTTACAAATCTGTCTTATGCATGGATTGCTTTGTTCCTGTTGCTGCATACGTTTGGGGCTCATTATTCGTATAACGAGAATTGGGTGGATGTTTGGTTGAAGCTAATTCTTCATACGGAACGTGATCATTATGACCGTTTGGTGCATTTTAGCTTTGGACTGCTCCTTGCCTATCCGATTCGGGAAGCGATGAGTGCATGGACGCGTCTAGGCAGTAAATGGCTTTATGTGATTACCTGTGTCATCGTGTTGGCAATGGGGGCTTTTTATGAGCTTATTGAAATGTGGGTGGCCCTGCTTGTAGCCCCTGAAATTGGAACATTGTTCCTCGGAACACAAGGTGATCCCTGGGATACGCACCACGATATGGAGCTTGCTTTGTATGGGGCGGTGATTGCTATGGTGGTCACTGCGGTTTGGCGTAAGGTGCGGGTGGGTAGCAAAGTCAAGAAAGCAGGATTATGAGATTAAGTAGGGAAATAGGAGAGCAGGTTAATGAGAAAAGTAATGCGGGATTTATGAGATTAAATAAGAGATAGTAAAGCTGGATTTATGAGATCAAGTAAGAAATGAGTACAATAGAAGTGACACAATTTATAGTAGAAATCGCTATCGTGGAGGCTGGTTGCCAATGTCAGTAGGAGAACAGAAAGAATTGTTTGTCTATGTCGGTTCCTATACAGATGAGCGCAATGCAAAAGGGATTTCATTATATGCGTTCAATCCTCTGAGCGGAGAAATGAGGTTGGTGGAATCGTATACGGATCTGCCCAATGCCTCCTTCCTTGCTATGAATGAGGCACGGACGCTGTTGTATGCGGTGAGCGAGACCGAAACGTATAATGGTCGTTTCGGAGGCTCCGCGGCAGCTTATGCGATAGAAACCGGCACCGGGAGGCTGAAGAAGTTGAACCAGCAGCCTACGGACGGAGCTGCTCCTTGTTATATCAGCTTGGACCAGACTAACCGAACGGTGTATGTAGCGAATTACTCAAGCGGCAGTGTGACCGTTTATCCGGTAGAAACGGACGGGCGGCTTGGCGAGCATGCGCAGTTGGTGAAGCATGAAGGCCCATTGGGGCCGCGTGCGGATCGCCAAGAGGCTCCGCATGCGCACTCGATTGTTCCGGCACCGAACAATCGGTATGCGATTTCAGCCGATCTGGGCCTTGATCGGCTGGTGGTTAGCAGCATCGACGCGGAGAGCGGCTTGCTTCTGCCGCATGGCGATGCGGCGATGAAGCCGGGCGCAGGCCCGCGGCATTTGGTTTATAGCGCGGACAGTCGGTACGTGTACGCGATCAATGAGCTGGACAGCACGGTTACCGTGCTGGGCTATGAGGCCGACGCGGGAGTTCTGACCGCGCTCCAGAGCATTTCGACGCTGCCGGAAGGCTTCAGCGGCGAGAGCACATGCGCGGACATCCATCTCTCTGAGGATGGCCGCTATGTGTATGCATCTAACCGCGGACACGATAGTATCGCGGTTTATGAAGTTGACCGACAAAACGGCACGCTGTCGGTCGTGGGTTGGCAGGCGACGCTCGGGCGGACGCCGCGGAACTTTGCCCTGTCGCCGCAGGGGGAGTTCCTCCTCGCGGCGAACCAGGACTCGAACAGCATTACAGTATTCCGCATCGATGCGGAAACTGGAATGCTGCGTGAAACAGGGCAAACGGTAGCGGTATCGCGACCGGTTTGCATTAAGTTTCTTTAGGACATAAAGAGCAAACACCCACGCAGCGTAGGCTGTTGGGTGTTCGCTTTTTTTTTGTCTTGTTAGGCAGGTGGCCAATTCCTGCTTTGCTAGGGTTTTCGCATACGATAGGTTCGGAAAACGAGCCTATCTCAGTCAACGGTAGAATAGGCTCGTTTTCCGAGTTATTCTTGTTTGCTTCATTCCTTACTTCACTTCACTTCACTTCACTTCACTTCACTTCACTTCACTTCACTTCACTTCACTTCTCCTTCCTTAATACTGCCCTAAGCTTTAGGGATTGCTGAACGGCCAGGAGCGGGACTTCTCTACCTCACTGTAGCGATGATTTTCATCGCTACAGTGAGGTAGAAGACCAATTTTGCCCTCATAGTGATGAAAAACATCCTTAAAGATGGCGGTTTTACATCTTTTGACCAAAGAGATGGTCTGAGACGATGTTTTTCATCGTTAAATGCATGAAAAAATGAATTCAAGTCTTGTTAACGATGAAAAACATGCTTAATGCCACAGAAGTTCCTACTCCATCTAAAACTCACTGATATAGCAGCAAATTTAGTAAGCAGCCGCAGGGAAGTAGGCTGTATTTTTGTAGGTGTAGGTGTAGGTGTAGGTGTTAGGTGTAGGTGTTAGGTGTTAGGTGTTAGGTGTTAGGTCTTGCCCTTGCTCTTGCCCGTAATATCGCTCTTATCCTTGGTCATAAATTAGGCAAGAAAATTAGTTGCACATGCAACTAATCGGGCGTATGATAAAACAGTATCAAGTGCAACGATTCGGAAGATTACTACAGCTCAAACGAAGGAGACATGTTTTTATGATCGAAAATAGAAATTCGATACCAAGGTGGGTCTCACTCATTTACCGTTACGGGCAGATGTATATTGGTGAGCATTTGAAGAAATACGACATCGGCAGAGGGCAGCATATTTTCATCAACGCGCTGTATAAAGAAGATGGTCTTACGCAAGAAGAGTTGGCGGATTATTTGAAGATTGATAAAGGTACGACAGCAAAAGCGCTTAAAAAGTTAGAAGAGCAAGGCTACATAACCCGCACGGTCAGTAAAAAAGATAAGAGATGCAACGAAGTTCATCTAACGGAAAAGGCGCTGCTGATTAAGGGGGATGTGCGGAAGGTGCTAACAGATTGGCGAGAACGTCTTACGTATGGTTTAACGGATGAGGAGAAGCAACTGGCTTTGACGATTTTGGAGAGAATGGGAGATAATGCGTCCCGTTTCGCAGAGGAGCAGGTGAAGCCATGAATATGAAACTTGCAGGTTCACTGTTTGTTGATAAGCATTTTCATGCTTTAACGCATCGTAATTATCGGTATCTTTGGTTAGGTCAGTGTGTATCGCTCATTGGAACCTGGATGCAAAATATTGGGCAGTCTTGGCTCGTTCTGACGATCACTGGCTCGCCTCTTAAGCTTGGCATTGTTGCGGCATGTCAGTTCCTCCCCATCCTTTTATTTTCCTTGTTTGCAGGCATTATTGTCGATAAGTTTCCAAAGAAGAACATCTTGCTTGTTACCCAAACGGTCGCGATGATTCTAGCCTTTACGTTAGCTATACTCGTCTTGACGGATACGGTAAAGTACAGCTACATTATTGTGCTAGCGCTGCTGCTTGGACTTAATAACACGCTCGATATGCCAACAAGACAGTCTTTTAATATAGAAATTGTGGGAAAAGAAGATCTTATGAATGCCATAGCTCTTAATTCAACGACATTTAACATGGCAAGAATCGTTGGTCCTGCGATTGGTGCGGTGATGATGGCTTGGCTGGGTGCTGGTTGGTGTTTCTTGCTCAATGGGGTTAGCTTCCTAGCTGTTCTGTATGGATTGTTTCATATTCAAGCAGCACCTTATGTTAGGAAGAAGAACTCACGCGATGGAATAATGAAGGAAATTAAAGATGGAATTGTCTATATTGCGAGGGATCCTTTACTAGCACAGACTGTGCTTCTCGTAACGGTGATCGGCACCCTCGCTTTTAACTTTAATGTACTCATTCCGGTTTTTACTAAAAGTGTGCTGCACATGGGAGAGACAACGTATGGCACGTTAATGTCATGTCTGGGTGTGGGTTCTTTCGGGGGGGCTCTTACGATGTCATTTCGCAGTAAGCAAGGGCCAATGCTGAAATTAAGTATTGTAGCTAGCTTAGTGGTTGCGGTTTGTTTGGTCTTAAATGGACTAAGTACCTCCGTTTGGGTCTGTGGCGGATTGTTAGCTTTAACTGGATTTTTCAACATCATATTTGCAACAAATAGTAATTCTTCCCTTCAGATGCATGCCAAAGAAGAGTATCGCGCGCGCGTAATGAGTGTGTATTCACTTGTATTTGCGGGCTCCACGCCGATAGGAAGTATTTTTGCTGGTTTTGTTGCAGATCGATATGGTGCAAATGGGGCTTTCGTCTGTTGCGGAGTGTTAACTGGTGTGCTTTGTCTGATTATTATTTGGAATTATAGGAAGAAATCTCCTGGAAAATCACTAGGGGAGATAGGCACTGCGTCATAAAAAAAGAGGATATGTTATTTTTTATTGCAAAAATAACCATTTTTTGGATTGTCAATTGTTGGTGTATCCGCTACAATATGAGTTATATTCATGTCGTTATTGGGGAGGGAATCTTGTGCTGGGTTTTTTGAAAAAATGGATGCATACACCAAAGCAGGAACCTACGAACGCTGTGGATTATAAAACGATGGAAATCGACGTTGTTATCAAGTGCTTTGTGTCGGATAAAGACAAGCCGTTTCGTGTGATTTTTAAAGTGGAGAAACAAGGCTCATTCTTTTCCAAAGATATTTTCGTGAAAAATGTGGATATTAAGACACCCTACGAACTGGTTTATAACTTCTCCACACTTGGAATGAACTATGAAGAGCTGAAGAAGTACGAAAGCACAGATCATGCTGAGTACAGCTTCGCGACTTTGGAAGAAGCCAAAAAGGTGAAAGATACAACAGTCGACTACATACGCTTTCTTATCCGTGAGCATCAACAAGAAACACTCGCAAAAATTTCATAGGATTCGACCAAAAAGGAGCTAGCGAGGATTCTCGTTAGCTCCTTTTCTGTATAACCTCGCGGCCGCTGTAGTTTATTATAATGCTGCGCTTTAAGGAAGGTTTCTTTATTTTGCTGATTCACCTGCAGCTGCTTCCGTTTTGTGCTGCTGCACGATTTCTTTCAGTCGGAATTGGCGAAGCTTCGTAATCGATGCGAATTTGGAATCAGCACCCTTGATTTCGAAAAATACTTTGCCATCCTGAATCTGTAGAATTTTCCTTGTATTCACATAGCAATCCGTATTGACCTTGAAAAAGGAGCTATTTGTAGTAATTTCTTGAATTTGCTCAGTGGTCATGCGTTTTTTAATGTGATAGTTTTTCCCATGGAAAGAGACGAGCCCATGTTCTCCGACACGGAAGTACATAATATCCTTCTCCAGTGTGAAATCTTCATAGGTGTTTCTAGTTTCGAGCGCTACATTCATTTTGTAATCCCCCTTTTAAAATGATAACGCTTACATTGAGAACGTTTTCATCTTACCATATTTTAAAAGAGATTTAAAGTAGTTTTAAACGTAAAAATATCATTGTACCAAACTCTAATGAGTTAGGTACAATGGATAACTGCAGATTTTGACGAAAGAAATCGTATTTCCCCGGAAATAATTAGACGACTACGTTGCGTGCTACCCAGACACCTGCAGCCCCAGCTTGGGCCAAGCCTCTTGTAATTCCTGCCCCGTCACCGCCGCAGAACAAGCCTTGTATCTCGGTTTCGAAACTTGCACTAAGTTTAGGTCGAGCGGAATAGAATTTCGCTTCAACACCATAGAAAAGCGTATGCTCAGAAGCGATGCCTGGCGTTACCTTCTCAAGCGCTTGAATCATTTCAATTAGACTTTTCATTGTATTGTAAGGAAGAACAAGTCCTAGATCACCAGGAACAGCTTCTGATAATGTCGGCTCAAGGAAGCCTTCGCGAATCCGATCAGCCGTTGACCTGCGTCCGCGCATGATGTCTCCAAATTTCTGCACGATAACACCGCCGCTGGATAAGTCATTCGCATGTTTACATATTTCCCGCGCATATTCATTCGGCTTATCGAAAGGCTCAGTGAATTTATGAGAAACGAGCAGGGCGAAGTTCGTATTACTGGAACCTAGGGCTGGATCCTTGTAAGAGTGGCCGTTCGCTGCCATGACGCCGCTGTGATTCTCGACCACAACATGACCGGATGGATTGCTGCAAAATGTACGTACTCGTGTACCCACCGATGTATTATAAATGAACTTACCTTCATAAAGATGCTCGTTGATCTCGCGCATAACGACATCCGACGTTTCTACGCGGACACCTACGTCGACTTGATTGTTATACATTTTAAGTCGGCGCTTTTTAAGTACTTGGGTTAACCATGCAGAACCGTCTCTACCTGGAGCTAACATCACTTGTTTACTATGAATTTCAGTGCCATCCTTCATACGAATACCTTGGATGACATGCTTGTCTTCCCGTTTGAAAGTTAGGATATCTTCAACTTCAGCTTTGAACTGCATATCAATACGTGTTTTCAAATGTTCATAGATGGATTTCAAAATCATCAAGTTTTGCTCGGTTCCCAGGTGTCTAACCTGAGCGCGAAGCAGCTTTAAGCCTGCCGCATAGGAGCGCTGTTCTATATCTTTTACGGCCTCTGTCGTAGGATCCGTAATATTCTCGGTTGCACCATGCTGTAGATTAATGCCATCCACATAACGAATCAGATCGATCACTTTGGTTGGTGCCAAATAATCCGTCATCCAGCCGCCGAATTCGGTGGTGATGTTGAATTTGCCGTCGCTATAAGCGCCGGCGCCTCCGAAGCCAGCTGTGATGGAACAGGCAGGAAGACAGCCTGAGAAGTCCTTTTTGCCTGCTGGGGGAGGACACAGTTTGATTTTACTTTCCAGGATCGGACAACTGCGATGGTAAATATCATGGCCTTTGTCTACGAGCAATACTTTAGCGTTAGGGTGAAGCAGTGTCATTTCATAACAGGCGAAAATACCGGCAGGTCCTGCACCAACAACGATAAAATCATATGTTTTCATTGCAATCTCCTCTGGATCATTCTTTTTGGACACAAAAAAACCCAGCCACACGGGTATGCGAAAGCAAGTACCCGTCGTAGCTAGGAAGTTATGGCTCCCTCTAGAGACCCTTAAGCCAATCCTCAAGGATATACGAACGATTTATACGTATGTGGCTATTACTAACTGCCTTGACTATCATAATACGAACATTAAATGATGTCAAATAGATATTGTTCGTGTAATTTCAATTATACAACAATTGAAATCGTAAAGCAGGTTTCGGCTTCTGAACTGCTGACATGAACGGTTCCGTTATACTTGTCCACTAGTTTTTTGACAATGCTCAACCCTAAACCGGCGTGGAGGCCTGATTCTTGTTTCGTAGAGAAGCCAGGCTCGAATATACTTTCTAGACGATCGCTGGGGATTGGATCTCCGTTATTGATGACCTTGAATGTAAGTACATTTCCTTCCAAAATGCCAAGTAAACGGACTTCTTTGTCCTCTGCGTTTTTGGAAACAGTAACAGCATCAAACGCGTTATCGATTAAATTGCTGATGATTCGAACCAAATCTGTCGCTTTGACAGCTCCAAGGTTGATCTGATTTAAATTACCGACTTCATGAATGAATGTAATTTTGCGCTCGACGGCCTGTATAACCTTAGATTGTACAATCGCGCATAAAGCGGGCACGTTAATTTGAATAATGTCATTCAAAGCGGTTGTTTCACCAATAATCTCGGTGGTGTAACGATCTAATTCCGTATATTCTTTCAAATGAACGAGAGAATGTATCGTAGCCACATGATTATTGAAATCATGGCGCTGCTCTTTCATGGAACGGAACAGTGAACCGATATGATCCACATAAACTTCTTGGATGCTTTCCGCGGTCGCTTCACGATTCCGATTGATGAAGCGGATGCTCAGAATAACTAGGATGAATGCGATTACTGCGGTTGATCCGATCAGAATGAGCAGGTTCATTTGCTGTTGTTGAATTGACTGTTGTACGGTTTCGTAATCGGCTGTCAAACCGATAACAACAGGGGAATCCAGTTGAAGCGGAATGAACATTTTGAGATAAGTTTTTCCGTCGATCGTGGTGATAAGCTGCTTTGTTTGCTTTGATTGCATGACGGCTTGCACCATCTCTTGATCCCGATTATCTTTCATCGTATAGGAACCGAACAATATTTCCCGATCTGTGAACCAAGTGTAGCCTTCCTTTTTATACTGTTCCTGCTGCTTCAGGAAGATCGGTGGATTGTATACGGCAATTTCTTTGGCGCCATTGTTGGAATAGCCATGAATCATTTCATTAATAACAGCATCCACACCCGTTTCCCGTTGATAATCTCGGAAGAACGTATCATGCACGTAGGGATCGAGAATATAATTCGTGCGGCCATCGTAATAGTAGCCCCATTTGTCAACAAACTGAGGACTCGTCATGGATGTATTCATGGGTCCTGACCAATAATGAGGCAGCGCTTGGCCGCTTTGTACATTCGTTTCTTTGGTGTCTAGAAGCTGATTGAACGCTTGAAACCAATCTCGGCTCCAGGTTTTGGTACTCATATTAATTTCCTTGGGCTCAGAGGATTTGTAGCCAATAATGTCATCACCGCTGCGTTTCATTAGTGTAATATGATCGATCATTAACTCCTTACTGAGAACGGTAAGCTCTTCATTCGTTACTTTCTCAATGTCAGGATCGAGTCGGTATTGTGCTGCTAAGGAAGCTGTACGCAGATTTTGACCGATTAGAGTTTCAACATATTTCTCACCTGTTTTGGAATGTTTAATGGAGATGGCGACGTTATCGGCGATAAGCTGCAGCTTGGTTTCAAGCTCAGAGGTTAGTATTCTCTTCGTATAATAGTAGAATACGCTATCCGTAAGTAGTACAATTATTAAGGATATCATTAGGATAAAGATCGAGGAGCGAAGGTGGATTTTCGGTTTTGGTTTATGTGGTCTATTCATGTTATCCTCCTAAAAATGTCCATATATATCAACTATCATCATAGTATATAAATACATAGAATCACATACGAAAAATGGAGGTATTTATGAAAGTAACATTTCTGGGTTGCGGGGACGGTTTTAGTATCGAGCAAGGGCATAATAGTGCTCTTCTTACTTTTGCAGATACGAATTTATGTATAGATTTCCCTGAGTCTAATCATCTTGGGCTGCATCAATTGGGAATGAAGCTCAATCAGATCGAGCACATTTTTATCACTCATCTGCATGAGGATCACGTGAATGGCTTGCAGAAGCTCGGTTTGTATCATCGGGTCTATCCTGGAAGAGTGAAGCCGAAGCTTTATGTACCTACCGGTTTAAAAGACGATTTGTGGCAAATCTTGCGCCACGGATTGGAGCTGACAACGCGGGGCAAGCGCGTGTTTGAGGACTATTTTGACGTCGAATGTGTGGAAAATGAGTTTACGGTAGCGGGTGTGAAATTCGAACTTGTCTCTACCTTGCATGTACCAGACATGCTTAGTTACGGCCTCCTATGCAAGCCATACTTCTACTTTAGCGGGGATACTAGGTTGGATGAAAGCTGCATTCGGAGTATCGCTGATGAGGTGCAAACCATTTATCACGAATGTCATATGCAAAATGATCAGCTGCCGTCACATACGTCACTTGAGGAACTGCTGACGCTGCCAGAAAGCATTCAAGCGAAGATGATTCTAATGCATTACGTGGATGATTATGTGCAGACGGATCGGCGTAAGAAGTTTCATCAGGAGTATAAGTTTCGGCTGGCTGAGCCTTTGCTAGGGTATTCGTAATAGTCTATACCTTGCAGCTAATGAAGGACCTACCTTATAATAGTTCTTACAGGGGAGGCGGTAAATATGGCAAATCAATTTGCCGGAATAAGTAACGACTCATGCAAAGCCTTTCATTAGGGCGATCTTTGCATGGGGTGATTGGGAAGTCGTGATCGCCCAAGAAAGCTTAAATCGTTTCTAGTAATGGGGCTTTGCAACTTATTTTGTTTTTATCAAAAATAAGGGGCTGAAAAGCAATGAATCAACCATTCATTAGAAACCATCAATACAATGATATCAAGAAGCAGGTCTCTCTGCTGCAAAGTACTTGTAACTCCGTTTCCGATCGGAAAGTGGTAGAGTCGGTGCGATATAACGCGCAAACCAAACTGAACGAGGTGTTCCCGGATGCGAATGATCTGCAAAAGCAAGCACTGGGGAATATAACGTTACTGCAAACAGCAGAAGAGTTCCAGCGCTATTTGCGTTCCTTGGAGCCTTATTTGGCGGAATTTGCGCACGTGACGGAAAATCAGCTGAAGAAGCTTTTTCCCAAAATTAAAAAAATGAAGGTGCCCGACTTAACGGCCATCGACTATCGATACGTGACGTATCTCGGCTGGATCGATATCGCGACGAATAAATTGTTCCTCGTGTATTATCTGAACGGGAAGCTCGTTGGAATAGAAGGGAAATATACGCCGACGAATAAGAAAGGCGTTTGCTTCGTATGTAATCGGCATGAAGAGGTTGCGTTATTTACGGCGGTGACCAAATGGAAGCCGGCAAGCGCTACGCCTGATTACTACAGAGCAATCGGCAATTACTTGTGTGTGAACAGCGAGGCTTGCAATAAGAATATAACCGATGTTGCCGTGTTGGAGAAATTCATACAGGATGTATTGGTTGGTCCGTAATCGCCGCGCAATGTATAGATGAGGAAGGAATCAATAAAGGAGCTGCCCCGAAGGTCATCAGACCTGAGGGGCAGCTCCTTTTCTCATATGTGTGTCTTATCTGAAAATATGTCCAATGGTCCTTGAATATCGTCATGGTAACGTTTTCGCAAAGTTATTATAGTTAGGTTGTGGTAAACAATTGAGCAACGGGGTGATGAAGGATAAGCGATTGTAAGGTTAGCGTAAACGTTCTAGTGGTACGGGGAGTCCATTATTCTGTGTTCAAATTGAAGGGAGATTATATACATGGTTAAGATGAAAAGTTTTCAAATGATGGGTTTAGCTGGGCTATCCTTGGCAATGGTGCTATCAGGTTGTTCTTCAACGAAAACGGCAACTTCGTCTCCAGCTGCGGCAACACCAGCTGCTTCAGCGGCAGCTACCAAAGCGCCAGAACCTGCGAAAAGCGCGGAAAAAGTTACGGTAAACTTCTGGACGCCATTCTCAGGTAATGATGGTCCATTTATGAAAAAAATCGTCGACAATTACAATAAATCACAAGAAAAATATACTGTGAAAATGACGATTCAGCCCAATGCCGATTACTATAAACTGCTGGATACAGCGATCGCAACGAAAAAAGGAGTTCCTGATGTAGCGATCATGCATCTTGACCAAACACCTACTTATATTGCTAAAGATTTGCTGCAGCCATTGGACGAAGTAGCAAAATCCGTTGGTGTTGAAAAAAGTAATTTTCCTCCTGCGACCGTAGATTATGCAACAAAGGATGGCAAATGGTACAGCATTCCACTTGATGTTCATCCATTGATTATGTACTACAACAAAGATTTGTTCGCAGCTGCGGGAATTAAAGCGCCCCCAACAAACCGACAAGAATTTGTAGACGCTGCGAAAAAGCTAACGGACCCTTCCAAAGGTGTTTGGGGAGCTGCGATGCCGACCTTCTGGATTCAAAATTTCTTGTTCCCAACGATTCTTTTCCAAAATGGCGGAAGCTTTTTAGATGATAAAGGGAATATTGCTTATAACTCACCAGCAGGTGTAGAAGCCGTTACATTTATGAGAAGCTTAACGGAGATGAAAGTATCCCCTCCTACTGTTGCGCAAGATGGTGACTTTAACTTGTTCCAACAAGGGAAAAGCGCTATGCACTTCAATGGTCCTTGGTCCAAGGATGGTTTCGACAAAGCCAAGATCAACTATGGTGTTGCACCCGTTCCACAACTAGGAACCGTTAAACAAGCCGTTTTCGGCGGATCACATAACTTCGTCATTCCTAAATCAACTACTGATGCCAATGTTCTTGCCGGTGCAGGTGATTTCTTGAAATTCGTATCAGCCAATTCGATTGATTGGGCAGAGTCCGGTCAAGCGGTTGCTTCGAAAGTCGTACGTGACAGCGCTGCGTTTAAAGCAATGACACAACAACAAACAGAAGTTGCTAAGGAATTTGATTATGTTCAATTTGCTCCTAAAGTATTAAATTGGGGCCCAATTTCCGACAGTATTTGGACGGAGTTAGCGAATGCTTTGCAAGGTAAAAAGGATCCGAAAGGTGCGCTTGATGATGCAGCAGCCAAATCTACACAAGCGATGAAAAAGTAATTCATAGTGAAAGGAAGGAAGGCGGGTATCGTTTACCCGTCTTCAATTCTAAGTATAGGAGGGAATTCGTTGTCAACAACATCCAATTGGAAATCAAAGCTGACTTCAAGCTTATTCATATTGCCGTATTTTCTAGCCTTTTTAGCGTTTACGCTCTTTCCAATCATTTATGGCTTTATCATTAGTTTAAAGCAATATAATTTACTGGATCCTGTACATCCGTTTGTAGGATTAGACAATTATAAGCAAATTTTCACGAAGGGTACGCAACCTAATGACCTCTTCTTCATTGGGATGAAAGCGACTTTGAAGTTTGTCGTCTTTTCGGTTCCATTTTTAGTTATTGTAGGCTTAGGCTTTGCTTTGCTGCTAAATGCACTTCCCTCAAAACTTCGGTCACTTTTTCGGTCGATTTATTTTATTCCTTATGCGGTTTCGGCAACGGTAATGGCCGTAATTTGGAAGCGAATGTTCGATGTTACCGGCGGATTTATCAATATGTTTATAGCAAAGCTGGGAATTCGTGAGTTCGACCCGGTTCCATGGCTGCTGGATAGCCCCTTCGTATGGTTCGCATTGGTTGTTGCTACGCTTTGGTGGACCATTGGCTTCAATATGATTATCTTTGTAAATGCACTAAATGGTGTACCTGAGGATCTTTATGAAGCAGCAAAAATAGATGGAGCGAATGGCTGGGACAGACTTAAAAGCATTACAGTCCCGTTTATTAGACCCGTAATTATTTTTGTACTCATTACTTCGACCATTGCATCCTATAACGTCTTCGCCCAGCCCAATTTAATGATGGGGGATAAGGTTGAAGAGACGAAGGTTTTATTAATAGGTATTCTGCAAACGGCTTACACAGCCAGAGAGATTGGTTCAGCTTCTGCCATGGCTATTTTGATGGGATTAATGATTATGATTGTTTCTATTATTCAATTTAAAGTCACAAATAGAAAGGAGTAGAGGACGATGAAACCTTCGAAGATTTTTTATGTGCTGTTGGCTTCGCTGCTAGGCATTATTTTTATCCTTCCAATGCTATGGATGTTTTCAAATTCATTTAAAACAGATGCTGAAGTGATGGCGCCCGTGTTTCATTTGCTGCCTAAAGAATTTACATGGGATAATTTCCATACGATTTTTGTAGGCGGAGATGTTGAGGTTCCGATCTTTCGCTGGATTTTTAATTCATTTTTTGTAGGCTTTGCCGCAACGGTCTTGGTTCTATTTCTGGATACTATGGCCGCTTATGCGTTAACCAAGCTAGATATTCCTTTCAAAAAAACATTGTTTGCTTTATTCATTGGCTCATTAATGGTCCCAGGGATTATTTCATTCCTGCCTCAATATTTGAGTTTCAGTAATTTGAATTTGATCAATACGTATTATGTACTCATTTTGCCATATTCCGGCGGAGCTCTCGGTGTATTTTTGTTAATTCAGTTTTTTCAATCCTTTCCACATGAAATTATTGAAGCTGCTAGAATCGACGGGGCTAATAAATGGCATGTTTTCACGTCCGTACTGCTGCCTTCTTCCGTTTCAATTGTTACAACACTTGCTATTTTCACCTTTATGAATGTTTTTAATGATTACGTGTGGCCGTTCTTCACAGTTACAGACTTGGGAATGCGAACACTTACAGCGGGAGTTGCCGTTATGGCAACCGGAAGCTTTACAGCTTCCTATGGTAAATTAATGGCTTTAGCCACATTATCAACGATCCCAACACTAATTATTTTTATAATTGGTCAGAAGCAATTCATTCAATCTATTACAGCCACAGGAGTTAAACAGTAAAAAGGAACACTGTCAAAGGTGGTTTTCATATGCGCATGTTGATTACTTTACTAGGTTGTATCCTGCTATTGGCGGGATGTTCGAAAGGGGTTGTAGAGGAAGCTGTGAAGGAAACCAAAAGTACGGTATCGCCATCCAAGGAAGCGAAAACATTTACGAACCCTATACTGGACAACGGAGCCGATCCATGGGTCACTTCGAAGGATGGGACCTATTATTATACGCATACAACGGGAAACTCGATTCGAATTTGGAAGTCTCATACGTTAACAGGGCTTTCAAATGCTGAATATAAAGACGTCTGGTTTCCACCTGTTTCAGGACCTAATACTTCAAACATTTGGGCACCTGAATTACATTTTCTCAAAGGCAAATGGTATATCTACTATGCAGCAGATGACGGTCAGAATGAGAACCATCGGATGTTCGTGCTGGAATCGGAGACAGAGGATCCTCTAGGAAAATACATAGACAGGGGAATGATGGACACTTCTGGCAGATGGGCTATCGATGGAACAACGCTGCAAAAAGAAGATGGATCGTTATATTTCATTTGGTCGGGCTGGGAAGGTACGGTGAACGTGAGCCAACATTTGTACATTGCACCGATGAGCAATCCGTACACGATTAGCGGAAAACCAGTAGAAATCTCAAGACCCACCTATGACTGGGAGTTGGTCGGGAATCCTACGATTAATGAAGGTCCTCAGGTATTGATGCATAAGGATCAAATTTTTGTTATTTATTCGGCAAGCGGCAGCTGGACCGATGACTATTGTTTGGGGATGTTAAGTACACAGATGAAAAGTGACTTGTTGAATCCTGCCTCATGGAAAAAACATGAGAAAGCCGTATTTTCAAAAACAGATCAGGTATTCGGACCTGGTCATAACTCTTTTGCGAAATCACCAGATGGGAAAGAGGACTGGATTCTGTATCATGGTGCGAAAACGCAAGGCTCTGGCTGGAATCGCAACGTGCGTATGCAGCCTTTTGGGTGGAATCCTGATGGATCGCCTAATCTTGGGACTCCGATTGCGGAAGGCATTCCAATTGCGGTGCCTAGCGGTGAATAGAATTTGATAAAACAAGGCTGTCCTCAAGGTCTATGACCTTAGGGGATAGCTTTGTTTTTTTTCTGTTAAATGTGCGAAGATCTGCCCATGATATCTAAAAATATGTCCATTACTGGAGTAATTAGGTCATTGGATTCATCTGTCCTACTTTGTATAATTAAGAGATACTATATTATCAATCGGGGGATTCAAGTGAGCGGTAAGCAACGATCAAGATTAAGCGCCACATTACTCCTTATCCTAATGAGTTCATTCACAATAAGCTGCAGTCCACAACCGAACACCCATACCGAAGAAGCCAGCTCTAATAAGCTGAGAATCACCTTTTGGTCTCCGTTTAGTGGAGGCGATGGACAATTTATGGCAGAATTAATCCAGCAATATAATAATGAGAATAAAGATCACGTTAAAATAGAACAGATTAATAATAATTCAGGAGATTATTACCCCAAGCTCTCAACGGCAATCGTGACAGAAGAAGCGCCTGATATCGCGATTGTACACTCAGCCAAGTATTCCCAATATGCGCCAGCGGGCTTCCTGACAGATTTGAATGAACTGGCAGTCGAGGCTGGCGTTAATTGGAACGATTTTAATCCGACGATTTTGAAAAGCACGGTTGCCGAAGATAAGCATTTGGGCATTCCGCTAGATACGCATCTGGAAGTCATGTACTATAACAAAACTTGGCTGAAGCAAGCCGGCCTTCTAGATGAGAAAGAAAAGCCTATCTTATCCAATGGCGAAGAAGGGTTTATTCAATTTTTACAAAAAATCCGTGCGAGTGTACCGGAACATATATCTCCTCTGGCCGAGCCGAATGTACGAATTGACTCCTTCTGGTTATGGTATTCTTTCTATAATCAGATGAATATGGATGGTGGACGATTCTATACCGACGATGGAAAAGCGGCAGCCATTGATAATCCTTCTGCGCTGCAATCCTTGAAATTTGTGAATTCTCTTTATGCCAGTAAGCTCATCCATCCTAATATTAACGATACAGTTCAAACCTTTGCTAAAGGCAACGCAGCCATTTTAATTACAGGCGTATGGGCAACGGGTACTTTTGAAAAAGCTGCAGATTTGAATTTTGGTGTCACCAAAATACCTCAAATCTACGATCATCCAGCAGTATGGGGAGATTCTCACACGTTTTCTCTTCCCTATCATGAGAAGCCGGATAAGCAAAAGCAGCTCGCAGCCCTTAAATTTGCCAATTGGGTAGCGGCTCACGGTGCAAGCTGGGCGAAAGCCGGTCATATCCCGGCTGTTAAGAAAGCTGTAGAATCAAAGGAGTTTCAGCAGCTTAAATATCGTCCGGATTATGCCAGCTCGGCGGATGATGTGAAATATTTTCCGAATCAACCGCGACAGGGAACGATTAATGATGAACTTGTGCGTGAGTTTGAAAAGATGATGGTGGGACAGACAACACCACAAGAGGTGCTGCATAATGCGCAAAAGATCATTAATACCAATCTTCAGATTCAGCAGAATACAGCTCCGAAATAGAATGCAGTGGATCAAAAACCTGCCTATTGCTGCAAAGCTCATTGTTATTAGCTTTATTCTAATTGCTGTTCCGCTTGGTATTGCCAGCTATTTGACTTATACGAGCTATTCAGCATCGATTCAAAAAAACACCGGCAAATATCAAATGGACGTGGTGAAGGAATTAACAGCTAATATTGATACCTATATGAATGAACTCAATTTATTAACCTTGCTGCCTTACCAATCGCAGCAAATATTGAAATATATGGAAGCTGGCGGCTCGAATGCGAATCTTTCGTTTAACGAAAGGGTAACGATCGAGGATTTTACGAAGCGTGTCTTTGCTAATGGAAGAGTGGATATTTCAGGCCTAACCCTGTATAGAGTCTCTGGGGGTACATACACGGCCATGTTGGAGGAGCAAGCAAATTATTCGTTAAAACGTGTAGAAGATGAACCTTGGTATGAAAAAGTATCCAAGACGGGAAAAGTCGTTTATATCGGTACTTACAGCAAAAATGGTTTAGATACAAATAACCAGGTGTATTCCTTTGCCAGAAAAATACGCAGTGTAGACACGGGGAAGGTTTTAGGCTATTTGGTGCTGGATGTGGATAAAAACGTTATTCGCAACAAAATAGAAGCTATTTCCAACGATAAGAAGAACATTATGATCGTCGATAGCGAGGGATCGATGATCTATAAAAGCATGGAATATTGGATTGATTCCGATAAATTGCTGCCATATAAAGGTGCGGGAACTGTTGTTTATAAGCAAGACAAGGATACGGAGCTGTTATCCTACTATACTTCACCCTTTACGGGCTGGACGATGATCGAAATGGTACCGCTTGCCACTCTGCTTCAGGATACCGTTTATGTTAAGAACTATATTATCCTGATCGGAGCTGTTTGTTTGTTCCTTGCGTTCATCATTTTCACTATTTTCGCCTTGCGCATTACGAATCCGATTAGTGAATTGCGAAATTTAATGAAAAAGGTTGTTGTTGGAGACTTACATGTATCGATTCCCATCAGCAGCCGTGATGAGATTGGGCAGTTAAGTCAATCTTTTAATATCATGGTGTCAAAGCTCAGTGACTTAGGTTATCGTCTCTATGAATCGGAAATTAGAGAGAAGAATGCGCAAATATCTGCTTTGCAGAGCCAAATTAATCCGCATTTTTTGTATAATACGTTAGGTTCGATCAGCATGTACGCAGAAATACAAGGCAACCGCGAAGTGGTTAAAATGACCAATAACTTAAGCAAGCTGCTGCGCTACAGCATCAATAGTCACAAAAGCCAAGTGCCGCTTAATTTGGAACTAGACCATGTGAAAGGCTATATGGCTATCCAGCAAATACGTTTTGAGGATAAAATTCAGTTCCACATAAATATTGAGCCGGAGCTGCTCTCTTATTCTGTAATTCGGTTTATTTTACAGCCGATCGTTGAGAATAGTATTGTGCACGGCATTGATAAGGGGAATGGATATGGCAACATTATTCTTACAGGAAAGAAACAGGAAGATAATATGCTGATCACCATTCAAGATGATGGTGCAGGCATGAGCGCGGTTCAATTGCAACATTTACTTGATAAAAAATTCGATTTTGCCTCATCTGAGGAGGGCACAGGCGGTCATGGTTTAATGAATGTACACCGAAGAATTGCTTTGCGCTATGGCAATCAGTATGGCATTAAGATAGAGAGCAGCCTTAAACAAGGAACAACCATTTTCCTTACTTTACCGCTCATAGAAGACCATCTTGAAGGGGGTAAAATGGATGCCTAAAATACTAATCGTAGATGACGAAACGATTTTTCGTAAAGGTATTCGGCTAATGATTGCAGAGTTGCAATCTGAATGGATTGTTATTGCGGAAGCCATGGATGGCGTGGAAGCCTTGGAAAAAATAGAAGAACTGCAGCCCGATTTGATTATTACAGATATCAAAATGCCACGGATGGACGGTATCCAGCTGCAATATATTGTGAAAGAACGTTACCCGCAGATTGCTTGCGTTGTGATGAGCGGGTATAACGATTTCCAATATGCTCGTGAATCCCTAAGATTAGGGGCAAAAGACTACTTAATGAAACCTTTTGAAAGAGAAGAATTATATGATTTGCTTGGCAAGCTGCAGGAAGAGTTGGCGCTAGAAAAGCAGCAAAATAAAGTCAATGCCAAAGATAGACAAGTACAGAATCAAATGCGTCACCATGTATTAGCAGGTCTACTAACGGGGAGTATTCATCATGCAGAGACTGAGCTGCTTGAGAATGTAGGCATTCTATTTCCACATCCTAATACTAGCTGTTTAGTTGCTAAGCTTGATCGAGACTCAGTAACGGATGAGAGATATTACCAAATGAATCCATCTTTGTTTACCGTCTACATGCAGCAATTTATTCAGGAGAGCATCGACAAATCCTTCCTAGGGCATGTCTTTATTTTACATGATAACGAGGTTGTCGCTTTAATCAATCATGAGGAAGGAGAATCCTCGTATTCAGAAATAGAGAAATTAACGAACCGAATCCGCAAGGAAATTCGCGGGCAATCCAATTTTACAATCACCTTCGGCCTAGGCAGTCCTGCGAAGGACTTGGAATCGATCTCTAAATCCTACAAGGAAGCGGGATTAGCTTTATTGTACCGATTGGTTATTGGCGGAGATCGCTTGCTTTCTAGCGAGAACATCGCCGAGATGAAAATGGAGAAGCTCGAATGGCATTCCTCCGATTGGAACCTGCTCAATCAGTTTGTCCAAGAAGGCGATTTGGCTAATGTACAATACCAAGCAAGTCAATTCGTAACCAAGCTTTGCCAACAATGGCATGACCCCGAAATCATTCAACAGCAAATATGCAAAATGCTGCTTCACTTCTACGAACAGGCTGTCAATTTGGCAGTGGTTAAACAGTGGCTGCAGGCTACCGATGTGAAGCAGGTATTGATGGATATTTACTCCATTTCGTCCAGTAAAGAATTGATTGAACGCTGCCAGAAACTGTTAGGTGATTTAAGTGTTTGCATGGCGAATCGCAAGAAAAAGTTTGTAACCAGTCCAGTTGAATTGGTTGTGCGCTATGTCGAAGAACACTATGCAGAATCGATCACCCTAAACATGATGGCAGAAATCGTTTATCTGAGTCCGTCCTATCTAAGCAGCTTATTTAAAAGCAAGCAAGGTCAGTCTTTCATCGATTTTCTTACGGAAAAACGAATCGAAAAAGCGAAAACGATGCTGCTCTACTCGGATGAAAAAATTCAAGTGATTTCGGATTCAACGGGCTTTACGAATATTCGGCATTTCAATCGCGTGTTTAAAACGCTTACGAATCGAACCCCTTCAGAATACCGTGAGGGTAAGAATACGATATAACCTGAGCCATTCAAAGTCATTTAACTTTGAATGGCTTTTTCACTTTTTGAAGTATCGAAGTGAATAGGTAAACTTTTGTGTACGTGCACTTCTAGGCATTCCCCCACATAGACTAATAGTAATCTCTAAGCGGAGGCTACCGAAGCAGTCATGCTCCGCAATACGCTCAAGGGGGTAGCTGGAATGCCTGGATTGTTTGGTACAATTGCTTTATTGATCAAGCAGCTAACGCTACTTGTGTCCTACGTCAAAAATAATGCGTTTCCACAACCTCTCACAGAGGAAGAAGAAGAAAAGCACTTACGGTTAATGGCTGAGGGGAACGACAACTCCCGTAATAAGTTAATTGAACATAATTTAAGACTCGTTGCGCATATTGTTAAGGAGTTGTGGACACGAAACGATGTAATTTTTGTTGGACAAGCAGGGATATTTCTTCATTCGACACATGTGGAGTACTGTGTGTCGCTCGTGAGAACGCAGTGATGTAGAGACACATTTACCAATTTAAAAAACACAAGCGCTTTGTCGAGGCCACTGAAAAGCTTGTGTCTTCCTAAATCAAGTTAATGCTCTAAAGAAAAAGACGGCGTTTACCCCCATATTCTGGGGGTAAACGCCGTCTTTTTCCCTCTGTAAAGCTCTGTTCGGTCATGGTTTTTAGTCGTTCAGTTTCAGAATTCGCTTTAGATTCACTGCGAATATGGCCATTGCCCCTTGCAATTCCATACCTAATAGACCCGCGGAAGTGGCTACATCATACCCGTGCCTGTGCTTAAGTTCGCTATTCTTCGCTTCGATCTTGTAGCATCCTTCTTTGAACGGACATCGCTTGCATTTCTCTACATCAAAATAGTAGGTATCGGATTGGTTTTTCCCAAAGCCCTTTTTCCCTTGCCGCGCTTTTCTTATCGCCATATGACCGGCCTTACACACATACAAACCCGCGTCTTTGTTAAACTCAAACTCATCCTCTCGACTGCGTCCACCTTGCGTAATCTGTGGATGTAACTTCGACACTAGCTCGATGTTGTTTTCTTTGCTGTAACCAATGTTATCCTTCTCTGAATACGCCGTGTCACCAATAACGGTACTTACTTGCATACCTGCTGCCTTGCTCTTTTCGATCAATGTCTGCAATTGCTTCCCGTCATTCTTTTCTCCTGTTGTGACAATGGCCGCCGTAATGATTCGTTCCTTGCTCATCGCTAAATGTGTTTTGTAACCGAAAAACGCAGAGTCTGCACTTTTGTGACCCACTCTGGCATCTTGGTCTGCAGAGATACGAAGCTGCTCCAAGTCATCTTCAACCGTCTCTTTCAGCAAATTCAGTGGTTCCATGATCTTCGGCAATTGTGCAATCCCAGACTCCATTTCAAGAAAGTCGATGAGTTTTTGACAGTAGTCGATCTCGTTTTCAAGTTCATCGGTTGTGTTTTTCGCTGGGAACTTTGCTTTCATGGATTCATCGATGGCGTAGACGGCTTTTCTCAATTTCCGGGAACGATCTTGCAAGATTTCTCGTGGGGATTTCTGATTATAACGAGCTTTCGTATGCGTGGCATCTACGATGATCGCTGTGCTTTCGATAATATTTTTCTCGACGGCAATTTCTACCGTTTTCCCAATAAGCATGTCCAGTAGATTCAAATCTTTCAACCGCAGCTTGCGAAACTTTGTTAAGGAACTGGGATCGATGACTGAATCTTCAGGAGCCATGTCCAGCAAATATTTGAACGACATGTCGTATCTAGAGCGCTCAACAATATCCACGTCGGATAACTCAAAAATCGCTTTTAAGAGCAGGTATTTAAACATCCGAATCGGATCAATGGCAATTCTACCATTTTCCAGACAGTAACGTTCATTTAATTCTTCGTACACAAAAGAGAAGTTGACCAATTCATTGATTTGGCGCAACATGTTATCTTTAGGAATTATTAAATTATATAGTTCTATATATGGACTTAACATCGTGGACCGCTGTTGTTGAATCAACACACTCACCCACTCCAGATTAATATCCTAATCATACCGAAAAAAAGGTACAGCTTCCTCAATTTTTTTGAGTAGCTGTACCTTTTGATGCAATTAAGGAACTTTTTCAGTGGCCTCGCTTTGTCGCTTGTGTTTTTATTTTTTTAGTGTAAAAAATTTTTTATAGCTCTTTATATGTGGGGATAGGTATTTATGACTTCTCTGGAAGAAGGAAACAGGTCGCATTTTGGCGAATATTTACATTAATGTCTCATTTGGAGGTGTCCAACGTGAAGTTAAAGAGAGTCATTATAAAAAATTTTAGATCATATAAAGAAGAAATTCAAATTCCATTTGATAATTTTACAGCGTTTATAGGAAGGAATGATGTAGGTAAATCAACAATTTTAGAAGCCCTAGAAATATTCTTTAACAACAGCACTGTCAAGATTGAGCAATCTGATGCATGTGTTTACAGCACTACGAAAGAGGTTGTTATAGGTTGCGTCTTTTCAGATTTGCCTAGTCAGGTTGTCTTGGATTCGCAGACCCCTACTGATTTTGCTCAGGAAAACTTGCTTAATCAAAATGGAGAGCTTGAAATCCATAAGGTGTACAATTGTAATTTGAAAACTCCTAAAGAAATGGTGTTTTCTTTCGCTTTTCACCCTTCAACGAATGAAACAAAAGATCTGATAAAGTTAAAAAATGCTGAACTTAAAAGCCGTGCACAAGCACTTGGAATAGATCTAGGGAATATTGATCAGCGTTCTAACCCAACACTTCGTCAAGCAATTAGAAATCATGTGGGTAATTTGCAGTTAGAAGAACAGATGATTCCATTAAATGAAGAAAACGCTAAAGCTGTATGGGAAAGTATTGTGAAGTTCCTGCCACACTATGCACTATTTCAAGCTGATCGTCCGAGTAATGATGAAGATTCTGAAGTCCAGGATCCAATGAAATATGCAATAAGTGAGGCCATTAAGACAGTTGAAGCAGACCTACTACGGATAAAAGAAACTGTACATAGTCAGGTGCTTGCCGTCGCATCAAGAACACTTGATAAGTTGAGACAAATGGATCCAGCTTTGGCGAATGAGCTAGCTCCTCGTTTTAAATCAGAACCGAAATGGGAAGGATTATTCAAATTATCGTTGACAAGTGATGATCAGATACCCATAAATAAACGGGGGAGTGGTGTTCGAAGACTAATCTTACTAAACTTTTTTCGTGCTGAAATCGAACGCAAGCAGTTAGAATTAAGTTCTTCTGGAATCATTTACGCCATTGAGGAACCTGAAACAGCTCAACACCCGAATAATCAAAAAATGTTGGTAGAGGCGCTGACTCAACTTTCGCAAACTGATAATTGTCAGGTAATTGTTACAACTCATGTACCTGGTCTTGCTGGATTACTTAATGTAGAACAACTACGATACATAGAAGCTCTTACAGATGGAAATAGAAAAATCACATATGAAGATGCCGGTGTATATAAAAGGATTGCTGATCAATTAGGAGTATTGCCGGATAGTCGGATTAAAGTATTTATTTGTGTTGAAGGGCCACACGATGTTAGGTTTTTAAATATTATTAGTAAAATTCTGCACAAAGTTAATCCACTTTTTCCGGATATTGAGAATGATCCTAGAATTGCGATGTTTCATTTGGGCGGCAGCACACTAAAGGATTGGGTATCATCAAATTATTTAAGTGGGCTTGGGATACCAGAGATCCACATTTATGATCGGGATGAGGGTGCGCAGCCAAAATATTTAGAACAATGTAATATTGTCAATCGTAGGCGTAATCGTTCGAAAGCTTTTATTACCGAAAAAAGAGAGATGGAGAATTACCTTCATCCTGCCGCTATAAAGGAAGTGTATGAATTAGATATTTCTTTCTCCGAAATGGACGATGTTCCTACTTTAATAGCAAGAGCCCTGCAAGAGCAAGGTTCAGAGCAGCCATGGGAAGAACTTTCTGAAGAGAAAAAGAAAAAGAAAGTTTCAAGAGCAAAAGCCAGACTAAATACAGAAGTCGCTTCAAGGATGACCTATGAAAGGCTATGCGAGATGGATGCATGTAAGGAAGTTGAAACTTGGCTTGGGGCAATTAGTGTGCTTCTAACACTCCAAGATGCCCACGACATGGCGGCACCTGCAGGAGAGGAAGAGGTATAAATGAACCATTTTTTTGTTCTGATTTTGGAGTTATACTTGAGCTTTTTTTTGAACCGCTTTAAGAACACCGATTATCAGAACAAATTTTAAAGCCTGTGAAATTGTTATTTAAACGAGGGATAATTTATGGGGAAAAAGAAAACGTCAAAAAAGAAAAAAGAAGTCATAAATCCAATTAGAGCTTCTATCGAGGAATTAGAACAATCTCGTACTGGTGGACAAATTGCTCTTTCAGGATTTAGCTATCAATTTTTGTATTCTTGCTACTTAATTTTGTCGGAATCTAATGAAAACACAACTTTTCACCTTGAAGGAATAGAGGACATCGATCATTACAAATGTGAGGTTTCTTCTAAAAGTAGCACTCATATTCAACTAAAATATTCCACCCAAAAGCAAGATGCGAGTTTCCTAAAAGATGTTTTGAAAAATTTTTTAGAGGCTTATTTGTTTGATGCCAGTCGTAATTTTAAGCTGGTTTACGATTTTTCTGTAGCTAAAGGAAACTTAAGTAAAATCTTTGACAACGGTTTAGATGAAAGTTCTACTAAGTACTGGAAAGGAATAGTTCAAGATATTAAGGCTGAAAACTCCAATTGGAATTGGATTGGATTTTCTTTTGATAGCTTTATAAAAAAACTTAGTTTTGAAAAACAAAATAAAAATGATCTCTCTGAAAAAACTGAGAAGTTGTTAATTGAAAAATACGATATTACAACTGGAAATATTGCTTTGTTTGCTAATGGTATAAAAATATGCTGCCTCGAGAAAATGGAACGAAGGGAAAGTATCAATCAACAACAATTAAATACAATAATTCAGAGCATTAAAGATGATATAAGTAAAGGCTCTTATAATCGTGCTCATAGCTGGATTAAGAAGCTAGATTTTAATATTTCGAACTGTGAAAATGATTTCAGCTACTATGAAGGAAAGAAGGCTACACCGCAAGATATCGTAATGCAATTGCCTGTTAGACGCATACATACAGAAAAGGAAATTGAGGAATCTATTCAAAATAATAGAGTTACAGTTATTAAAGCATCTAGTGGACAAGGTAAAACTACCATGGCTCTACAAGTTGCTTTTAATTTGTTTAGTGAGTATGCAATTTATCAGCTTGTGTGGTGTAATGATTCAAAAGAATTAGACAATATCGTCCAGTATTTTAAATCAAGAGTGAAACTAGGAGAAAAACCATTAATTGTTATTGACAATTTAGATTCACAAACAGGTGAGTGGAATAGATTAGCTCAACTTTTACAGGAAGAAGTTTCATATCACTACAAACTTCTGCTTACTACACGAGAAGATGATTGGTATAACTACAGTGGCAATTTAAGTAATGTAAGATCTTTGCAAATTGTTAAACTGGTACTTAACGAGCAAGAAGCAAAAAGCATATTTGAAGTGCTGCAAAAATCCCAAAAACTTCATCAATCTATAACAGGCTGGAGAAGTTCCTGGACAAAAGTTTCCGATAAAAAACTTCTAATTGAATATGTGTATCTTCTTACACATGGTGAAATGATTTCGGAGAGGATTGCTCATCAAATCTCTCAAATTAACAAAACGGATTACGGAAGAATAAAATGCGAAATTCTTCGAAAAGTTTGCTTTGCAGATATTTGCGGAATAAAAGTTCCTGTTAGTAAGCTAGTCGGAAGTATACTAGAAACAACAAATCGCGATTATGGTGATCTATTAAAAAGTGTTGAAAATGAATTTTTAATCCGCGTTAATACAACAGAAAAATATGTAGAAGGACTACACCCCGTACGTTCTCAACACATTGTTGATAAGTTGCACGAATTTGCAGAAATAAGTGATACAGCTCTTCAAGTAGTTAAAATAACAGATGTTACATACTTACCAAAGCTATTTTCAAATCTTCCTCACCTAATTATAAACAAGAGGAATTTTTACTCTAATATTATTGAGATTCTTTGGGATGCAAAAAATATGTCACCATATGTATTGGCACTAAAAGGCTTGCTTTCTGGAGGCGTCATGCAATACTATGTGCAAAATCAATCAGCATTTGATGATGCTAATAACCATGGTGGACTTTACCTTTTGTCTACGGATCTAAATCCATTTACACAATTTGAAGAGTTTGAATACTCAGTGCAAACCCTGAGCGAATTAATGAAAATAACTCCAGTTAACGCAAACATTAAATATTTATGTGACCTTAGGGATTCCGTTCCTAAAATCGTATTGTCGGAAACAGATCTTTACTATTTTTGCGAGGCATTATTTATTAAGCTAAAAACTATAAATCTTAATGAACTTATTGATGACATTCATTCTTATGCAACAATTGTGTACTGGTTACTTAATATTGATCGAAAATTTAATCTATCAAAAAACATTTCATTGGAAGCTATATGGGCAGCTAACGAGAACTACACAATCAACGATATATCTAACATTATGTATACTTGCTTTTGTGGCGACAAGGAGACGTATACTTCATTTGTGAAAGACAATTTGCAGAAGATTATGACTTACCTTAAGAAGACTACTACATCTTTGAACCTGTTTTTAAGTGAAGATGGGAATAAAATTCATGTTGAATATATACTTTTGCCGAGTGAATCTCGAAAAGGGAACGAGGAAAGCGTATCTAGATTAATGGTAATCTGCAAAACTCTTCCTATATTTGAAGTATACTGTGCTGATGCAATCAAGCCGACACTTGATATTATTTCTGGATATAATATCCCTGATGATGCACATAAGGCTATGCCACTTAGAAACATAATAATAATGTTTCATCAAGAATTCGCATCATTATGGAATAAAACAATAATGAGCAATTATGAGTGCGACAGTATATTGGAATGGCTAAATCGTTGGTTTACTGTTCGAAAAAATATTGCAATATTATCTGAAAAGTGTACGGCGAGTATCTGTAAACTACTTGAAGATAAACCGTTGGGTAATCTCGCAACTGAAATAGATAACCTAAGAACAGAAATAAACAAGGAACTCATCAGAGAGTATAGTTACCCACATCAAGACAGACCTTTTGAACAAAAAGCTGTCCTCCCTAAGGGTTTCAGTAAAATCAAAGCAGATTATTTTGGAGGTATACAAAATTTTTGTAATCAGCTAGTCAAATTCTTACTACGTGAACCAGAGCAAAGTAGGTTAGCTCTGATCAATTTGACAATAGCACATAGTTCATTGCATGGAATGCAAAAATACTTTGGAGCCATTGTTGATGAGCATGGAATGTTATTACAAGAACATAACGAATTATGTGTGATCGAAGAACGAAGTCTGCAGTTCCTTATCATTTCATGTGAATACTTTAAAGAGCACATGCCCAGCAAATATTTCAATAAATATGCGATAAAGTCTTGGTATAGCAAAAAATATAACGATTTGATGATAGATTCTAGAACAGCATTGAGTGGTTTGACCGAGGACTTTTTGCTTACTTACCCAGTAAAATATTTAAATGATGGTATATTAAAATTTTACCCTATAATTGTTGATAATCTAGATATAACAAATCCTGAAGTGTTTATGAATTTTTTATACCTATGCACCCCCATTGCTACTATGGACTACAGTTATTTAGTTATAGCTAACAAAAATAAACAAAGCCAAATTATTCACACCGGATTGAGGGTTCCAATTCAGTTTTTGAAAGACCTTAAAGTTGCTATTGACACTGAAGACGAAGAATTGATACAGAGTTTATCACCACCATTTCCTGAAGAAATAGCACAAGAATTTTTAGACTGCTTTGAACAGAAATATGAATTATTCATTCCTGCTCGCTCTGAGTACGAAGGAGTGGACAGCATCTTAGAATTACTATGGGCATATTCTAGATCAAGAAAAGAATTGACAGCTGACTCCGATTCGAAATATCTGTCCTCTATTGAGAGTGATTTAAAGGAAAATATAATTTGCCTGCTAAAAAAAATCGAAGCTCAAATGCCGTACAATGACTTTTGTGAGTTAACACAAATTTGTGATGATACATTTAAGGGCAGTCCATTTGACGATAATAAGTTAAACGCATTCAATAAAAAATTAATCACAAGGGTTCTTGAGCAAGTTAACTAGAAGAGCTCAGCGTTTGAGACGTAGAGGTCAGAGGTTCATTGACCTAAGCTTCATATCCAATGCCGAACAACACTTTCGTAGTTAGAGTTATCTGAAAATTTGACAAAATAGATTATTCTATTACCTTCTAAATAAGTAATATAGTGTTGAGCATCTTAATTCTTGGAATTGGGTACGCAGCAATTATTAAATTAATATTTGAGTGATTCAGGGGAGTCGTTGACATCACATAACTCCGTATTCAGGCTGCGGACCCTGGCGTTTCCTTGATTTGCTCGAGGTTTTTCGGGGAAGTGGAGTCAGTCAGATAACCATGCGAACCTAAGTCCGCAAGCGGACCTGGCCAGCAAGCTGACCTTAAGGTTCTGGAGTTCGTGAATATAAGAACGTTATGTAAAATTACAAGCAAAGAAAAAATCCTATAAATATAAAGAGGTAAATATGAATAAAATCGAAGAGAACTATAAACTACTTGTTAATAACATTAAGCATAAATGGAATAGTATTAGCACTGAATTAGACTCAATATTAGATGTGATGCCAGATGAATTTGAAATTGACATTAACAGCAGAACAGTGTTAAATACTTATTTCAAACCTGAGACTGAAACAGAATTAAATGAGTTTGAGGGATATTTCTCTTCATTTGGAGAACAATTAAATAGAACATTAATAGAAGAATATTCAAACGTATATTCTTTTATTGAATCTAGCACGCAATTAATTATTAAAGAAATGAATAAAGAACTTGAATATAAGAGATATAAAATGAACCTAAAATTTCCCGCCAATTCAGAATTTTATAAAATGATTAAATTCATTGACGGTAATATTTATAAGTTTAATGAGAGTGATCACCTAACTATTAGATTAATAGAGATATATATAAGAAAAGTCAGAAACGATGTGGTGCATAAACCATACGAAAGTATAGGGGATGAGATAAAAAATGCAATTTTAATAGATAACAATAATGTTGATCGAAGACTTAGAGCTGTCTATGCTCTTTTTGTCGATAATATTAATTCTTTATATGGAGTGGCAGAAGATTATAAATTTATTTTATTAAAAATAATTCCTGACAAAGGATGAAAAATTAATCAAAAAGGAGTTGGAAAAGATGAGCATAACATATAGCTCAGCATTCCTTAATCAACAAGTCAATTCGATAAACGAACTAACTAAGCATGTTCCTTCTTCTAGGGTGAAACTGGTACTTGATACAAATATTTGTATTAGTATTCGTGAGTTTTATCAAAGACCGAGAAAGCTCCCGGAGGATACATGGAATTTTCTAAAACAATTTATACTAGAGGTTCATTCTAACAATATACTAATTGACTATTCTTTAGGCTGTGAAGAAGCGTGTAGGTCAAATGATAAATTCCAGATAAACGAAGCAAAACTCAGTCAAATGACTGATCATTTGAAGCAAGTGTTTAATATGAGCTACGATCAATTCCTTTCATATAGAGGCTTGGAAGTGGATATTGCTCCAATTAAAGATGAGACACACAAGCCCGATACGAAGTTTGGAGCCCTTAATGAACCCAGTTCATTTCAAAATATTATGTTGATTAATTATGCTTGTTTGTTAAAAGCTCTTTTAATTCAAAAGTTCGATTTTGATGATAACTTATCAAAACTTTTGAGGTTCTATTCATTCTTAGATAACGAAGTTGATGTAGTTGGGCCAAACTTGATGTTTGGTATTTATTTATTTGGTGGCGACACAAATGTAAGAAAGCTTTTATTTAAGAAATATAAAAGTGTAGAACAGCTGTTGCACAATATTCTGAACGCAGCAATTGATCTTTCTTTCTTAACACTAGTTACCAACCGGTTTGAAGTTGACAAATACATTCCAGTTTTTGCAACAAGGGATATTGGTTTGGGGGTTATGTTTAAAACTATGAAACTTAGATTTGCGATTACTGATGAGAATGAGATAAGTAAGCTTCCGCAAGTTGTCCAAGGTGATTATCCAACTCACATATGGAAGGACGAGGAAATAAAAAAAATAGATGAATATATAACTGACTTGCAAAGTAGGAGACTATATAAAAGTTTAGAGATAGATGATTCTAAAAAAGTTAATGTTTTAAATAATCTCCGGCTTTTGTGTTGCGGATTGGAAAAACAGATTAAAGCAAGAATTAATAATTAGTTTTTATTCCAAAGAAGCCACCATATAACTCCATATTCACACTCGGGCCATTTAGCCCTCGGTCCGGCCGAAGAACGAGGCATTTCGGAGATGAATTTCAGTATTTGGAGAAGCGGAACCATTCGGATTATGCACCGACTAACCGCATCGCAGCCGCTCCCGTTGGTCGCTTAAGCCGGTGGGACGTCGTGAATACAAGAACGTTATATGACATTGTTGATGTAGAATCAGGATGAAAGCCCATCTAAAAGCGTGATCATGAAGAATATTGCCATGAAGATAATTCGAAGAAGTAAATATGAATCAAGTCGTACTTGGACAACGATAGGTAATTTGCCTATGCCAATGTGTACTTTGATTCATAAAGGAAACTATCAATTTGTTTCATGATCGGAAGAGCTTTCAGACCGAAATCGTCCTGCTTTTACCTGTCTTGTATTTCCAATAGGAATAAGGGTAGATCAGGGCTCATCCGAAAGACAAATAGTAAGTATGCAAAAAATCATTCAATCATTTTAATAGACGGAAAGCCATTAGACGAATTATTAAATTATATGAATAAAAAAGTGCTGGCTGCTGCTGTTGTAGTGTGGTGGTAAAAGGTGACGATGTGAAGATTAACCAAGAATTACATCTTCACAAAACACCTGATTTTGTGTACAAGTAGGTCACAAGCAACCCCATGGAAATAGATGCCATGGGGTTTTTTATGATGTATTTAAGAAGTTAATATATTCTCAATCGCAATTTACGATAAAACTCGTCATGTTCCTTTATTCGTATATTTGCGTTTCTTGTGTAATGCTGCTGTGTGTAATTCAGGGTAGATTGCATTTTTTCATGACCGAGCAACTCCATCAGTGTTAACAAATCCACGCCCTCGTTCCTCATATGGGTTGCGTAAGCATGGCGCAGGCTATGGACGCGCATATCAGGTAAATTAGCTTTACTTAATAATTTTTTGAAAAGGTTACTTACCATCTGTCTGCTTATCGGGATTTGTTTATTTCTTTTTCGGAAAAGGAAATCGTTTTCGGTTAGTTCATTTATAGTCTGGTATTTACGTAATACCACACCAAAGCCTTTCCGAAGAACAACAACTCGCTGAATCTTGTTTTTTGTTTTCAGTAATGTAATCATCTCATCATTAAAATTAATGTTAAATATCTTCAAATTTGTTATTTCAGATATACGGCAACCCGTAGATAAGAGCAATGAAAACAAAAGAGTGTCTCGAATCAAATTTTCACTGTTTGATACTAGGCTGTTTAGAAACCGTAATAATTCATGCCTGCTTAAAATTCTTATCTGTTTAGCAAGAGGATTATAATCGTTAAGTTTGAATGTTATATAAGGGACGATATCTGGAAAGTCTCGATTGTTCGTTATAAATCTAAAAAAGCTTTTTAATGCATGAGTATATATCTCTAACCTGGAATAACCGATGCTTACGCTATTTGAAAGAAAATAATCAATGATTTTAGCATCTACCGGTTTGTAAGCAATGACTTTATCACCGCTTTTAAGCGTATAGATTCGATCTAAATAAACTTCTTCTGGCTGACATCCAAGTTCCTTTGCGAGGAAATGACAGAATTCATTAAGCGCTCTGATATATTTCTTTAACCTGTCTATTGATAACTTGTTTAACTTTTGATAGTTATCGATTTCATGAAAAAAATTAATCATTGTGTTACCCTCCTATGCCCATTACATTCGCTACCAATTTCTCGAGTGGGAAAGGGAAGCGGTTGACTGAATCTCTTAAGTCCGCAGGGCGTCGTTTCGTATATATTCTTGTGGTTTCAATACTATTGTGACCCAATACCTCTTGCAGGTCGTATATGGCCATGCCAGCGGTTAAAGCATTGTAAGCAAAGGTGTGACGCAAACTATGGACAGTATATAATCCCTTTACGTCAAGTTGTTGGTAAATTCTTGAGATCATATGTTGGATATTATCTATTTTTATTGGTTCGCGTTTTTCATAGAATCGCTTGGAAAAAAGGGGAGACTGATCACGAAGATCCCATTCATAAACGCATGTTCGTTTTAAAAAGTCTAGAATAACAGTTTTTACCTGAGGATACATCGGAATGTATCGTTCTTTTTGCCCTTTTCCCTGGCGGATAAAAATAAGGTTTTCGTTTATCATGAAATCACAAATTCTCATATTAGCGACTTCACTTACTCGGCAGCCGGTGCCTAGCATAAAATAAATCATAGCATAGTTCAAAAATGGCCAATTTGTTTTCTTAGCGTGGTTTAATAACTTAGGAACTAACTCATCGGGGAGATACCTTGGAAGGATTTCACCTCTTTTTTTCTCGATGGTATCACGTAAGTCTTTACTAATGTATTGCTTGGTAAGAGCAAATTCCATCAAATTTCGAATGATTGCTCGATAGGTGTTATACGTGCCCGCTGAAATTTCATCTAATTTAATAGGCTTACAAGTTTGAATAAATTTGATGAAGATTTCTTCAGATAAATCAGCCATTCTATATTCGGCTTCTTTACTTGAAATAAACCTTCCAAACGCTCGAAGAATGGTGATATAAAGATTAATCGTTAACTCTGATTTAGCCTCATTCATTTCAAGTGTTCTAATATATTCTTCAATAACAAATAAGATTGTCTTCTCATTACGGACAGTTTGTTTTCCCTCGACAAGTACAAGGAAATCATGGATATCAATTTTGTATAAATCGCATATCGTTTCAGGGCTAATATCGACTTCAAATTCAAAATTCACTTTTACACCTCTTCTATGTGATCTAATGGGTTATGAGGGAGGGAACGTGAAAGTAGCCTCTGGACACTTCGATGGATATACCATTCAGTAGATCGTCTATGTTTGTGTCCTAACGATTCTGAAACTTGATCGAAATCATTCAAGTTATCAAGTGCATTTGTTGCATAGGTATGCCTTAATGATTTTGCGCTAAATCTTTTTTCTTTAAAACACTTAAGGTTTCTTTCCCTAAACATACTGGTGATGGCAGGAGAATCCATAGGGGTTCCTCTTGGCTTTATAAAAAGTACGTTATGTTCGCAATTAAAAGGAGAACGGATTGTTTCTAAATACTTTTTAATTATTTCAGATAAGTCCTTACTCATTTGAAGTGTTCTTGTTTTGGACTTTACGGATCGAAGGGTAACAAGTCTGTCCGTCAAGCGAATATCATCAAGACGAATATTACCTACTTCAATTGGGCGACAGCCTAATTCCATAATCATCAAGACGATACTCATATCTCTTATTTTCATTTTTGATTGGCTTTTTTCGATGCTTTCTACTAATGCAGCAATATCCTCTGTATGGACATACTCATTTGCTCGTTTACCTTGAGCACGTAGTTCAGGAGTGATGATGTAACGAATGTGATTCACACTAAGTATAGACAACATGTCCAAAAACAATTTCATCGAAAATAAATATCTGTTAAGTGTACTTTTTTTTAGTTTGCCAAGGTGCATATCATTAACATGGTGCTCCTGATATGAGATAACCATAGCTTTAGTTATTTTCTTACAATCATGAATTGATTGTAGTGGGGATATGTCTGGAAAAGTCCGAAGAATGTATCCCAAAAATTTCCCAACGTGAAAACTATGGTTTTTAAGACTTGTGTCTGCGTACCGTATGGAATAATGATTTTCGAAAGCTTTAATTAAATCAGGACTCTCGTTACGAATTCGGTTAATTACTCTCTTTTCGTTTCGAAGTCGGATATGGCTCTCGATTTCCTTAAGTATGTTTTTCACGAATTCTTGATTTGCACCAGATCTTTCTAAAATTGTTTGAAGTGTTGTAAAATTGATCTTTTTTTTGCTCAATGTTTGATTTGAAAGCTTAACGATATTTTCTTTTAGTTGCGGAATCATAAAATCACCTCTTAAACTAGTATTGGTAAATTGATAGATTTTATTCTTACTAGATTTGTTGTATTATTTTGTGAAAAATGTTGCTCGAAATTGGATAATCATGCTAAAATCAATTTATTATGATAGACACTAATTTTCATTGCCGTCACATATTCGGCAGTGAAGGGGCGTCCGGCAACGGACAATAGGAACTAAGGTTCATTGCGTATTAAGGATTATTATGTGAAATTATGGTTTAAATAAAGCAATTGCATAAATTGTCATATTTATCCATTTGTCCCATAATATTTCTTTTTTGGAGAACACGCTGTGTTCCGCTAAAGGGGAAAATAGGTATTCTTGTTTGATCTAGTTTAAGATTTGTGTGCCACTCTCTGTATTTAATAAAATGGAGAGTTTATTTTTAATGGACATAAAGAACTGAACTAGGTCATCTAATAGATGGTGGTAATTTGAACACGCGTTTATTGGCAAATTTGTGAATGAGGGTTTATTTTGATACGGACGGAAACCCGAAATTCTACTGTGCAGCAGGAGGAGTGTATTGAACTAGCACAGTTGTAAATTGCATGCGTGAAATATGAAGGCAATCTTTCTCAATTGAGAAGGGTTGCCTTTTTTTATTGGGGTTTGTCCTGTTTCAGTAAAGTGACATTGAGGTATTGGGTTTATTTTAAAAAGAAGGGAGGTGACTGAACATGCAAGAGAATTGCACATTTATTAAATGTAAGAATAATTTTTTACTGCTCAAAATTAGTAATGACTACTCTTTGTTCAGTTATCTTTTTAAAGTTGAGTGCCCAAAAATCAAGACCTATAAAATAAATAGGTATCACTTTAAAATTATGCCTCAAATTAAGAATCATAATGTTACAACTACCAATTGGTAGTTGTAACCGAAGAAAAGAGAACAAACCTTATGTTTAACCCAGGTGAGATAACTTGGGAGTAAAAAAAGGTGAAGACTTTTGGTTTGAGGACCATCGAAAACAGGCAATTAGGTTTCTTAAGGGAGAAATTACTGAAGAAGGATTAATGCAATATCATAAAGAAAGACCATCCACTTACATTTTTACTTTGCGAGGACTTTTACAAATGGGAATATCTTATGTGGGTGGGTTTCTTCTAAAACTTAAAAAGAAGGAAAACCGTAGATTTTTTCTAATAGAGCCAGACTTCGTGGGATTAAGTTATAAGGAACTAGAAGAGATTCTCTCTGTAAGTTCAAACAAAATAAAAAAATTCCGTTATTCTGAGAATGTTTCTAACGAGTACGGAAGAGAATTTGAGGCCACGTTAGCTTTAATATGTAGAGTTCCATATCATTGGTTAATTATTGATGACATCAAGAAAACCTATGATGATGATCATTTGCTTTACATTCAAAATAAAGACGAATCGAAAAATGCTTTTTTAAACTTGTTGAAGAATAGTACAAAAAGAAATTTAAAGGGCATTCGATTGGTATTAGATGAAGATAAATATATTTCTCTAAGAGTTGAGTCAGGTAATGGACAAATTATCATAGAAGTCCTAAAGGATTTCTCGAATAATGAATTATTGGTTAGATTTGAGGACCTAATAGGAGAATTCAATCAAATAAAGGGAAGTATGTTAACTGTATTGGAGGGAAGAACACATTGGGGCTATATAATAAAAAGTGAAGATTCAGTATTGACTGAGCCATTGTATTTTAAACGGCAATGAGCTATTGGTAGTATAAAATTACGAATAATAAAAATTGAGAAACCTCCTGATATGAAACAATCAGGGGGTTTTTGCTTTGGAGGAGAATCGTAAGCGAGCATTAGAACTTCTAGAGAAATGGATCAAAGAAGAGGAAGAGCGAGTAGAGCGCTCCGACAACGATCCGAAAGAAAACGATGCAAACTCAACTGCTCATGACAACGAAGAATGATGCTGCAATAGCAGCCAAGAAAAGAGTTATTGAGCTGATTATCAAAAGGCTGCTATCCAAACCGACTGAATAAAGTCGGTTTATTTTTCATATTTAAGGGCATAACAGTAATGGGAACAAATGTTCTATTACTTGGAATGTAGGTGTTTGAATGTTTGATTTTGAGGAAGGTTATGCATTGCTAACTAATAAGGGCATTGATTTTCAAGGGAGATTCTACTCAAGTAGTATAGCTCTAAAAAAGCAATGGTTTAGATTAAAATCAGGATCGATTTGTAATGAGGTAACGATTTATTACGCTCCTGATTGCCTTGATTGTATTTACATACTTAATCCTAATTCAGAGTTGATAGGTTGTAATTTACTGCCTATTCCTGAAGTGCTTCCAGAAGAGTATCTGAACCAATACTATGTTCGTTTTCAAGAACTGAAGGATCAGAGAGCTCAAATACATGCAGCTAAGAGAGGAAAAAGAAAATGGCTATAGCAATATACCCACGCGTTTCTACTGGAAGCCAAGCAGCGGATGGTACAAGCCTTGACGCACAAACTGAACTTTGCTTAAAGCGGGTCGCTGATCTGGGCCATTCCTTAAATGATGTAATCGTGTACCGTGAAGAAGGTGCAAGCGGCGAGGACATTGAACGCCCGCAGCTTAACCGTCTTCGGCAAGATATAGCAGCTGGTTTAATAACTCACGTTTTTGTTACTCATCCTGATCGGCTCTCTAGGGACCTTACTGATAAGTTGTTTATCTGCAGAGAGTTTGAGTCGAAGGGTGTTGCGTTGCTTTTCGTAGATACCGAATACTCTTCTACACCGGAAGGGCAATTATTTTTTAACTTAATGAGTGTTATTGCTCAGTACGAGCTAGCCCTCATTAAGAAAAGAACTGTGCGCGGCAGGCTTAAAGCAGTTGAACGTGATAAGAAGATTATGCCAATGCGCGTTCCACCGTTTGGTTATAATTTCGAAAACCAAAATCTCGTAATAAACGAAAAAGAGGCAGAGGTTGTTCGGAATATTTATCAGTGGTATATCTTTGATCACTTAACGCTTCGTGAAATTGGAAGTAAACTTTATGATTTGGGCGTATCACCAAAAAGGCAAGAAAGTTGCAATTGGGGATCTTCTTCAATTTCGCGTATTTTAAATTCAGAGGTTTATATCGGTAAATACTATTACAATCGCCGAAAATTCAAAAAGGTTAAAGGTGAGAAAACCAAAGGCGGTGCACCTAAAAAAACTTATGAATTTCGTGAGAAAGGTGACTGGATTTTGGTTGAAATTGAGCCTATCGTTGATTCGGCAATTTTTGAATTAGCACAAGAGCAAAAAGTGAAAAACACTACTAGATCCGGAAATACAAAATATGAATATCTTCTTAAATCAATAATTAGATGTTCACATTGTGGAAGAACTTGGGATTGTACAACCTATGCTTCAAAAGGTTTGTACGATGGTGTGAAAAGAAAGTATACCTGTTATCGATGTCCAAATAAAAACCCAAAGCGTTATGGAAATGGAGTAACAGCTTGTCCTGCAAAGACTTTAAGAGCTGATTTACTTGAGGATTTTATATGGAATCTCATAATGTCAGTGGTATCTGACCCAAATGAGTATATTGCACAGTTAGATATTATGTCTGAGTCGATTGCTAGTGAGATTAAACAAGCTAGTGAGTTAGCAAGAAATCAACTCAATGAAAAGGGGAAAGAAATTGAAAAAATAAAAATAATGTTTATGCGTGATGTAATTAATGAGGAGCAGATGGCAGAAGAGATTGCCAAAATCAATGTTTCTAAGTTAGATATTCAACGAATTCTAGACAATTATTTATTGCAACTTGAAGCGTTTGAAGAGGGGAATTTGAATGCTGAGAAGATTACATTAGCTACAGAACGCATTAAGGAGTTCATTGGAAGCGATGGCTCAGAACTATCATTTGAAGATAGAAGAAAAATCGTTGAATGGCTTATTGATGAGGTGAGAGTTCATTATCTAGGTAATGAAGTTCAAATTACAATGATTGGCCACTTAGAAAGCTTGTTAGCAGAGAAGACCAACAAAGAAACGGATGTTGGTGTAGTGCTGCATAGAAAGTTCAAGTTAAAGCAGGCAAATGTATATAGTCCCATGAAGATAGTTGAGTGGGAGTAGTTTATCAAATGACAATCTTTCATCTCAACTATTTTTTTGAGCAGGGCAAGTATAAGGAAATGAAACAGTGTGAATTCATTACGAGCAGTATTAAGGAAAATGTTCGTCTGTTTCAAATGAGTTCTGAAAAAATGAGAATTGAATGGAAGGAAACGGGTGTAGTTAGCAAGTTTATTTCTAACAAAGAATACGCTTGGGATAAGGATGCTCTAAAGGAGATGTTTTATGATCTAGGCATTTTGGTTCATGCATGTTCTATTTGTATAGAGAAGTTAAGTGAAGATCAGCTATTAAGATTAATTAATAAAGATATGCTATTAGTAGAGAAGTTTGTTCGTTTTAGCCCCAATAAACAATTGAAAGATACATATAACATTTGGTGGGCTGATATGGATATTCAAGATCAATTGGTGGTTTGGCATGAATATCATAAAAAACTAGAGATCTTATCTGGAGAGTGGTACAGACTTAGAAAACGTTCATGCTCTTCACTCCTTCAAAAAGAGAAAAAGGTTGTATCCGATTATGGGACAATCTCTCTCTTAGAGGCGAAGCCAGTCGTTTTAGTTCAACATTTTCTAAGTGTCTTTGGGATTAGTGAATTGTTGGATGTAGTTGTTATAGATATTTCTAAGGTAGAGGAACTTGCTGCCAGAGGATTTATTTGTATGTCAGAAATCAATAAGCATAGAAAGTTTAAGGACGTAAAATTGAAGTTTTTTCTGATGGAGATCTCAAAAGAGCAGGCGATTTATGAGTTCAATCAGAGGAGACTCAAGTTACTTTCTTATCTTAGTGTAACAAGATCCCCACAAGTTGATTTAAATGAGCTAGTTCCAGATGACTTCTTTGTCTAAGTTATTAGGTACAGGCACTTCTAGGCTCCAACCTACATACACTTATACTAAGCTTAAAGCGGAGACTTCCGAACAGCTAAGATCCGCTAACATTGAAGGGGGTGACTGGAATGCCTGGATTGTTTAGCGCAATAGCCGTATTAATCAAGCAGCTAACCTTGCTTGTATCCTACGTCAAAAATAATGCGTTTCCACAGCCTCTCACTGAGGAAGAAGAAGAACGACATCTGAGGCTTATGGCAGAAGGTAATGATAATTCCAGAAATAAACTGATTGAGCATAATTTAAGGTTGGTCGCCCATATAGTAAAAAAATTCGACAATACAGGAGAAGATTTGGAGGATTTGATCTCGATTGGGACGATCGGTTTGATCAAAGCTATCGAGTCGTTTTCGCCGAACAAAGGGACGAAGCTGGCGACTTTCGCAGCGCGTTGTATCGAAAATGAAATACTAATGCATCTTCGCTCGTTGAAGAAAACGCGCAAAGATGTATCCTTGCATGATCCCATCGGAACGGATAAAGAGGGGAACGAAATTACATTGATCGACATCCTCGGGACAGAAGCGGATGATGTCGTGGATAAGGTGCAGTTGAAGATAGAGAAGAGTAAAATATATCGGAACTTAGAAATCTTGGACGATCGCGAGAAGGAAGTCGTCGTTGGCCGGTTTGGGCTGGAGCTTGGCGGGGAAGAGCGAACGCAGCGTGAGATTGCGAAGGAGCTCGGCATTAGCCGCTCCTATGTTTCGAGGATTGAGAAGCGGGCGCTGATGAAGCTTTATCATGAGTTTTATAAGGCAAAACGGTAAGGGTTACAAATCAAATACTTCATTTATTTGGACTCTGTGCAAGTAATGGAGGTGAAGGTTATGACATTAATTCATATCGAAAATGCCAGTAAGTATTATACGATGGGTGAGGAAACGATTAAAGCGTTAGATGACGTCTCATTAGATATTGATCATGGAGAGTTCGTGGCAATCATGGGACCGTCAGGCTCCGGCAAATCCACACTGATGAACATCATCGGGTGTTTGGATATTGTAGATAAAGGTATCTATGATCTGGATGGTCAAGCAATAAACGTACTTAAGGATTCTGGGCTTGCTGAGATTCGTAATCAGAAGATTGGCTTCGTTTTTCAAAGCTTCAACTTGCTGCCGAGATTAAGTGCCTATGAGAATGTGGAGTTGCCTTTGATCTATCGGGGAGTGAGCAAAAAGGAAAGAGAGCCGCTCGTTTTACATGCACTAGAATCGGTGGACTTGTTGGATCGAAAGATGCATTTTCCATCAGAGCTATCTGGTGGACAGCAGCAACGTGTTGCTATTGCGCGAACATTGGCAGGAGATCCAGCAATTATTTTGGCGGATGAACCTACGGGAGCTTTAGATTCGAAGACAGGTGTGGAGATTTTAAACATTTTAAAGAGATTAAATGCACAAGGTCGGACGATTATTTTGATTACGCATGACTTATTGATTGCCCAACAGGCGAATCGGATTGTGCGATTTCGGGATGGGCGGTTGAATGAAGTTGTTTAGTGTTTATAAGACCGGAACTCCAATCTAGGGGTTCCGGTTTGTTTGTGCGCCTCACAGTCGCACAATCTAAGTGGTTCAAATCCACTCGGTAACTTTACCCTTTAAAGTGCCGTAGCCGAAATAGAGGTCCTAATCCCGCAGGGTTAGGATTGGCAGGGTGTCTCTCGTGAGAGGGAATCCGAAGGGCCTGCAGGTAAAAATCAGCTCGGAATGTGGTGAACCAGAGGTGGCGGCGATGTTGGGTGACCCGCCAAACAAACGGGGAAACTTATGCAAATATGTATATCTTGCAGGAAAACAAATAAAGGGATATGACCTGCAAGGCTCATCGACGTGATTAGGGTCAGGATGGATGGAATAGAATGTGCAGATAACTGAGGGAAGTCTTGTAGCGTCCTTGACGCAAACGTGGACAAGGTAGGGGAGGTATAACCTTATAGGGAAAGCCGAATCGATGGGCTGCGAGATCGCGGATCGATCCGAAGTAGCGAGTAAGTCCGAGCCGATGAAAGCTGGTAACAGTCTGGAGGGGGAAACTCGGATGAGTATGCACGCGAGTAAGAAGACTCAGTCGCATAACCTGCTTCCGCTTCAAAAGAGGGAAGACAGAGGCAAAGGGGACGTGCTTCGTCAAAGTCTGTGAGTTTGCGTGAGTGGAGATCGTAAGCGCCTTAAACCAACGAGAGTAGCTCCAAGTGGGTGCATTCCGCCAATGGCGAAGAACGCCAACGGATAAGGACTATTGGCGACCTGAGTACACGTCGGACCAATAGAGTGATTGACAATGAGTCTAAGACGCATCTGTTACGAAGCTTCCGCTTGCGAGCTTCCTCAAACGATAATTACCCAGACGGACTTCTCGAAGCTCGATCCCGAAACGGTCGCCAAGCTGTCAAAAAGGACGTTGAGGTCTTCGTAAATTTTTATCGGCGCATTGCCGATCTTGATCGTCTATCCGTTCCTGCATAAATATTTTGTTAAGGGTATCGTAATTGGTGCGGTTAAAGAATAGTTCTATGGATAAGGCTCATACATGAGATCAGGATCAAACGGAAAGAATGGGTGATTTTCTATGAAAAGAGTGAAGGTCGGAGTTATCGGCTGCGGCATGATCAGCGGGATTTATTTGAAAAACTTGACGAAGGCGTTCAATCATATCGTCGACGTCATCGCTTGTGCGGATTTAATGCCGGAGCTTGCCAAAAAGCGTGCGGAAGAATTCAACGTATCGGCTGCGAGCACGGTCGAGGAGCTGCTTGCGAATCTGGAAATTGCGGCACCCGCTGCCCACGCTTCGCTGAATTTGAAAGCGCTGCAGGCCAGCAGCATGTGTACACGGAAAAGCCGTCCGCTCTGACGCGGGAAGACGCGCATGAAGTACTGGCTCTTGCCGAGTCTAAAGGACTGCTCGTCGGCTTGTTGGATTACAAATAAGTTTTGAAGTAGACAATAACGTTTTGAAGTGGTTTTTTTATGGGGTAATCTGATGATCTTATTCGTTGGCAAGGCGTTGAGTAAAAAGGCGTTCACGCATCAATCATGATACGTGAACGCCTTTTTACTTACAAAAATGGTAATGTTGCTTGTTAGCACATGATAAACAATGACTGAAAAATAGGAGTTTGCTGTGCTACCAGCTTAACAATTTATTGGTGATTGTTAAATTGATTCGAAATATCAATGATGACTTTTTCGAAAATATTTTCAGAGATATTAGGGGGACAACCACTAAAATTAAAATCACGTTCATATCGATTTTTCACAAATCATATCGCCTTTTTACATTTACATTCCAGTTTGTCAAGCCTATGATTAATTTAGTAAAAACAACTCATGTTTGAAAAGGAGTTATATTATGAAAAAAACGGAATTTATCGAAAATAAGTCACAAGCGTATGAGACTCGTCAAAATTGCCATGGCGGCAAAGGTCCTTTTCAACTAAAGGATATTATTCAAACGGTGTCCTCAAGCGATAAGCAGTACATCAAATTCATTCATGATGATATCATCCCACCAGGTTCTACCTTCGGCTATCACCAGCATAACAGCGATGTTCCCATGGAAGAGTGGTATTACTGCATTTCTGGTCACGGAATCATGGAGCTTGATGGCGACCAATACGAGATGTCGGCCGGCGACATAAGCGTCTGCCGTGCAAACGGCAGCCACGGTCTTATTAATAACGGTCCCGAGGAACTAAGAATTATTGTGATATATGCTTCTGCAATAAAATAACGGGGGGATAAGCTTGAACAACAGAAAACTTAAAGTAGGTGTTGTCGGATTAACTGTGGGAGCAAGTCATGTTAAAGACTACGCCAACAGCGACACCGTTAAAGAAATTGTATTGTGCGACGTTGATGAATCAAGACTGAAAGAGATAGGCGATAAATATAACATTTCAAAAAAATATACGGATTTCGATAAGATGCTAAAAGAGGAAAATTTGGATGCGATCAGCCTCGCAGTTCCTAATTTTTTGCATATGAGGCTTTCCATTCAGGCGATGGAAGCAGGCGCGCATGTACTTTGTGAAAAGCCTATGGCAAGAAATGCGGCAGAGGGGAAGAAAATGCTTGAAGCTGCTCAAAAGCACAACAAGAAGTTGATGATCAACTTCAATCAGCGTTTTCAGCAGGAATGCCAAACGTTAAAATCCGTTATCGACGAAGGCAAGCTTGGCGATATCTATTATGTGCGTACACAGTGGCAACGAAGACGAGGAGTGCCATGGTGGTATCCGCTTTCATCTGGAAAAGAGCAATGTGGCGGTGGAGCAATCATTGATCTTGGCGTCCATGTGCTTGACCGCGCTATGTGGTTTTGCGGGCATCCAGATCCGGAATGGGTACTTGCTAACACGTTCTGCAAGGTCTCAAAGGACGAGGCAGCTCGCAGAGGCATTCAGAATTTTGAGCTTGAAGACATGGGTGTAGCGATGTTTCGTATGACAAACGGGCTTATGCTTGAATTGGAAGCATCTTGGGCCAGCAACCGGGAGAACGAGGTGATTACAACACGAATTTATGGCTCCAAGGGCGGTGCGGTCCTGCATAAAGTAGTTGGAGATAGTAAATCTGCAGGAAATAAAGTGTTTTTGGAAATCGACGGAGAAGTACACGATATTCCATTAGAACATATAGCGATTTCTAAGATGCCAAACATTCGGCAAGCGTTTCTGGATGCGATTGTCAATAATGAGGAGGTACCGTGCACGCCGCAACAGGGACTAAAGATTACCCAAATGTTAGATATGGCTTACTTGAGTGCTGAAAATAACACGCCGGTCAAACTCGAATGATTGATTGATGAAGCATATCAATTACGAAATCTGCTCGGAGAAATTCCTGTTTTTGACTGAAAAAAACGAGAAAAATTATAGATATCAGAAAAGCCGCAACTGCTCGCAATGTCCGTGATACTGAGAGTAGACATGCGCAACAGAGTTTTGGCAGTTTCCAACCTGCAGCGCTGCAGATAGGCGTAGGGCGTAACGCCGCGTTCCTGTTTAAAAATGCGAATAAAATGATCTGTCGTAAGAGAAAAGTTCTGGGCAAGTTCGCTCATATCATATTGCTGCTGTGGATGTTGTTGAAACATGCGGCATAGCTCATCAATTTTTATTGTATATGCTCCAGTTGATGTTGACGTTATATTTTGATATTCCGTAATAAGTGCTTGCAGCCATATTTCCATTTGAATCAAGTTATTTCTCTCTTCGGTTAAACGAAAGCGATTGAAAAGCTCGAGTACAAAATGATATTGATCAAAATGACGATGCTCAGGCAAGTCACACAAGATATCCGGATTTCGCAATGTAAAATCTATATAACGTACATCGAGACTGGCATGTTCATTTTGATAGGCGTCGACTTCCTTCTTATAATTGATAAAAAAAACATCACCGATGCTTAATTTGTAGCAGTTCTTGCCTAACATGATTTGACCTTCTCCACCCCAAATACTCCACAAGGTAAACCCTGGATGACAACCGACGGGAACATGCCACTTCCATTCTGGAACGCAGTGCTTCCCGTAATGCATTGATAGGATCTCCATATAATCACTCCGATTAATAGGTATCGATTTTTCATAAATAATTGTTTCATTTATAACCCGAATAGTCAAGTCGTTATTATCGTAATTGTTTTGTTTCCAGTGCTTGGGTGTTATTGAATAAACAATTTTTTGAAAACGCTTTACTAATGCTCCTCTATCACTGAAGTGAATGGAAAGCGAGGTAAAAAACATGAATAAAATCAGAATCATTCAAATTGGTACAGGATTGCACGGATTGCATTGGATCACAACGATCCTCTCAATGGAAGAAGTCGAATTGGCCGCGATCGTGGACATGAGCATGGACAATTTGGAGATGGCTAGGTCTTTGCTTGGGGGTAAACCTATCCCCACGTATACGGATTACAACAAGGCGCTTCAGGAAACGACGGCGGACATTGCTGTGGTGGTCACTCCTCCCGGCACGCACAAAAAAATCATGGAGGATATGCTGAAAGCGGGACTCCATGTCATTATGGAAAAACCGATTTCTCTGGATTGGAACGAATCCATGGAAATGGCGGACATTGCCGACAAAAGTGGAATGTATGTCATGATCAGCCAAAATTACCGCTGGAATCCCGCTATTCAGGCGGTCAAAGCCGCTGTGGATTCCAATATCGTCGGCCGCATAGAAGAAGTAGAATGGTTATTCGCCCGCAACCATACTGCAACCAGCTCGTTCGTCGTATGGCGCAAGCAAATGGAAGAGATGTTTATGAAAGAAATGTGCATTCATCATTTCGATTTGATGCGGTATTTGCTAGGTGCCAATGCGGTATCTGTTTACGCTGAAAGCGCAAGTCCATCTTGGAATTTTCTCGACAGCAATGGAGCGGTTTCCGCCATTATCCGATTTGAACCCGACGTGATGGTTCACTACTACGGGAGCTTTATCAATCGCGGAACCGATACGCCATGGCACGGCAATTTCCGTCTTATCGGCAGCGAGGGCGCGATCGAATCGCATGACGACACTCTCTATATCATAAAACTGGATGGGTCCAAACAACGTATTCCACTGCCAGATATGACCTACAAGGGATTGCAATATTCGCTGGTTGAGATGCTTAATTCGATCCGTGAAGGCCGTCAACCGATTACCCATATAGGCGATAATTTGCATAGCTGGGAAATTACGTGTAGGGCGGTCGATTCGATAAAGGCGGAAAGAAGGATCAGATTTTAAAAAAAGGAAATTCGGTCGGGAGGTGATCTTCGCGGGAAGAAAGCTGAGAAATATCGTTGCATGCCAGGTTTCAATTGAAAAATTACCATTCTGAGGGGGAAAAACGTATGTTGAAAAAAATGACGGCATTTTCTTTTAGTATGACAATTTTGTTCACTGCAGCCGCTTGCAGCGGATCGCAACCGGCCGGCAATACAAGTCCATCCAATATCAAAAGCTCAGCGACAGATGCCCCGAAAATCGAAGCCAAAGATGCGCCTGTGACCATCCGTTTCTCGACGTGGGATACGGCTAGTTCATTGGAAACGTACAAAGCTGTCGTGGCTGGTTTCCAGGCTAAATTTCCGAACATTAAAGTACAGGTTGAATCCGTACCGGACAGCTATGAGCAGAAAATATTCACGTCGCTTGCTGCTGGTAATGCTCCAGACGTTTTTTTGTGGTGGAACTACCCGCAGCTCGTGGCCCGAGGGGCTCTAGAGCCCTTGGACTCTCATATCAAAAGCGGTGAGATTGATCCAAATCAATATTACCCGGAGATTTTCAAGGCCTCTAAGGTGAACGATGTTCTTTATTCCATTCCTAATATTCCCTCGACGAGAGCGATTTTCTACAACAAAGCTTTGTTCGATAAAGCCGGCGTTCCTTATCCGAAAGACGATTGGACATATGACGATTTCTTGAGTGCCGCACAGAAGCTAACCGGCAATGGGGTGTATGGCTTCGTTACCGAGGCCAAAAATACGTACACATTGCAGCAGTTTGTATGGACCAATGGTGGCAAATTAATTAGCGAAGACGGTAAAACCGTTAACGGTATTATGAATTCTCCGCAAACGGCGGAAGCGCTTCAGTGGTATGCCGATCTGGTCAATAAGTACAAAGTATCGCCGTCCCCGTCGGCATCTACCACGATGGGCGGAGGAACAGAGATGTTTAAGACGGGCAAAGTGGCTATGTTCGAAAGTGGATTATGGCCGTTGAATGACTTAAAGAAAATGAACAACTTCAACTTTGGCACAGCGATGATGCCTCGTAAGAACGGCAAGCTCGTCGGTGTCATGCACACAAGCGGATTTGTCGTTTCCAAAACGTCCAAGAACAAAGATGCGGCATTCAAATTCGCCAACTATATGGGCAGCAAGGATGGCCAGACGGATTTCGTTAAGCTGGGCTTCGGTCTTCCAGAGATGCCGTCGATCGCGCAAGAGCTAAAGACGGCTGAGGATCCTTATTTCAAGCCGTTCCTCGAAATGATTAAGTATGCGTCGGTAACGCCTTCCTATTATACTACGCCGGAGTGGAGCAAGATCGACGAGAAACTCACGAATGCCATGGAAGCGACAATATTAGGGAAGATGACTGCGCAGGATGCCTTGAATAATGCGGTCAAAGAAATAAATACGACATTGCAAGTTGGTAAATGATCCCATGTCCCGATTCAATCTATATCAATAGAGTCGAAAGCGGTGAGCGGATGAAACGAAAGAATAGAATGATTCGACAGTTTGAGGGTTTCAGTTTTATCGGGTTGTGGATCATCGGATTTACAGCCTTTGCTCTAGGTCCGTTAATTTTTTCATTGATCATCAGTTTTTATAAATGGAGCTTGCTCGATAAACCCGTTTTTATCGGGCCCAAAAACTATATCGATATGTTTACTCTGGATCCGTTATTTTGGAAATCGATTAAGATTACGTTCACTTATGCCATTGTCTCGGTTCCTTTAGGACTGATTGTATCTCTACTTCTGGCATTATTACTCAATCTGAAAATAAAGGGCATGGGAATATTTCGGACCTTGTTTTATTTACCTTCTGTTATTACGGGAGTTGCGGTAGCTGTTTTGTGGATGTGGGTGCTGCAACCAGACTTCGGGATTTTAAATTATTTTTTATCGTTCGTAGGCATTAAAGGTCCGGATTGGCTCGGGGACCCGAAATGGGCGCTGTCTTCATTAATCATGATGAGCGTGTGGGGTTCCGGTGGAGGGATCGTCATTTTCCTAGCTGGATTGCAAAACATTCCGCAGCTGTTTTACGATGCTTCAAGCATTGACGGCGCTACAAAATTTAGGCAGTTCTGGACGGTAACTCTCCCGATGATTACGCCTACGATCTTTTTTAACTTGATTATGGGGATTATCGGTGCATTTCGAACATTTACGCAAGGCTATGTGATGACCAAAGGGGGGCCGCTCAATTCCACCTATTTTTATGCGCTCTATATTTACAATAAGGCGTTTCAGGATCTGCAAATGGGTTATGCAGCTGCACTGTCATGGGTTCTCTTCGCCATTATCGCGGTTTTAACGTTATTAGTGTTTAGAACGTCCAAATCGTGGGTCTACTACGAGACTGAGAGGAAGGGCTAACGATGACTCGGATGAACATATTCGGTAAAAGTATAACTTATGCCTTTCTTATTTTATCTTCGTTCGTATTTATAATCCCTTTCATCTGGATGGTGTCGACCTCGCTCAAGGAGCCGGGAGCGATATTCGTATTCCCGCCCCAATGGATTCCGGACCATTTCATATTCCAAAATTACAGAGCAGCCTGGACGGTTGCCCCGTTTACACTATTTCTTAAAAATACGGTCATCATTGTCGTCTTGACGACGATTGGGACTGTTATTTCTTCCTCAATCGTAGCATTCGGTTTCGCTAGGCTCGTATTTAGAGGTAGAAACTTCTGGTTCGCCATACTGCTTGCTTCCATGATGATCCCCTATGAGGTAACACTCATTCCGCTCTATGTGGAATTTAAAATGCTGGGTTGGATTGATACGCTACGTTGTCTCATCATTCCATCCTTCTTCGGCTCAGCATTCAATATTTTCCTGCTGCGGCAGTATTTCTTGACGATTCCCTATGATCTTGACGAGGCTGCCATTATCGACGGATGCAACACTTTCCAAGTCTACTCACGGATATTGCTGCCGATTGTTTCTCCCGCCCTTGTGACCGTGGCCATTTTTCAAGTGATGAGTTCATGGACCGATTTTATGGGACCGCTTATTTTCTTAAACGACCAACGAAATTATACGCTTACACTGGGACTTAATCTGTTCCGGAACAGTTACCTGACCGAGTGGAACAACTTGATGGCTATCGCAAGTTTAGTGACCATCGTACCCCTAATCATTTTCTTCATATGCCAAAAATATTTGATCGGCGGCATAGCCGCCAGTGGAATTAAAGGATAGATTCAGAACTTTATCTCATTAATCACCGCGTTAAACGCGGTTTTTTTGTTTTATTGCAGGGGATGATACAAGTGATATAGAAGATTCTTACAATGCGAATGTTATCTCGAGAAGGGGGATGATCATGAGAAGGACAAGTTACTTCGTAAAGCTGCTCTTCTTCAACATTGTACTGGTCATCATCGCCGTTTCGATTCTCGGTTACATTGCCTATTATAAGACATCCGCCTTAATGAGCGAGAAGATCGATAAAATAAATGCACAGCTTCTCCTTCAGACGCAGATTCAGTTGGAAAATTCGTTTCAATCCGTTGAAAGCGCCATCATCCAATTTACTTTGCTTCCGAGCTTTACTAGTATATTGAACGATAACCTTACTATGAACAGCTATGACAATTATGTGAAGGTTAAAAATATGGTGGCAGAGATTAGCTCTTTATATTCGCATTCCTCGATCATCAACAGTCTAGAAATTATTAATTTGGAAAAAGGGTGGGTTTTACGAAATGGCGGGGTACTCCCGATAACCGAGGTATACACCGGTGAAGAAATGAATCAACTTAGGCAAGTCACCTCAGGCTCAACATGGAGTAAAACGGATGATTCTGATTTTTTCCAGTACACATTGAAGGTGCCCTTTTCAGCATTTGACCGATTCCAGGGAATCGTGAGAACAAAAATTTCGAGCATCGATTTGTTTCGTGAGTTGATGGCGAGCAAAGACTTAGGCCAAATGACGATGATTGACGACAAGGGCAAAGGGATTCGGAGCATAACGCAGTATGACCTTCGCGATCAAGACTTGAACCAGATTGCCCAAATGACTCAATCGCAAGTGCAGCAAGCCCACCAAGGTAATTTCGTAACGAGAATTAATGGATCAAAATATTCCTTCACTTTTCGGCATTCTGAAAAATACAAATGGACCTATTTATCGATGGTATCGACCCTAGAGGCCGAGCAAAACTCCCGGTTCATCGGCCTATTTATTTTTATCACAGGTTTTGTTGTGATTGACGTGTTTTTCTTTTTTTCCTTTTACGGTACCCGAAGACTATACTCTCCAATCAAACGGCTGTACCATATGGTCGCATTCAACTCCTCGGATAAATTGAATGTCCAGTTGCAAAGCAACGAAATGGATTATATTAATAGTCGGATGCATGCTTTTTTTCAGGACAGCCAGAAGCTCAGAGGGCAGTTACATATTCAAAAGAATCAGCTGAACGATTTTTTTGCTTATAAATTGTTTCAAGGTGAAGTGGCACCCCAGGAAATCGAAAGTAACCTAGGGCCTGATGCGTGCTGGAACCATTATTGTGTGCTCACGGTGCAGATCGACACATTAACAGATACCGGTTATAAGGACACGGACAGCGATCTTTTATTATTTGCCGTAAAAAATATGCTGGGCGAAACCGCCTCGGAATTATTAGTGCTGAATCCCGTCATTATGAATCATATGCAAGTCGTTCTGCTCGGCGCTGAGCATCAAAATGTTGACGCCTTCAAGGAGGAACTTTATTTACTGTCTCGTTCTATCCAGCAGGTTGTTAAGCAGTATTTGCGTCTTCAAGTAAGCATTGGGATCAGCCGTCCGTTCTACAAACCGGTAGAAGCTTCTACTGCATATGGCGAGGCAACGGATGCGTTAAAATCAAGGTTTATCCAGGGCAGGGAAGCCATCCTGTATGCTTCCGATTTTGATGTGAACGAATCGGGCAACACTGGTAAATACCCTGGTTTTATGGTGAAAGAATTAATCGATGCGATCAAATTTGCCGACGTTGAGCAATCGAAACGCACGCTTCATAACATCATTGCAGAAATGTGTTCGGGTCACTTTGGCTATCGATATTGTTCCATGTTTATTTTTCTGTTGCTGATGGATTTGATCAAGATTTCGCATCAATCAGATGAAATGTTCATCTCGTTGTTTAAAGAAAAACCGATTTTTCAGAAGCTGGATCAGCTGCTGCAGACTTCCGTTCAAGAAATGGAGACTTGGATATACGGTCATGTCGTGGAACCGACCTTGGAGGAAATGTTGGCTCGTAGCGAATCCCAGCAGAAGAATATCATCAAAACATTGATTCAGATCATTCATGATGAATACCATTCCGAGTTGACGTTGGAAGCCTGTGCTTCCCGTCTTCATTATAACCCGAACTATTTGGGGCAAATTTTCCGAAAAGAAATGGGAAGCAGCTTTAGCGATTATTTATCCCATTATAGGCTGAATATGGCAAGAAGGCTGCTGGCAGAGAGCGATGATCAAATTCAGGAGATCGCCGAAAAGCTGCGTTTCAGCAATTCGCAAAATTTTATTCGTTATTTTAAGAAGATGGAAGGCATTACGCCTAAACAGTACCGAGATAATTTGGTGAAGCATCACGAATAAAGCACCTTGAACAGCGCAGGCCGGCCGCTCTCGAAAGAGCGCGTGGTATGCGCGTTTTTTTGCTATTAGGGGGCTCCCCCAAAAGTAATCGGATTCAGCTTCGAAGGCAATCGTCCTTTTGGGGGACTTTTTGGATAATCATTTCGTTACTGTGCTCGAGATTATCCACGAAAACCGGGGAAACGGAATGATCAGTAGAGTACTGCGGTGCGGATTATTTACAATCTGCCTCCCCTTCTAGTACCTTAGCCTTATCAAACAGGAGATGGGAGGAATCATATTGAAAGCGTTGACAGAAGTAGCGGAGAATAATCACCATCCTAACGTCGCCCAGACGGAAGGGGTATGGGGCAAGTTTTTAAAGGAAGTAAAAAGAGACTATTGGCTATATCTCATGCTGCTGCCGGGCGTCATTTATTTTCTGATTTTCCGTTATGTTCCGATGTGGGGGCTGGTCATTGCGTTTCAGAACTATATGCCATTCCTTGGAATCGCCAAAAGCGAGTGGGTGGGCTTCGCTCATTTTCATGCTTTGTTCAGCAGCCCCGATTTCTGGATGCTGCTGCGAAATACCGCGATCCTGGCGGCGTACAACATTTTTCTGTTCTTTCCGTTGCCTATTATTATCGCTCTCATGCTCAATGAAGTCCGGCATGAAGTGTATAAGAAGATCGTCGTTTCGCTAGTTTACGTTCCACATTTTCTTTCGTGGGTTATCGTTGTGAGCTTTTTCTATTTTTTCTTTACGATCGAGAACGGTGTAGTCAATGAGATCTTGCAGTCGCTCGGTTTCCAGAAAGTGCACTTTCTGGACAGCACCCGCTGGTTTAGACCGATGGTCACCCTGGAAGTCATATGGAAAGAGACGGGATGGGGAACGATTATCTTTATGGCGGCGCTGGCCGGCGTTAATCCTCAGCTTTATGAGGCGGCCCGTATGGACGGGGCGAACCGCTGGCGGCAGCTTTATCACATTACACTGCCTTCGATACGAAGCACCATCGTCATCCTGCTGATTCTGCGGCTGGGATCGTTTCTCGATACCGGCTTCGAACAAATCTATCTGATGCTTAATACGCTCAACCGAGAAGTTGGGGAGGTGTTCGACACCTACGTGTACACGGTGGGGATCTTGGGCGGCCAATTCGGCTTCAGCGCGGCGGTCGGCATGTTCAAGTCAGTGATCGGACTCGTTTTAGTTGTGATCACGAACCGGCTGGCCAAAAAATTCGGGGAAGAAGGCATTTACTAAGTTTACAGGAAAGGAGGAAAGAGCATAGATATGTACAGATCATGGGGCAGTAAGCTGTTCGATAGCGTTAATTATTTTCTTTTATTTCTAATGGCCGTGATTACTGTCGTTCCGTTTCTGCTCAACGTAACCGGCTCGTTCACAGCTCCCAACGAAGCTCTCCAGAAAAGCTTTGTGATCATCCCGGAGACGTTTTCCCTCGCCGCTTACCGGTACATTTTCAGCACGAATACGATTCCGCACTCGTTATGGGTCACGATTTTCATCACGGTTGCGGGAACGGCCATTAACATTGTGCTTACCGCCCTGATGGCATTTCCTTTGGCCAACAAACGGCTGCGGATTCGCAAGCCGGTCATGCTGATGGTCATTTTCTCCATGCTGTTCAGCGGAGGCATGATTCCGACCTATTTGGTCGTGAAAAATCTAGGATTGCTCGACACTTACGGCGCCCTCTTGCTTCCCGGGGCTATCAGCGCCTTCTATCTGATCATATTGAAAAACTTTTTCGCGCAGCTGCCGGATGAACTGGAGGATTCGGCACGAATCGACGGCGCTAGCGATCCACAGATCTTGTTCATGATCGTGATTCCGCTGTCGATGCCGGCGATTGCGACATTAACGCTGTTTTATGCAGTCGGGCATTGGAATCAATTTCTAAATGCTCTTCTCTATATTAATGATGCAGGCAAGTTTCCGATCCAGGTATGGCTGCGTCAAATTGTCCTTCTGTCGCAAACCGGCATAGGTGATTCCGCAAACAACTTCGAGGGGGTGCTTCCGCCGGGTAAAACGATCCAAATGGGCGTAACGGTCGTATCCACGGTTCCCATCCTGCTCGTATACCCTTTCTTGCAGCGGCATTTTGCGAAAGGCGTGCTGCTCGGGTCCGTAAAAGAGTAGGAAAGACGGCCCGGGAGCGGAAAATCAAATACAATACAAATATGGAGGTCATGCTTTATGAGAAAAGGGTTTAAGAGAATGGCACCAGCTGTGTCGATGCTGCTTATCGCGGCTTTGACTGGATGTTCCGGAAGCAGCAATCAGTCTGCAGCGGGCGGTACGGATTCGGCAGCGCCGTTTCGAATCAAAATGATGAGCCAATTTGAAACGGCGGAGCCCCCGACAGCGGACAACCCCATTGTGAAATACATTGAACAGCAGACGAATACGAAGCTCGATATCACATGGGTGCTGAACTCCAATTATACGGATAAATTGAACGTGTCGATGGCATCCGGGGACCTCCCGCAGGCGATGCTTGTTGTTAATCCGCAGGATACGGTCATAGTGAGCGCCGCACAGAGCGGGTTCTTCTGGGATGTCGAGCCCTTTTTGAAGGATTATCCGAACCTGAGCAAATTAGATAAAGATACGCTGAACAATACCCGGATCAACGGGAAAATATATGGTCTTTACCGGGGCCGTTATCCGGAAAGGATCGTCATGTTTTACCGGAAAGATTGGCTGGATAAAGCCGGAATCAAAGAGCCGCCTAAAACCGTGGACGATTATTATAATGTGCTAAAAGCGTTTACGTTGAATGACCCGGATAAAAATGGGAAGCAGGATACATGGGGCATCACTGAAAATAAAGATTTGGGCACCTATACGTTTCCACTCCTGTTCGGCGCGCCGAGCGGTTGGGGTTATATCAATAACCAGGCCGTCCCGGATTTCACGACCAAAGAATATATGGACTATTTGAAATTCATGAAAAAGCTGTACGATGAAAAGATTCTCAACCAGGACTTTGCCACTGTGCCGGGCGCTAAAGTATCGGAGGATTGGACTAATGGGAAAATCGGCATCAGAGGAAATATCGTCGAGGCTTACCGGGGCGAAACTTTCGTCGGACTTGGCAAGACACTGCCGGGCGCAGACGTTCACATCATTCCGGCGCTCGTATCGACGACCGGACAGAAGCGGGTTGCCAAGGGCAGCGGGTACCTAGGCATGTATATGTTCCCGAAGTCGAGCGTCAAAACGGAAGCAGAATTGAAGAAGATTCTAAGCTTCTTTGACAAGATGGCCGACGACAAAATGGTGAAGACGGTCATACTCGGCGTTGACGGGGTTCATTACAAGGAAGAGAACGGCGTACAGAAGATTTTGGACGACACCAAATACAACAAGGAAGTTGTGCCAGTCCAGCACCTCGCGATGCGTATGGACCTTGTCAACAACGGGACGCCGCTCGCGAAAGAGGCGGCGGATACGCTTAAGGAAATCAAGCAGTACGGAGTTGCGGACGTATCTCATGGACTCATCCTAAGCGATGATAGTAAGAAAAAGCTGTCGACGAACAAGAAAATCATCGACGATGCGAAAATCAAGTTCATCATGGGCGTCATCGACGAAGCGGGCTGGGGGAAAGAGCTTGAGAGATGGAAACAGTCGGGCGGCGCCGACGTCATCAAGGAATATACCGAGCTGTACAACAAATACAAGAAATAACGGAAGACTTGGAGCGTGAATTCAGCTATGAATTATCGAGAGCTTGTGTCTCGCGGAGATTTGCACTACGAACACACCGTCAAAAGAAGTGAAGGCGGACTTCCGATCGGAAACGGAAAAATGGGAAGCCTTCTTTGGACATCCCCGTCGGCTGTGAAATTGCAGGTGAATCGCGTCGATGTGTATGCCAATGACCGCTCCACGAACAGCTTCAATCAAAGGCATCTGGATTACGGCTATGCCTGCGGTTTCGTCGACATCGATTTTGTGGATTACGGGGAAGACGCGTTTATGGACGGAACGGTACGCCAGCATTTAAGCTTATACGATGCGACGGTCTCCATCCATGGTAACGGGGTCGCTCTCGAAGCGATTGCTTATGACCACAGCGATGTGTATGCCTTTAAGGTCGAGGATGGAAGGAAAAACCCGCAAGGCATCAACATCAAGTTGAAGATGATCCGGCCGGCGGAAGTCGCGACGAAGAGTCATACGGCGGTTTCCAAACTCATCATGCACAAGGACGTGATGATCTTGAAGCAGGAATTCAGGGAGGGCAGCTATTACTGCTCCTCGGCGGTCGCGGTCGGAATCTCCGGCCGCGACGGGATCATCCGGATGAACGATGAACTTGGCGGAAGGGCGCCGGTCACCGATTTTAGAGTTAGCAAAGTACTCGGGCAGCCGAATGAGAAGGAAATGCGCCTGTGTATCAAGCCGGGTACGGGAAGCTTCGAAATCTACATCGCAAGCAGCGCCACCTTTGATGAAACAGTGGACGTCGCCGCGTTGGCAGTAAATCAATTGGAAGCAGCAAGAAAAGCGGGCTATGAGCGCTTGCTGAAGGAGCATAAGCTTTGGTGGAACGAGTTTTGGCAAAAATCGTTCATTCGCTTAAGCAGCGATGATGGCAGCGCCGAATTTGTGGAGAAGCATTATACGTACTTTGTGTATCTGATGGCGTCAAATTCCCGGGGCGGTAAATATGCTCCCAACTTTGGCGGTATGCTGCTGAGCCCGCGCGGGGACTTCCGACACTGGGGAGCCATGCAGTGGTGGAGCAACCTCAGGTTATATTACAATGCGGTTCTGGCAACAGGTCACTATGAATTGATGCAGCCCTATTTCGACATGTACTCGGGCATGTACGATTCGTGCGCCAAAGCGGCGGAGCAGCAGTGGGGCAGCAAGGGGATCTATATTCCCGAAACCGTATGGTTTAACGGTGTGGATGAGCTGCCCGAAGATATTGCCTCCGAGATGAGAGAGCTTTACTTGCTGCATAAGCCTTGGGAGGAACGCTCCGAAAGATTCAAGCAATACGCGCATAACAAGCATCCGCATGAGAGCCGTTGGAACTGGAAGGGACACGAATCATGGGTAGACGGGAACCTGGTCTATTCCGATAAGAGCTGGGGCTCATTCGGATCTACGACCCATATGTTTTGGAATATAGCGGGCATCGCCTATCATTATTGGAATTATTATGAATTCACTAAAGACTGGGTATGGCTGGAGGATCGGGCATATCCGATGATCAAAGGGGCCGCGGAATTCCTGCGCAATTATCCGCACTTGCGAAAGGAGGATGACGGCAAATACCATATGCACAACACGATTAGCGGTGAGAAGTACATCGGGGGCAAAGATACGATTCAAGTGATGTCTGCGCTTCACGGGATCATGCCGGTGCTGCTGAAGGCCGCCAATATATTGGATGCGGATCAGGACATGCGTCCGGTGTGGGAAGAGTTTTATCGCAACCTGGCTCCGCTCCCGCGAAGCGATCATCCGGAGGCTGTCTTTAAAACAAAAGAAGATGAGGAGCCTGTTTGGGTTGGTGCGATCGGGCGAGTGCTTGACGATCGGCGGGAAATCGCTAACGATCCGATGCGGGATTTTATTCTCTGTTCCTTAGAGACCGCGAGCGAAAATCCGGATTGGTTCCGAACAGGCAAAGCCACACTTGCCTTTCAACAGAATATGCTGGGAGGTGACTGGAGCAAGGCTGTGTCCGAGATGTCGTCCGTTGCCGTCATGCTAGCCGGTATGGGAATGGCCGAAGGCTTTAAACAAGCTGTGTTGGCGCAGCTGGAATGCGTGAATGCCGATCGTGAATATTGCTACTATGCAGATACGGGGAAAATCAAATATTACGACAATCGGCTGACAGTACGTGAGGGCGTCAACGCCATCAGCGCGCAGAGGCTCGGAAATGTGGCGCACGGTTTGCAGGTTGCGCTCTGTCAAAGTGGGCCCGGAACCCCCGGCAAAGAGACGGTCATTCACTTGTTCCCCACAGTCCCAGATGGGTGGGATGCGGAATTCTCGCTCTGGAGTCACGGAGGTTTTAAAGTGACGTCTGCGATTCGCAAAGGCGTTATCGTTTCGTTAAGCATTGAATCCACGCTCGGCGGTATTTGCAGACTGCGCAACCCTTGGGGGGAACGGCTAGTATCCGTGAAGCAGGGAGACCGTGAAGTTAAGAGTTTGAGCGGTTCATTGTTTGAATTTGAGACCGATGCAGGCGAGTCGTTCGTATTTTCCGTCACATAGTGAGATTATAGCGAGAACCCTACTCCCGCGTCGTAAAAAGAACGGATATAAATACAAATCACTGATGTACGTCAAAACTAAAAAGGACCGTCAGGATCAATCTTCCCTGACGGTTTTTTATTTCCCAGCGTCCCCCAGAGGAAGTTATTCAGGAGCTAGGTGAAGAAATATTACCTTACTCTCACACTCACCAGGTTTCCTTTATTGCATGAATTAGGATGAGATTTTATTATTTAATTAATAAGGTACTAAATTACATTGCAGACTCCCAAAATTATTGATATAAATGATATAATAAAAAAACCTCAATTTATTTAATGTAAAGGGGTGGAATTTAGAAGTTTCTATAGAGAAGGTGAATGATATGGAAAAAAGCAAAATGAATAATGATGTAACGAACTGGTTAACTTTAACTCAGATTCAATTGAACACCGCTAACGAACTGGAAGCCGCTCTTCAAGAGAAACATCAAATAACTTTAAAAGAACTTTACTTACTTTTATTTTTATTTGAAGCTCCAGGCAAAAGATTGAAATTACAACAACTCGAGAATATGGTTGGTTTAAGCCAGAGTGCTCTATCAAGACTTGTAAGCCGGTTTGAAGCAAAGGGCTGTGGAGCCTTAAAAAGAGACATCTGTGATGATGATCGGAGAGCCGTTTTCACTTCGTTAACCCGTATAGGTGAAGAAAAACTTGAAGAGTCTTTAGATACATTCAATTCTATCCTAGCAAAAATGTTTTCGGGAATTGAGATCCAACATTTGTTGCAAAATTTATCCCGTCAGACTAATAAATAAATTTAATGCTCGTACTGAGTGCTTGACGATTTAATATGTGTATGATATTTTATATGCATGTGCATGCATTTTGACATCCTAAGAGACGAATTCCTGATACGGACTGTGCATTTATATATGCATGCACATGCATTGTATTGACTGGTGATCCTTCTGTAAAGGAGGAAATGGATGGTATAATCTTTGTTTTGCTTGGAGCGACAGGGGATTGGCCAAACTAATAATTAGTCAACAACCGTTTTTCCTTGTATGTAGCCGGCAGTATACTGTCCGCGAACAACGTCACGTACGTAGCTCGTCTGCGAAGCATATCACCTTTATACCTATGGAACCATCGATGTTTTAGAATATAGTCCACATAGTGGAAATATTGTGACTTCGGTACTGGATACCACAGATGAAAGTGTATTACACGCTTACAACAACCATGTTGTTGGTGCTATTAATAGTGCGAGGCAAGTCGTTCCTGGAATAGGCCAACTTTCCATTAGTCCATTGATAAGAAGAGGAACCAATTTCGATCCGGATTTTGTAGCTGATATATGGTATCAACTATATGAAAAGAAAACCGTATTTGAAGAAACATACCCGCAAGGAATTATAAAACACTTGAATTAACTGGAAAGCTCAAAAGAATATGATGAACTGGCAAGTTTACGAATGCAATTTGCGGTCTTTTACCTTTGAACCCTTTTAATGATGGATTTATTGCGCATAATGACATAAATGAAATGAGGAAGTCGATATGTCTACAATTAAAACAAACAAACAATTAAGCGATATACCATTTTCTGTTCTTGATTTATCACCAATCGTTGCTGGAGGCAGTCCTACTGAGTCTCTTCGCAACACATTAGACCTCGCCCAGCATGCAGAGAAGTGGGGTTATAACCGATACTGGCTGGCAGAACACCATAATATGCCTTTTATCGCCAGTTCCGCTACTTCCGTTGTGATCTCCCACGTCGCTGCAGGAACATCAACGATCCGTGTGGGTTCAGGTGGAATCATGCTCCCTAACCATTCACCTCTGGTGATTGCAGAGCAATTCGGGACACTTGAAACCTTGTTCCCGGGACGCATCGATCTTGGACTCGGGCGTGCACCTGGCACAGATCAGCGAACCGCACGAGCGCTGCGCCGCGACAGCCGGAGTGACGGACAAGATTTCCCTGACCAACTGGATGAGCTGCGGGCTTATTTCGACCCTACATTGGCACCTGGTACCATGCATGTGAAGGCGATACCCGGTGAGGGCTTGGCTATTCCTATTTGGTTGCTCGGTTCCAGTGAGTTTAGCGCAAAACTAGCTGGTCAGCTCGGTCTGCCTTTTGCCTACGCCAGTCATTTTTCGCCAACTAACACCGTTCCAGCAATGGAATTATATCGACGTTCCTTTAAGCCTTCGAAAGTACTTGAGAGGCCTTATGCGATGGTCGGAGTCAACGTTATTGCCGCCGATACGGATGAAGAAGCGAATCGCCTTGGAACGACTTTACAGCAAATGTTCCTGAACCTTATCCGGGGCAATGAAATGCCGCTACAACCGCCTGTGGACAGTATGGACAACCTCTGGAGCCAGCAAGAAAAACATGCTTTGCAGCAGCAGCTTGGCTCTTCCATCTTTGGTAGTCCAGACACAGTGAAAGAAAAGCTGCAATCTTTCTTGAACAATACTCAGGCTGATGAAATTATGGTTACCGCCCAGATGTTTGACCATAAGGCTCGCCTGCGTTCCTACGAGATCATCGCCGAGATCTTAAAAAAAAATGGCAATAAATTATATCGATAATTAAAAATATACCGATACAGGTAATAAAAGAGTGCTATAAACATGAAAGATTTGGAGGTTCAGTCGCCAAGGCTTTAGTGGAAGCCGACCATACGGTTCGTCGCAAGCCAGCAAATTTTCTGCCACTTCTATTGGAACTAACTCTTGGCGGCTACAACCCTGTAGTTCATAACACCCATTTCTTTATGGCTAGCTCTTTGTCTGTACTGCGAACCAAGCCATATATATTGATGAGGCTAACTATTTTTAAAGAAGTCTACGGCGGCGGTGAACGTTTTCTATTATCTTTTGGACTATCGGAGGCAAAATTAACATCATTAAAGCGCAAGCTGTTAAAGAGATAAAGACTTGCTGGGAGTGACAGAAGTCATAAAATATGGGAAGGAAATCGGAAAAATAATATTCATTATTATACGAGGAGATGAAAATGTGCTATCCTCCTTAAAAAAGCTCGAAAAGTTAAAGAAAGCCTTAGAACGAACTGAATTGCTGGTCATCTATCAGCCTCAGGTGGACCTACGAATAGGAATAATAATTGGCAATAAGGCTTTACTCCTCTGGGAAAATCCTGAATTTGCTTGGGGGAGTTTCTAATGGACAGAGTTCTACTAATTGAGGGCGATGATATTATCGGTGAAATGATCTATATGTATCTGAATGTGGAAGACTTCCTAGTACAAAGGTCCCGCAATGGTCAGGAAGGACTTATAGCATTGCGTGAATTCAAACCGGATCTCATTCTTCTCGATCTCAATCTTCCTGACTTTGAAGGAATTGAGCTGTGTACTTCCCTACGGAATATAACTCTTGTGCCCATTATTATCATTTCATCCGATTCTAGAGTAAGTAAAAAGATTGAAGCATTAACCGTATGTGCTGACGCTTACTTGTGCAAACCATTCAGCATGCGTGAGATGAAAGCCAGAATACAAGCCCTATTACGTCGTTTCAAAATGAGACAACCTCCCGAGACTCCAAAACTTCAAGTAGATCATGCTGTACCAGCCATGGATTTAAACATTAATTTGGAAAAAAGAACGCTTTACGTCCGTGGCGAGTACATCGAAGTGACGTTCTCCGAATTCGAGCTGATCAGGCTGCTGTCCAAGCATCCCGAACGCGTTTACCGAAGAGAAGATCTTATAAATTTATTACGTGGTTTCGACTCCTGCATCAACGATCGCGCTATTGATGTTCATATTAGGAATTTGCGCAGAAAAATTGAAGTTAATCCGAGAAAACCGATACACATAAAAACGGTGTGGGGCGTAGGCTATAAATTTGTCATGTGAAGATGATCCAATCCTTTCGAGGATTGGATCATCTTTTTAATGAACATATAAGAGAGGTTTTGGGTAGGCATATCCCAAAATTCGATTTTTTTTGGAGTAGTTCAGCAGCAAAATGATACATGGGTTATGACAAGCATTTATATTTTCTTTGATATCGTTAACATTGTTTTATTAATTATGAATTATCGAATGATTTTATCGATGTTAGAAATTAATGAAAAAAGTGATTTTCAGTTCGCGGATACATAATTCGTCGTTTATCACAGTCCTTTTGAAATTCCCCTAAACTTTCTATATTGCTTTGTTTACTGGTAATTTCCATATTGTCTATTCAATTAGAACGACTGTATCTAACTTTCCGGGAGAAAACTGTTATTCAGGGCAAGCAAATGTTGCGAATGAGTGAGTAAATGTGATAAACCCTTAAAACCGAGGGACGAGCCTAACGAGGGAGTAACAAGTTCTACAAAAAGCGTCTAACAGCCTGAAAAGTAGGAGATAACAATGAGTAATCTCAACTTTATAACCGAGGATGGTAATGATGGGACCAGCGTCATGATTAACAACAGGTCATGTGGTGTGAAGTACAGGTAGATTCGGCAGAACGAAGACTGGAGGCAACTAATAGAAAAGGTATGCAGGCGGATTATATGCCGCGCGGCTGAAAAACTGGATATGGTGAGAATGTTCAAATAGACTGAACTGACGAACTTCCGAAAGTACAGTTCTAAATGTTAGAACATACGGTAACGTATGTACTATCAAACGATGGGGTGAGTGGCGTAAGTAAGAATTTTTTCAATGAAATACGCTATGTCAAACAATGGTGGCATTGGTCTCACAGGCTTAGAGGGGGCACCTAAGTTCAGAACGGAAAGCTAGGCTTTAAGGGGCTTAGAAAACAAGGGAAGTTGCAACGAGGGCTGTACCCAAAACGGTTGCTATAAGGCATAAGCTGAATTGACTTATGTAAATTATACCGTCATTTTTTGATTTTTTGGCGAGGGACGGGCAGTATACTTCAATTAACAGGGATTTTGGTATTCCAGTTTAAGGTAAATCTCCACACTGCCTACCGGCACTACGCTTTTCAAACGGACAAGCGGTGTATCCCCGATCTGATCGTTGACGTTGTATACGAATTTTTGCCATGACGAATTCCCTCCTAAAAAAGGAGCGTCACCGACGCCCCTTTACTTAATCGACAAAATCCAAAGTTCATAATTTAATGATGTAAATGAAAATACTCCTGCCATTCATCAAGCACTCGTTTGTCATTCCAATATTTTTCTTATTGGATTATACCCTTTTATCGTGCCATTACTTATTTAAAAATTAGTCTAATACTGTTGTTATATGCGCCTTCGTAACCGACCAGTGAGAGGCAGCCCAGTATTTGGCTTTATCCTTAATGTATATGATTTGCGGAGATTCATGTTTGACATTCAAATCCTCGGCAATCTTGTTTGATACCGGGCGGGATTCAATGACTTTGACAAGTGTATAATCTACCTCTTGATTCGGGGTTTCTTTCAAATACTGTTCATACTCAAGAAGCGCGTTGGCGCTAACCGGGCATGTCGTGCTATGTTTTAAAATCACTTGTCCGCGTTCTGACGACTTAGCAATGAGCTCATTCCACTCTTCAAGGTTTGTAATCTCTTTCCAGTTCATATAAGGATACCCCTTTCGAATAATCATTTTATATCAATCCAAAACTAAATCAATTGAATAATTGAATTGTAACATAACCCTATCCTTAGTAGTCAAGTAGAAATTACAATTACCATAAAAAAGATCAATATATTGTTATTTCGGAATGATGAATAAAGGACTGACCGTGCGACATTCATACAGCGAGTGCCGGATTAACAGCGACATTGCTAATGGATTGCTTTCACCCAAAGGAGTCGAAGCGCGTCAGGGAATGGGAATATTTCTCTGAATTTACTCCTCCCGATTGTAATATTTAGGAATACCTATCGGGAATACTTGAATTTTAAAGAAAAGCATCTTATAATTCAATTATTCAGTTGAATAAGGAAGGATGGTGGATCTTATGGAAGATGCTAAATTAGCCGAATTATATAAAGAACAATTATTTTTACAATACGCGCGAATCGGGAAATGCTTGTCCAGTGAGAGAAGACTAGAAATTTTGAGTTTGCTATCAAACGGTTCTAAAGCCGTAGAAAATCTAGCTCTTCAGACGGGGATGAGTGTTGCCAACGTGTCGCGTCATCTTCAAATTTTATTAGATGCCAATCTAGTGAGATTCACAAAAAAGGGAACCTATGTCATTTACTCATTGGCTAATCCAGCGGTCGAAGAATTTTTGATGTCCTTATGGAAAGTTTCTGAACATCAGCTTTCTGATGTATCGCGTCTCAAACAAGATATATTTCAACACTACAATAATGTTCGTACCATATCCAAGAAGGAATTACTGGATCGGATGAAAGAGGGAACGATTCTTGTATTGGATATTCGCCCAAGAGACGAATACGAGACGGAGCACATTGATGGAGCGTTATCTGTTCCAATGGAAGAGCTTGATGGCTATCTACAAGATTTGCCGCAAGATACCGAAATTGCAGCCTATTGCCGAGGACCGTATTGCGTATTCACCACACAAGCCGTTGAACAAATGCAGAAAAAGGGGTTCAAAGCTTATCGTATCGAAGAAGGTGTACAGGAATGGCGCACCAGTTAAGGCAGTTCTTCTTAACCCAAAAAACGCAGGCCAGATGCTGCGTTATTGTATGCTCCAAAACTACAATCAGGGTTAAGGACGGGTGTCATTATTTATACTGGAAGATGTATCCTAACACAATGTATACTGGTCAGCGCTGCACGATCATAAATTTAAATAATACGGTTGCCGCTTTATTTCTGTCTTGGGAAATAGCGGCTTTTTTAGTTGTTAATCTTTATATCGCTATTAGCAGAAATCGTCTAAAGCAGCGGCGGATCTGTTCGCAGGCAGAGGGAATGAACTAGACGATATAAGGTTTATTTATGTTAATTCAAATAGGCGGGAGGAAATAATTTATAAGATAACTTATGGTCTAATCATCTTATTATTCAAATATACAATTAAACAATTGAATATATTTTATTCTTGTCATATACTAAAAGGGTTCCACAACCGAACTGTAGGAGGTAAGATGCAATGAAAATGATGAAAGCTATACAAATACCGTCCAAGGGCGAAAAAATGAAGCTGGTCGAGATCCCAGTGCCTCAACCTGGAGAAGGGCAAGTGCTTCTTCGTGTAGAAGCATGCGGGGTATGTAATGGGGACTCGATGGCCATTGGAGGAGCCTCCCCTGAGTATCCGCGGATTCCGGGTCATGAAGTAATCGGTATCGTGGAGGAGCTTGGGGCAGGTTCGACGAAATGGGAAATTGGGCAACGTGTAGGTATTGGATGGCATGGGGGTCACAACCATGTGACGGGTCTAACCATGGACGGCGGCTATGCGGAATACATGGTTGCCTTTGAAGATGGTCTTACTAGCATTCCAAATGAAGTATCCTCCAAAGATGCAGCTCCGCTGATGTGCGCTGGCGAAACTACGTTTAGTGCCCTGCGAAACAGCAAGGCTCGACCTGGCGATCTTGTAGCCATTTCTGGTATTGGTGGACTCGGGCACCTTGCGGTACAGTACGCAAAGAAAGCAGGCTTTCAAACCGTTGCCATCTCACGTGGTGGCGATAAAGAGAAGCTGGCACGAGAGCTTGGAGCGCATTACTACATTGATTCCGAAAAAGAAGATCCGGCCCAAGCACTAAAAGTCTTAGGCGGTGCCAAAGTCATTCTCGCTACTGCGCCAAATGCTAAAGTTATTTCTTCCTTGATAAATGGGCTGGGTACAGATGGTGAGCTCATTATAGTAGCTGGTTCAGGTGAATCTTTGGAATTGTCCGCAATGGACTTTTTAAAAGGCCCTAATACAGTACGGGGTACGTTTACTGGACAAGCTAAAGAAATTGAAGCGGCGGTTCGCTTCAGTGTGCTGACCGATGTACGGCCTATGATTGAAGTATTCCCCTTGGAACGTGCTAGTGAAGCGTATGATAAAATGATGTCGGCAAAGACACGTTTTCGTGCCGTGCTGAGCATTTCTGAATGAATCGAAACAAAGAGCGGTTCTATAGGTCGCTCTTTGTTCTCGTTTCGAAGATCTGATTCGGAAAAGCATTTAGAAGGGTTGTTCAAGCGTAAAACGGGACCTACTTATGACAAATTAGAATAGACTTGACATAGTCAGATATTCAGCATTATAATTCAACTATTCAATTGAATAATAAAATAATTGATTACTAAAAAGAGGAGGTACTCTCAATGGGTGCAACATCACTGACGAAAGAGACATTTCAAAACCATATTCAGTCTGGCGTAACCTTGGTTGATTTCTGGGCGCCTTGGTGCGGGCCATGCAAAGTTCAACTTCCGATTGTAGAGGAATTAGCTGATGAGCTGAACGGGCAAGCAACACTTGCAAAAGTCAATGTCGACAATGAGATAGAATTGGCTTCGCAATTTGGCATTAGAAGTATTCCAGCTTTGCTGCTGTTTAAAGACGGCAAGCTGGTGGATAAAATGGTTGGTTTAAGCCAAAAGCATGTACTCAAAGAAAAAATCTTAAAGCTCACAGGCAAATAATGCGATATGGAAAGAAAAATCGGTAACACCATAGGGTGAGCTGTTGACGATTTTTCTTCATCTTCCTGAATGCTTTGTTATAGATGCACATTTATAAAATATCTACTAGTAGGTATTTTAGACCGATACAAGTTAAATGAAACCGAGGAGATGAGTAAGATGAAATTTGAAAACAAAACCGTTATTGTCACTGGCGGAGGAACTGGGATCGGGAAAACGACAGCGCAAAGATTTTTTGAAGAAGGAGCGAATGTCGTCATTAATGGCCGCCGCGAAGAAGTTCTGAAGCAAACCGCTCTAGAGATTGATCCATCAGGCAAAAAGGTGCTGGTCGTTGCGGGTGATATCAGTTTGCCGGAAACTTCAAACAAATTGGTACAAGTGGCCGTTGAAGCTTTTGGTGGCATTGATGTACTGGTGAACAACACGGGTAAATTTAGCCCGATTCCTTTTCTAGACCATACGCCAGATGATTTACAATCTTACCTGGATACCTTTGTAAAAGGGACTTTTTACCCTTCGCAAGCTGTCATTCCTGAAATGAAAAAAAGAGGGGGAGGGGCGATTGTCAATACGGGCTCGATGTCTGCACTTAAAGCATGGGAAGGTTCACCATCATCGGCCTACTCGGCCGCCATGGCAGGAAGGCACGCCCTGACTCGAAATCTGGCGATCGAATTCGCTGGGGATCACATTCGAGTGAATGCCGTAGCGCCTGCCGTTGTTGAAACACCAATCTACAACACCTTTATGAGTGAAGAGGAAGTGGCTAAAGTGCTACCGAGCTTTAATGCTTTTCATCCGATCGGACGGAACGGCACCCCTCTGGATGTAGCGGAAGCCATTCTGTTTCTTGCCAGTGACTCAGCTTCATGGATAACAGGTATCGTCATGCCACTGGATGGCGGAGTAACAGCTCGCTTGAGATAATTTATATATGCGGGGTCCAATCTTAATAGGGTTGGCCCTCTTTCATACTGAAGCTAAAATGCATTAAAAGGAGATGAAGTGAATGTTTAAAGACAAAACGGTTATTATTACCGGTGGCGGAACGGGAATCGGAAAAGCTACTGCAAAACGATTTCATGAAGAAGGGGCAAACGTGGTCATCAACGGCCGCCGCGAAGACGTTCTGCAGCAAACTGCGCTAGAGATCGATCCGTCAGGCAAAAAGGTGCTGGCCGTTGCGGGTGACATCAGTTTGCCGGAAACATCGAGAAAATTGGCACAAGCAGCTGTTGAAGCTTTTGGTGGCATTGATGTACTGGTGAACAACACGGGTAAATTTAACCCGACTCCTTTTCTAGACCATACACCAGATGATTTACAATCTTATTTGGATACCATTGTTAAAGGGACGTTTTACCCTTCTCAAGCTGTCATTCCCGAAATGAAAAAAAGAGGGGGAGGGGCGATTGTCAATACGGGCTCGATGTGGGCAATTCAAGCGGTAGAAGCAACGCCGTCATCTGCTTACTCGGCCGCCATGGCAGGAAGGCACGCCCTGACTCGAAATCTGGCGATCGAATTCGCTGGGGATCACATACGAGTGAATGCCGTAGCGCCTGCCGTTGTTGAAACACCAATCTACAACACCTTTATGAGTGAAGAGGAAGTGGCTAAAGTGCTACCGAGCTTTAATGCTTTTCATCCGATCGGACGGAACGGCACCCCTCTGGATGTAGCGGAAGCCATTCTGTTTCTTGCCAGTGACTCGGCTTCATGGATAACAGGTATCGTCATGCCACTGGATGGCGGAGTTACAGCTCGCTTGAGATAATTTGTATATGCGGGGTCCAATCGTATTAGGGTTGGCCCTTCTTTCATACTGAAGCCAAAATGTATTAAGCAAGGAAATGAAGTAAATGTTTAATGACAAAACAGTTATTATTACCGGTGGCGGAACGGGAATCGGAAAAACTACTGCACCAGGAATTTTACCCTATACCTTTTCTGGAAAACACCATGATGATCCTATGAGTATGAAAAAGAGTACTTTGAAAAACATTATGAATACCGGGTATAAGCTGCTGCAGGAACGCGGGTATAATGCTTTCAGTTATGCTGATATTGTGGAAGCTGTCGGCATTCGTAAGGCGAGTATCCATATCATTTTCCTTTGAAGCAGGATTTGATACCCCACTAGCAACACTGGCAAAAGTCAATGTCGAGAAAGAGACGAATTAGCTTCGCAATTTGGCATCAGAAGTATCCCAACACTGCTTTTGTTTAAAGAAGGCAAACTGACTGACACGATAGTGGGAATTAACCAAAAGCACATACTCAAGAAAAAAATCATAAAGCTGGCTGGCAATTAAACCGGATTGAATATAATAAAGTCGGCAATGCTTTGGATAAGCAATTTCCTATTTTCAATGAGAATGGAAAGGGGGGATTTTATGAATCACACACATTCAGAACCATCCATTAAAGAAAGACTATATCAGCAATATGCCCGCATCGGAAAATGTTTATCCAGCGACAAGCGGCTTGAAATTTTGGACTTACTTTCGAACGGTCCTAAATCTGTTGAACTTTTAGCTCAACAGACCGGTATGAATGTTGCCAACGTATCGCGGCATCTTCAAATCTTGTTGGATTCACGACTGGTGAAATTCAGAAAAGAGGGTACTTATGCGATTTATAGCCTAGAAGAACCTGTAGTGACCGAGTTTTTAATTGTTTTATGGAAGCTCTGTGAGAACCGGCTTTCCGATATACCTCGTATTAAAGAAGACCTGCTTCATCAATATGAAGGTATTCAGACGATTTCTAAAGAAGAGTTGATTAAGAGAATGGCTGCGAACACGATTATTGTGTTGGATCTTCGCCCTAAAGACGAGTATGAGGCGGGACATATTGAAGGAGCGATATCGGTACCAATGGAAGAACTCGATGAATACCTTCAAACGCTGCCAAAGCATGTAGAACTTGCAGCTTATTGTAGAGGTCCCTATTGCGTGAATACAACGGAGGCCGTGGAACATATGCGGAATAAGGGTTTTAACGCCTTTCGAATCGATGAAGGGGTGCAGGAGTGGAAATTGAAATGAATGTGAATGACCCAGTGATCGTTGTTGGCGCAGGTTTAAGCGGCCTACGTACAGCATCATTGCTTACAGCACAAGGTATCAAGTGCAGCATACTAGAAGCACGAGGACGTATTGGTGGAAGAGTTTTAAGTAAAGAGGTTGCGGACAGGCCTGACCTCGGCAGATTTGATCTAGGCCCAACATGGTTCTGGCCACGTTATGAGCGAACGATTACCAAGCTCGTTAAAGAACTCGGTTTAGAGACATTTGAGCAGTATAATAAAGGACTCATGCTATCTGAGCGATCTCGAAATGAACCCGCACAGCAATATGTGTTGCCAGAAGGAGCTGTTGAAAGATCGGTTCGGTTTATTGGAGGTGTTCAGTCCCTCATCGATGCCGTAGCAGGCACACTTCCTCCAGGGACGATCCAGCTTAACACGCGAGTGACTTCGATCCGTCAGGAAGGAAACGGAGCCATCGCACTTGAAGCAGATGGCAAGAGGGACAATATCCGTGCAAGTGCGGTCATTATAACCTTACCGCTCCGGGTCGTAGCGCGAAACATCACCTTTTGGCCTGAGCTCTCTCCCGAACTAATGACTAGCTTGGTCAACAAACCCACTTGGATGGCAGCACAGGCTAAAGCAATTGCGATTTATGATCGTCCATTTTGGCGCGAAAAAGGACTTTCTGGCTTCGTGTCAAGCTGGGTAGGACCTTTGCAGGAAATCCATGATGCATCGCCTGATGCAGGCGCAGGTGCACTTTTTGGTTTCTTTGGGATTCCAGCGAAGACGCGCCAAGAGCTGGGGGAGGAAAGAGTTCTCAAACTCGTCGTGGATCAGTTGACTCGGCTTTTCGGACCGTCCGCTGCAGACATGAATGCCCTTCTTTATAAGGATTGGTCCAGTGACCCAGAGACAGCGGTTGATGAAGATGCCGAACCACTTCGCGACTACCCAAGTTATGGCCCCCCTGTAGGCACGGAGAGTTTGAGAAAAAAGATCATTTTTGCAGGCACAGAAACTGCTTATGAACAGGGCGGACACCTTGAAGGTGCGCTTCGATCAGCTGAGCGAGCGGTATCTGAACTCATTGAGTTATAAAAACGATCGTCGACATGCTCAATCCAATCCGATATCGCCCCGTAAAAAGCATAGTTCCAATATAAATGTGTTTTTTGGTTTGAAGCGGAGACATGAAGTCAGGGTAGAAAGTCGACGCTTGACGAAAGGAACGTTTGGTACTATAATTCAAGTATTCAATTGAATAATATAAAATAAACGTTTGGCAACGAATGGAGGAATGAAACATGTATAAATCGGTTATCGTAGGGACAGGTCCTGCAGGACTGACTGCAGCCATCTACCTGGCTCGTGCCAATATGAACCCACTTGTCATTGAAGGGCCAGAACCCGGTGGGCAATTAACCACAACCACGGAAATTGAAAATTACCCTGGATTTCCGGAGGGGATTCTGGGTCCTGAATTGATGAACAACATGCGAAAACAGGCCGAACGCTTTGGGGCCGAATTTTATACAGGTTGGGTTAATAAAACGGATCTATCCGAACGCCCGTTTAAATTGCAAGTGGAAGGGAAAGGTGAGATTGTAACCGAAACGCTCATTATTTCGACCGGTGCGAGTGCCAAGTACCTTGGGATTCCATTTGAACAAGAAAATGTCGGTCGTGGTGTCAGCACATGTGCCACATGTGACGGGTTCTTTTTTCGGAACAAAGAATTGATTGTTGTCGGTGGTGGTGACACCGCACTGGAAGAAGCGAACTACTTGACACGCTTCGCATCCAAAGTCATTTTGGTACACCGCCGCGACGAGCTGAGAGCTTCAAAGATCATGCAAGACCGTGCGCGTGCCAACGAAAAAATCGAATGGTCACTAAACAAGACCCCAGTTGAAGTCATCGCTGGTGACAGTGGGGTAACAGGATTGAAAGTCCGAAATAATGCAACAGGTGAAGAAGAAGTCATTCATGCCAATGGGGTGTTTGTGGCTATTGGGCATCATCCGAATACCAACTTTCTAGATGGGCAGATAACAACGGATGCGAATGGTTATATTGTCACTGCTCCAGGTACGACGGAGACCAATATTCCCGGTGTATTCGCTTGTGGCGACGTACAGGACAACCACTACCGTCAAGCCATCACTGCGGCAGGGAGCGGCGCTATGGCAGCCATCGATAGTGAAAAATTCGTTGAATCTCACGAACACAAAGAGCAGTGAATAATATGTACACTCTATTTATCCTGCTCGTGGTTGTTCTCATATGGATTATTCGTCAAGTTGGACCCGTTCATTACTTATCATGTTTAAAAATGAACTTAAGGGATAGCATAAACAAATTGCCTTCCTCAATTAAGCTACTTGATGTAAGGGATGTTACGGATTTCGATAAGGCGCATATTCCGGATTCGATCAATATTTCGTTAGGCCGGCTACCCTTTGTATGGAATAAAGAACTATCCCCTAAGGATGAAGTTATGATCCTGGCTGATGGTTGTTTCAAAAGCAAGAAGGCCGCCCGGATTCTTCAACGGAATGGGTTCCGCAAATTATATACGGTGCATGGGCCGGTTTTAAATCAGCTCAAGTTGTTCCAACACAAGGATGAAACGCTGGATGAAATGAAAAAAATGTAGCATCAATCTCCCTAGCGATTATAACAGCTGTTTTTAACAGTTCGAAATTGTTGCAGTCTTGGCATTGCTCGGTGTGTTGGCAACGTTCATTCACTTAATGAGCTCGTCGAGTACGAAACAACAGGCGCAACATGTGGAGAATTGTACAAAGCTTTTATCTGGGGGTGGTAATATGAAAGAGCTTCATGAATTAACTTCGCTGGATATGGTAGAAGCGTTTCTAGAGAAGTATAAGTTGAGTTTCTTATACGTATCCAGACCTGAGTGTAATGTGTGTCACGCGATATTACCTAAGCTAAGGGAATTACTCGTTCATTATCCGCAGATACACCTAGGTCATATTGATGTCAATCAGGTCGAAGCTGTAGCGGCAAGATTTTTGATTTTTACAGTCCCAACGTTACTTTTGATGATCGAAAAGAAAGAATATCTAAGAGCAGATCGATTTGTTCGCTTTGATCATTTAAATGAACAAATTGAACAGATTTATGAAATAGTTACTCAAGATGTTGAAGTGAAGTAAATGTCAGTGACCCTACAAAACTCGCCCCAAAAGATGCTTGACTTCAAACTATATCAATTATATAATTCAATTAATCAATTGAATTATTGAACAAGAGGGAGATATCACTAATGGGAGCGAAATTGTTAATAAAGCGACTGTTGCAACAGTAGATGTGGATCAAACCACGGAATTGGCTACTCGCTTTAAAAGAAGAACTGGCTGAATCAATTATGGAAGCTATTGCTTTTCAAGCCGGCACTGCTCTTGCTCATGAAATGAATACATTGGTTGCATTTGACGAATGACTATAATTTGATAAGGGGTGGAAACATGAAAATTGAAATCTGGTCTGACATTGCATGCCCATTCTGCTATATTGCGAAGCAAAATCTGGAGCAGGCATTGGATAAATTGCCGTATAAAGATCAAGTAAGTATTGAATACAAAAGTTTTGAACTTGATCCAAAAGCTTCTTTGTACGATGGGAAAAGTTTTGTGGAAAAATTAGCCCCTAAGTTTGGCGGGATGGAACAAGCAAGACAGTTCCTTAGCCAATTAACAGAACAAGCCAAAAACGTAGGACTATCCTTTCAATTAGATAGTCTGAAGCCAACAAATACATTGGATGCACATCGTTTATTAAAATGGGCGAAAACCCAAGGTAAAGAAGCAACGCTAAATGAAAAATTGCTCATTGCCCATTTTACAGAATCCAAAGATGTAGGAGATATCCATATTTTGGCGGATATTGCCGAAGCATCGGGTTTGAACCGAGAAGAGGCACTTGACGTATTGAGCGATAAAGGTGTTTTTACGGATCAAGTAAGAGAAGATCAGCATCAAGCACGTCAATTTGGCATAGATGGAGTACCATTCTTTATCTTCAATGAAAAATATGCCCTTTCAGGCGCGCAGCCGACAGAAATCTTTTCTGAAGTGCTGGAAAAAGTATGGGAAGAAGAACGTCCGGCAGCCAAATTTGAAATCCTATCCAATGAAACAGCTGGTGTAGGGCTATGTACGGATGAGGGTTGCGCAATTCCACCTAGAAAATCATAAAAACAAATCAAGTATTGAATTGAATAATATTAATTGAGATGTGATCACTGATGAGGACAAAGCCTTATCTAAATAAACGTGACACGAACATAGATTGACAGGGTTGATTAAACTATATTTTTATCAATTAAATTCAATTATTATATTGAATAATTGATAATCAATTGAGGAGGATTCTATTTATGGGAGCAGTATCTTTAACAAAACAGAATTTTGAATCTAATATTAAAACTGGAGTGACGTTAGTCGATTTTTGGGCACCTTGGTGTCCACCTTGTCAAGTGCAACTTCCCATCATAAATGAGCTAGCTGATGAGTTAACTGGACAAGCAACAATTGCTAAAGTTAACGTTGATGAAGAATTCGAATTGGCTTCACAGTATGGAATTAGCAGCATTCCTACACTACTCTTATTTAAAGATGGTAAATTGTCTGAGACAATGGTGGGGATCACTCCAAAACAAGCTCTTAGAGAAAAAATCTTAGGGTTGGTTAATTAATCAATATTCAACAACCAGTTCTTGTAACCTGTGAATACAAGGAAGAAAACGACGGTTTTGGTTTATTAGAACCGTCGTTTTTTAAAAATAATTATCAGGTAAATTCTTGAGCTGTAACAAATCCAAAATGCCATATAACTCGATCTTGCGAAAGGAGCTACTAACATGAGAAAAGTTACCTCTAAATCCGAATTTGATACAGCTATCCGTTCCCCAAAAATTACAGTTGCTGTTTTCAAAGCAGACTGGTGCCCGGACTGCAAATTTATTGATCCATTCATGCCTGAAGTTGAAGAAAAATTTGCGAATGATCTGGATCTCATCGAGGTGGATGTAGATCAAGTAGGGACTGTAAGTGAAGAACAAAATATTATGGGTATTCCAAGCTTTGTAGCCTACGTTGACGGTAAAGAGCTTACTCGATATGTCAACAAGCTTCGTAAATCACGCGAAGATATTGAACATTTTCTGCAAAGTGCTGTTGAGGTATATAACAAACGTCCATAAGGAATTTTAGTTAGGTTGATTTAATTGCTGCTAATATAATTCCATGGTACGTCTACATTATCTAATAATAAACATTAAGTGATAAAACTTGGAGGTCTTTATGAACACGTTTCAATCAGTTGAAGCTCTTTTTAAACCATTCGAAATGGGAAATTTTAAACTACCTAATCGTATTATGATGGCACCTATGACTCGAAACTTTTCTCCAAATGGAGTACCAGGGGAGGATGTCGCAGCGTACTATCGTCGTAGAGCTGAAAGTGGTGTTGGACTTCTTGTGACAGAGGGTGCGTTTATCAATCATTGTGATGTTGTATCCAATCAAGAGAACATACCACACTTATATGGGGAAGATGCGCTAAACGGTTGGTCAAAAGTAGTTGATGAGGTACACGAGGTCGGTGGGAAAATTTTCTCTCAAATTTTTCACATGGGTGCACGAGGCAATGTCAATGATTATTCAAAACAAGAAATTTCGGAAATTGTTGAAGCCTACGAACAGGCAGCAGCCAATTCTAAAAAAGTTGGTTTTGATGGCATCGAGATTATGGCAGCACATGGATTTTTAATCGATCAGTTCTTCTGGGAAAAAACAAACACGCGTAACGATGAATACGGTGGCGACATGGTCAATCGCACGCGCTTTGCTAGTGAGGTCATCGCAGCTTGCCGACGTGCTGTTGGACCAGAATTTCCAATCGTGTTGCGAATCTCACAGTGGAAATATGATTTCTATACAGCAAAATTAGTAGAAACTCCAGAACAACTAAAACATTTCTTAACGCCATTAGTTGATGCGGGAGTTGACATCTTTCATGCCTCAATTCGTCGCTTTTGGGAACCTGCATTTGAAGGATCAGAGCTGAATCTCTCAGGATGGATAAAAAAACTGACAGGAAAACCAACAATTACAGTTGGATCTGTTGGTCTTGACGCTGATTTCTTGGATTTCTTTGCTAACGGGGAACAAGCTAACGGCAAAGCCACCAAGATTGGCGCATTAGTCGAGAGATTAGAACGTGAAGAATTCGATTTAATAGCGGTTGGACGCGCATTATTGGCTGACCCTGACTGGGTAAACAAGATCCGAGATGGACGAACAGAAGAATTACTTCCGTTTACTCGTGAGGCACTCGACACATTACATTAAACCTCGAAACGAAGGGTTCCGGTGCAGAAACTTCAAGATAATTGCAATAAATCTTTAAACGTTGGACATAATATTGCGAAATTAGCATCTATTAAAACATTCCAGAAGTGATACCAAAACAAGTAGAAAATCACAAACGAGAAACATAAAAAATGGAGGTTATCAATTTGATGAACGATAGTTTATATAAAAAATCTTATATAGGTAGATTGCCAGAATTAGGGAAACTTGCACCAGATACATTTAAAGCATTTATCGCATTTGATAAATTGGCTTTAGCTTCAGGTATTATTCCTAAGAAAACTAAGGAGTTAATTGCTGTAGCAATCTCTCATGTCACTGGCTGTCCATATTGTATTGAAATACATGTTTCAAATGTTAAAAAGTTAGACGCTTCGAAAGAAGAAGTAACAGAAGCGATTATGGTGGCTACTGCATTAAAAGCTGGTTCTGCCATTGCTCATGGTTTAAATGGATTAAATGCTTTTGATGGAAATGCTGATGATGAACTTTATAAAAGATCGAATATGATGAGATTCAAAGAATTTAAAGAATTAAATCCAGAAACTTTCAGCGCATTCAATAAATTTGATATGGAAGCGATGAAGCCCGGATTAATAAGCAGAAAAGATAAGGAATTAATGGCGATTGCAGTTGCCCATGTTACTGGCTGTGCATACTGTATTGATTCGCACACAAAAAAAGCGAAACAATTAGGCAGTACATTGGAAGAAATTGCCGAGGCTATTTTTATAGCTACAGCATTAAAGGCAGGTTCCGCACTTGCACATAGTGTGAATGCATTAAATGCTTATGATAATTAATATAATTCTAATTTAATTAAATTTTTGAAGAGTGGAATAGATTAACGTTTCGGCATTCCGTTATTTGCGGCTACTATACGACAATTGGATTCGCAAATGTGGCCGAACTCGAGTTCTACAGGAAATGATAGAGTGCTTCGTGATTTTTGCAATGGGCAACCTATCTACAGTTTAAGAATCCTTGTTGGGAATATCCCTCAAGGATTTTTTTTGTATTTAATAGAAATATTATGAAAATACAATATTGGATTCATGTAATCTTCGAAGTTAAGATAGAACACTCTGTGTTTGTTTTGAGATATTTCGAATCAATTCGAACGGCTTTATAATGAGGTTGCGGAGCGGAGTAGTTTTAAAAAGATAGCAATTTCTTAATATATTGTAATTAACTAAGCCATAATACCATTTGAAACCAAGCATCGGTTTTGTGATTTTCTTAATGTATCGGTGATCTTGCTCCACAAAGTTGTTTAGATATTTTGTCTGTCCAATCACATGTTAATTCTATGGTTTTCCCCATAGAATCTACTGCCCCTATATCTCGATAGCTTAAACAAAATAAGTTGCTCCATCCCATGACATTATCAATTACGTTATCATTAATTAGAACTTTGCACCACAACCATAGGATGTTAGGGTATTATTTACTAATGATTCGTACGAACGTACATGTACGTTCGTACACCAGCAGTTGCGACATTGACGGTATAATAGAACCAAAAAGAGGTGAGTTCATGACAAATAAACGAAATAGTCTCGACCATGCTGGTCATTTGTTAGATACAAAAGCCTTGTTCATTGCAAGGGTACCGATTTTGCTGTGGGTTGGCCTGGTTACAGTGGCTACCTGTATTTTGCAGTGGACAGTAAAGCCTCTATTGGTCTCAAGTATCGTATTCTTGTTGATGATGTCCTTGCATGTCACGCTGCATTGGTTTTCTCATTCACTTGTTAAAAGTAGGCCATGGCTGTATTTTTTTTTGCAAGCCCTTCTGATTTACAGCTGTGCTTATCTAATGCCCGACGGCTTCGTGGCCATTCTTATTGGGTTATACCCGGCATTAATTGGCCAAAGTGTAGGAGTGTACTATAAGAGACGAGAAGTCCTTATCGTGTCTCTTTTTTCCTATAGCTTATTTTGTGTGGCAGTAGGCTTTGTAAGTAAGTGGGACAATCTAAAGATGTATATACCCATCCTTATTTTGATGATGGTCATCGTTGTTGCCTATGCGGTGCTATTCTTCCAGCAGGTGCATACACGAATACGGACACAAGCCTTCCTGAGGGACTTGGAGCTCGCGCATAGGAAGGTTGAGGAGCTGACGCTGGCGAACGAGCGTCAGCGAATCGCCCGGGATCTTCATGATACGCTGGCTCAAGGCCTTGCTGGTGTGATTATGAAGCTTGAGGCTGTGGACGCGCATATGTCCAATGGGAACGTAAATCGAGCTCATCAAATTATTCTGCTCTCCATGTCTCAGGCTCGGAAGACCTTATCCGATGCCAGAGGGGCCATCGATGATTTGCGTTCAACCTCATTAACAGAGAAGGATTTTACAGAGGCAATTCGAGATGAGGTCCATCGCTTTAAGCATGCGACGGGCATTGAGGTTTCTCTGGAGGTGAAGCTCAGTCATTCATTGCCATTGTTATGGATGGAACATAGCTTGTATATCATCAGTGAATGCTTAACCAACATCGCCCGTCATGCTCACGCTAAACAGGTATCAGTCTTGATCCTGAACAATCAGGATGTACTGCACATCAAAGTCCAAGATGATGGGAACGGGTTTAATATTGACCTTATTGGAAAACAGCCAGGTCATTATGGGCTAATCGGTATTTCTGAACGTGTTCGAATTCTTGGTGGAAGGCTGGAAATGATCAGTAAGGAAAACGAAGGAACCCTAATTGATATTGAAGCACCCTTAATAAAAGGAGATCAAAATGACGCATAAAGTGCTGTTGGTAGACGATCATTGGGTCGTTAGAGAAGGCTTAAAACTCATTCTGGAGACGAATGAAAGCTATCAAGTTATTGGAGAGGCCGAGCATGGAGAGGAAGCGCTCCAGCTGCTGAATGAGCTGAACCCCGATGTTATTTTGATGGACCTGAATATGCCCATAATGAATGGACTTGAGGCGATGAAGAAAATGAAAGAGCGTCAACTTGATATTCCGGTCATCATCCTGACAACATATAATGAAGATGAAATGATGATCCAAGGGCTGGGCCTGGGAGCCAAGGGCTACTTGCTGAAGGATACGAGCCGTGAGCATTTGTTCCGTACGCTTGAGTCCGCCATCAGAGGGGAGACGCTGCTTCAGCCAGAGATCACGGCCAGAGTGTTTGCCTCTGTTTTGGGAACGCAAGAGTCTCATGCTCCACGCGTTGTACAATCGACACTGAGTGAGAAGGAGTTAATTATTCTTAGATCTGTTGCCCGCGGCTATCGCAGTAAGGAAATCGCTTTTGATATGGGGATATCAGAGAGGACGGTAAAGGCGCATCTGACCAATATCTACAACAAGCTTGGGGTGGATTCAAGATCACAGGCGGTTGCGACAGCGGTGGAACGCGGATTTCTTAAACTATAATAGTAAGAAACACATCACACCTTAGTTAGAACAATTTTATGGCAACTGATTTTATAGAAAATAGTGCTGCCCTTTCGTACATGAGGCTCTTGCCCTTATGTACGATTTTTTTTGCTGTCCGTTCTATTATGATAATTACATGATGTGATTTCGACATCGAGCTAGGAAGGAGCTAAAAATGTGAAAGAGACGCATGCAGGGATAATTCGCATTTCGGATCAGGTAATCGCCAAAATCGTTCGAAGAACCGTTTTGGAGACAAGTCCAAATGTTTCCATATCCAAAGGTATGACTGAGGGCCTAGTTAACCTGCTGCGCGGCGATCGTGGGCATGGCATATCTGTGGAAACGGATCAACAAGAGGTGGCGCTTGACCTTCGCGTTACCGTCAGCTATGGGTGTAAGATCCATGAAGTATGCTGTGAGCTGCAGCGCAATGTCGCGAAGGCCTTGGAACATATGACCGACCTGTCAGTCAAAGAGATTCGTGTGACAGTGGAAAGCGTGGTACTATCTTGAGCCAATCATCAAACAAAGAGAGGGAGAATGGAATGGCAATTTATTTATATAGGCTAGGAAGTTGGGCAGTAAGAAAGAGGAGAGCAGTTCTTATCGGAACCATTTCTTTATTGATTATATTGGCTGTTGCTGCACTTCAAATGGGGGCAGCATTCAGCAGCGATATGTCGATTCCAGGGACAAAATCAGAAGAAGCGGCCCAAGTTTTAAGCAAGGCGTTTCCATCGACCAGTTCTAATGTACTAGGCGGGGAGGTCAAACTCATCATCAAGGCGCCGGTTGGTTCAACCTTAGAGTCAGCGGATACCAAAGCTATCCTCACAGAGTCGCTTAGCGAGATCACAGGATATAAAGAAGTGGCATCAGTCGTTAGTCCGTATGATAACGGTTCATTAACCGCAGATAAACTGATCGGTTATGCAACTGTTACTTACAACTCACCTGCTGCAGAAGTAACGAAGGAAGCCAAAGATCGTATGCTCGAAATGGCCGAGCATTTGCGTAAAGCTGGCTTGCAGGCGGAATTAGCCGGTTCGGTTGCTTTTTCGGAAATGGAGATCGGCGGTGCCTCAGAAGCGATTGGGGTTGGCGTAGCTTACCTTGTGCTGGCGATTACTTTTACTTCTTTCCTGGCTGCAGGCATGCCTATTATTATGGCTGTTGCAGGATTAGCTATGGGACTATTATCGATTATGGTTGGAACGAACTTTCTTGATATCCCGTCAACTTCACTTTCCCTTGCCGCGATGCTTGCGCTCGCTGTAGGGATTGATTATGCCTTGTTCATTCTTACCCGCTTTAGACAGGAGCTGGCTAAGGGGCAGAACGTTCATGATGCAGCGGCGATCGCAACTGCAACAGCAGGCAGTGCTGTCGTTTTTGCCGGACTTACGGTTGTCATCGCACTTGCTGGTTTGATCGTTGTAAAAGTGCCTTTTCTGGGGGCGATGGGGATTGCGTCAGCGTTTTGTGTAGTGATTGCGATTATGTTCGCAATTGTGTTTGTTCCTGCTGTGCTTGGATTTATAGGTCACAAAATCAGCCCGGTAAAGAAAAATACATTTCTGCTAAAATTAACTCGTTCCCGGTCAGGCAGGAACCCTAGAAATCGGTGGGGCAGCGTTGTTGTCAAGCGCCCGGTGCCGATTGCGTTGGCAGGCATCATCTTACTTGCTGTCATCAGTATTCCGTTCTTCCATATGGAGCTCGGGCTTCCGGATAACGGTACAAAGTCCAAGGAAACGATTGAACGACGCGCGTATGATCTGCTTGCTGAAGCCTATGGTCCCGGTTATCACGCACCGCTCGTCATTGTCGCACAAGCAGACGGACAAACGGATCCGCAAGCAGCGATTGCGAATGCGGTAAAATCGTTGAACGGTCTGCCCTTTGTGGCAAGCATGACGCCTGTGGTTCCTAGTCAGTCCGGGCAAGAAGCCATAATCACGATCACGCCGAAGGACGGCCCAAACGCTTCAGAAACGAAGGAGCTTGTTCATCGAATCCGGGATATGGCGGATGAGATCAAGGAGAGCCAGCATGTTACGCTGATGGTAACTGGGGCAACTGCTGTAAACATCGACATCTCCCAAATGCTGAATGACGCACTCCCCAAGTTCGCATTGGTTATTGTTGCACTAGCATTAATATTGTTAACACTTGTGTTTCGTTCTATCCTAATCCCGATAAAAGCAGTGTTAGGCTTCCTGCTGTCGCTAGCAGCAACACTTGGATTCGTCGTCTTCGTTCTACAGGATGGACATCTGCTCGGCTTGTTTGGGATACCGGAAGCGGGGCCTATCCTGAATTTCTTGCCTGTCATTGTCGTAGGAATCTTATTTGGATTAGCAATGGACTATGAGGTGTTCCTCGTAAGCCGGATGCGCGAGGAATATATCCATACCGGTGATGCACGTCGTGCCGTTACTGCAGGGATTGGACACAGCGGTGCAGTAATAACAGCAGCAGGACTGATCATGATTGCCGTATTTTCCGGGTTTATTTTCGCCCCTGATCCTATTATCAAATCAATGGGATTGGCACTCGCATTTGGTGTTTTGTTTGACGCTTTTATCGTTCGAATGGCCATTGTACCCGCGGTTATGACCCTAATGGGTAAGGCAGCGTGGTACTTGCCGAAGTGGCTGGATCGGTTCATACCGAATATTGATATTGAGGGTGAGTCGATCATGAAAGAATTAAAATCAACCGAAGAGGAAATGAAGAAAAGCGAGTTGAAGCAAGCGGCAAATTATTGATCCGATATCTTGGCTAAGGCAGCATTTCGAGTAGACGAAATGCTGCCTTTTTGCAGTGTACCACGTATGGCAGTAAATTAGGTGGTGAAGGTCTTTGTATCTTCCGCGTGAAAAAAGCGGAATGACACCAGGGCAATTTCGACTTTTGCATCATGCTGAGGAAACCTTCTGAGAATGGCGCGATTTCACATAGTTTATAGGCAAACAGACTGGTATGATAAAAAATGAAGAGAATGAATTATAACGGAGGAGATCCGAATGAACTTCAATGAAAATACCAAGCTTGCAGATCTTTTGTCCAATGCGGATGCGGTTAAGGTACTTGAAAAACATTTGCCGGGAATTTCGACAAACGCTATGATTAGCTCGGCTGCTTCGTTTTCACTCAAAATGTTAGCTGCATTTCCTCAGGCGAATCTATCTGAAGAAATTATTGCCGCTATCGTTGCTGATTTAAAAATGATAACTTTTGAATCGAGCAGTGTCCAAACGACGAATGCAGATAAAAAAACAAATAAAGTCCTGCAAACGATCGAAGAAGAAGATGTCACCATCAAGTCAAAAGAACATATTCAAATTCGGGATCCGTTCGTTCTGCGTAACGAGTCCGATCGACTTTATTACCTATATGGGACAACGGATAAAGATACATGGAACGGACCAGGCACAGGCTTCAATGTTTACCGAAGTAAAGACTTGGACCAGTGGGAAGGACCGTATCCCGCGTTTAGGCCGCAGCCTGACTTCTGGGCAACCATGAACTACTGGGCGCCGGAAGTTCATCAATATAAAGGTAAGTATTATATGCTTGCTTCGTTCAAAGCGGACGAAATTGCCAGGGGAACACAAGTTTTGGTTTCAGACGAGCCAATTGGTCCGTTCCGCCCTCATAGCAAAATGCCCGTAACGCCTAAAGATTGGGAATGTCTTGATGGAACGTTGTATATTGATGAAACCGATCAGCCTTGGATGGTGTTCTGTCACGAATGGACGCAAATTGAGAATGGAACCATTGACGCTATACGTTTAACTGAATCATTGGATGGTTCGGTCGGTGACCCCATCACTTTATTCGCGGCTACGGAAGCAACATGGGTGAGCGAGATCAATCCTGGCGTTCCTTTTTACGTCACTGATGGACCTTTCATGCATCGCTGCAAAGATGGAACTTTGCTAATGCTTTGGTCTAGCTTCAAAGACGGAAAATATGCCCAAGCGATCGCAAAATCGGAGTCCGGTCAGATTCAAGGACCATGGAAACAAAATGAAAATCCGTTGTTCGAAGGTGATGGAGGTCATGGAATGTTATTCAAATCCTTCGATGGAGAGTTGATGCTGGCATTACATTCACCTAACGACACGCCAAACGAGCGTGTGATGTTTATCAGACTCAGGGAGGAAAACGGCAATCTTTTTGTCGTTTCAGTAACTTAACTAACGGCCGGAAGCTGAATACCCGTTCGATTAATTCCGCCCAGATTTTCATCGGAGCGATTCCAGTCCTATTGATGTATCCTGTGCTGCAAAGGTTATTTACTCAAAGTATCGTAATTGGCGCCGGGGATATAGTCCATCCGGATCAGGTTTATTCTCATTCATACTAGCGTATGGGTGAGTTTTTTTTTGATTTCAGACATATAATCCTTTATCTCGAAGTTTTTTAAGGCAAGAGGAGGAACTAAAGTGAGGTTTCAGAGCTCTGTATACATTGCGTAATGAAACCAGAAAAGACTTTTTTGGAACGGAGCAAATATCCCGTACCCATGCATTCGTATGGTTACGGGATATTTTTAAAGTATTACCCTCTGTTTCTATACTCTTGAGGTGTGTGCCCGAAATGTTTCTTGAAAATTTTGATGAAATGGGGGGGAGCTAGAAAGCCAAGTTTGCCGCTGATCTCGGCAATTTTAAGGTCAGTTTGCTCCAATAAATAGGAAGCTCTCTCCATTCTAACGGAAAATAAATGATCTCCAATCGTTTCACCTGTTACGGTTTTATATACTTTTGATAAATAAACTGGATGAAGGTTAACGTGCTCTGCAATCCTTTGTAAGGATATGCCTTCTTCAAGATGCTCATGGATATAGGCTTGTACTTTTGCTGTGATTTGTTGATGGGAATCCTCCATAATCTTCGTTGAGTTTTCTTTCATAAATCCGATAACCTTCTCAGCCCAATGATACAATCGTTGACTTGTCAAAAATCCTGCTTTGCGTAGAAATAATTCAAAGTCTTCTCCCAACTGTTCTTGCAAGTTACCTTTCTCTTTTTGGAGCACCGAAGAAAATGCGGATGAAAGATAGAGGAAAATCGAGAAAAGTTGGTCATAACTAAATTCTTTTTCTGTTTCAGCGATATGAAGGATGCGTCTGATTTTCGCAATGGCTTCATCCCAACTGTTTGAATTCAATAAATGATTTAGATGCGGTGGCTCATCCACAAACATATGGTTATAATCGTGATGGTAATGAATTTCATCATGAGACGTAAGGAAATAGCTTTTATTTTTGCCGACATTACGGTTTATGGAAAGGACAGCATTCTGATAAGATAAAGCGATATCCTGAGGAAATAGACTTGGACTGCCAACGAATACCGATATGCTTCCCTTCAAGAACGTTTCCACATGATTCTGCACTTTTATCGCTAAGGAATGGATCAGCTTTTCGGAATTGGGCTTTGTACTCTTAATCAGAAATACGAGATACCCTTGCTCGCAAGAGCCGTACCATAGCTCGAAAATATCGCTGAATACTTCTTCAGCAATATTTGTTACCGCATACTCAAGCAGGGAGAGTGATTGCAGGTCGTAACCAGAAAAGTCTTCTTCTAATCGAACGAGCATCATGACGAAGGAGTCTCCAGATTGGAATGAAAGTCCAAGCATCTTAAGGCGTTCTTTGAAGATATGGGGAAACATCGGTTTATTGTTCAGCAAGTCGTTTAGCAGTTGGTCTTTAAGCAGTGGAAGATTAGATTTCAGAGTATATTGAATACGCTGGTAAGAACTGATTTCTTCCCATTCTGATTCTAGAACTTCCATTGCTCTTTGAACTGTCTCAATTAATTCTTCAATAATGACGGGCTTTAGCAAGTAATTAAACGTATTTGTTTGCAGTGCTTTTTGAGCATATTGAAAATCATCGTGACCAGAAAGAATGATGCACTTCATTTTCTTAGATATTTGATTGATGTGCTTGATGAGTTCAAGCCCGTCCATCTCAGGCATTCGTATATCCGTAATCATAATATCAATTGCTTGGTGTCCGGCGATTTCAAGCGCTTCCGCGGCGGAATATGCCCGGTGAACTTCCTCTATGCCATAGTCGGACCAAGGAATCGTTAGGGCCAGACTATCCACCACTGATTTTTCATCGTCAACGATTAGTAATTGGTACATCCGTTTCACATCCCTTTGCTGTAGATTTAGTCCAATATAAAGTTACAGATAAACCGCCTAGTGAGTTTTTAGAAAACTCGATCCCAGAAGGACTAGTAAAATAAATATTCAAACGTTGCTGTATGTTCCATAATGCGCATCCCATGGATTCATCCAAGGGCAGTTTAATTTTCTGCTGCAACACATTGATTTCCTCATCTGATAAGCCTTTTCCATCATCCTCAACAGTAATGCGATAGGTATCTTCATCTTCGCAGCCAACAATTCTAACCATGCTTGCCGCTTGTTTTTTCTCAATGCCATGTATAATGCTGTTTTCAACCAGAGGTTGAAGGAGTAATTTAGGTATTAGCAAACAATGCATGGAAGCAGGAATTTGGATTTCAAAATGTAATCGATCCATCCTCAAGCATTGAATGGCTAAATATTTTTCAATGACTGAAATTTCTTTCTGTAGTGTAGTCATGGGCTCATCCAGACGAGTCGTGTAACGGAAATATTCTGCTAGATTTTGCGTCATCGCTGTGATCGCATCCGTATTTCCCAAACGAACCATATTATTAATGAAAAAGAGGCAATTATAGAGAAAATGCGGATTAATCTGAGCCTGAAGCTGCTTTAACAAAGCTTCCCTTGAAATGATTTTTTCTTTATATACTTTTTCGATCAATTCTTCGATTTGTTCAGCCATTTCGTTAAAGTTGTCATACAGGTAACTGAATTCATTACCAACCTTTCGATTAATCCGGAAAGAGAAGTTTCCCTGCTTCAGGAACTTGACACCTTTCATAAGATCAGTAAGCGGGATTTGTATTTTCCTGTAAAGAAAGAGTGATATGACAATGACGGAAATCAAAAGAACAAAGCATGCCAAATAAAATAAGTTTTTTGATTTCACAATAGGGCTTAGCGCTTCATCTAATAGCGTATAATCGACCATGTACCATTTCATGGTTTGTGATTGTACATAATGTACAAAATAGTTTTGATGATTGATGGTGAAAATCTGGCTGCCCTGTGCACTTAATTCCTGTTTTCCAATCAGTTCGATAATCTGGTTAGCAATTTGTAGATCCGAGCTTGAATTAAAAATTGGTTTTTTTTCAGCGGTATAAAAAAATGGATCACTATGACGTTCAACTTTCGTGCTGTCGAGCAGAGATGACATATTGCTCTTAGGAAAGGAAACTTGGATCCAAAAATCCGGTTCTTTTATATATTTAATAAAATTGGTTTGGGCGGAATCCATGTGCCAATCTAGCGCTGCAGATGCTAAAGGTGGATCTTTTGCAAGGGGTGCTCCGATCCATTTTTGAAGGATAGGGGAATAAATGGCAAGTTGATTATTCCAACCCTCCGAAAAGCTCTGTAGATTCATTTTTTCAGAAAGGTCCTGCTGCAGCTTTATTTGATCATAGGAATCCATGGCGTCTATGGATGGTAGCAAAGAAACGGTTCGATCCCTGTCGAGCGCATTAATCAGCATATTTAATTGTTCGATGTTATGGTCCATGGTATTCATGACGAATTTCAGTTGGTTCTGACTGTTATTTTGGATGTCGTTCCGAACGATATCCAAACTGGAATTAATGGAATAGGAGTAAACAGACAAGATACAGGCAAATAGAAACAGTGTCAGAAAGATCATTTTATAGAAAGTACTGCTTTTTTTTCTCATAAGGACATTCCTTTCACAAATGGAATACCTTCATTTTAGATATGATATACGAATAAAACAACTGAAGTTAATAATGAGCTATATGATGTTTGTTTTGCGATATATCGAGGTAATTGTCTCGGTCTTATAATAAGGAAGCAAGGCACACAGAAAATGAGAGGGGTTACATGAATGGCTAAGAAATTAAAATTTGCAGCATCTTCCCTTGTGGTTGTCATGAGTTTGGGATCCATGGTTGCCTGCAGTTCCAACACTTCCGAGACAACGCCTTCTGCTTCAGCATCGGTTAATCCGTCTGGTTCCAAACTCCATATGGTGAATGGAAAAATTGATCCGCCAGTTACGCTGACCACGGTGAGAGGAATTGACAACACAGCCAAGTTCAAAAATGGAGAGACTATTGAAAATAACATTCATACCAAATGGGCGAAAGATACACTCGGGGTTGATATCAAAACGCTCTGGTCGTCTCAAATGATGGATGCTTCCTACGACACGAAGCTGAAATTGATGCTTTCGTCTGGAGACAAGCTCCCGGATGTCATTTTTACCACAAGTAAAGATACTTTGAATATGTTCATTGAATCCGGAAAAGTGATGTCGGTAGACAGTGCATTTGATAAATATGCAGGGAAAGTTTGGAAGGATGCTGTGGCCGAACAGCCAGATGCATGGTTGCCTTTCCAACGCGGTAAACAAAAGATGGCGATCCCGCGGCTTCAAGCAACCACTACTTCCGAACCGGTTCTTTGGATCCGCAAGGATTGGATGGACAAGCTTGGGCTGCAGGCACCTAAATCACTGTCCGACCTAGAAACGATTATGGACGCTTTTACGAACAAAGATCCAGATGGTAATGGAAAAAAGGATACAATGGCACTTGATTTTGCAATTAAAGATCAAATGGTTGGTTATCCTGTTGGCGACATCTCTTGGCTGTTCGGTGCTTTCGGTAGTATACCGGATCAATGGACGAAAGATTCTAACGGAAAGCTTGTATTTGGATCCACTCAGCCTGGTGTCAAACCTGCCCTTGCAAAGTTAAAAGATTGGAAGGACAAGGGATATATTGCTAACGATATTGCACTTCACGATTGGAATAAAATCGTTGAGGACGTAGCCTCAGCCAAAGTGGGAATTGTTGCCGGGGCGAACTGGTTCCCAGCGTATCCAGGTTCCATGGTGTACGCGAAAGATCCGAAAGCTAATTATCAACCGTATTCTTTCCCAGCCGGACCGGATGGGAAAAAGGGTCAAACCGTATCCGATCCTTTCAATGGCGGTTTTATCATCAGCAAAGATATCTCGCAAGAGGCGTTGGAAGCATTCTTTTATTATATGAATACGTTGTGGGATGCTAGCAGCTCTAATGACCCGTTTGTGCTGAAAGGCTTCCAGGAGAACTATGATTATGTTATCCAGGATGGAAAAGCCGTATTTGATAACGATAAAGTTCCGGGCGGACAAGTGCAGACGATGAAATATACGCTTCAAGGGAATATGCCACAACCCATGTCCAAATTTGTTGAAGTGGGTAAGAAGGTTGCAAAAGGGGAAAATTTGACCCCCAATGACATCGCATTCAACAACGCGAATGGTGTAAACCCGAAAGACCCGCTGCAAGGTATTCAAGGAAAAGCAACATTGATTGCAATTGATCAAAAGGGCTCAGACATGCCTAATTTGTTTACAGGGCCAACAACATCCACACAAAGTTCCCGTGGAGAATTCTTGAAAAAGTTAGAGCTGGATACGTTTAATCAAATTATTTACTCGAAAGTTCCGATCGACGAGTTCGATAACTTCGTTAAAAAGTGGCAGTCTTCAGGTGGTGATCAGCTCACCAAAGAAGTAAACGATTGGTACAGTTCCGTAAAATAAAGCAATAGGGCAGGCAGAGTCTTGCTTGCCCTTTCTTATTAATGTGAGTGGGAGTGGTAGATATGGAAGCCGTACAGAAGGAAAATAGACGGAGCGACAGCTGGCAGTTATATCTGATGCTGCTGCCGGCAGTTATTTTAACGGTCATTTTTATTTATGTTCCGATGGGCGGGGTTGTCATGGCCTTTCAGGACTATAAGCCTTATACAGGACTTCTTCATTCAAAATGGGTTGGGATGGACAATTTTAAGTTCTTGTTTACCTACCCGGACAGTAAACAGGTTATTTGGAATACGTTTATCATTGCTGTACTCAAAATCTTTTTTGGTACAATCGCAACGTTCACATTTGCTCTCTTACTTAATGAAGCCCGTCAAAAGTTCATGAGAAATTCAATTCAAACGATTGTTTTTCTTCCGCATTTTTTATCATGGGTTGTTCTAGGCGGTGTGTTTATAGAAATTTTGGCGCCAAATGGTGGTTTAGTGAATCAGTTTTTGGAAAACGTGTTTGGGATCAAACCAGTATTCTTTCTTGGGGATAATCGTTTTTTTCGAGTGACCATGGTCGTAACTGAAGTTTGGAAGGAATTTGGATATGGTTCAATCCTTTTTTTAGCTGCGCTTGCAGGTATTAATCCTGCGTTATATGAGGCAGCAGAAATCGATGGAGCTGGCAGATGGAAGCAAACGCTAAATATCACGATCCCATCGATCATCCCGACATTGGTCGTTGTCGTTACCTTGTCGCTCAGTCAAGTATTGAATGCCGGCTTCGATCAAATTTTCAATTTGTACAATCCGCTTGTTTATCAGACAGGTGATATCATAGATACGTTTGTATACCGTATGGGTCTCATCAGTGGAAACTATAGTGTTTCAACCGCAATTGGACTGTTCAAATCCGTTGTCGGCCTTGTGTTGATTATTACCTCGTATCGAATTGCTGGGAAGTTTGCAGGCTACAAAATATTTTAAAGATCGGAGATAACTGCCATGCATGCAATGAGTCCAGGCTTCAGAATTTTTCAGGGCGCCAATTATATTTTCTTAAGTTTACTTGCTGTACTTTGTCTGATCCCAATGGTTCACGTTGTTGCCGTTTCCTTTAGCTCCGCACCTGCGGTTGCCGCACATGATGTTACTTTCTGGCCAATTGAACCGACATTGTTTTCTTATAAGAAAGCACTTGGAAACCCTGAACTATATCGGTCCTTTATCGTTTCGGTAGAACGAATCGTTCTCAGCTTTGTCATCGGGCTAACGATCACGTGTATGGCTGCTTATGTCATGTCCAAAGGAGGAGGGCGCGACGGGATCGGAGGTTATCGATTCTTCGTCGGATTTTTCGTTGCCGCGATGCTGTTTAACGGCGGATTGATCCCTACGTATCTGGTGGTAACGAAGATCGGGCTGTACGACTCCATTTGGGCGCTGGTGCTTCCCGGGGCCGTCAGCATTTTCAACCTGATTCTCGTGATGAATTTCTTCAAAGCCCTCCCCAAAGAACTGGAGGAAGCGGCTTTTATGGACGGTGCGAATCATTGGATCGTATTTAGCAAGATTTTCTTGCCCTTATCTCTTCCTGTCTTGGCGACGGTCGGGTTGTTTTTGATCGTGAACGACTGGAACGAGTGGCTGGCTGGAAGCATCTATATGAAAGCCAACCATGTGCCGCTGGCCACTTATCTCAAATCCATCATTGCCATGCCTGATGTGAATTCCAATAACGCCAAAGAATTGGCGCAAACCAATTTTCAGGCTCTTATGTCCGCTCAAATTGTTATTGGCGCGCTGCCCATCCTAGCCATTTATCCAGTACTGCAGCGATTTTTCGCTGCCGGAATCGTTATTGGGGCTGTTAAGGAATAATGAAACTGTATATTATTCGTCATGCGGAATCGTTAGAAAATATCGGTGAAACCAATATTGCGGATTGTGATCTATCGCCTCGTGGATTGCTGCAAGCAAAGGGTGTAGGCCGTTTTTTTGAGAATTACCATGTAGATTACATTTACGCTAGTCCTTTAAAGAGAACGATTCAAACGGCTATACCTCTTGCAACTGATAAAAGGTTATCCATCACATTGGTACCAGAAATTTGCGAAATATTTTTAGAGCATATGATTCCTTACAAAGTATTTCCTTGGGTATCATGTAGTCGATGGGAGTTTGGAGAATCTCCATTTGGTAGTTTTACTCCAAGGCATATATTAGCTGAGACAGAAAAGTGGTGGCCGACTTGGCCTGAGACGATTGATCAGGTCGTTGAAAGGGTTAAAAGTTTCAAGTCAGTAGAGCTATCTGAACATTTTTGCTCAGAGGATCAAGTCGTTATTTTCGGTCATGGCGCAACGGTTGGGATATTGATTGGTCTATTGTGCCCTAATAATAGCCTTGTAAATTTACATCAAATTGATAATGCTGTAATTTTTGAATTAGATCAAGATGCTGTTGGTAACTTCGAGGTGACTCAAATACACATAGAGCATCTTTCTGAATCAAGGGAACTGTAAAGGGCATGTGGAAAAAAGAGAATAATTATTGAATGAATGAAGTCCTGCTCTTTCAAAAAAAGAGGCGGGACTTCTTTAGGTAGAGGCAGGAACCGAAAATGGCACGATTCCACATAGTTTTCCAGACGGGTTTCTTATTATATTAGAGGGGAAGCTGAAAGTGAAAGTCAGGAGATGACAAGTATGGATTTGACTCAACCATTATTACAGCCTGTGACGAAACATGAAGTTAAGCATCAGGGATTATTACTTGCAGGTCTATTCATTGCGATGCTGTTTGGAGCGCTTGACGGGACGATTGTGGGTACCGCAATGCCAAGAATCATAGGAGAGCTCGGGGGACTAGGATTGATGACCTGGTTAACGACTTCTTATATGTTAACCTCAACGGTAATCGTTCCGATTGCGGGAAAATTATCAGACTTAATCGGTCGTAAAACAGTCTATGTAACCGGGCTTGTGATTTTTATTATTAGCTCTGCTTTATGTGGAATGTCCCAGAATATGACCGAACTAATTATTTTTCGAGCGATACAAGGGATTGGCGGGGGGATCATGATGCCGATGGCCATGATCATTGTCGGTGATCTTTTTACGGGTGTTCAAAGAGCACGGTGGCAGGGGATTTTTGGGGCGCTTTTTGGACTATCCAGCGTCATTGGACCTCAAGTAGGAGGCTTACTAGTCGATAGCTTGAACTGGAGATGGGTATTTTATATTAATTTACCTGTAGGGATCGTTGCTACGATCCTGATTGCTGCGGCACTTCCGAAGCATCATTCGGTGGAAGCAGTTCGTTTTGATGTGGTAGGCATGTTCACGATGATCGTAGGGGTTGTCGGTTTACTTCTCGCCTTAACCTTCGGAGGGAAAGAGTTCGCTTGGGGGTCATGGCAAATTATTGGCTTGTTAACCGTTTCGATTCTATTTATCTTGGCATTTGTTTGGGTAGAGACGAAGGCGGCTGAGCCCATACTACCTATGCGTTTCTTTAAAGATCGTACGTTTACCTTGATCAATGCGATCGGTTTTCTGATGAGTGTGGGGATGTTCGGAGCGATGATGTTTGTCCCTTTATTCATGCAGGGAATTCTGGGAATCAGTCCATCGGCAACGGGAACTATCATGATGCCGCTTACCTTAACCCTGATCGGTGCGAGTATCCTTAGTGGCTTAATCATCCAGAAAACAGGTATTCGCTTGCAGATGGCGGTTGGCTTATTGATCATGGCGATTGGTTTTGTCTTTCTCGCAAGGATGGGGATTCATACGAGTACGTTAAGCGTTACGATTATTATGTTTGTATTGGGACTCGGGATGGGGCTGGTATTCCCAGGATTAACTGTAGCCCTGCAAGAAAGCTACCCGCAATCTGACCTAGGAATCGTGACCTCTTCCAGCACGTTCTTTCGGCAAATTGGCGGAACGTTCGGGATGACGGTACTTGGAGCTATTATAAATATGAGGTCAAGTCAATACTTGACCGATCATCTCATTCCCGTATTAGACCGGATGCCAGAGAAAGGACCAGAGATTGATGGAATTATAACTCAAGTGAATCGTGATCCGCAGCAGCTATTTTCGGCCTTATTAAGTCCGGGTAGCATCAACAAAATGCCTAAAGTAATCCACGAAGAAGTAGTTCCTATCATGAAAATAGCACTTGTTGATTCCCTTCAATCGGTATTTCTTTGGTCTCTTGGTTTTATTGTGATCGGTCTTGTCATCTGCCTGTTTATAGGAAAAATCAAGATTACTTCTCAAACTAAGACCAAAAAGAATATGACTCATTTCCATTGAAAAATAGAAATATTGGCACGGCATCTCGACCTGGAGATCGTAAACTAGTAACGAACACAGACAAAGCGAGGAGGCTATCACCAGAGATGGGGATAGCCTCCTTTGCTTGTTTCTTCATCTTCAACTAACGTGCATGGATTTGAATGGTCTTCTGTGAGCAACCTTCAGTAGCGACTGTTACGGTGATCGTGCCGGCGTCCGTTGGTCGAACAACCGCCAAAACCTTGCCGTCAAAGGTAGTTCTCTCATCGTTGAAGAAATTCTCCTCAGATGCAGGATCGGCGCTACCAAAGCCCTGAAGTATACCCGTGCCCTCAACCTTGACCAACACCTTACGGTCAGCAGTGTTATAGAGATTTCCTTCCTTGTCGACCAAACTGATCATCACGAACGATAAATCACGATCTGATGCCTCAATCTCCGACCGGTCCGCTTCAGCCTTGAGGATCACGTTGCCGCTTGCCGAGTGAAGCGTCATTCGACCGGTCTCTTGCCCGCCACTATACGCCACCGCGGTTAATTCTCCCGCCTCGTAAACTGTGTCGAACTCCGCTTTGAACCGATTCACTTCGCCTGCTGGAGCTTTACCGACCGATCGGCCATTAACAAGAAGTTCGACTTCTTCAGCATCGGCATATATTTCTACCTTGACCGGTTTGCCTTCGTTACCGTTCCAAGACCAGCTGGAGACTGAATCGCTCCAGCTCCATGTCGACAGATTGGCTTTCTTGGAGTAATGCTCAGGCCGTTGAACAGCGATGTAGGGCTCCATCCGAAGCCCGAAAACGATCTCTCGGTAATACGAAACTGGCCGCCGGTTACCGATAATGTCAATGTCACCGCACCAAGCTGTGAGCCAAGGATATGGGGCTTGGACGATAAATCCCGCTTCCTTATCGTCATAAAGAACTCTTCCAATACCCGCTTCACCCAAATAGTCCCAGCCCGTCCAGGTAAAGTCGCCGATCACGTGGACGTTCTCTTTCACGAGTCCCCAATTCTTGTCAATTTTACTCGGGAAGGTCTCGCTACCGACAATGATCCTGTTCGGAAACAGTTCTTTGTCCATGATGTAACGGGCATCTGCGTAATTATATCCGGCGACGTCAACGCAGGAGAACGACTCAGTTGTTTTCTCGGTACACAACTCGCTGACGACGACCGCTGCCATTGCTTCTCCCATGTTGTTCATCACGTTGTTAATGCCAGTGTTTTCGATTTGGCCACCACCCTGCATGCTAGATGTATAATGCTTCACCAAATCATCCATGACGGAAAGCACAAGGTTAATGGAATTCGTGATAAACCGGGAATTATCGATGGAACGGATTTTCTCCGCGATCTTACGTCCCCACATGGAACCAATCAGGCGGCCGGTCTCCGTAATCTCATTGCCAATCGAATACAGGATAACGCAAGGGTGGTTATAATCCTTGTCCACCATGGCCTCGATATCTCTCTCCCACCAAGAAGGAAAGTTCATTGCATAATCATTGTCGGTCTTGGAAACTGTCCACATGTCGAAGCTCTCGTCCATGACGAGCATGCCGAGACGGTCGCACGCATCAAGCAATGCTTTACTAATCGGATTATGTGCACTGCGCAGAGCGTTGAATCCTGCTTGCTTAAGAATCTCTATCCGCCGTTCTTCTGCTCTTTCAATTGTCGCTGCACCGATTATGCCATTGTCGTGATGGATGCAAGCACCCCGAAGTTTAACAGTTTCTCCGTTGATACATAGTCCTCTCTCGGTATCTAACGTAAGTGAACGAATGCCGAAGGTCGATGTTTCTTCGTCTAGTTGCCCCTCGCTCGCTGTTAACGTCGTTCTGCATGTGTATAGATTCGGCTGCTCCACATTCCAAAGCTTCGGTGCCTTCACAAGCAAGCGCTGTCGAAGTGTTGCTGACTCTCCAGCGAATGTCGTGATTGGCGCCCGGTCCTTTGCAACGATAGTGCCATCGGTATCAATGAGTTCAGTCAGCACATATGAAGTCACAGTACCTAAACTTTCATTTTCAATTACTGTCGCCACACTTACTAGCGCATGCTCCTGATTAATATCAGGTGTCGTAATCTTGACGCCGTCCATGGCGATATGCACCAGATCGCTAACGATCAGCTTCGTATTGCGATAGATCCCCGCACCCGAGTACCAGCGTGAATCTTTCTGATTCACGGCGATAACCTTGATTTCATTTTCCTCGCCGTATTGCAGAAAACGGTCCGCCTTCACGTAAAACTGGCTGTAACCGAAAGGACGCTGGCATGCAAAATCGCCGTTGATATAGACCATTGCTTGGTTATACACGCCTTCGAACTCGATCGTGACCCGCTTATTCCGATATTCGGCAGGAACGAAAAACGTCTTCTTATATTCATATTTGCCCTCGGGATAATACCCGATGTCGCGATTGCCGCCTTCTTTAAGCCTCACGTTCTCGATGAGGGCATCATGCGGCAACGTGATCTGCTTTTGCTTTTGAGCGACCGACCATACGTCCATTGCGCCCATTTTCGGGCCAAACATCCAGTTAGCATTAAAAGATTTTCGAATCATAGAATCTCCTTCATTTATCCGTTGTTAATTTTACTTTGTTTTTTTTCGATCCGAACTCTTGTCCATTCATATTCACCGTTACCAAGTTGTATAGGCTCCTCGTCATCGAGCAGCAGTGTTGCAGTTGAGTTGGCTGGAATACGAAGTTTGACCTCTCTTTTCTCTTCGTCTTGTTTCCAATCCACTCGAATCGGGCCATGTACACTGTCGTATGAACCGCTTGCGTAGTCGAGTCCGCACGAAAAGTCGGGGTTGATCACGATGTGATCGTATGCGATGCCTTCTTGTTGAATGCCGAGCATTCTCCGGTAGATGAAGTCGCCGACGCAGCCGAAGGCATAATGATTAAACGAACAACTTCCCGCCTTACCGTCCTGCCGGATCGCGTCCCACGATTCCCACATGGTCGTCGCCCCGTTCTTGATTTCATATAGCCACGACGGATATTGATTTTGGTACAGCAGTTCATAGACGACGTCTCTGAATCCGTTGTCATACAAGACGTCCAATAGGTAAGGAACCGACATGAAGCCGGTATCCAGTCGATTGCCGTTTGAACGGATTAACTCAACGAGTTTGGCCGCCAAGAGCGGCTTCTTGGCATCCGACACCATGCGCATCTGCAAGGCCAGCACGTAGCTTCCTTGCAACGGATTTTTCAAGCTTCCATCTTCCGCAACGTATTCCTCTTCATAAGCTTGACGAATTCTTTCGTTCAAGCTTTGATATTCGTTCGCTTTATCTGCATACCCAAGCGTCCGGCAGATTTGGCTGAAAATATCTGTAGAGTTCGCATAAAGCGAAGTACTGACTAAATCCTTGGTTAAATACGCAGACATCGGGCCATCCGCGAATCCTGCTTCGTTGACGATGCTGGGGACTAACCAATCTCCGAGATGAAATCCGGTGTTGATCAGATAACGTTGATTTTCTAACCGCCTGCCTTCCAGTGACGCAACTTCCGGCGGAAGTTCCGAGGCGGTCTTCTCTAAATGCTTGAGCCACTTCTCCATGGCATCGAAATGCTCCGATAACACTCGGATATCGCCATAGCATTGATACAAATGCCATGGTAACGTCACGATGATGTCGCCCCAACCGATCGATCCTGAAAAGTGCATATGCATATAGCTTCTAAGCTTCGGAACGATATTGAGTACTTGTCCGTCTTCCAGTTGGTCCGCTTTGAGATTTCGAATCCAAGGTTCGAAGAAGCCGATGAGGTTCTGGTTATAGAGCGCCGTCTTCGCATATATGACGACATCCCCGGTCCAACCCGCTTTTTCCCTTGTCGGACAATCGGTCGGGATGCCGATCATGTTCGAGCGTTGACTCCAAACAATGTTCGACTGAAGCTGATTGAGTTGTTCGTTCGAGCATTGAAAGTCGCCCGCGATGGTATTATCCGAACTGATCGCGACAGCTTTAAATTGATCGAGCGTTGGCTCTCCTTCATATCCCTTGACTCGTACGTATCGGAAACCATGGTAAGTGAATTTCGGTTCGAACACTTCCGGACCCTTTCCATGACAAATATAAATATCCGTTTGATTGCGATGTTCATTCAGGAAAGGATAGAAAAAGTTGCCGTTCTCATCCAACGTTTCGCCGTGTTCGAACGTGACTTCCATTCCTTCGTAACCGGTCATTCGTGCCCGAACATATCCAGCGATATTCTGACCGAAGTCGATGACCGTGTCTCCAGCGGGCGTTGTTATAATGCGTTCCGCATCAAGCACGGCAACGGCTCGAATAGGCGGATGCGACTGCGCGAATAACCGTTTCTTATCGAAATCCACCGCCCGTACGTTGCCCCACATCGAATCATCGAAGCCTGCAGCGGAAAAGCCGTTCTTTTCCATTCTGGCATCGTATTTAACGCCGCTAAATAAATCCGCATAACGGTACGGTCCATCGTAACTGAATCGGAAAGTTTCGTCGGAATTGATCGTTTCCACGGTCTCGTCCTCATAAATGATTTCTAATTGTAGCAGCAATCCGAGCGTATCCCCATAATCGTTGCCGCGCCCAGTCGCTAACTTGCTTTTGTACCAGCCATCCGCTATGGTGATGCCCAACGCATTTTCTCCTTCGAGCAGATGATCCGTTACATCGTAGGTTTGATACTTCAGAAGCTTATCGTAGGAAGTAAATTCCGGAGCCAAAAGCGCATCGGTGATCGACTTTCCGTTGATTTGGATATCATAAACGCCATGGGCCGTCATATAGATTCTGGCTTTTTTGATTTTCTTGGAAACGCCGAATGCTTTGCGAATCATGACGGCCGGATGATAGGGCTGCAACGGGAGACTTGCCATGACCGCATCCAAATCGACGTATTCCGGTTGCTCGCCCCTCATCATCTTGCCGACGAATTCATGCCAAATCCGCTCCGCGGTCGTATACGGGTTATGTTCCAATACGCTCAAAGGCTCGGGTTCTACGAAGGATGCCGTCCAATCGGCTTCGTTAAACAAAGCCGTTTCGAACGTATTCACTTCGCTTTCGGCATGTTGATCGGTGTCGTCCCATATCTGGATTCGATAATGGTATTCCGTTCGAGAAACCAAAGGATCGCCATCGTACGCAATGGCGTACGTTCGTCGGGATTCGACCCGGCCGCTATCCCATACGACACGATCTTCTTGACGAACGATGATCCGATAAGAATACTGGAACGTGTTGCGCCTATCCGAAGATATTTGCCAGCCGAACACCGGCGTCTTCTTATCGAGGCCGATCGGATTCGTTAAATATTCGCATTGAATGCGAGTAATGCTTAACATAAGATATTCCTCCTACTGGTTAGCCGAAACGGCTTCTCATGTTGATTTCAGGTCTGCGCCGTTGAGTATTATTATCTGTCCTGTAAAGGCGGGGTATGGTCCATCCAATTCCATTCATTATTCTCGACAAAAAGGCTGACGGCTTGTTCAAATGAAATTTCTGGCATTCGGAAACCTAGCATCATCTTTGCAAAGTCCATGCATTTTTCAAACGTCGGACTCTCCACGAGATCATTTGCCTGCTCAATGAAACGGTCCGGCTTCTCAGTGGCGTTTTCAATGGCGGCCATCATTGACTTATGACATGGGAAAAGGATGCGGTTGTGCGCCAAAATAATCCGCCCGCTAAATAACACCAAGTTACTGACCGAGTGTGACAGTAGATAAGGGTTGTTCTTCTTGACGGCTTCCCCTGCGAAATAGAAGGCGTACAGATACACTTGTGCAAAAAAAAACCGTCAGATTTTTTTCTCTGTTTTTCTCAGGATAAACGGGAATTTGCGAAAGGAGCGCATCCAAATTCGGAATTTTGGAATAAATCGCTTTAGACCCAATAAACGAAGCGCGGGTTGGCTCGCTTCCTCGCTCAGCGGCCAACTCCAAAAAACGTCGATTGATAATCTTTCCGTCGATGTATCCGCCTTCATAATCGCATACTTCGTGGTTGCTGTACGAGAGCAGATTATCATTTTTTCGTTCGTCATAGGATTCGTCTGTTACAAGCAGGTAGACATCAACATCCGAAGTTTCCTTTGCTTTGCCCTGTGCGATAGAACCAGCTGTAATCACCGCTTGAATGGATGCATCCGTTTTAAGTATCTCGACAAGTCTATCTAGTGAGCGCCTATGATGTTCAAACATTGTTCTTGTCTCCTTTACAATTGGATTGGTATTCACAATTACATTAGCCGAATAAGGGAATGGTGGATATGTTTAATCCTGCCAATATCAATTGATTTTTGATCTTCTGGGAGCGATCTCAAAGCTTTGTCTCGTGTGGATTTCTTAATAGAGGCTGCCACTGAGCGCCTTTGTTTATTTTCCCTTAAACGCAGGCAGATGTTAAGAAATAGCTATTCAATCTTTGTTATGAGCTATTTCGATGCCATACAAATCCAACATATAATCAAAATGCGACTTGTAAGCGCTTTAAATGCGGGGTGATGATCGTAATTAAATAGATTTATTCTGGTTTTGATTTTTTGGGGGTAAGAGTCGACAATGGAGGGTGAACAATGGCAAAAGTACGTACATTTAAAGAAGTATCCAGTATACTAGCAGTTTCCATGATATTATCTGCTTGCTCTGTATCGCCTGTAATGGGGGCAGAACAGGTAAAATCATCCGAACAATTCAGCGATCTTCGCGACCTTGATGTTCAAACGAAAGCTAAATTTTCAGAAATGATTTCATCAGGCGTGTTCGATGGTATAAATGACGATCGTTTTGGTATTAACGAGTTTATGAACAGAGCTCAATTTGCCAAAGCAGCTGCACTAATTTTCAATTTACCAGTAGATTCGTCGCTGAAAGCTTCCAGTTATAAAGATGTGTTAGCTGATGATCCTGCCAATGGATATGCCTTACCTTTCATTGAAACGATCACAAAAGCCGGAATAACCACCGGAGATACGCCAGAAACGTACAACCCTGCAGGAAAGGTAACGAAAGAGCAGCTCGCGGCATTCTTAATTCGTGCACTTGGTAAGGAAGCAGAAGCAAAGATTGCAATAGGTGTGGAGGACAAGACGGTGTCTGATTGGGCCAAAGGATATGTGGAGTTGGCTATAAAGGAGAAGCTGCTGACTGTGGACGGAGACGGCTCATTCGGGGGCAGTTTGGCGGTGACCCGCAAGGACCTGGTCATTGCTTCTTATGAAACCAAGCATTATAAGAAGGCCTATGCGATTTCTTCCTTAATGGCTACCGACGCCAACGCTCTTTCTGTTCAATTGAATCAGCCAGTAGCGGATACGAGCGCTGTAACATTATCCGTTTATAAGAATGGGGTAGAGGCAAGCACGGGCTTTAAAACGAGTTGGAGCGAGGATAAAACAACTGCAACACTCGTATCTGATAAGAAATTTGAAGACGATACGTGGAAAGTTAGCCTAGGCGGAGCTTATCAGGTTGACAGTAAGAATAGTACGGCTCAAATCACGACAACAAAAGAAAAAATCACAAAGCTAGAATTCGTAACAGCAGATGAACATTTACCGCTTCTGTCCTCGGGCCAAAAGCTGCGTCTTGATTTCAAAGCACTTAATCAATATGGTACCCCATCTTCAAAAACTGCCAACAATCTGGACATCATGGTTATGAATGCTTCATTTACTCCAATACCGGGTGAACAAGCCATAAATATCATTGAAAATGCCGGTGTAAAAACAAATGACGTCATTTCGGTTATTATCAGAGATATGGATAGCGGAATTACGCTAACAAAAACATATCAAGTCGGTATTCAACCCATGGTAACTAAAATTGAAGTCGGAGATTTAAAAAACGACTCGAACGCTAAAATGGAGTATTTGCCCTCTCAATCATCCGCTTATCTGGATTTAAAAGCCTATGATCAATACGGTCTCCGCGTTATGGACAAAGCCTTACTAAATCAATGGGTCTCCGTGGTGCCATTAGATCCGGATCTGCAAAGAGGAGACGGTTCAAATGCCTTCATCGACACATTGATCGGAGATGAAGCACCTGATATTAAACTAACCTCCGTTGGTGACAAAGAAAAAGACATTACGGTTGCATTATATGCTAATGGTTCAGGTCAAACTATAACAAAGTCCGTCCATATCCGGACAACTGGGGTTCCGTCGGCTATACAGTTCAGCAATTATGCATTTGAACTTGCACAAGGCGACAAAGTGCATGAAGACGACTCGGTCGATGCGAAAATGTATATCCCCCTTGAGATTAATGATGCACAAGGGACTAAGCTGACACCAGATCAAATCGTGGATAAAGCAGATAAACTACTTATCGTTAGCAATGGAGTAGTAACGCTTGAGACCGATCCATCGAAAGCGAAGAACTTTATTTCAACTAGCGGGAAAAATAAAGGTAAAATCGCATTGAAGTCGGTTGATGCAAAAGGTTCAGCGGTCATAACTGTATTCTTGAAAGACAATCCAGAAGTGAAAGCTCAGTTCCAAATGAATACCGGCAATGCCCGCAAAGCCGATTATTTAAAATTTTCTACGGCTCCGAGCAAGTACCAAATGCCCTTCTGGGGCAACGAATTCAGAATTAAGGTTTATGATCAGTACGGTCAAGAAATGAAATATGATGATGCTAATCAATACTATGTGCGGATGACTTTCAAACATAGCAGCGGCAATGCATTCGGCGCTTTTATGGGAAGTAAAGAAAAAGACTTGTCAGTGAATCCGCTTTATACAAATTATAAGTATGTATTCCAAGCATATCCTAATGGTATGGGTGACGCATCTGGACCTATTGGTACTGTTGCGAATGCTGTTTATCAAGATTTTGACATCAATACGATGTTTGACAAGACGTTCAGATTCTACACGGGTAACGCGGGTGAATCTGAATTTGCATTCAAAGCGACTTTGTTTACGAAGGTAAGCAATCAGGAGATAAATTCTTTAACAACAAATGTACAAACCTTTGATCCTAAACTCTCTACGGATTCGATGGGTAAATCAATATTTGAAGCACCGGTACTCTTGCCATTCAACTATTTGTCGACGGTGGTTGCTGTTAGAGACTATTGGGGAGAGACAGTCACAGATGCGACTTATTTGATAAACAAATACGAAAAATTTGCGAAAGAAATCAATATGATTCCAATGAAAGGCAGCGAGTTCGTATCCGGTAATATTTACACCGTTCACTCTGCAGCATCGAGTAATTCATCCGTAGCGCAAGCGGTGAAAGGAAGTAACGGTCATTGGTACGTATTAGGACTCAAAGAAGGAAAGGCCACCATTCTTGTTGTTTATAAAGACGGGAAGGGTGAGGATAAAATAGCAAGCTTTGATATCAATGTGAAAAATGAAGTTCCTTCGATAACATCCATTGCGCTTGATAAATCTAGAGCAATGAATGTATCCAAAACAGATCTTGCTGCAGGACTCTACCTATGGGATGAGAAGTTGGCCAATAAAATAATGGTTTCGGATCAATTTTTTGACTCCATTGTAGCTTATCATGCACCCGGAACTTTTGATGATGAATTGAATCCTACCGATAATTGGCTGGTCCAAGACCCAACTGCTCTTACCTCTAGTCATGATGGCAACGAATTGTTAAATCTAATGTTCTATATTGATAAAATTAATTATGGGCCATCTGCAAGCGGTACGGCCGATTCCGTAACTATTGATCCCAAACGTGGTTTTATTACTTACACTTCTTATGGCGGTACGCAGATTACAAGCTTCAGAGTGAAGGTGCTTGCCCCAAGCGGAAGCTCTGCATCATTTGATGTAGTCCTTCAGCCATAATGCAGCACACAAAAGTCGCGTGAAAACGCGGCTTTTTGTCATTCTTTGGAGCGAGGGGGAAATTGGAGATTCTTTCTTAGGTTAAGATTCAACTATCCTACCTTTGTATATAGTTATTTAATCACATTGATTTGTCCTTTAAACTTGGCTTATACAGATTTGGGTGACTGACTTAGGAGGAATAATGTATGGACAGAGAACTATCAAATAAGACATTGATGGGAGATGGGATGGGGCAATTCTCCCTTAATATCTCAACCGGCTTGCTCGGGATGATCACATACTACTATACGGATATCGCCGGGGTTTCTGCAGGGTTGGTCGGGACGATCATGCTGTTGACCAAAGCGCTGGACGCCGTGGCCGATGTCGGGATGGGCGTGCTCGTGGACCGGACCCGATCCAAACATGGGCAGGCGCGCCCATGGCTGCTGTGGATGGTCATTCCAATGTTTGTATCGATTTTACTTCTGTTCTCGGTACCTAATGCGGATCCCGGAGTGAAGATTGCCTACGCGGTTGCAACCAATATCTTGTTCTTTATAGGCGTATATACACCCCTTTCCATTCCTTATGTGAGTCTGATGGTATTAACGACAAGAAGCCCGGCAGATCGATCTCTCATGGGCATCTATCGTTCGGGATTCGGATATTTGGCAGGGATGGTTGTGGCAATTGGATTCATTCCGATGGTGAATGCGATGGGAGGCGAAAAGCAGGATTGGATGCTGCTCGCTGCGATATTCGGAGCAGTTGCCTCCATCGGTATTTATATTACCTTCCGTGCGACGAAAGAGAAGTACAATACGCAACAACTGAAAGAGATGGGCGAGGTCAAGAAGTCGTTGTCCTTATGGGCAGGGACCCGATTGTTGTTCACGAACAAATTCTGGCTTATCATCGCTGCTGCCGGCATGTTAGCCAACATTTTATTTGCTCTGTCTGGCACTGCCGGAATGTATTATGCCAAATATATCTGGGGCGATGTCAATCTGGTCAGCATCATGGGCGGCATCGGTCTTATTCCCGTCATCGTCGTCTTCTTGCTCTCTGGACCGGCTATCAAGCGAATCGGCAGGCGGAATACGGCAATCCTTGGGCTCATTATCGGGGTGCTCGGTTTGCTCCTTCGTCTTATCGATCCGGCGAGTGTTGCACTCGGTCTAATTGGTTCCTTGATCCAAGCGTTCGGGATGATTCCGCTGATGATTGTACTCTCGCCGCTCATGGCGGATACGATCGAATACGGAGAATGGAAGCATGGACAGCGCATCGTCGGACTAACAAATAGCGTTAGCGGCTTCTTTGGCAAAATCGGCACTGCATTCGGGACTGCCTTAATCGGTTGGCTGCTGGCCTGGGGTCATTACCAGGAAGGGGCAACGGTTCAGATGGAGTCCGTCAAGCAGATGATCATTATTTTTAATATTTATATTCCGCTAGTCATTTATGCATGTATTGCCGTTCTGCTGTTCTTTTACTCGCTGGAAAAACAATACACGTACATCTTGGACGAGTTAGAGCGTAGAAAAGACATCATAGGTTAATGTGATTACGTTTGCTGATGAAAGGAGATGCAGTTAGGATGGATTATACAATATTTCCAGGAAGCTTTTTCATCAAGGACAATGTACCTTTCCATACGGCATTGACTGAAGAGGCACCTTATCTGATGAGACATCAGCATGATTGTATCGAAGTCGCTTATGTTACAGAGGGAGAGGGACTGCACTATATCGGTGAAAGTACCCTGAGCGTGACCAAAGGCGACTTGTTTCTCATTCCGGCCTACGTATCTCACGTATTCCAGCCGAAGGAGTTAACAGGTGAACGACCGCTAAAGCTCATCAATTGCTTATTTTATCCCGATATGCTGGACGCAGCGGAGTTGTGTCAGATTAAGCATTGGCGGGTATACCGCGAGACAGGTGACGAATTCAAGCAGCTTCTGGATTGTATGCTTACAGAACAACAGAAGCAAATAGAAGCTCCCATTGGGCTTTTGACGTTATGGAAGAAGCTGATGGTAATGCTTCAAACCAAACCGCAGAAGACGGATTTGAATTGTGTTGAAAGTAATGAGGTTCCGATTCACCAAGCAGTCCAACATATGGGATTTCGATTCGTGAACCCGCTTCCTATACCGGAAATCAGTCGGTTCGTGTCCATGAGTACCCGGAATTTTCAACGCTTGTTTAAATCCCTTACCGGACGATCCTATGTACGAATGCTGCAAGAAATTCGAATGCTCCACAGCTGCGGAATGCTTCAATATACCGATTGGAGCGTTCAGGCTGTCGCTGAAAAGGTCGGCATCTATGATATGAATTATTTCTACAGGTTGTTTAAGGAGCATTTCGGTACGACGCCTGCAGCGTTTCGGCAGCTTCACAATCGCTTGGGAGCGTTATGAAAATGGCGTGATTTCACATAGTTTTTCAGAATGAGGTTTTGTTATCTTTAGTTAAGAAATATGAACTGCAAAGAGAGGAATATGACTATGAGAATCACTCGATTGAAAACCAACCGTATCGTAAATCCGCTAGGATTCGCGCTCGACAAGCCGCGTTTATCCTATGTCGTGACGGAGACGGACGCAAAGAAACAGACTGCCGCTCGTTACCAGGTCGCCTTGGATGATAAATTTACAACCGTTCTATACGACAGCGGCAAGAGAGAGGATATCGATAGTATCGCGTTTGAGCTATCGATTGCACTGCAACCGCGAACCCGTTATTACTGGCGAGTGGAAGTGTGGGCGGATAACGGTGATCATGCCGTCAGCGAGACCGCGTGGTTCGAGACCGCGAAGCTAGAAGAACCGTGGGTCGCCAAATGGATTGTTCCAGAGATGGACAAGGACATTCATCCGGTCCTTGCGAGATCGTTTGAGTTAAGTGCGCCGATCACGTCTGCACGTGCATATGTTTGCGGACTGGGATTGTATGAAATGGAAATCAATGGCGAGAAAGCCGGTGACGAGTACCTCGCTCCCCATTTTAACGCTTACCAGAAATGGCTGCAGTATCAAACTTATGATGTGACGGAATTGCTGCAGCAAGGCGAGAACCAAGTAGCAGTCAGTCTCGGTAACGGATTGTATAAAGGAAGATTCGGCTTCGACGGACATTCGGCTGAGTTGTACGGAAACGAGTTCGCCCTTCTATGTGAAATCGTTGTAACGTACTCTGACGGATCGAAAGTTGTTATTTCATCTGATACGGACTGGAAGGCAACCAAGAGCAAAGTGATGGACGGCAATCTTTATGACGGTGAAGTTTACGATGCGACATTCGAATCATCGGAAACCTTCGCTGTCCGCGAAGGCGCGATCGGTTACGACCGGTTAGAAGCACGGATTAGCTTGCCTGTTGTCATTAAAGAAGAACGTAAGCCGATCGAAGTCATTCATACTCCGGCAGGTGAAACCGTACTTGATATGGGGCAGAATATGGTCGGTTTGATGCGATTCCGTACCAACGCTCCGAAAGGCACCGTCATCCGTCTCCAACATGGCGAAGTGCTGCAAGATGGCAACTTCTATCGTGAGAACCTGCGAACTGCCAAGGCGGAATATCAATATACAGCTGATGGCTCAGAAGCATTCGTGCGACCGTATTTCACGTTCTATGGCTTCCGATATGTGAAGGTTGAAGGCTGGCCAGGCGAACTGAATCTGGATGACTTCACCGGGTGCGTCCTTTACTCCGATATGGAGGAGATCGGAACCATTGAAACGAGCAATGAACTCGTAAACCGTTTATTCCTAAATGCGTTGTGGGGACAGAAAGGCAATTTCCTCGATATTCCGACGGACTGCCCGCAACGGGATGAAAGAATGGGGTGGACGGGGGATGCACAGGTGTTCTCCGGCACGGCAAATTTCAACATGGACACGTATGCCTTCTTCAGCAAATACGGATACGATATGGGCCGTGAACAAGAGGATCGGAATGGCATGGTTCCGATGGTCGTTCCAGCTGCTAATGTGCAGGGAGGCGGCTCCAGCGCCTGGGCAGATGCGGCGACGATTATTCCATGGAACGTATATCTCCATTACGGGGACAAAGCCATTCTGGAACAGCAATTCGAGAGTATGAAAAGTTGGGTCGACTTTATTGTCCGTGCGGATGAAGAATCTGGTGGACGGAGACTATGGACGACTGGCTTCCATTTCGGCGATTGGTTGGCGCTTGACGGAAGTAATCCGGATTCTCCGATGGGCGGAACCGACACGGACTTTATCGCTTCGGCCTATTATCGTTATTCCTCACAATTGGCGGCGAAAGCGGCAAGAGTGCTCGGGAAAGACGAGCTGGCTGACTACTATGGGCGTATATCGGATGAAGTGAAAGCAGCTATTGAAGTCGAATTTTTCACGAAAAGCGGGCGGCTCGCTCTCGATACGCAAACGGCTTATGCGGTGGCCTTATTCATGGATCTGGTTCCGGACGCTTACAAACCGAAAGTGGTTGATGGGCTTCGCAAGCGGCTCAAGATCGATCGGAATCACTTGAAGACCGGCTTCGTCGGCACCCCTTACCTCAATCGAGTACTGTCGGAATACGGATGTAACGATCTAGCCTATACGTTGCTATTAAACGATGACTATCCGAGCTGGCTCTATGCCGTGAAAATGGGTGCAACGACGATATGGGAGCGTTGGAATTCGATTATGCCGGACGGCAAAATAAGTAGTACGGGCATGAATTCGCTTAACCATTACGCATACGGGGCGATTGTGGAATGGATGTACCGTTCCGTTGCAGGTATCAATCCGACGGAAGATGCACCGGGCTTCCGTCGTGTGGAACTAGCTCCTCAACCGGATTTCCGTTTAAAGTGGGCAAAGGCTCAAGTGGAGTCGGCGGCAGGATTATATAAAAGCGAGTGGACATTTAGTGATGAAGGGCATCTTACATTTCATTTCGTCATACCGTTCAATGCAGAAGCAAACGTTAGATTGCCTTATGCGGACTTAACAGCCATCGAGATTAACGGCAAGAGTGTAAGTGAGAGCTTGATCGCTGGCGTTCAGCTAGGTGAAGAAACGCAGCTGGAACTGTCCAGTGGCAGCTATATCATTTACTATGCACCAACTAAGAGTTATATCAAGCAGCTTAGCACCAAGACACCGCTGATCGAGCTGCTTCGCCATGAAGGCGCTCGTGCCGTGATTCAAAGCGTTCTTCCTCCGGGCATGGAGTCGCTCAATCCAGATACGCTTAGCGCTTCGATCGGAGATGCAACGCTTCGAGATCTCTCTGCTTATTATCCGATGGAAACGAATATGCTCGATCGATTGGATGAACAGCTTATGGCATTGCCCATCGGATAAAATTTTATTAAGTTTGCGAGGGAAACGTAGATGAGAACTTTTACCCAACTGCTAACCAATGAAAATGTTACATTAACGGCTTATCTCTTGGATTCATCGCAAGAGATGCCGAACACCCACATCCGGCCGGCCATTCTTATCCTTCCCGGAGGTGCGTACCGGGGTTGTTCGGACAGGGAAGCCGAACCGGTTGCAATGGCCTTCCTGGCGGAAGGATATCAAGCGTTCGTGCTAAGATACTCCGTCAATCAACATGCCGCATTCCCGAAACCGCTTCACGATGCGGAAGAAGCTTTGGAGCTGATCCGGGAGCACAGCCGCGATTGGGGGATCGATCCGGAGAAAGTGGCAGTCTGCGGGTTCTCTGCTGGAGGACATTTAGCCGCGGCATTAGGCACAATGGGGAGAGTAAGGCCGAATGCCATGATCCTCGGTTATCCATGCATCTTGGCGTCGATGAGCGCCATCTTCCCCGTACCTGTACCGGGCGTGGATGAAGAGGTCGATGCTTCCACGCCGCCCGCGTTTATCTTCCATACGTTCGCGGATACGCTTGTACCTGTTAACAATGCGTTGGCATTCGCGGCGGCTATGGATCGCGCGAAAGTACCGTTCGAGCTGCATATATTCCGGAACGGCGTCCATGGCTTGTCCCTCGCAAAGCCAGTTACTTCAGGCGGATTGCTGTCAATGGCGGATACAGATGCTGCCAAATGGTTCGGTTTGTGCACGGCTTGGATCAAGAATGTATTCGGTGAATTTGCTTCGAATCAAGAGCTGTTGTTGAACGAAGAAGTCCATGAATATAGTGTGGACGTTCAACTGGGCGTACTTTGGAAAAATCCCGCATGTAAACAATTAATACAGACTGAGCTGCCTATTCTTGAAGATAGTCCGCAATTGCAGGATGCAATGGGTGTTCCACTGCGTACCGTAATCGAATTCGGCGGGGGGCTGCTGTCGGCTGAGGCTATTGACCGATTGAATCAGGATCTCAAAGCAATTCAGGTCGACTAGATTAATAGCTGAGGAGAGAACCACATGGAAAGAAACATCAACGAATTGATAGCTGCTATGACACTGGAGGAGAAAGCCGGACTTTGCTCCGGAGCTACCTTTTGGTCAACGAAGGCGATTGACCGCCTTGGTATTCCATCCATTATGATGACGGACGGACCGCACGGCCTGCGCAAGCAGGCGGGTAATGCGGATCATCTGGGGCTGAACGAAAGCGTTCCGTCTACCTGCTTCCCGTCCGCAGCCGGATTGGCAAGCTCCTGGAACCGGGAGCTCATCCACCGCGTCGGCGAGGCGTTGGGCAAGGAAAGTCAGGCGGAGAACGTTGCCATTTTGCTAGGTCCGGGCGCGAACATTAAACGTTCGCCGCTGTGCGGCCGGAACTTTGAATATTTCTCGGAAGACCCCTATCTGACGGGGGAACTGGCAGCCGCTCATATCGGAGGCGTGCAAAGCCAAGGCGTAGGGACATCGCTGAAGCATTTTGCTGTTAACAATCAGGAGCATCGCCGGATGACAACAGATGCGGTCGTGGATGAACGCACGCTGCGCGAAATTTACCTGACTGGCTTCGAAATTGCCGTCAAAAAAGGGCAGCCTTGGACAGTCATGTCGGCGTACAATCGACTGAACGGGTCGTACTGCTCCGAGAATGAGAGACTTCTAACGCACATTCTGAAGGAAGAGTGGGGGCATGAAGGATTCGTCGTTTCCGACTGGGGGGCCGTGAATGAAGCGGCAGACAGTGTAGCTGCTGGCATGGAGCTTGAAATGCCGTCCAGCAATGGTGTCGGTCAAGGGAAAATTGTAGCGGCTGTGAAGAGTGGGCAATTGTCCGTTGAGGCGCTGGACAGAGCGGTTGTGCGTCTGCTAACTGTAATTTTCAAAGCCGTCGATAACAATAAAGCTAATGCAGTCTATGACAAGCAAGCGCATCACCAGTTGGCGCGAGAAACCGCTCGGGAGACGATGGTGTTGCTGAAAAACGACGACAGCCTGCTTCCTCTGCCGAAAACGGGCAAGATCGCGATTATCGGTGCCCTGGCTGAACAGGTTCGTTATCAGGGCGGCGGCAGCTCCCATATTAACCCGACGAAGGTGGATAACATTCGCGATGAAATCGAGAAATCGTCCGGCAACGGGGCAGAGATCCGTTATGCACAAGGCTACGAGCTGGATATTGACGACACCGTCGAAGCTAAGCTTGAAGAGGCCAAATTGTTGGCTGAGGATTGCGACATTGCCGTCTTGTTCGTCGGTCTGCCTGACCGCTACGAATCGGAGGGCTATGACCGGACGCACCTCAATTTGCCGGCAAACCAGGTGCACCTGATCGAAAAAATCGCATCGGTCCAACCGAACATTGTTGTGGTGCTGAGCAACGGCGCACCGATTGTCATGCCTTGGCTTGGGAAGGTTAAGGCAGTACTAGAGGGGTATTTGGGCGGGCAAGCTGTCGGGGGAGCCGTGGCTGATATATTGTTTGGCGACGCCAATCCGAGCGGCAAGCTGGCAGAGACGTTCCCGAAGAGCTTGAAGCAGAACCCGTCACACCCTTACTTCCCTGGCGAAGGGGACCGGGTGGAATATCGCGAAGGGATATTAGTCGGTTACCGGTACTACGAAGCGAAGGATATCGAACCGCTCTTCCCATTCGGTTATGGACTAAGCTACACCACGTTTGCTTATTCCGACTTTACAGTGGACAAGAGTGATATTACAGATCAAGATACCGTTCACGTAAGTGTGAATGTGAAGAATACGGGCAGCCGATCAGGGCAAGAAATTGTTCAGCTGTACGTCAGCTGCGCGACTTCAAACGTGATTCGTCCGGAAAAGGAACTCAAAGGATTCGTCAAGGTTGCGCTTGAGCCAGGGGAAAAGAAAAAGGTTTCGTTCTCACTTGATAAGCGAAGCTTCGCCTATTACAACACCGAACTGAACGATTGGCATGTTGAATCGAGCGAATATGAAGTCTTGATCGGCAGTTCTTCCCGCGATATCTTGCTTAGGTCAACCTTGAACGTAAAGTCAACGACGGAGCTCGTACCGACGTTTCATCGCAACACAACACTTGGTGAAATAATGGAGAATCCGAAGACTCGCCCGATCCTGGAATATTTGCAAGGGATGTTTTCTCAATCGGCAGAGCCTTCTGACGCCGTTTCTTCAGAAATGATGATGGCGATGATGCGTTATATGCCGTTGCGTGCCCTGTTGCCATTTTCTGGAGGAGCGATGACAGAGGAAGCGCTTGGCATGCTTCTGGAGCAATTTAACAACGCGGTTAGAAACAATTAATACCTTCAAGGATTTAACCCAAATCGTATAGCGGAGGGAACCAATGTCAAAAATCGATTTTCTGAACGAAACATTTATTCGCAACCCGTATCCTGCCTACAGCGAAGTTCGCGATCAAGACCCGGTGTACCGTTTTCTCATGCCGAACGGACACTATGCATGGATTATCACTCGATACGACGACGCTGTGGAAGTCTTGAATGACTCGCGTTTCGTGACGAACCCTCCATACATGGCCGAGAACAATGGACCATCTGGTCCGCTGCACAAGGAGATCATTTCCCGCAACTTGCTGAGTGTGAATCCTTCGGATCATCGCCGCTTGCGTCGTCTGATTCAGAAGGCGTTTACGCCGCGTATGATCGAACGGCTCAGAGGGCGTATCGAGGAGATCAGCAATGAACTTCTCGATAAGGTGCAGGACAAGGGGGAAATGAATCTTATCGAAGATTTCGCATTCCCGCTTCCGATTATTGTGATCTGCGAAATGCTGGGCGTTCCGATCGAAGATCAGGATAAATTTCACGAATGGTCCAATGTGATTATGGAAGGGTTTAACAATCCTCAATTTGAAGAGCAAAGCGATGCCGTGATGATGGCATTCGTTGATTACTTGCAGGACTTGATCGCAAAAAGACGCAACCATTTGCAGGAGGATTTAATAAGCGATCTGATCAGCGTCGAGGACGAAGGGGATGTCCTAACCGAGCATGAGTTGTACGCACTCGTATTCGTACTTATCATTGCTGGTCATGAAACGACGGTGAATTTGATCGGGAACGGCATACTTGCTTTACTGGAACATCCGGAACAGAAGGAAAGGCTGCAAAGTCAACCTGAGCTTATTCATTCTGCGATCGAAGAAATTCTTCGCTATAACGGGCCTGCTGAGGTTAGTAACATTCGATGGGTGACGGAGGATGTAGAGCTGAGAGGCAAGCAGATTCGCAAGGGCGAGATGTTGTTTATTTCTTTCGCATCGGCAGATCGGGACAGTGAGCAATTCACAGAGCCGGATAACTTCGACATCACCCGAGAGGCGAATAACCATATCGCCTTTGGAAAGGGGATTCATTACTGCCTCGGTGCGCCTCTGGCCCGATTGGAAGGTGAAATCGCCATCGGCATGGTGCTTCGACGAATGCCAGAACTGCGGTTGAAGACGACAAGCGATAACCTGGCATGGCGTCCTGGGATGATTATACGAGGTCTAGAGGAGATTCCTGTCTTGTTCTAAATGTAACGTTAGCAGAAAGATCATCATATAGGAGGTAAGATATTATGACGTACAACGCGAATATCAAAATTGGGGAGCTTCTGAATCATGAAGAAGCGGTAGCGGTGTTGACCAGACATTTGCCCGAGTTTGTCAAGGAACCTACCTTTAAAATGGCTTCTTCCTTCACCTTGGATCAACTGGCGGCATTACCTCAAGTAAACATTCCGGCAGAAGTACTGCAATCGTTGCAAGACGACTTGTCGAAGCTCATCTTTGACCACCCGTCTCCTGAAGCAGCACCGAAAAGTGAAGTACCGAACCTGGCTGCTGCTCCCAACCTTGAAGGCAAGGTCGTTATTGTTACCGGGGCTGGTAGCGGGATCGGACGGGCGAGCAGCTTGAAGCTTGCAGCAGGCGGTGCTAAGGTTGTTGTCGTCGATTATAACGAGAGCACTGGACTGGAGACGCTTGAACTTGTCAAGCGTATGGGCGGAGAAGGCATCTTCGTGCAGGCGGATGTATCGAGCAGCTCGGACGTTCAGAACTATGTGCAAACGACCGTTAAGACGTATGGCAAAATCGACGTTCTATTCAACAATGCCGGTATGCTTCAGAAATTTGGCCGGTTCCAGGATATCTCTGAAGAGGAATTCAGCCGGGTGCTGGATGTCAATCTGAAAGGGGTTTTCCTTGGCATGAAGTACGCTCTTCAGGTTATGGATAAACAAGGGTATGGCAATATTATCAACACGGCTTCGACGACCGCACTACGCGCGGAGCATAGTCTAGCCGCCTACACAGCAAGTAAGCACGGGGTGGCCGGATTAACCAAAGCAGCCGCCATCGAATATGTGCGAAAAGGGATACGGATCAATGCAATCTGTCCGGGTGGAGTCGCGACAACCTTGACAGATTCCGTTCCAAAGCAGCTTCAAGAAAGCGGATATGTGCCGGAGGAGTTCCCGAATATGCGAATTGGACGCTATGCTGAGCCGAAGGAACTGGCTGAGGTGGTCGCTTTTCTGGCCTCCGATAGCTCCAGCTATATGACGGGATCGATCATTGTCGTTGACGGCGGATTGACCCTATAAAAGAAGAAGTAAAAATCATGAGAATCATCTTTGGCGATCTCATGATTTTTTTGTTATTAGGTTAAATATGAAAAAGCTCCACCACAAGATGTGAATGAACGGGCATGCACTATTTGTGGTGTATGAATATTTATGCATACACTTCATAAGTGTAGATTCATTATTACAAACAATTTTGAAACAGAGGCTCTATCGGGAAACAGAAGAAGGCAATTGCTTTTAATTATGAAACAAAATTAACGGAGCCACGCAGGTTTGAAGTGACCCCCAAAAGTTAGACAGTATATAGTTAGACTGCCTTTAGCGCATGAGTTCGGTACTGTACCGGGCTCATGCCTTTTAGTTTTGCCTTTATTCGTTTATGGTT
>NZ_JCAUAS010000004.1:0-487862 GCF_059692075.1 Paenibacillus sp. J31P190 | reverse complement strand
TACCTTCTAGATAAGCCAGGACTGCTTCTAGTTTCTCCTCGGTTGAGTATTTAGCCAAAAAAACTGCACCTCCAATTGTTAGACTGTGTCTAACAATTGGGGTGCAGTTCAGGCTTGAATGTGCTTAGCTCCTTTGTTTTTGGCGTCCACAGCCGCTTTCTTCAGTAAGTTATGGGCAAGCGAAAGTCACCCAACCTCCAGACTTACTTTGGGTAAGCCTTGAAGCAGGCTACCCTTCTCACGTTCTTCTTGGTTTTCAGCTTCTTCGATGGCGGAAAACTGGGTCGCACTTTCTCCTGCAGCTTTACCTTATGCTTCTTGGCGCTTTACCCCAAACAAAGGTATCCCGATTGACATTGGCTTCAATTTTGGTGCCATCGACAAAGTAATGCTCAAGTCACGTATTTATCGTCGGCAAGAAATTGAAGAACCGCGTGCCTATCTCACAGTCATCTTCGGCGATTTTTTGCACAGCCACTTTCGCTGCAATGATGTATTTCATCATTAGATTCAAGTTGATGTAGCATTACGATTGCTGCAACGATGTTTTATATCGTTACGAGGGAATTTAGACGAATAACTGTTCATAAAAGGTTGATGGAACGATGTTTTACATTGTTGCAAGGGAGCTCTATCATTATTTTAGTGCTGTAACGATACTTTTCATCATTGCGCCACAGGTCGGCAAACTCTGTGTGTACTGCCTAACTCTCAGACAACTTCGACTACTTTTTGGACGGTCACTCTTCTATAGGTTTGTACTTTTCGAACTATAACTATCCGAATACTTCGTATCCGTCTTCGCCCATACATCTGCATACTCCTGATGGCGCGTGAATTCTTGCAAAGCGAATGCGCATGAAGGAATGATTTTCCTACCTTTTTCACGAGCTTCATCCACTACAAAATCAAGCAGCTGTCTCCCTAAATGACGACCGCGAAAACGAGGATCAACAAACGTATGATCTATAACCCAGGTATCCACATCTACAAGCTTATATGTAATTTCCCCAACTGTACCGGCAATGGAAGAAATCACATAGCTGTTCCCTTGTTTCGTTACGACGAGTTCCTCTTCCACTTCCTGAAAAGTGTTCTGAGCGTTTGGGTCATCTTTCACGTTCATACACCTCCTGATAAGATTAAGTGAAGCACTTCTCTTCATTAACCGATTAATCAGTAGATGAATCATTTACTGTGGACTTGCTCCATCCATTCCGTAGCTACATCAACTGCTTGCTTAAAACTCTCTCGCCCGCGGCTAATCAGCGCTTGCTTCGCTTTATCATATTGCCCTTCCAGCATCCATGCTGCATTTTGATCCTTGATCACGCCAAAAGCATCCCACGCAGAGCATAACGAGGAGAAGTATTTTCGATCACTCGCCTCTTTCAACTTACTTTCCAGCTCTTTCATACATGTTTGTAAAAGTACCTCTTGTGCCACTTTTTTCTGGTACCAATCGGCTATTTTTTCAGGATTCCTGGCTTCAATCAACGAAACCATGATCGCTCGCATGCCCGTCGCACATTCCATCCACTTATCCAAATCTTTCTGCAAGGCATGAGCGTGTTGGAGTGAAGGCAATTTAAATTGCGAGACTACCGAGCGTAAGGAAAGACTGCTCCTTGTTGCCTCTTGAATACTTTCATTCATCCCCAAGATATTCTGAAGCTGAACATCAGCAGCAGCCAAAACTTCTTCGCTCCCAGCCGCTACTTGTTGAATCATTGCTGACGTTTGATTAATCGAATTTGCAATAGACAATGTATTGCTGGCAACACCTTCTAAGCGACCATCTACTTCCTGCATGTCCCCCAAAAGTTGACCAAGAAACGTCTCCATCCTTTCATACTTACTAACGGCTCCTTGCAATGTATGTGCTCCTGTACCAACCGTGTCCTGCATCTGGTGAATCGAACCCCGCAATCCATCTGCACTAGAAGTAACCGTTTGGATAAGTTCCTGTATGTTAACCGTTTCCTGCTTCGTCTGAATGGCCATTCTCGAAATCTCTTGCGCAACGACTGCAAATCCCTTTCCCTGTTCTCCTGCACGCGCCGCTTCAATATTCGCATTTAAAGCTAACAATTGGGTTTGTTTCGAGATATGTTCGATTAAAATGGTCATGTCTGCGATCTTCTCAAGAGCTTTATTCAATTCATCCATTTTCACATAGATTTGCGTGCTACCCTTGGAGATTAACTGCATTTGTTCCATCGCTATACTCATTTCAACTCTGCCGGAGCTTACTTCTCCCAAAAATTGAGTTGATGATTGGACGATGGCACTGTTGCTATCTTTAACTCCTTCAAGGAAGATGTGGATAGGATGGATTTGATCTGATATGAACTGGGCATGTTCGGAGGTATCCTGCATACCTTCAGCCATTTCCCGCATTGTAGCCGTAATTTCTTCTACCTGCACAGTAATCAGAGTTGATCTCTCGCTCGCATCCTCCATCTTATGATAAAGTTCACTCGACGATTTATCGACGATTCGGATGAGAGATTTCAAACTGCGAATTGTTTTTTTCAACGTACTGATTAATGATTTCTCACCAACAACAGGGGCACAGCTCATACTGAAATCACCTGTAGCCATTTTTAATAAATCCCCATGAACCTTTTCATACGATGATGAATGAAATAGTTTGAACAAAGTGATTCCTCCTTTTTACACATAAAAAAGCCTACCCCATTACAGAAACTGTAACGGATAGGCTTCGTTGCCGACTAGAACATAAAAGAAAACAATGTTAGATTTTCCACGTGATCACGTCTTTGTGATGGTTCGATTATATAAAAAATGTTGTTTTATGTCAATATATGTGACATTACCATCACATCATCTGGAATGCCTTATTCATACATAGGCGCAAGCGTCACAGATATGACCTGCTGTCTGGCCGAATCCAGACTCTGCAGATCAATGAGATACACAGTCTCGGCATTCCCAGAATGATCCAAATGTTCAGCAGTCTGAATCGCTGCATTCAACTGGTGGGCTTCATATACAAGACGAAGCTTCCGACCTTCACTTGCGCTTAAAATGATTTCCCCTTCCTTACCAACTTCTGGCGGATAAAGGGTAATGAAACGCTCTGTAATCGATGTTGGAGATTCCGTGAATTCATATCTGTCCGTTATCGTTAATTTGCCTTGCAGCTTATCCAAATCGAACAATCGCTCCAACTTGTGCAGATGCGGTACGTCATAAGCTTGCCGCAGATCCATCAGGAATAGATCTCTTCCATTCTGAATACTCACTTCCACTACCTTAGAGCGATACTGCTCTCCTTCACTTTGAAAGCAGCTATTGATGATGGGAACACTATGCCCAGCTGAGCTGTTGCAAAGAATCGAATAACGTTCGTCGCCAAAATATTGTCTTGTATATAAACCGGCACCAAGATCCTCGAACCACCTGACGCCGTCCACTACCCAGACGAAATGTCCGATGTCATTATGATTATGCGGTTCCGCATTATGTCCGCCTTTGGCCGCAAAGCTGATGAGTTTACCGCCCACCTGACACCGGCTAACCATCCATTCGGCTTCTTGAAGGAATTCTGAGCGAAGCGGAAGCCCTTCCCTTTTTTCCAGGAGCGAATAGTCCGTCCAAGCCAGATCCCGAAGTGCCGTAGCGAAGCGGCCGCAGTGATCAATTGAATTCGAGCGATGCGACAGTGACGGCGTACGGAGTTGTTCAATCCTTTGGCATAGACGGCTGAATAAGCCGGTCTGAATGCCGCTCGTACGCGAGCAATCGGAGAAATTCGCCACATGATTCTCCTGTAGAAAACAGAATTGAGGGAACTCAGCAATACGCTGGGCTTTCTTTTCATCCAGAAGAAGATCGACCTGTCCACCTGTACGCTGCTTCAGCAGCTCGGCAAAATATACGTAATAACCGAAACCATAGTACCAGTAACCGAGACCTTCGAGACACGCCCCCTCTTCGGTGAACCCTTCAAGGAAGCACTCCATCGCTTCAAAAACGCGACTTAAGACAGGCATCAGGATTCTCGAATCCTGAATCAAATAAATAGCAGCCATTCCGATGCTTCCTGCGCATACTGCCGACCAGTTGTTCGTTGCTGTCTCCCAACCAAACACTTTCTTGAGCAGCATATAAGGTTGCAGTACTCTTCGCATGACCTCGTGGCGTGCACGTTTAACAATCTGTGGATCAAGTCGATCCTTGAACAAATGACAAATCTCGCTCAACGCATGTGCCGTCTCGGAAGCGAACAAATCTACATGTCTTGGCGCCTCATCTGCTGCTTCGGAATCATGAACATTCAAGTGTGCAGGCAAACACCATGTGTATTCTTCGCATATGGCCCAGATGATGTCCTCGAGTGCAGGAATGAATGCAGCATCATCTTCCGTTAAAGCAGCGATTGCAAAAGCAGCAAGCCGGCGTCGACGATCGAAGTACAGCTTCTCGAACTCTTTTCTCGAACCATTTACTTGAAATAATCGAAATGCGCTGAAGGGCAGCGCCTCGATGGGCTTCGTGAGAAATTGGTCAACTAACTGCCGGATTTCTATCCGGTGTGCAGCAAGCAGCGGATTATCCATACCAGAGCGAATATCCACAGATCGAGTTCTGACTTCTTCAAAAAGGGAAGCATGATCCGTCTCCGCAGCTTGCAGCGCTTCCAATAATAATCGACTATTCAAGTGAACACCTCATTTGGGTTTGTTATCTTTAAACCCACTATAATGAATAAGGTGTTTATCGTCTAGTTCATGAATTTACTTTTTCGGGTAAAATATTAACCTTTTTCGGGCCTCATTGGCCTAACCTGCTGATACCGTGATTGCGGCATGGCTTTGCGGCGAAGGCTCGCTGCTCCAAACCGAACTTGGAAGCTCTCGGCGCAGGACAGGCGCTACTTCAGTCGCAAATCGTTCAACTTGTTCACGCTGTTCTGCTTCAGTTAGCCCATCCACACTGATACTAACCACTTGATGCCCAAAGGCCGCATAGTAATTCAGAATTTTATCAATGACCGTTTCGGGGCTCCCTATGAGTGCAGAACCATTCTTAATAGTGTCCTCCAAATCCTTGAATGGAGATTGGTTATGCTGTGCTGAAGCTGTTGCATGCAGAGCATCATAGTAAGGTCGATAACGCTTAATCGCTTCTTCGGGCGTATTCGCCAGATATAAACTACCGAAACCTGATCCAACAACGGCCTTACTTGGATCATGACCATAATAATCTAGCCGTTCGCGGTAGTGGTCGATCAGCGCCTTGTATTTAGCTTGGGGATGAAAGGTATTAGATGAAAAGATCGGCTCTCCATGTTTCGCAGCCAACTCCGTGGATCGTGTACTTGATGCGCTGCCATGCCACACTGGGATTGGCTTCTGGAAAGGTCTTGGTTCGGTAGTGACATTGTGAAGTGCTGGACGATACCGCCCTTCCCAGCTGACATTTTCCTCATGCCATAAGCGCTTCAGTAGCTCATATCGCTCAGCAAGAGATTCCCATTGTTCTTCCTCGGTTATTCCGAATAGCGGATAGTGGCGAGGATCATTCCCTTTCCCAATGATCATTTCCAACCGCCCGCCAGAGATATGATCAAGTGTGGCATAGTCTTCGGCTACACGAACAGGATCTAACACACTTAGAACCGTTACAGTGGTTAATAAACGTATACGAGAGGTTCGAGCTGCAATGGCAGCTAAAACGACTGGCGGTGAAGAAGACTGGAACGGCGCGCCATGCCGCTCACCTACTCCATAAGCCTCAAAGCCAAGCTCTTCTGCCAGTAATGCCTGCTTAATCACATTCTGAAATTTCTGCTGAACAGTTAATGTTTCCCCAGTCACAGCGTTAGGAAGATTCATCATCAGACTAAATAAAGCAAATTTCATCTTACGTCATCCCCCATAATACACATAATATTAATCGGATTTATAACATGGATAAATTTTACCATCACATGGTTTCATCGTCTAATAGGTTCTTTCTATCCAAACTTTCAATCATTCTATAGAGAGTCGATCTGTTAAATGAGGAAAATTTGCAATTTCTCACAATTTCCTATATATTTTTATATTGCTGACTAAAAAATATTATATATTTCGGATAATTTTACAAAATTAGTCTTATCCGAATAAGGAAATGAAGAGGTGCACGACAATGACATTGAAAAAAACTGCAGCAGGACTCATTTTACTTACCGTGATGTTGACAGGAGCAGCTTGCTCTTCCAATCAACCGAAATCATCGCCAAGCCCAGTAGCCGCAGCTACATCGAACACGACCGCTGCTCCGCAAGCAACTGCCGAAAGCCAAGATGCCGTTAATATGAAAGGCTATATAGCTGCAAGAATCGCTCAAGAGAAAGTGGACTTCCTCTTTGCGGAAGCCAAATCCACGGATGGCGCGTTTATCCTCAACCCTAAAGCGGCAGACGGCAAAGAAAAAGCTGTGAAATTTCTTTCCAGCTACTTCGATACTGCTATGACTGATAAATTAACAGCGCATTACCTAACTGATCAAAAAGCGGATAATGCTATCGTAACAAACAAACAATCGTTCTTCACTTCTAACCTTCTTGCAACGAAAAAAGAAGATATTACGTTTGACGCGTCGAATTCGAAGGATCAAGTGAAGTTCACTACCAAAGACGGTGTAACGTATACGACGAAAAAAGTAAACGACAAATTCGTTGTCGCTGAAGTTCAAAAACAATAAAAAATTTGATTTCAGGTAAAATAGGAAAAAACTGATGCAGCCCGCCAGTTACGCGGGTGCATCAGTTTTTTCCTATTTTCATTTCTTAATCAAAAGCATCTTTGTAAAAGATGCTTACCTAACTAGTATTCAGCAATCGCCCACATTTCCGAATACGCACCCTGTTCCCCTGAATCAAAAAGGCATCTGCTCGGCTGCAATGCCTTGTGTCTTCACTTGATACGTGTCGTACAGATAACCAAGGGTAACAGCATCAAAGCAGGTGAAGACACAGCGCGAGAGGTATCCGTAACCATTCAGCATCGCAGCCGCTGGCATCCAATTGAGTAAGCACTGCCCAGGAATAGTCCATAATCAACCCTATAAAGCCTGTGAAAGGGAGGCTTCACGCATTTTATCTTCCAACTAGCTCGAATTGAACGCCGCTCGTTATCGTATCAATTTCATTCAACTCATCCGAGCTAAGCTTTTCTCCGATGACAGGCAGCGCATCCGTAATATGCTGCGGCTTGGAAGCCCCCAAAATCGCGGATGTGATTCCTTGTTTACTCAGAACCCAATTCAGTGCAAGCTGAGCGAGTGTCCAGCCTCTGCGTTCCGCGACTGGTTTTAACTGCTCCACGATGTGGAAATTACGTTCCTGTTCTAACAGCGTCTGGAGCCGCTGCTCACCGGCTGCGCCGCGTGTTCCAGCTGGCGGCTGCCCGCCATAACTATATTTTCCTGTCAGCAGCCCGCGTCCCAGTGGGCTGTATACAATAACGCCTACCCCTTCGGACACTGCAAAGGGTACTAACTCCTGCTCGATACCACGAGCGATAATGCTGTATTCAGGCTGTACGCTCTCGAAGCGTTCAAGCCGGAGCTGTGCAGAGATGCCATGAGCTTTGGCAATTTGCCAAGCAGCGTAATTCGATGCTCCGATGTATCGTACTTTCCCCTGCCGAACGAGATCGTCTAACGCGCGAAGCGTTTCTTCTAGCGGTGTCTCTTCATCGAATCGATGCACCTGATACAAATCAATATAGTCTGTTTGCAACCTTTTCAGACTGTTTTCCACCGCGCGCTGAATGTGATATCTGCTTTGACCCGCATCATTAGGTCCAAATCCGACTCGTCCATGTACTTTGGTTGCGAGTACGATCTGGTGCCTGCGCGCGCCTAGCAAATTGCCAAGTATCGTCTCGGATTCACCGGTTTCAAGCGGATTGCCTTTATCCATGCCCGAGCCGTAAACATCAGCTGTATCAATCAGCGTAATACCTGATTCTAACGCTGTATCCAGCACATCAGCAGACGCTTTCTGATCGATCCATCGACCGAAAGCCATCGTACCCAGACTCACTTCCGAAACTTTCAAACCCGTTCTGCCTAATCTTCTTTGCCCAATACTCATCTCAACATCTCCTTTAACTTTTATTGATTATTAAGACAAAAAAGACTTCCATGCTCGTTTCAATGAATGAGGTGGAAGTCTCCTGTTGTCCGGTTGACTTGAATATATGGCGATCTTATCACTTGATCTTCAAATTGGTCAACTTCATTTTATAATCGCAAACACGAATAGCTCACTTTGCCCACTTGTATAATCGGATTAAACCTGCTAACATGACTGCAACAGCTCATAAAGCCTATTGGTCCACCAAAGGCTCCCTTGCCGCCAGCGTTAATAACCTGGCGTGCATGTGGAGTCTTCTTTTATTTTCATATTTAGTAAGGGGTGTACAGGTTGAAAAAGAATACACGTCAGATTCACTTAAACCTATTCCTTGCGAGCATGGGACATCATGAAGCCGCTTGGCGGCATCCAGATTCTAACCTGAACGGCGTCTATGACTTCGCTCACTACCTGGAACTCGCACGTAAAGCTGAAGCCGCGAAGCTGGATTCCCTTTTCCTTGCTGACCGCTATGCAAACTCTCCAACAGCGGTCCAATATGGTGCGCTAGGCGGATTAGAGCCGCATACACTGCTTTCCGCGCTTGCCGTTGTGACGAAACAAATCGGATTAATCGCCACCGTATCCACAAGTTTTAACGAACCCTTTAACGTGGCTCGCCGCTTTGCATCCTTGGATCACCTAAGCAGCGGCCGAGCAGGATGGAACATCATCACCTCTGGTACGGATAGTGAAGCCCAGAACTTTAATCGGGATCACATAGCCCAACACCAAGAACGCTATGAACGTGCCAAGGAATTTGTGGAAGTCACAACAAAGCTTTGGGACAGTTGGGAAGATGATGCGTTAATTAGGAATCAGAAAACTGGCATTTATGCCGACAAAGACAAAATCCATGAGCTAAATCATAAAGGAAAGTACTTCTCGGTTCGCGGCCCTCTGAATACAGCACGTTCGCCGCAAGGCCGTCCGATTCTTGTGCAAGCAGGCTCCTCCGAAGATGGCAGAGATTTTGCTGCCGAGTGGGCAGAGGCTATTTTTACCGCACAACAAACGCTACAAGATGCACAGGCATTCTATGCTGATGTTAAGAAGCGTGTTCTTCTGTTTGGACGAGACCCAGCGTACGTGAAAATTTTACCCGGCATCTGCCCCATTATCGGTAAAACTGAAACCGAGGCCAAGGAGAAAGAAGCCGAACTCCATGAACTGACGAATCCTACGTACAGCCTTCTCCAACTGTCGAATCGAATTGGTTTCGACCTTACAGCCTATTCTCTGGACGAACCACTACCGGAACTTCCCGATTCTAAAGAAATTGCTGGTCACCAAAGCCGTACTCATTTGATCAAAGAGCTAGCTGACAGAGAGAAGTTGACGATCAGACAGCTGCTGCTCAGACTTGCGGGAGGACGCGGGCATAAGACGATTGCAGGTACACCGATCCAGATTGCAGACGAACTAGAAGCATGGTTTGTAGGTCATGCAGCCGATGGCTTCAATATTATGCCGCAGCTAATGAACGGCGGGTTGGATGATTTTCTCGAGCAAGTTGTACCTGAGCTGCAGCGGAGAGGTTTGTTCCGTACAGCCTATACAGGTACTACACTTCGTGATCATTATGGCCTGCCTGTGCCAGATAATTCCTTTGCAAAAGCGAAACTATAGTCCTATTCAAAACCCTTACTTTACTCGGTACTTATCAAAATATTGCGGAATAACTTCCGTGGATGCACCTGGCATTTGTGGGAGAACATAGTACCCATTCGTAACCGTTGCGGGCTCAACAAAGATTTCCCGGATCCACGGAATGTATTCTAGCATGATCGCATTCGAAGTCGATGCGACGAGATGTTGATGGATTTGACCCATGTCACCAACGTGCGGAACAATAGGCAAATCATATGCTGCGGCAAGACCAGAAACCTGCAGCCATTCTGTGATACCGCCTACACGCGTGCAGTCTACTTGAACATATTCTACGGCTCCAGCGTGAATATAATCACGGAAAGCATATTTATTGTAGACATGCTCACCAAGAGCAATGGGCACGTTTAAAGCATCCGCGAGTTTTTTATGTCCCATGATATCATCAGGATTCAGCGGTTCTTCCAGCCAGAATAAATCGAATTCCTCGAGCTTTTTCCCCCACGTCATGGCCGTATTGATATTCCATTGCTGATTCACGTCAATCATTAAAATAATATCTGAACCAATGGCTTCTCTTACGGCTTTCACGCGATCATAATCTTCTCTTTGATTCGGCTTACCCACTTTCATTTTCACGCCGGTAAATCCGTCTTCAACATAGGACGTTATGTCTTTAAGCAATCTTTCTTTGGACCAATTCAACCAGCCGCCATTGGTATTATAAGCTTTAATTTGTTTGGATTTGTGTCCGCCAAGATATTGCCACAGCGGCTTATTCGATGCTTTTGACATGATATCCCAAAGGGCAATATCAACCGCTGCTAGTGCCATATGGGTAATGCCTGCACGACCAATCCAATGCATTTTCCCATAACGAAGTTCATCCCATATTTCTTTGACCATAAACGGATCCTTCCCCATAAGAATTGGCGCATAGTAATCATCGATCGTATCCGTGATTAACTTGTCTCCGTTGGCGCAAGTTCCCGTGTAGCCATACCCTGTGATTCCTTCATCCGTGAATATGCGCACACCTGGTAATCCCCAATGGGTTGGTGAATTGATGGCATCGGTGATCGGAGGATTTAACGGAACATGCAGAATAAAGCTCTCAACTTTTGTTATTTTCATCTCATCTTCTCCTTTGAAATATCCTGAATTTGTTTGGTGATCTCTTCGCTTTTTCTCAAAGCTAATTCCAGTGGTAAAGCTTCTTTTTTATTAGGATTGGTATGACCTACATGTTCTTTCCAAGCCGAGCCTAATAACTTTTGACGCTGCAAAATCAATTGAAATAATGGCGATTTATCGGGTTGTTCTACGAAGTCTGGCATCTGATCCAAAGTAATATGAAATAAACGACTTAAAAGCGTTTTAGCTATCATCCAATGACCATCAGAATTGGGATGAATACCGTCACCGGAACGATAGCCGGGGTTCATTTCGCGTTCTTGTTCTCTATGCTGAAGAAGTGGGTCATAAATATTCACGACTGCATCAGCAGTTGAATCCAGCGTAAGCAACCAATTTGCATAGTCTTTAATGACATCATTGTAACGTGTAAATGGCTGCTTGTAGCTGTAGTCTTTCTCACCATAGGGCAAAAGAACATTAGCGTTCATAGATTCAGGATCAAATGGCGGAGGCGTCATAACGATGGCTTTAGCCCCGCTTTGATGGATCATCTGAATGGCTGTAAGTATGCCATTTTGATAAGCTTGAAACCGTTCTACAGAAAATGGAGCATAGATGCCGTCATTCATGCCATATCCCATAACCACCCAATCCGGCTTGCTTTCTCGTAGTGCCCTTGCTAATCGATCATGGATACAGGGACGTGGAAATGGATGATCCGTCTCGGTTAATCCTGAGGCAGTCTCACTGCTTATGCCAAGATTTATGAATGTAAAAGGTATGTCGGGCGTATGCTGCTCAAAATAAGTATCCAGATAAGTAATAAACGTCCCTTCATCTGTAATACTGTCACCCAGAAAAACGATTCTTTTACCGCCAGACAACGGTGATTCCTTTCCTTCGATTAAACTCATCTCATCTCTCCTTTTATCGTATATCGTGTATGATATTTATCGTAAAAGAATACTGCATTACCTCTATTTCAGTATCCTAAAGACGCGCCACCATCAACCGTTAAAGCAATCCCTGTTATAAAATTCGACTGGTTGCTGGCCAAATACAGTACCGCATTCGCAATTTCTTCCGTTGTTGCGCATCTTCCTAACGGATGCATGCTGTTCAATGCTTGGATAGTTTCTTCTTGATCCGGTTGTTGACCAATCCATTTTTCTAATAAAGGGGTCATGACACCTGCTGGACAGATGCAATTCACACGAACGCCATCCTTAGCGTAATCAAGCGCCAACGCTTTAGTCAGTGCTATAATTGCTCCTTTCGCTGCTGAATAAACCGGATTTTGCCTCTGTCCTAGCAATCCATTTAATGAAGCCATATTTACGATACTGCCACGACTTTTTTTGATTTCAGGTATACAATGTTTGATCATTAAGTAGACGCTTTTCAAGTTAATATCGATCGTACGCGTCCATTCGGCTTCTGTGATATCTTCCAATTCTTTGGCTAAAATCACTGCCGCATTGTTGAATAAAATATCAATAGATCCATACGTAGATAGGGCCTGCTGCACTAAAAGCTTGACTTGCTGCTCAGACGAAACGTCGGCATGCACAGCTAGTGCGCACTTGTCCCCCGGAAGCATCAAATTAATTTCGTTAGCGACACGATTGGCCTCCGCTTCATTCCAGTCAGCAATGATCACTTTCGCACCCTGGCTTACCAATAATTTAGCCGCAGCTTCGCCAATTCCTGAACCCGCGCCAGTAATAATAGCTGCTTTCCCCACTAATTGCATCGCGTTTTTCCTCCAAAACGAATGTTTAGTTACTACCTGCTTTCATAAAATGAGCATTCGTCCTTTTGCGGGAATTAATAATATGCTTGGACATCGCATCGGATGCGCCTTTGGGATCTCGCTGCTTTAATTTCTGTAAGACAGCATTATGTTCCGACCATTCCTCATTCGTCGTATTAATATCTAAGTTTAATTGGATGTATGTTAAATATCTTTGAATCTGTTCGATATACCCTCTAACTAAATTCTGTAAATTGGTATTCTCGCAATAGGTCAGAATAGTGCCATGTAAAGACATATTCATTTCCTTAATAGTCCCCAATCCATTAGTAGATCTCGGTGATTGCTGAGTTTGAAGGGAATTCATAGTTTCTTGCAGCCGTTCCAGTGTTTCATCAGGTATAAGAAGTGCGGCCTTTTCAACAGCGAGTGGTTCAAGCTGCAGTCTAATTTCAAATAATTCGTCCAACTCTTTGACACTCATCATATTCACAAACATCCCTTTAAAAGGAATGACATTCAGATACCCTTCCGATTGCAATCTGGAGAGGGCCTCACGAATCGGAATATTGCTTACTTCTAAAGAGCGCGCTAATTGATCAATGTTAATTTTTTCACCGGATTTCAATTTATGCGTTAATATGTCTTCTTTGACAATCCGATAAATTTCTTCGGTTAAATTAACACGACTAATTTTATTGCCCATAGGATAGCCTCATTCTTTTTACACTTAATATATCATGTATGATTATGGGTTATCAAATAATAAATATCGAGCCCTCCCTTGACAACTAGAAGGGCTCGATATCTTAGAAACCTATGCCGTAACTCTTAGTTAATCTGTTCACCGCAGAGGGTCGGATAGTTACTTCTGCTCATCATCCTCGTGATCATCCTGGTCATCCTCTTCATGATCATTCGTATTCTCGGATTTCTTACTTGTTTTAAACGTAACTTCAGCCCCATAGCTCGTTCCCGCTGAGTTGGTCGCGTAAGCTCTGGCATAATACGTCGTATTTGGTTTCAATTTCTTTATTTTTTCACTAAATTCGCCTAATCCAGAGCCAATGGCAACTTTGGTTGATCCGGAACCAGCTATTGTAGGAGTTGGTGCTGTTGAATACACGATTCCTCGCGATGTAACAGCAGTACCTCCATCAGCCGTTACTTTTCCGGCAATTGTTGCGCTTGTGTTCTTGACCTTAGAGACCCCAGTCGTCGTTACGGCAGCAGTTGACGGTACCTGCGCAACCGTAAAGCTTAATTTATCCAGCAGCATATAGCTGCCTGATTTTTTCACGACTTTGATTGTGTGCAAGCTGTTGGAAAGACCGGAAATACTGAACACCGTTTGTTGGACTAATCGCGTTGTATTATACGTGTTAACGGTTTGTTTGAAAACATCATCTACGTAAACGTCGATTTCACCCTGTAAAGCATCTTTTTCCGTTATAACTGCAATTCCAGTTCCTTTAAAGGTGTATTTGAAATAATCGTTGTTTGTTTCTGTAAAATGCACGTCGTTTTTATAATCTCCACTAAAGACGAATGTTAGATTCGTAGTTCCCACCGGCTGCGCTGCAAGGTATGCCTTCTTGATCGTTAACGTATTGCCTACTAATGTGTAATCGGTGCCTGGCACTAGAGTCGTACGACCATTGTCAATTCGATCAAGTACATACTCGCCAAGTGACAACGTAGTGCTCACATCTGCTTGTGCAGTTATCTTTTTGTCAAAACTGCCTGTATCAGGACTTAGCAGATCGCCTACAAGTATCGTTAATTTGTCCAGCAGCATATAGGATCCCGATTTCTTCACCACTTTAAGCGTATGAGAACCACTTGGCAATCCTGCAATGCTGTACACCGTTTGCTGTGCTAATCGACTGGCATGATAAGTACTCACGGTTTCCTTGAATACATCATCAACATAAATATCGATATCGCCCTGTGAAGTATCCTTCTCGGTGATCAACGCAATGCCCGTTCCCTTGAAGACATATTCAAAATAATCATTGTTCGCCTCGGTGTAATGAACGTCGTTCTGATAATCCCCGAATACTCGATTATTGCTATAACCCCATGATCCAGAATAATGAATGGCAGCATTATCATCATTGATGCTGGCCGTGGCGCCATGGGACACGGGAGCCGTTTGTACAGTCATTTCCGACGCTGCCGAAGGAGTCAGTTGGATTGACGCAATGGATGGTACTACTTGAACCGATTGTGCTGACACCTGTCTATACACACTTCCTGTAACTGTGCTGCCTGCAGCTGATGGAGTCACGTTCAATTTATCCAACAGCATAAAAGACCCTGATTTCTTCACTGCCTTGATGGTATGAGGACCGTCCGGCAGTCCCGCGATACTGTATACACTTTGTTGGGCTAACCGACTATTATTAAATGTACCCACCGTTTGCTGGAATACGTTATCTACATAAATATCGATATCGCCCTGCGAAACATCTTTCTCTGTAATCAATTCAATGCCCATTCCTGTGAAGGCATACTCAAAGTAATCGTTGTTGGCCTCGGAGTAATGAACATCATCGTTATAATCTCCGAGTCCCCGATTGTTGCTATACCCCCAAGAGCCTGAATAAGCAATACCCGGATCGTTATCGTTAACAGAAACCGGTGTAATCGTCATCGAGCTGTCGCTTACTTGTATTGGAAGGTTCTGGGCAGCTCCCCCACTAAAGGAGAAGGTCAGATCCGTCCAACCAATGGGTTGAGACGCAAGGTATTCCTTCTTGATCGTTACGACGTTACCCGATAACGTGTAGTCAGTGCCCGCAAGCAATGTGGTTGCTCCGTTAGCGATGCCGCTGAGGGTATAGCTGCCTGGCGTCAGTGTCATCGTTACATCTGCCTGTGCCGTCAACTTTTTGTCAAAGCTTCCCGTAACAGGATTAATCAGATCAGCGATTAGAAAGCGCAATTTATCAAGGAGCATGTAAGAACCAGATTTTTTCACAACCTTGAGCGTATGAGGACCGTTCGGTAATCCTGCAATCCCATAGACGGGTTGTTGGGCTAAACGACTCGAATAATACGTGCTAATCGTTTGTTTAAATACTCCATCCACGTAAATATCTACATCGCCCTGTGATGAATCCATTTCTGTAATATATTCAATACCCGTTCCAGTAAAGGCATATTCAAAATATTCGTTATTTCTCTCGGTGAATTGTACATCATTCAAATAATCGCCAAGCCCTCGATTCGTACTTCGCTGCCAAGCGGCCGAATATGTAATCCCCGAGTCGTCGTTGTTGATAGCAATGGATCCGCCTTGAGCGGTGTTGCTTACGACAATGGCAAGCGTTTGCGGATTTCCGGCGCTGAAGGAAATAAGCAAGTTCGTTGTCCCCAGCGGTTGTAGAGCAAGGTATTCCTTCTTGATCGTTAACGTATTGCCAGATACCGTATAGTCAGTGCCTAATACAAGCTGTGTTCCGCCATTCGTTATAGCGCTGAACTGATTACCGTCTAGCAGCATTGTAGTCGTAACATCCGCCTGCAGCGTTACCTTTTTATCAAAATTTCTAGTTGACGGAAGGATCGTGCTGTTCTTAGGCGAGGTGTCGCTCACTGCAATAGTCAGAATAGGTCTAGCTCCCGCGCTGAAAGTGAAAGTAAGCTGTGTAGTTCCGACCGGTTGAGCAGCAAGGTAACCTTTCTTGATCGTTACCGAGTTGCCTGAAACCGTATAGTCGGTGCCAAGCACCAAGTCTACACCGTCATTCGATATACCGCTTAGTGTGTTTCCATTCAACGTCATCGTTGTCGTTACATCCGTCTGAGCGATTACATTTTTATCAAAGCTCTCGGTAGACGGACTGATCGTGCTGTTTTGTGCCAATGAGTCGATCACGGTGATGGCAAGATTCTGAGTAGCACCCAATCCCCTGTTGCTGTTTCGCTGCCAATCGCCTGTGTAGGATATTCCCGTATCATCATCATTGATGGAGGAAACGCCTCCTTGCGATGTAACCTTCAACAACCGAGAAGCATGAGGAGCCAAATCCCCTGAACTGAAGCCCGAGTTAAATACACCTAGATCGCTATGACTCCATAAATCTCGTACAGAGGCAGCTCCGCTTAAACCGATATCGCTCCAATTGACGTTCACCGTCGCATTCGAGCTTCCCAGGTTAAACAGTCCAACGGTATAGGTTCCATCACCGTTGTTCGCATACCAGACCTGCTGCTCGGTTGCAAGGGATACGGGATGTGCCGGCTTACCAGCCTGATTGACGGCGATTGCTTCATCATTCGTCAAGAGCTTAATACCGAATTCGTCCAGGTTGGTTAAGTCATTGCCTGTATATAGCTGTGCTGACGAGATGGACCAGAAAGTCATGGCTGTCTGCCGCTCATCCGGTGTAATGCCATCCATGGCGCCGTTACCGATATTTAAGGAATCGAAATTATTCCAACCACCTGGACCTGCGTGGCGCCACCACTCTCCAGCTCGCGGAAATAGCCTTGCGATATTAGCCCAATTGGTCAATCCCGCTGTTCCACAATAACATTCAATATCCCAGTCGACACGCCATCCGTTTGCGTATTTCTTCCAGGTGTCAGCATAGTTAATATCCAGCGCCCATGATAATTCGAACCAGATATGATGCGGGGCAAGTGCCTGGGACCAAGCTTTGACATCACCGCGAGCATCAATGGACGTGTCATTATGCCCGGAGCCCGGGGTTACGCTGTCGAACTTCACGAAATCAACACCCCATGAGGCAATCTCATCGGCAATGGAGTTGATGTAGCTCTGCGCACATGGTTTAGAAAAGTCAATTTTATAACCTATATTCCAATAATCTGACGTTGTTAATGGCAGTACCACAATGTCCTGTGCATGGCAGGAGGTACCAAAGATTGGCAAGTTGGCGTCATACGCTTGCGGCGACATCCCCGGTATGAAATAGAGACCAAATTTTTGCCCATTGTTATGTACATGATTAATGACCTCACTAAGACCATTCGGATATAAAGTGGTGCTTGGTTGTGGGCGTCCATATTCATCCATACTCCCATTCCAGGCTGCATCTACGTTGATATAATTGTACCCATGAGGCTGCAGAGTCGCATGCATAGCGTCAGATTGCGCTATAATCTGTTCGGCTGTAATCCAATTACCGTTGTTATGATACACCTGCATGCTGTAGCTGCTCCAGCCCATGTATGGCTTTTGTGCTAATCCATTATCAGCTGCTTGTACGAGTTGTCCCTTCGGAATAAAGACAGCAAACAAAGTGATAAAGAAAATAGAAACCAGAAGCCACAATCTAGTTTTCTTAATCATATATCCCACATCATACATCCCCTTTAGCGTTTAAATTCGTAAAAAAAAGCCAGGTGCTTTAATTCTAGAACAAACACCTGGCCACTACTTCATCGATTGTTATTTTTTTATTGCTGCCGTATCGTAAGCTTTTTGCAGAATTTCAAGGTATCTGCCCATTTTTAAGTTTTCGAGACCTTTCACATAGGCATCCCAATCCTTCGTCAAGTCCTTATTCCCTGTAATAAATTGAAGCGAACTTTGCTCAATATAGTTCTTGATGTTGGTTTGAAGAATGCTCGCTTCGTCTGTGAGTGCCGGATCAATCCAAATCGCCCACATTGGGAATAGTTCTTTTGGTTCATGACCTTGATACAAGAGCGTTGCATCGTAGAGTCTGCGTTCGTAGTTTGCAGAGTCGTAAATATCCGTTCCTTGTACGAAGCTATCTCTGTATTCTTTCGGCTGGTAGAAGTGACCCATACCGCTCCATCCGGCATTACGTGGAGGCTGCCCGTCTACAGCTGGAATCGTTGCAATTTGAGGGGTAACTCCCTTGCCTAAAGCCACTTCGCCATCTTTCGGTTTTCTCCAATCGATGCCTTCCATACCTGAAGCTGCATTCGTTTGTCCTTCTGTCGTATACATGTAATCAACCATTTTAATCAACGCGATTTGTGATTCTTTGCTTGCTTTGTTCGTAAGAACGAATTTCGCACCTGGAATTAAGCCGCCTCCATCATGCGTTGCGAATGAACCATGCGGTCCTGTAAGCGGAGGTACGGGATTATAATCAGCTGAATTTTTATTTCCTTTATCAATGTTAACGAAGATGGCTGGATGCATGCCCGCGCCTGCACCTAGAATTTGTCCGCCAGCATTCTCGCCAATTTTCTTAAAGGCTTCGGCATTTTGCGTAAACGCACCTGGATCGATCAAGCCCTCGTCGTACAAGGATTTAATATAGGCAAGTCCTTCTTTCCATTCCGGCTTATTGGCCGCTGTATCCACTTTACCGTTCACTAAGTTCAGGTAATTACGGTCGTCATTATAGATGAAGCCGTTCATCAGGAACGGAATGACACGCACGCCGAAATCCTCAATCGATCCGCTAAGCGGAACTTCGTCAGCTTTACCATTGCCGTTTGGATCGTTCTTCTTGAAAGCTTGAAGCACTTTCTTGAAATCTTCGGTCGTTTTCGGCATTTCGAGGTTTAATTTTTTCAACCAACTTGTATTGATCCACATTTTGTTCGGGTAGGAACAGTGGAAGCATTGCGTATAGGAGCCAAGTCCGTATATTTTCCCGTCTGGCGCTGTGATAAAGCTTTTGAGCGTTGGATCCTTCTCCATCGCCTTTTTAATATTAGGCGCATATTGGTCGATCAAATCGTTCAATGGAAGCAGAACGCCTTGCTTGCCGAACTTGAGAAGATCTGCTTGTGAGAATTGGTCGATATAGGCCGTTAACATATACGCCTCTGGATAATCGCCGCTCGCTAAGGAGATTTGACGCTTTTCTTTGGCCCCATCATAAGGGATGATTTCGAACTTAAATTTAGCATTAAATTTGCTTTCCAAATGCTTCGTGAATAGGTTCGTCTTCAAATCCATGTCGTTCGCTTGTTGGGCAAAGACGCTAATTTCTACGGGTTTAGCCGCCGCTGGTGCTGCACTTGGCGATGCTGTCCCTGTTGAAGGATTCGGCGATGCCGTATTCTCCACTTTACTCGAACATGCGGCAAGTACCATACTGAACATCAAGATGAAAACCAAGCTACTAACCGATCTTCTTTTCAATTGAATCCGCTCCCTTTTTTGAATTGACTAGTTTGCTTATCTATCGTTAATCCTTAGACGCTATGTTTTAGTCAATCACCCCTTTCAATTCTTCAATCGGACAGGTTATCCCTCTTTCCACTACCCTTTTACAGAACCTACCAGCATCCCCTGGACAAAGTAACGCTGCACAAACGGGTAAATGACGAGTACTGGAAGCGTTGCCACGACGATCAGTGAATATTTCAAAAGCTCTGCCAATTGCTGTCTTTCTACCTGTTTCAAGGCATCTGTGGCATTGGAGCTATTGTTAAGAATGATAATGCTGCGCAAAATGAGCTGAAGCGGAAACAGATTGGCGGTTTTGAGATAAATAAGAGCATCGAAGTAAGAATTCCATTGACCCACAGCGTACATTAAGAACAGAACAGCTATGATCGGTTTGGATAACGGAACCACGACACTCCACATGAACCTGAGATCGCTGCATCCATCGATTTCACTCGAATCAATTAATTCATCCGGAATCGAGGACTGGAAAAACGTTCTCGCAATGATCACTTGCCATACCCATATCGCGTTAGGAATCAATAAGGCCCATCTGGTATCGATTAACCCCATCTGCTTCACAACCAAGTAAGTAGGAATCAATCCGCCGCTAAATAACAACGTGAATGTAATGAGCATCATCAGCATATTTCTTCCGAATAAAGTTTTACGTGATAATGGATAAGCAATCATGATCGTAAGCATTACACTGATGATCGTTCCGGCAGCCGTATAAAAAAGAGAATTGCCGTAGCCTGTAACAATTTTCGGATTTTCGATGAGAGTTGCATAACCCTTGAGGGAAAATTCTACCGGCCAGAGCCACACACGGCCAGAAGTTACCGCCGAAGGACTGCTGAATGAACTGCTAAGAATATAAATAAGCGGATATAAGACGACAACTAATAAGAGGCTCAATATCACGTAGATGCTTATCAAAAATAGTTTATCGCCAACCGAGTCTCGGATCGTCGTTTTCATCGTATTCATCGTTTGGTTCCTCCATTATTTACCAGATACTCGTATTCGATAATCGCTTCGCTATCATATTGACACTAACAAGCAGAATTAAATTGATAACAGAATTAAACAATCCAACCGCAGTTGCAAAGCTATAGTTCGCGTTCAATAAACCAATTTGATACACGTAAGTGGCAATCACTTCGGAACTTATCTTATTCAGCGGATTTTGCAGCAGATAGATCTTTTCGAAGCCAAGCGACATGACACTTCCTACATTCAAAATGAAAACGATCGTAATGGTTGGCATGATGCCGGGCAAGTCGATATGACGGATTTTCTGAAACCGTGAAGCGCCATCAACCTTGGCTGCCTCATAGAGTGAAGGATCGACTCCCGCTAACGCAGCTAAAAAGATAACTGCCGAGTAGCCTGCCGTCTGCCAAATATCCGACCACACATAAATCGAGCGAAACATGCCGGGTTCTCCGAGAAAATTGATAGATCCCAGTCCGAAATGATTCATCGCGACATTCACGAAGCCTAACCGAGGTGCTAGAAAAAGCATGATAATGGATACCATAACAACGGTAGATATAAAGTAAGGAGCAAACGAAACTAATTGAACAAACCGCTTAAATTTACCGTTGCGTATTTCATTAAGAGCTAAGGCTAACAATATGGGAATTGGAAACCCGACGATTAACAAATATCCGCTAATGAGGAGCGTATTTTTAATTAACGTCCAAAAGATCGGATTTTCAAAAAACAATTTAAAATGTTTGAATCCCACCCACGGGCTTCCCCATATCCCTTTCGTAACGTTGTAATCCTTAAAAGCAAGGACGGCATTCAACATCGGATAGTATTTAAAAATAAGGAAAAACAAAGCTGGCGGAATGACGATTAGATACAATTGCCAGTGTTTTCTAAAACTCTTTGCCGCTGCTGTGAGGAGGCCTCCACGCTCTTTTGGTGCCACTCTGCTGCGTTCGATTACAATCCCTTTTTCCAAAATGCTCCCCCCTAAATTCCTCTTGCCGATATGATAACGCTTTCTATATGGCTGATTATAGGGGGCTATTGTGGCCTTCGTATAGGTACAATTGCGTCGTTTTGCGAACAAATAACCCGAATTCAGCGGACATTTCTCCTATACGAACGGCCATTTTTCCGCTGAAGCCATATGGACAGAAAAAATCCTAACCGCCTAAGCGATTAGGATTTTCATTCTTCTAGGGACTGTCTGAACGAGCTGGGGGATACGCCCATAACTCGCTTGAACGCCCTTCGGAAGGAATGTGAACTGTTATAGCCAACATGCGAAGCGATTTCATCCACGTTATATTGGTTTCTTTTTAAAAGAGTCGCTGCATGATCCATTCTAACTTTTTCCAAATGATCGGATAAATTCGTCCCCGTTACCTCTTTAAATAATTGGGAGATGTATTTTTCTGGACGCTCTACAATCTCAGCTATCCGGTACAGGTTTAAATCGGGATCTGAATACTTTTCAGCGATATATTCATTAATTTGCTTCACGGTTTTAATATGTGCATCGTTCTTTTTACTCGTGATGAGACCGCACATGGCTGAGATAATCTCATTGATTTCACGCGAAATCAGCTCAATGGCTTCAGTGGCCTGGATGCTAATGATCCGATTTTTGATTTTCTCGAACATTGGGGATTCCATGAGAGCCTTCTGGTCGAGTAATTTAAGCAGCGTTCCTTTGACTTCTCCAATAAACTGATGCTTCATCTCCACAGAAATCTCTCGATTTTCTGTATTTTGCTCGATCATCGACTTGACGATCCGCTCGGCCTCATCCACATCGCCTGCTCTAATTGTACTAATTAATCGCAGCTCCACATCGATTGGATAATAATACGTGTTACTCTCTACTCGTGTATCACTGTACCAAACGATTCCTTTTCTATTCATATATACGGCGTATTCTAAGGCCTGTCTGGCTTGCTCATAGGAACGGCTAATCTCCATGACGGAAGCAAAGGGATCGCTCAATGCTGCTGTAATGGTAATTCGATAATCGGTAAAGGCCAGATTGGCAAGATTAGCCACGAGTTGTTCGATTTCCTCCTTGCCAATTTCTTCACCATCCTCCTTTTCTCCTGATGTAAATAGGGTTACTATGCGATCTGAACCCAAATCAGTCATATGAATATGCAGGTGGCTGCCTGAATCAATTAATATCTGTTTCAGGATGAGTCTGGCCGCATTCAGCTCGTTGAGAATTTCAACGCTATCCATACCGGAGTAGCCATTGATTTGCACGATACCCGTGTACCCGATATTCATATTTAGCCCTGTGTCAGCCTGCGCGGCAGCAGAAATCATTTCTTCCCTCGATTGAAATTCTCCCGCAATTAGGCGTTTGTAAAAAGCATCTCGAATTAATGGAAGCTGCCTATTCAACTCAGACTCAAGGCGCTTGTTATTCGTAATGATATTCGAAATATTTCCTTGCAAGAAATCATATTCATTGCGCTCTGTCGTTGCTTCCTTGCCAAACTGGTCTTTCATTACACTAAGCAGCCTATTAATCGGCACCGTATTTCGATAAGACAGCATAAAACCAACAAAAAGCCCGATCACTAGTGCAACACCGGTCACCGACCAAGTGATGTACTTGATTTTATTCGCATTCTCCATAAGGACATGTCTTGGAATGCCTGTGCTGTATACCCAACCCGTTGATTTGGATTGAATCCTTATCACGAGATCATCGTCATAGAATTGACTGACTTTCTCTTTATCGAAGCGGCTGTCAGCGGATAATTGATCCATTTCTTGCTGACTGATTCCTTGTAAACTAATGGTATGTCCTTGCGCATCGCTAATATAGGTCCAACCGCTGCTCGGATCTCTTAAACCAGACAATACACTGTTGATGGTTTGTTCATCAATAATGGTAACAACTGTAGCTGGGGAAGAATCACTGAAGCTGTCTAACGGGAGCGATTGCATAAAGGTGATGACTGAGGTTTGCACGCCGTTATTCACAAAGGGGCTCAGCGGCATGATTTCGCTTCTGTGCGTTTTCTCTAATACCGTTTTTTTCCATTCATCTAAGGAAATATTGCTGTAATGTGCTGTCTGATAATAATGCTCAGGACGAAAATAAGCATTGCCAGGCGTCACAACGACGTTAAAATTAGTCAAATAAATATAGAAATGCTTCAAAAAATCATTCGTTTGGCTGTAGGCCTTAATATCTCTCGTTATTTTCCAGACGCCATATACATTAGCTTTGTCATCTACCAATTTTTCGTTCAAAAGGACACTTAGGTCTTGGTTTAAAGCCAATTGTCTCGTAAAGCTTTCAACTTCGGCCATTCTGCGCTCCAGAATCTCTTGACTCTTTTGAAGCTGCGTCACATTATTCTCAATGGAAATCGATTGCGTGACCGTGATCGAAGTACGGTATGACATATAGCCTGCTATGCTGGGGATGATCAAAATAACGATATAAGAGATCAGAAACCTTCGAAATAATCTGGAATACTTGGGCACTGGCAATTCTCCCTTCCATATTGGAGGTTTCGGAATACGTTCTTTAACAAGTTAGCACGATTCTTCAACAAAAAAAACCCCTTGACGGGTCTTTTCTGATTTTCGCAAATGACCTTTGCCTAAGCTTTTAGGAAACGAATATATTTACCTTTCACTGTGTCCACTGTGATGATGTTCCCTGTCAGCATTTCTTCCCCTCTTGTGAATTCAACCTTCTACCCCCCGGATTGCAGTCCATGCAAAACTGTATTTTATCAATATGATAGCGCTTACTACAAGACTGATTATATAGATACAGGGCTTTATCGCATAGGTACAATTGGGTCGTTGACCATACAGATTTCCTTATTCCTTATCATTCACATTCAACTGCTTGTCAATTCTATAGATAGAATTTGGCTTTAGAACGAGCGGAACGCTTTGTTCACGGTAGCGCAGAAATGTTCGACCCGCTGAGAATGCTTGAATCGTGGCCGCTATCAACTCACCGTTCTCCCAGACGATATCAACCTCTATATTTCCTTTGGCCCGCAGTCCTGAAACTTTACCTGTATGCCATTTCTTTGGCAAAGCGGGAAGCAAATTGATTTCTCCGGCATGACTTTGCAGCAGCATTTCTGCTATCGCCGCTGTACCCCCAAAATTTCCATCTACGACAAATATGTGTTTCTCCGCTCCGGCAATCCCCGGTTTGGAAAAAGTTAATAAGTTATCGAAGCTCAATTGACCTATTAAATGGGTTAAATGCTTATACGCATGTTCGCCTTCCTCTAATCTGGCGAAGCTCGCTGCAAAAGAGGCAACCGTAAACTCAACATCTTCCAACGCCTCGCGAGACATGCGATTTTCTAGTGTGATTCTTGCAGCGGCACTCAATTCCGGCGTTCCTCTAAGGGTGATTTGGTTACCCGGATGTAAGCTGATTAGATGAGATAAGTGACGATGATCCGGCTGTGCTTCTTTATAATCCTCGAGCCATTCCTGTAATTGTCCTCGTTTGCCAATACGAAGAGGTGGCAGCTTAGCAATTGCTTGCTTCCACTTTGTTTGCAAATCGAAATCCACTTGCAGCGTATCGGCAGCCTCTAAGCAAAAGAGGAATAAGTCACGAACTAACACTTGATCGAGTGTTGCTCCCATCGACAATTGATATACGTTGTCCTCGATATAAAAGCTATTTTCCGGTGAGTTAGAAGGACCGGTTACAAGCCACCCATATTGTGGATGCAGCGTCATGTAGTCAAGGAAAAAGGCGGCCGCTTCTTTCATCACAGGATAAGCCCGCTCTTCTAAGAACTCCCGATCTAAGCTAAATTCATAGTGCTCTCGCAATTGGCTTGCCATCCATAAGCCGCCTGTCACATTCAGTCCCCACGAAGTTTCCCAGCCTGGAGCCGTGAACCCCCATGCATTGGAAAATACGTGTGCAACCCAACCTTCGCATCCATAGAAATCATGCGCTGTCGTTCGGCCGGCTTGCGATAACAGCTCCAAATAATTCATTAACGGGATATGACATTCTGCCAAATTGCTGACTTCCGTTGGAAAATAATTCATCTGTGTGTTGATGTCGAGATGATAATCGCAGCTCCATTGCATACGATTGGCTTCGCCATCATTCCAAATGCCCTGTAAATTTAGAGGCAAAGGAGAATCCGCACGTGAACCGGAAATCATCAAATAGCGGCCATATTGATAAAATAAGGCGAATAATTGCGGATCATGATCTTGCCCGTTTTGGAAAAGACGAATTCTTTCGTCCGTAGGCAGGCGGGACGCGTCTGAATGACCTAAGTCAAGATTCACTCGGCCATACAACTGCTGATAATCGGATATGTGATTTTCTTTCAGCTTTGCGTAACCAATAGCTAAAGCATGTGCCAATTGTCGGCCTGATTCCTGCAGCCAGCCATCGTCACTTTTTGCATAATTGGTATTAGAGGCAAAATAGATGCATGCTTCATCTGCGTTTCTTACGACGATTTGATTATCCTCTACAACAATTGTTCCGCCCTGTGCCACTACTTTGACCATGCCCTGACAGGAAACTCCGCACTTACCATCACTATGCATGGTCTCCGTCGCTTGCCCTTCAAAAGTAATCGTAGCGTCCTCGGCAAACCATTTCATAAAATTGTCAGTCAGACCTTCAATTCCTACTGCGAATGAAATGCCTCCTTTGTGTTCACTCCAAAAGCGCGAAGCCACAATATCGTCCGCGTGCGAAGCAAATATTTCCCGGGTAAAGTTATTCCCATTTACGCTGTAAGAAGTATGAAAGATAGCATTTTCAAGGTTTAGAACACGCTGAAGATCCTCACCTTGATGCTCCACATTCAGGGTTAGATTACACATCTGCAAATTCGTGCCGAAATTCTTCTTTTTAGGCTGCAGGGCACGTTGAGCTAGCTCTTCACCGCGCTTGAAATCCCCTGCGAAGAAATGCTCCCGCATCTGCTCAAGATCAGCTTTGCCCCTTGAGTGGCTTTCGATCCTCTCCGTCTTTCCAGACCAATAGGTAACTTCCGTCATACTCCAGGTTTCCTTCTCGATCCCGCCATAGATGACGGAACCTAGTCTTCCGTTGCCTATTGGCAGCCCTTGCGACCAGTTCAGCGCAGCGCTTTTATACCACAGCTTCAAATCATTCATGCAGGATTAGCCCCCTCAATTTCACCATATATTATATATCGTGTATGATTTTATCTTATCATTTGCGATTAAACGTGTAAAGACACGTTAGCTCCTCGTGAAAAAGCAGTCCAGCGTTCGGAAACAGTGGACTGCTCTCTGTACATGTAATTAGATTACAACTGATTTTCTCCTGTGCTTTGAAAGAATTCAATGATTTCACCATCTGGCCCTTTGCAGAAGGCAATTCGAATGGGTGTTGCCGGACTTTGACTAACGACCACATCTTTGGGCTCAACCGTGATCTCTGCGCCAGCCGCGCGAGCTGCTTCCACCGCCGCCGCAACATCATCTGTTCTAAACGCCATATGGATAATGGAACCTTCCGGCTTAGCTCCTGGTGCACCACCCGCAAACACTTCCAGATAATCGCCGTCTCCCGTATCAAGAAGAACAGCTCGCCCATCGCCTTCACCCCAGCTTAATCTTTCCGTAAAGCCAAATCCTTCTGTGTAAAATTTCACCGTTGCTTCGAAGTTGCTTGCTCGAATGGCAACATGATGGAAACCGCTTCCGCCTAATTTGTTAATTTTACCCATATAATCTACCGCCTTTCATTATTTATTTATACGATACGGATAACGAATGATTTAGTCAAATTGTGGCAATATTAACTTTGCCTAAAAAAACAATAGATCGGGGATGAATGTCATGTCTGACCAACAATCCGAACAACAAAGTGCAGAAATTGAAGCTCATAATGCAGTAGCTGATGCACTAAGCGAACTGAATCAAGCACAATCGATTAGTAATCATCGCAGAAGGGCTGTCCAGCAAGCACACGAACAACTTGATCAAGCACATGCACAATTAGCAGAAGCACGGACAGAACAATCTGGCAGTGCTGATGAAGATAGCCTCACGTAAATAAAGGGTATCCTCATCTACATTTTATATGAAAGGGCTGTCCTCAAAGATGATAAATTCATTAGAGGGGCAGCTTCTCTCCCTCACTTTTTACGATCATAGTTCTGCAGCTTTCTAAGAAAGTTATCCGCGGATAGATAGGGCATGCCAACATTTAACCGATTTATTTCTCTGCTGTCCCCCGAGTTAATCCCTTCTTTTGTCGTGATAAAATAACGGAAACCCATTTCTTTCGCGTCATCCATAACGGTCTGATTATATTCCCCAAAAGGGAAACATAGCATGGAAAGCTTATTGTCTAGCTGTGTTTTTAACAGGGCTTCGGCCATCCAAAGATCCTCACGGACTCTTTTTCTCCATTCCTCTTCTGTCTCCAATCGCTTTTCCTGTTCTAGGAAAATGCGATTCGTCAGAGTAGGTACGGTACCTACTCCATCCCCCTTCTTTTTTTGGTGAAGGTCAAACGTATGAGAATAGAAACTGAATCCATCATGTTTCATCTCCTGTGTTTGCTTCCAGGTCAAAAAGGGTAGAGACGGATATTCAGAATCCAGATAACTTACAACAACAAAGTTAGTTGCCGGGAACCCTTGCTTTTTCAGTAAAGGGTACGCCTTCTCATAGAAAGATCGATAGCCATCATCGAAGGTAATCACGACAGCATTCGGTGGAATTGACTTTCGATGCTCTAGAAAACAGCTATAATCTTCGATCGGGATCACATTATAATGATTTTCTTTTAATACCTGGAGGTGCTGATTAAATTTAGCCGGGGTAATCGTCACAAATGACTCGTTTTCGTCCAGATGGTGGTAGGTAAGAAAAATAGCTTGATTGGTATAATGAATAACCTTCGTATCCACTGCCGGCCTAATGATTGCGCTTTCATTAATGCTGGAACAAACCTGATTGAGGGGATCATCCTGGTTCCCCACATTCACCCAAGGCGCTAAAGCTAGCATTAAGTAGAAGATCCATGCATTCATTGGCCGTGACTCCTCCCCCAGTTTAATTAAAAAACAAACCAGCCCGCGCTTCGTTATTAGATAAATAATACATATCATTTTCAGAGCAAACTTATGCTTCCAAAAAGCAAAAAATAGCCACCTCAACAGATGGCTATTCTTGCTTTGCGATTATAAGATACGTGCCGTAAACATGGATCTAGCTACTCTAGTTCCGTTCGTTCTGATTTCCATATCAATCTTGCAAAATCTGCGGCTCATCTCCACGATCGAGGGGACGATCTCGATGACGTCATCGATTTGCAGCGGGATCAGAAAATAGCTGGAAGAACTATCCAGAATGAGATCGCCTTTCTTGTGCTCCTGAACCGTGCGATAAGCCGCTCGAATCATAATCGTTGTCAGCACACCCTCAGAGACCAAACCTTCAAAATTCGTCATTTGCGGCGTAACCGTTCCTTGGAAATACAGCTTGCCTTCTTCATCTCGAAGCTCGTCGATCCCCGAATAGATCTGTACCTCGAATGTTTCAGCGTTCTGAGGCTGCCTTTGCATATGCTGCATGGCTTTCATAACATCCTTACGGCTAATGACTCCGATCATCTTGCGATCGGCATCTATGACGGGTAGCAGCTCAATTCCTTCCCACACCATGGTATGTCCAGCAGATGCTACCGACGTTTTCAAGTTAATCATCAACGGATTAGGAGTCATCAAGGTGCCAACGAGCTGATTCGGCTTCGCGCCCATGATGTCCTTGGTCGTGATCATGCCGATCGGCACCTGATTATCATCGATGACAGGATACCGGGTATGCGTCGTTTCCTCAACCAGTTTTTGCATGTCTTTGACCGTATTAACCGCGAGCAGCGAATAAATAGGGCTGTCTTTGCGCACGATGTCATCGACGATCATAATCTTTTTCTTAATAAGGCGATCTTCCATGGCGCGATTAATCATCGTAGCAACTGTGAATGTATCGAATGAACTGCCGATGATAGGCAGCTGCAGTTCATCTGCAAGCTCCTTAACTTCAGGCGTGGTATCAAATCCACCGGTAATCAATACGCCAGCGCCCTGACTTAGTGCACACATGTGTGCTTGTACACGATTGCCGACAATGAGCAAATTACCTGCTTCAATATACTTCAGCATGGCCTCCAACTGCATCGCGCCAATCACGAATTTATTCAGTGACTTATGTATACCCGAAGAACCTCCCAGCACAACGCCTTCCACCACATTGACGATTTCCGAGAACGTTAATTTATCAATGACGGGTTCTTCTTTCTTCTCCATGCGAATCGTGCCGATCCGCCGTTTGGTGCTTACCAGACCGATATTTTCCGCTTCCTTGATGGCCCGATAAGCCGTTCCCTCACTCACATCCAGATCTTGAGCGATTTGCCGAACAGACAGCTTGGTGCCTACAGCCAAAGATTCAATATATTTCGTAATTTGTTCATGCTTCGTATGAAGCTCCGAATGGCCCGTGCTCATGGTTCACACCTCGCTGAACTGTTCTATAACATTGAAATAATTATAGTATATTCAAATAAAAAAAGACAGAAGCCTCATGAAGGCCCTGTCTCAAATTACTCCAATTACAAATATCGATACCCTTGTTCGGTTAAAAAAGCTTCAAATTCAGGTGAAACCGTCATCTGGGTAAAAAGAACATTCGCTTGGTCAAACTTCCTTTGCTGGAACATCTCTTCCCCAAGCTTTTCTTTCATCTTTGCCATCTCTTCAAACTGAATCTGTTGAAATAGTTCTGCCGTTACTTTACGCCCGTCATCCAAAATTCCTAGTGGATGGTGGATCCACTGCCAAAGCTGCGCACGAGATATTTCCGCAGTGGCCACGTCTTCCATCAAGTTGTTGATCGGTACAGCACCGAAACCGCGCAGCCAAGCTTCCAAATACTGAATGCCGACGCTGACGTTCGTCCGAATCCCCTTCTCTGTTATCGGCCCTTGCGGCACTTCAAGCAATTGTTCAGCGGTAATTTTGGTACCAGAAAGCTGCTTGTCGATTTGATTGGCTGAAGGCATATGCTCATCGAATATCGCTTTGGCGATAGGGACTAATCCAGGATGAGCCACCCATGTGCCATCGTGACCATTTCTCACCTCGCGCAGCTTATCTGCTCTTACTTTCGCCATTGCTTCTTCGTTTGCCTCCGGATCATTCTTCACCGGAATTTGTGCGGCCATACCCCCGATGCAAGGCGCATTCCGCTTATGACAAGTCTGGATGGCGAGCAGCGAATAAGCTTTCATAAACGGCGATTCCATCGTAACGAGCGCTCGATCGGGCACGATGACGTGCGGCTGCTTCTGCAGCTTTTTAATATAACTAAAGATATAGTCCCACCGTCCGCAGTTCAGGCCTGCACTGTGCTCGCGAAGTTCATACAAGATTTCGTCCATTTCAAAGGCAGCGACGATGGTCTCGATGAGCACCGTAGCCTTGATCGTACCTTGCGGAATGCCCAGCTCCTGCTGAGCAAATAGGAACACTTCATTCCAAAGACGCGCCTCGATATGGCTCTCAAGCTTAGGCAAGTAAAAATAGGGTCCGCTTCCTTGCTCAATAAGTGCCATTGCATTATGGAAAAAGAATAGGCCAAAATCAAATAACGAACCGGATACAGGATGCCCATCAACCTGCATATGTTTCTCTTCCAAGTGCCAACCGCGTGGACGAACTTTGAGCACTGCCGTCTGAGATTGAAGGTTGTAGCTTTTCCCTTCCGGGCTGGTGAAAGCGATCATTCGACGAACAGCATCGTACAAATTCACTTGACCGTCGATCGTATTGTTCCACGTTGGCGAGTTAGCGTCCTCGAAGTCTGCCATATAGACGAAAGCACCAGAATTGAACGCGTTAATGACCATTTTACGGTCGCCAGCTGGACCTGTTATCTCGACGCGACGATCTTGCAAATCATCAGGGATCGGCGCAATAGTCCAATCGCTGCTGCGTATCCTTGCTGTTACCGTTAAAAAGTCCGGCAGCTCGCCTGCATCAATACGGCTCTGCCTCAGGTTGCGCTGCTGCAATAGCTCAAGGCGTTTTGCTCCAAATGTGCGCTCAAGCAGCGCCACGAATGCTAGTGCTTCTGGGGTGAGAATCTTCTGCCCCTCCGTAGAAGTCGGTTCGATTTCAATTCCCCTTAGCATGGTTTGATCGATCAATATCCTCATCTCCTTAAGCCTTCTGGCATTGCTATTAATGGGCAAATTGCTCCTCTTCTGTGGAGCCAGAAAGTGCAGTTGTGGAAGAAGTACCGCTGGTAATGACTTGAGAAACTTCATCAAAATAGCCCGTTCCTACTTCGCGCTGATGGCGTGTCGCTTCATAACCGCGAGATTCACTAGCGAATTCCGTTTGTTGGAACTGAGAGTAAGCAGCCATGCCACGATCTCTATAATCGTGAGCGAGTTCAAACATACTGTGATTCAGCGCATGGAAGCCTGCCAAGGTTACGAATTGGAACTTATAACCCAGCTTACCTAGCTCTTGTTGAAATTTCGCTATCGTAGGTCCATCTAATTTTTTGTTCCAGTTAAATGAGGGAGAGCAATTATATGCGAGCAGTTTGCCTGGGAATTTCTCATGAATCGCTTCGGCAAAACGTCTTGCTTCCTCTAGATTTGGCTCCGAGGTTTCACACCAGACCATATCCGCATAAGGCGCATAAGCCAGTCCGCGTGAGATCGCTTGATCCAAGCCTGCATGTACATAAAAGAATCCTTCGGGTGAACGTTCACCAGTTAGAAACGGCCGATCATTCTCGTCAATGTCGCACGTCAGGAGACTTGCTGCATTCGCATCCGTTCTCGCGATTAGCACCGTCTCCACGCCCATCACATCGGCTGCCAGCCTTGCTGCGATCAAATTTTTCACGGCTTGCTGCGTTGGCAGCAGCACCTTGCCGCCCAAATGGCCGCATTTCTTTTCGGAGGAGAGCTGATCCTCGAAATGGACAGCAGCCGCTCCAGCCTCAATCATGCCCTTCATCAGTTCGAACACGTTGAGTGGTCCTCCGAAGCCAGCTTCCGCGTCTGCCACAATGGGGAGATAGAAGTCGATGCTTCCCTTGCCTTCCGCATGCTGGATCTGATCGGCGCGCTGCAGCGCCTGATTAATTCTTTTCACAACGCTAGGTACGCTGTTAGCTGGGTAAAGACTTTGATCGGGATACATATGACCGGATAAGTTCGCATCGGCGGCAACTTGCCAACCGCTTAAATAAATGGCTTTAAGTCCTGCTTTTGCTTGCTGCACAGCTTGATTTCCCGTTAGAGCGCCAAGTGCAGGTACAAAGTCATCTTCGTTAACCCGCTCCCAGAATTTACGAGCTCCTTGCTCTGCTAGTGTCTGCTTAATCATTACAGAGCCACGAAGGCGAAGCACATCCTCAACCGAATAGGGTCGAGACACCCCTTCGAATCGCTTGGAATTCCAGCTTGCTTGCAGTTGTTCACGTTGAATTTGTTTGCTCATGATCCTAATGCACTCCTTTATGGGTTTTATTTTTTTAAAAGGATACGTCTAGAAATCCGCTGCCGCCGCAAATCGGGCAAGTGTTGGGCCAGAGTACACGATCCTGACCAAAATGGATCGACGACCCCTCTTTGTGAAAGTGCTCATCTGTGCTTCTCATTTCCTCTAAATCTCCATTACCTTGGCATGTTGGACAATCCATTGTTGTTTCCTCCTTCATTGTATTAATACAGAATTAATTTTGTTATATAATATATAACACATCACAAAACAATGTTCAATATTGTTTTATAAAATTTATTATTTTTGTGAATATACTATAACAATAGAAAGCCTACCGAGAACTCGGTAGGCTTTCATTTTATTATTTAAGTTGCGCAGTCGGTCAATTATCCCACTTCCACATCATTATCAAAGGCATAGTACAGTGTCAAAGACAATGGAGACAATGGATACAGAGCCGTTTCACCGCATTCATCGTGTTCCGTACAAACTTCTCGTTTTGCAACAGACCGCTGAAAATCATAGGTGCGAAGGTTTGTGAATTTCCTTCTTTCAAACTCCATCGACGATGCCAAACTACTCATACCCATCTCTCCCTTCAACATATGAACCATTGTACCAATACAGATTGTGTTTATATGTTATATTGTATAACTAAATAAAACATTTATGCAATAACAATTTCGAAATAATTTTATTGTTATATAACAAATTTCACAACTATCCCAAAAGCCATTTTTGAATATTATGACTCTCTCCCCTTTATGGTACTTGCATGGTGACCAGAACTCCCGAAGAGGAACATCAGTTCGCTATTTGGACGAAATACACCCGAAATCATGAGGAAGAGGAACGACGATACGTTAGTTCGCCGTTTTTGGCTTCAAGATCGTCCCCTATGATCAAATAGCGCACTCACGTTCCTCTCATTCGATTTCAAACACAGATTTCCCAAAATGGCGAATCGACGTTCCGCTAACTAGAGGTTGGTGAGACTTTCCCTTGCAAACGACAGAATGCAAAAAAATGAGAAGGCAAGAATAATCTTGCCCCTCATTCGTTACTTGTTATAACAACCGGAAAATCCTCTCCGGACAAAATTTCGCCTGGTTGAACACGAACATGCTTATTCATGGGATGGTTGCCTACAGGCTCATAACGAGTATGTCCCGATATATAATGGACCGCGATTGCACGCCGTGTATAATTTTTAGCAATATCTCGTCGACAAGCGTTATAACATCAATCATGATGGAGGAGAGCTCCGCGCTTTCTAACTCTGTCTTAGCCATTTGCGGGAGTTTATGATTGCGAGATTATTAGGATTTCGCAAAATTAAATCCGTATATCTCGGATATCCACCTTCGCCCGAACTTAGGCTTATCGCCAAATATAGCCCCAAGAACCACTCAGAGAAAGAGGTTCTTGGGGCTATATGGTTTGACTAATTATCCGAATATGTCACATCGTCGAATAACATGTTGCCCGCATTCCAACTGCGGAATCCGATTTGTCCAGCAGCGGTAGGGATGTTGTTTAAAGTGCCCGTATACACTTGGGTGCCATCTACCCATACGGTCACAGTTGACCCTGTGAATTGTACTTTTATGGTGTACGTAGTTCCGCTAGCAAGCGTCGGTCCCGTGAAGGTGCCATATTGGCCTGCTCCGTTATTCCATGCCCAGGTCGTACCTAGATCATAGCCAATTGCTGCCCAAGTGCCCGTTCCTGTATAACGGAATACGGCCTGAAAGCGCCCGTTCGCATTCTGCGGAGTGACCTTAAACGTATATACGCCGTCCGCTTTCGCCGGTGAATGACTGTCTACGACAACCGTACTGCTGTTATTCGCGTTAATTTGAAGACCACCCGACAAAGCTCCCACGGTTCCTGTGCCAATAACACGATTCCAGCCTGTAATGCCGCTGTTAAAATCCTGCGTATACGCCGCAGCTGCCTTATATACGTTGATTTCTGCCGCAGAAGCCCAGCCGCCTGTGCCGGCAGTCGCTTCCAAACGAACATACGTCGCTGTCGTTGCGGTGAACGCAGCGCTTTTCTCCGAAGCATCATTCGCCCATGTGCCCGTTGCCACTTGGTTAAATGTGGTTCCATTTGTACTCGTATATACTTTAAATCCTGTTATGTTACCGTTCGAATTGCCATCTTGTCGAGGCATGACCTTCAATTGATTGACATTGTAGCTGCCGCCCAAATTCAGCGTTATCGACTGCGGTAGCGGATTCGATAAATCCCATTTCGTATGCCAAAACGTGGATAAGTTGCCATCCAACACATTCGCTGCCCCATTGCTCGCATTTACCGTCTCTTGGCTTGTTGCGGCAGCCGTCATCTGAGACTGCGGAATTAATGCAGGATCCACAGGTACGGTACCGCCTATAGTTACTTTCAAGTCGTCCATGATGAAATCCGTATTGTTTCCTGTCACTTTTTGAATACCGATCCAGCTGTTGCCGGAGGAACCCGCCGTAAATACTTTGGTGAAAGTCGTCGGTGTCGTCACCGTACCTAAGCTCGTTGTAGATACGACGGATGTCCCGTCACCTACGACGAAAGCATAGTCACCAGATGCTTGATTCTCATAGCTGAATGTGACCGTATACGTCGTTCCCGGAGCGAAACGCAGTGTTTGCGGTATCGTCTGGTACAGAAGACCCGAAGCTTCCTTATGGGCCATGAGCGACCAAGTGCCGTTCAGCACATCGTCGATCGTTTTACCGTTCCATCCTTTTTGCGAAAAAGGGGCATGCAGCTTCATCAGATGCGTACGCGGATCGTTCGTGCCGCCCGCAGGCCCTTTCACGAATGGGTACCAGCCGTCAGGCACATTTTCGAAGTCCTGCACGAAGTAATCGTTATTCGGGTTCGGTGTTATGACTGTCTTCTCCAGGCGAACATCATCAAAGGTCACTGTAGAAGTTCCAGCATCCGTTTTCAAATAAAGCGTTGCCGTCGTAGAGCCGGCAGGTACATCGAACCACACGTACATGCGCTGCATCATCGTGTCTCGTTTAGAATCCGCTTGGATGTAATTCTTCCACAGCGAGCTATCAGCGTACGTGTTTACATCGGGACCGCCATAGTTGTTGACGCCGAGGTAGGCTTTGCGACTGCCGCCCGTTGACACATAGACAGAAGCGTAATACGTACCTTGCGTAAGCCCTGTCAGCGTCTGACTGATCGTAGTCGCTCCTGTGCTGCTACCGATTTGCAGCTCATATTGGCCGTTGGTGTTACGCTGCACCGAAGTTCCGCTGCCAGCAACCGTCCAAGCGCTTAAATTACCATTGTTGAAACTCGGATCTGTGATGCTCGCACCTTCGCCATAATTTACTGCTGCATTCGCAGGCGCTGAGCCTTTGTAAATCACATAAGCTTTATTCGCACTTGCAGGAATCGTGATCTGATTGCTTGTTACAGCTAGGTCGCTGACATATGTTCTTCCCTGATCCGAAAGCTGATATAGCTTCACCGTGCTCAGGCCTGCCCAACTGACAGGAAGCGTCCATGTTGTGCTGCCTGCTGCGGAATTCCAGTGGTACAATTTATCCTCCGTTGATGGGTTCCAAGGCAAGAGATAGGCGCCGCCGTTCAAAATGGTGCGTCCGTCTTTGGTGATCACCCGTATACCGCTGACATTGTTCACTGCCACATTATTTTCCAAGTTAATCGAGTTAGCTGCCCATTTCATAATTTTGAAATGCTGCAAATACTTCGTCGGCAAGTCTGTCCCGAACGTCATATTGATCATCGAGTCAAAGTTCGTTTTACCTTGCCAGCCTTCGTAAGCAGAAATCTCAGTTCCACCGAGCAGTGGATCGCGTGCGATCCAAGTATCCTTCTGATGGTTACGGAGAAAACGTGCAATCTGACTGTTAAAACCCTTTATATCCAAACCACCATAGTTATAATCAACTGCCCAATGGTTCCAGATGCTGTTGTACTCGTGGTCAGAAGGGAACTCCGTAGCTAAAGGCCAACCGAGAGAGTTCACTTCTCTCGCCGCCTGACGGCTATCCCAGCCATTGGTTTGCCAGACATCAATGTAAATGTAGCCCAGATTCGGTACCTGATTTTTCAGCTGCTGCAATCGTGCAAGCCGACTGCCGGAGGCGGAGTCATACCGTTTATTGATATAGTACGAAGCATCCAGCCAATCCCAGCCGGGCAAGTTTTTGTCCACTAGCGTCTCATTGAACGCCTGCGCTTCCGGATAAGATTCAGTTCCATTGATATGAACACCGAAGAAAGCATTATATGTGCTTCCGGCATTCACAAGCGTGTTCATATCGGTCGCCCCTCCTTGGCGCTGGCCGATGTCACCATAGTCCGGATGCCCGGAATCATGCCCTTCGGAGCCGTATCCTTTGAGCAGCACCATCTGTCCAAGTCCGTCAGTTGCATTGTACACTTTCTTCGTTTCATCCAACGTCTTCGTAAATGGATTCGTCGCCTGGCTGGCGAAGTTCATCGGAATGCGCTGAACAACGAGATCCGGCACTTTATCTGCGCCGATCGGATTATTCATAATGCTGCGATAGGCAATCGCGCCATCCTGCCAATCCACGCTGCCGTCATTGTTCGCGTCGCTAGTTATGACAACCTTCGCGCTTGGCAGTGGGTCTGCCGCAGTTATGCCATTTGCGCGATAAATCCATGCACCGCTCCACAGCCCTGTACGGGAGTAGCCCGTCTTAGCTACGGTCTGTTCTTTTACCCGTCCGTCGTTGTCCGAGCTCTCATAGACCGAATTCGTCCATATTCCGCCAGCAAGCAGGCTCGTATTCACGAATCCATACATGTAATCGACCGACGCTGCATCTGCAGCTGGATTGCCGGTTACGGACTTGATCGTATCGCCCGTGCCCGAAACGGCGGTGTACATTTTATTCCCGGCAAAAGCAGCCCCCGTTTGAGTGCTTCTCACTGAAAGCAAATTATGATTGCGGATTTCCAGTGTGTTCACTTTCGTTGCGCCATTCTCAGCAATATTCGTAACATCGAAGAGCAGTGTGTTGTTCACAACCTTCATTTGTACCGTAAGAACAACGTTAATAGACGGTATTGTAAGCGTATACAAGACTGTGTCTGATGAAGGAGCTGAGAAAGTAACCGTTGGCGTATAAGCCGTGCCATTGATGTAAACCTGGTTTAACGTATCCTCCGAACCATACATCACAGCTCCATTAGCCAGCCAAGTGTACTGGGTTACCTTCGGAAATGCTGTGTCTACCTCGACACTTAACACGGTTGAGGAAATGGACTGCGTTGCGGCACTGGCCGTACCGTACATCACAGTTGATAATGGTGGCACTGCGGCAGATCCAACTTGAATAGCTAATAGTGCAGACAGTGCCAAACTCATTTTCCACCTCATACTTCCCCTTTTGATCATAAATTCATCCCCCTCCTAGTTTCAACTACTTTCCCATTATATCAATGAGGATAGGAAGAAAATAATGATACATTTTGCTATTTCTTGATGTTTTTTGATAAGGAGGACATTCATGATCACTTATACTCAGTGGAAATGAATAGAGGGATATTGCGCCTAGACATTCCGTCCAGGTCCGCAAACCCCTCCAAATTCCCATTCTATTTACAGTAAATTTTCAACCTTAATCTCACTAATTGCATGGATAATGAAATCCGCTTTCGACAAATCCTGATGGCCCGAGTTCTCATTAACGTAGCCAAAACAAGTCATGCCCGCAGCTTTAGCGGCAGCAACACCATGTTTAGCATCTTCAACAACAACACAATTTTTTGGATCAACACCTAGCAGGGAGGCCGCTTCCAAATAGACATCAGGAGCCGGTTTGCCTTGATTAACTTCCTCACCGCTCACCACGCAATCAAAATAACTGGAAAGCTCGAACTTCTTTAACACTTCCTCAATAAAAACCCTAGGTGACGAAGATGCGATTCCAATTGGAATTTGATTGTTTTTTAGCGATGTAAGCAGCTCTCTAATTCCTTCAATAGGTTCGATTTGAATGCCTTGTAAAAGCGTTATTTTAGAGGAGAGTTGATGCTCGATGATCTCGGCAACCGTCTGCTGGAGCTGATATTCTTCTTTAATGACCTTCCACATCTCAGGGTTCGTCATCCCCACGAATTTCTCCAACTCTACCTGTGTGATCTCCTTCCCGAAATGTTTCATCGTTTGTACGTCTACATCAAAATGGATCGGCTCACTATCAATGATGACGCCGTCCATATCGAAAATGAATGCTTTTAGCATGTGTTGTGTCCCCTTTGTAATTGAAATTCCCCTATTTACATTTTAATTGATTCTTTCGTTATTATCGAGTGTCTTAAAAGCCATATATACAATGAGAGGCTGCTCCTCTGCCATTTACATGGTTTGGAGAATGTGCAACAATTATGTACAACAATTTGGAGCTAATCAGGCCATTTCGTAACAAATGAGCTCAAAATGTTATATCGAATTAGCGATCGTTATCATTGGACATGAAAAGAGATGACTCCCGGCGAATACCGAATACAGGAGCCATCTCTTTTTAGTTAACGATTGTATTACGTTATTTTTTCACTAATTCAAAATCATCGAATGCAACCCAGTTACTCGCGTTTGCGTCACTCCAAATGCCAATCTCAATTGTACCGGTTGTCACTGGAATGTTGTCTATCGTATACTTCGTATACGTCGTGATTGGACTACTTCCAATAACAGCATCGAGTTCGGCAGCACCGTAGTTTTTCGCGAATAGCTGCAGTACATTTTGTCCGCCGCCGGAGCGTACCCATACGCTAGCCGAGTAGAGTCCGTTTGGCACTGAGATCGATTGAGATGTAAGTTGTTTGTAAGCGGTCGAAGCCCAATGGGTTAATTTATAGCTTCCAGTTAGTGGAGTATCCGTGTCTACTTTGTGCGCCAACACTGAGCTGTGCCATTCCGTCCATCCTGTCAGATCTCCTGTTTCAAAGCTCGGGTTCGTTAACAGATTTGGATTTGCAGATTGTCCGCCGAAATCGATCCAATTGAGGTTAAACCCTGATCCACCTGCATAAACGCGCAAGGTTTGTTGTCCAGCGTTTAGGTTAACAGTTGTAGTAACCGTTTGCCAATTCTGCCAGCCCCCCGTATTCGGTACAGATGTTGTATTAAAGACCGCTCCTCCCGACTGCAATTGAATCTGACCGGTTGTGGTCTGACTGGCCACGCGGTATTGTAAAGTATAGGCTCCGGCTGTCGGTACGTTGACATTATAGTCCATCCAATCTCCCGCATCGATCCAACCTACGTCTAGTCCTCCGCCCGTATCTGCTGTGGTTTCCGTTTGTATGCCGTTCATCGCGCTATAGCTTTCGGCTTCGATTTTCGCAGGAATGATCGTGTATTGATTGTCTCTTAAATCCCTCTTTGCTTTTTGGTCCAAATACAAGGATTGCGGCGTCAAATCCAGTCCCGTACCAATACCCTCTACCAAATCCTGCGGCGCGGAGCCATCCGTGGGTGAAACCGTATACTCCACGCCGTTTGCCGCACCTCGCGTTCCCATCACATAGCCTTGACCAAATTGTTTCGATGTCACAATGGACGACTTTCCAGGATAGTACGCAAGACCGTTCGTATTCCAGATGACCGATTGCGTTGTTGTCCAACCATGCTCTACCGTACCGTACGGTCTATACACGGCTTCGAGAAAGTCACCGTTCATCGTCATGTTATCGAATAAGTTGGCCATACTTAAATGCATATGGAAATCCGAGGCTAAACGAGGCGTATTCGATGTGCTGTTGCGAATGACGTTACCGCTCGTCCACATGCTTTTGAAATCGAAGTTGTGCCTTCCGTTAGTTGCCGTCGCATTTTGAATTAAGTTATCCGATCCCTGTATGGCGTACATGTATCCATTTCCGCCCTCACCTTTATACTGCGGCTTCTGAAAATGAGTATTCTGGATGGTGACTGTACGCGATTGACTGATCGTAATACCATAAGATAACAAATGATAATCTGCGGTATTCGAACTAGGTTTGTAGCTGTTGACGTTATCTACCCAGCTATTTTTAGCATTAACAATCGTTATCGCCTTAGAATCATGCACATCATAAGCCCCAGTGCCTGCCACGTTGAAGTCCAAGTCTCCCCAGCCTGTTCCCGTATGCTGCTTCATGCCGATGGACAAATCTTCGATTCCTACCTCAGCAACGGCTTCGCCAATCTTATATACACGAGCATTGTCCCTTGTTTTCACATCATAACGAATAGGAATATCGATAGTAAGCGTGTTGGCAGATGCATTAATACCAGTGATTTTCCGGAAGAACGTCGGTCCCTTCAAGGAGGAGTCCCATTTACCCGTCATACCGTGCTCGGCAATAAAAGCATCCGTAGCATCGGAATGGACGATAACAAAATCGTTTAAGTTATATCCACTGACACTATTCACCGGAATGGTCATCGCCAGAGGATGCACATCGCTTACAAGGGAAGTAGGGGTATTCGTTGGCGTAAACCAATCCGCTGAAGTGACCGGAGAAATACGGATAACTGCTTTACTCCGCATACTCGTAGAATCATTGTAGATGAATGTTGATGATGTTCCTGCACCTCGGAGCACGACACTATCCTTATTAATCCAGAGGGCACTTGTAGCTGTTCCTTGCGGTTTAACACGGTATGTGCCCGCAGGTAAATATACAATGCCTCCACCAGCGGCTCCTGCAGCATCAATGGCATTCTGAATGGCATTCGTGGAATCATTGGCCCCGCTTGAATCTGCCCCATACTGGGTTACGACGTTATAGGTGGCGCCTGGCGGAGTGGACGGGATACTTTTCTCACCTCTCCAATAGCCCGCATAAGAAAAGTCCTGAAAAAACCTGCCTTGTGCATCTTTATACCCAGGGGTCCAATTAGATGGATATAACGAGCTTCTCCAAGGCGTGCCTGCATTTGCCGATTCTACAGGCACAACAAAGGATAGAATTAACGCAAACATGCATACTGTCGCTAACAACTTCCAACCGAGCTTCTTTTTCATCAAATGAACCTCCATCACTAAAATTAGATTTTTATGCCCATTATGTTCGGTTTCTGGCTGTCCTTACACCTGATCACCCCCTTAATAAGTTTCAATGAAATGTAAGCGTTCACTATACATCGCAATAACGAGTCCCCTTCTCTTGCGGGGAATTGTGTTTGGACTGTATTCGATATTTAAGAAGGGGCAGATCTGCCCCTTCAACATCTTTACTTCGCATTCTTCGCATACTGCGCGCTAAATTCCTCGATAACTTTATCGCCGCCTGCTTTGCGCCACTGCTCGATCGCCTGCTTCCATCCCGCTTCATCCAGCTTACCTAATACAAATTTCGTACGGGAATCGTCAATGATCTGTTTTAATTCGCTGCCTTTTGTCGTCTGCGTATTTGAATCAAGCGGGTTTGATGGGTTATTCACGGCAATCGCTTCGTTGTCTCTAATCATTTTCCCGTATTTCTCCATCAACTTTGTTTCTTTACCTGTCGTTTTAGCGGTATATTTCGCTACTTGCAGTTGGAGATAACTGGATCCAACCTCTGTGTCCTGCAGCTTTTGGTCGATGAATACAGGCTTGTTTTCTTCAACTTTATAATGTCTACCCTCGATGCCCCAGCCGAGCAAATCAAGCATTTTCTGATCAGACAGCTTATCATAAAAGCTGAGGATCATCTGGAGCTCAGCTTCCGTTTTCACACTCGATTTGGGAAACATGAATACGCTGTTATAACCTTGACCGCCAAATGTCCTCTCCCCTTTAGGCCCATTAATGCGGCTCACCACATCGATATCTGCTCCAGGGAATGTCTTGGTAAGCGTTGCTTGATAGCCCGCTGCATCAATCATGTTGGAAATCACAACGCCTGCTTTTCCTTGATTGATATCATCTTTTTTCTGTTGGTTGTTCAGCACAGGGAAATCCTGTTTAATGAGCTTCTCGTCATAGAGTTTTCTATAAAATTTCATCGCTTCATAATATTCCGGTGATAGGAAGTCCGGGCTCAGCTTGCCATCCTTCACTTCCCAGCCATTCGGAGCACCCATGTAGGATGCCACCGTATTAAAACCATCCATCACTTTCTCTTCCGTCAGGCCAACGGTATCCTGCTTTCCGTTCTTATCTGGATCGTTCAATGTAAAGGCTTTCAAAACGTTGTAAAGCTCATCCATTGTTTTCGGTTCACTTAAACCGACGTTTTTCAACCAGTCACTTCGAAAAATAATCCCAGAGGTCGATAAATCACGGGCACGGTATAGTCCGTAAATTTTACCATCCACCTTAATATTGTCGAATACCGACTTATTCATTTTGGATAAATTGGGGTACGCGCTTAAATACGGGCCAACTTCCCAGAACATGCCCGAACGAATGGCACTCAAAATATTGGAGTCCTTATTATTTTGCACGAGCATGGCCTTCGGCAGTTCGCCTGAACCGATCGTCACATTGACTTTGTCCTTATAGGAGGAGTTTGGCACCCAAGAGATATCGAGCTTGGTGTTCGTATATTCTTCGATCTTCTTTTGCACATCACTGTCTGCCTTCGGCGGTTCAGCATACATTAACGTCATAATGCTCAATTTCAAAGGTTCCTTTTTTACCGCTGCGGTATTCGAAGCAGTTCCTTCTGCTGTCGGGCTCGAATTGCTCCCGCAACCCGTGAGCAATGCCGTTGCTCCTACGATAACACTTATAGCTGTAATTCCTGATCTTCTTATTTTCAATTGGCGTTTCATTGTTTTAATGCCTCCCTGATTTAATTTTTCTGATTTGCTAACCCTTTCAACCTTTTACAGAGCCTAACATAACCCCTTTGGCGAAATGCTTCTGCAGAAAAGGGTACACGATCAATATCGGAACGGTTGAGATGACGATAACGGCCATCTTGATGATTTGCGACGGTGGAGCGATATAGTTCTGATCGAACTGCGTGGAATCGCCGATCCCTCCCTGAGATAAGATCACGATTTGCCTCAACCAAACTTGGATCGGCCACATTTTAGCATCGTTGATGTATAAGATTGCACTGAAAAATGTATTCCAATGTCCAACGGCGTAAAAAAGTGCAAACGTTGCCAGTACCGGTGCCGATAACGGGAGTACGATACGGAAGAGCAGTCCCAGATCGCTGCAGCCATCGATCTTCGCGGCCTCTTCAAGCCCTTCCGGTAACTGCCGAAAAAAGCTCACCACCACGATCAGATTAAAAGCGCTAATGGCGTTCGGTATGAGCAGCGCCCAATAGCTATTAAGCAATCCGAGCGATTTCACAACGAGAAAAGTGGGTAAAATGCCGCCGTTAAACAGCATCGTAAATACAATTAGCATTATAAATAACTTCCTACCGTCAAAGTCCTGCCTCGATAATGGATATGCCAATAGCGATGTGAACAACAAGTTGATAAATGTCCCCACCAATGTAATTCCTACTGTAACGAGCAAACTCCTTATCATGATGCTAGTGGAAAATATGTACTTGTACCCCTCGAGCGAGAATGAGGTTGGGAATAGAATAAAGCCGCGACGGAGCACCTCCTCCGGTTCCGCAAAGGAAACAGACACAATATAGATAAAGGGGATAATGGTTACCAAAGCAACCAAAATTAAAAATGTATAGTTGAACCCGTCAAAAATACGGCTGCCAATGCTTTTGTTGATCATCAAGTACCGTTCCTTTCTTTAATATAGACCGCTTTCGCCGAATTTTTTGGCCAACCGGTTCGCACCCATAACAAGCAGCAGTCCGATCATCGATTTGAACAAACCAACTGCTGTACTATAACTGAATTGGCCCTGCTGAATACCCACATTGTAGACATAAGTATCGAATACTTCGCCGACATCACGGTTCATGGCGTTTAGCATAAGAAAGATCTGTTCAAATCCGGTATCTAGGAAAGAACCCAGTCTTAATATAAACAGGATGACGATGACACTTCGTATTGCTGGAAGCGTGATGTCCCACACCTGCCGAAAGCGACCCGCACCATCGATAGTAGCAGCTTCATACAATTGCTGATCGACCCCGGCCAATGCCGCCAGAAAGATAATCGTCCCCCAACCGGTTTCTTTCCAAACGACCTGCGAAACGATCATCGTGCGAAACCATTCGCTTGATATGAGAAATTCAACTTTGGGAAAACCCAACGCTGCAATCATATCGTTGACAATTCCACCTTCCGTCGTAAAGAAAATGTAAGAAATCCCCACGACAACGACCCAAGATACAAAATGCGGAATATACACAATGGTTTGAATAGTGCGCTTAAATACTTCTTTCCTGACTTCATTTAACAATAAAGCCATGACAATCGGCAGTGGGAAAAAGAAAACTAGATTGTAAAAAGCCAAGACGAGCGTGTTCTTGAACAGCATTAAAAATGAGCTATCAAAGAAAAAGCGTTCGAAATGCTGAAAACCTACCCACTTGCTATGCAGCATACCCAACGTAGGCTGGTAGTTCTGAAAGGCGATTAGCAGCCCCCACATCGGCAAGTATTTAAACACAATAAAGTAGAGCATGCCTGGAATTGCCATCAGATATAGCCACCTGTTTTTAATCAGTCTCGCTAATAACCTGTGGCGGACATTGCTCCTGGCTGCCGATTTGATCGGCGTAGAAATCAGTTCCACCATCCATTGTCCTCCTTGATTCGATTGATAGCATCAGATTACCTAAACCAAAAGTTGCGTTCAATAATCAGCAGCGCTCCACTTGCTATCTATGGGAAAATACTTCCGCAACACGCGCTTTATAATCACTAGCGTTCCTGATGATAATCATTGGAATCAGCCATTCCGTTCACACTGGCTCCTTTAGCTTCTGCTCTCTATATTGACCTGGCGTCATTCCCTCCAGCTTGCGGAACTGACGGATAAAATTTTGCGCGTTCGTATACTGCAAACGTTCAGCTACTTCTGTGATCTTCATTTCTGTCCCACTCAGCCAACTCTTGGCCATATCATGGCGAAACCCTGCTAAATAATCGCTAAAATTCATGCCGGTTTCTTTACGAAACATGCGGCGAATGTAATGTGTGCTGTAATTCAACCTCATCGCGCACTGCTCTAACGTTAGATCGCTGTCATAATGGTTATGAATCAAATCCTTCACGGAATGAGAAATGCTTTTTCCTGAAAATTCATGCACTGCGCGGGTTAACTCCATCATGGGGGCAATCATTTGCGACTTGAACCACTCCTCAATTTCTTCCGGTGTTTTCAAGTTTAATAATTGCTCATATTTATTGCGATGATCCTGGGAAACCATGATTCCAGCAGCACCCATGTCGTAAGTTACACGCACCAGATCTGTCAAAAGCATCGCAAAGGACATCCGATAAAGAGTGGGTTCACTTGCCACCCTAAATACTTCTTGAATAAACTGACGAAGCTGATCTCCGGCCTTGTCCCTATCTAGAAAGGTGATGGCCTGTGTGAGCTTAGACACCAGATGATGCGGATAGTACGGCTGAGATGCCATCTGCGGCTTCAGATCACCGATATGTAAAATTGCTTTTTCACCAAGTCGAATCCGATATTGCAAGGCTTCTTTGGCTTCAAGAAACGCTTGGGGCGTGGTATACATGGTCTCATATGGACGACTGATCCCAACACTAACTTTGAGTCCCAAAAATTCATCAACAGCTCGTTGTACGGACTCAGCTAACACGCTCAACTCACTAAGCAGATTCCCATGACTTTCGGCATCGCTCCCGACCAGAGTGACCTGATAATTACCAATGGGCATTGCATGAATACGCTGCGGTGTTGGGATTAATTCGGACGCCATATTGTTCATCGCAAATAATAGCAGATCCTGCTCATTAGCATCGTAGCGCGTTTGAGCTAATGTATCGATTTGCATGACCAGAACCGCATATCGGCGCCATGCAGGAAGTTGAAACTGACTTGCTTTGCCCGCCAATTCACTACGGTTCAGCTCCCCTTGGAAAAGCTTTAACATAAAATAATCGACGAGTTGGCCCGACTGTATCTTCATTTTCCCTTCCAGCTGTTCCTTCGATTGATGCAGTGAAGCGAACTGTATACCAATCCACAGTAATTCGTCTTTAAATACTGTTTCTTCTCCGGATGGTCTGCTTTGCTTCATGGTGAACTCCATCAGGCTGCGCACAGGGAAATAGATTCGCTTCGAGCCCAAGTAAGACAGCAGCGCAGTAAAAAGCAAAAGCAGCAGACATGCAGTCAAAGTTGCCCATCCGATACTGGCGGACTCCTTCTTCGCTTCCTCTATCGGAATGACGGATACATAGGTCCAGTTATTGTACTTGGATTGGTTGTATAACACACTGTACGGCTTGCCAAGTGATGTGCTGTTAAAATACCCCTGCGTATGGCCCGTGTTTTGCAGCTCCTGCGACCAGGGCTCAGATAGAACGCTTTGACCGATTCTCTTCTCGTTGGTATGAACAATGATATTCATCTTGTCGTCAACAATCATCGTTTCCCGGGTCGAAAAGCCGCCTGTCAGCAGCTTGGCTAACTCGCTATTGGACACACTAACGGACAAATATCCCATTGGATCAGCGGTCGTAGAAGGGATAGTTTTCACCAGCTTAATGCCTGTAAAGGCCTGATCAGACACTGGGAACCAGCGGGAGTTAAATGCGGAGTCCAAAGAGAAGGACTTGATAGCCGTGTCCTTGCCAAAATAAAAGCCCCCGCCTTTGATATACCAATCATTCCGAAGGCTGTGCAGTTCCACATCCTTTACACCCAGCTCATAGGTTTGCACACCAAGAAGCCCTTTTACAAGCAAATCAATGTCCTGAAAATCTTCAATTTTCATCCGTTTGGAGATGGAAAGGGTGACAAGAGGTGTTTCCGCGTTGCGCCTAGATACTTGATCGATGACTTTTAAAATCTGCTCGACCCTACTTTGCGACTGCTGTAAAATGAAAACGTTTGCTTCATTGACTTTCGTTTGGACCGTAGAGGTAGATTGAAAGAAAGCGTAAATGCCTAAAAACAAAAGTGGAATCGTACTGATCAGTGTAGTAAATGTGATCAATTTGATAAAAAAAGAGTATCGAGAGACCATAGTTTCCTCCAGACGCTTGATTTAGTTCTTCATATTCGGAAAACGTAGGAAAAGGGCTAACACATTGTCAGTAGACGTTGCATTAGCCCTTTATACATACTCTTAACGCTTATTATATCGATCTAAAGCTGATTTCTGGATCTGAATGGCACGATCAATTTTGGAAGCTTTAATTTTACTTACATAATTGTCAAAGGCGTCCAAAGGCTCCACGCCAAGTATGATTTTCAGCGACATCTCGTCGACAAGCGTCATAACATCGATCATGATGGAAGATAACTCTGCGCTTTCTAGCTCTGTCTTCGGCATTTGCGGGAGTGTATGACTGTCAACATCGGTATTTGCCCAAACTTGAATGGCCTCTCTTTGCTGCGACAGTGTGTAATATTGCTCCATATAACGAACGTCTTGGACGAAAGGACCGAAGTAACTAGCCCGGTTATACATCGAAAGGGCTTGAGATGGCGCGAGTTTATTGGGGTTTTTCAAAATTAAATCCGTATATCTCGGATATCCGCCTTCCATGTTATAACTAATTCCCTCAATCCCGAAGTTAAAAAGCATATGGCCTTCGTCGCTGTACCCAAAATCCAGAAGCTTCGCGGCTGCTTCCGCGTTTTTGCTTTTACTCGAAATAGCAACCCCGCCAGTCCCTACATAAGCATAACTCCGCTGCCCAAACTTAGGCTTATCTCCCTTATTTATCACGGGATAGGGTGCAGGCCCGAACAGCGCATTCTTTTCTTTCTCCTGAACAATAGGCTGCCATTTTCCAATACCTGCGCCAGCATTCCATATCGTTGCCCCGCTCCTTCCAGAAATCATATTGGAATCCAGCGTTTTGGTATCAACCGTAGCAATATTTTTGTCAATCAGCCCTTCAGCATACCATTTGCGAAAAGTAGCGAGGAACTGTTTATAGCCATCTTCCATCGGTCCATACTTCACTTGGCCATTATCCAAATAGAATCCTTTTTTAATTCCATAGGCTCCTACAAAAGCACCGCCCTCTATGCCGAATAACGGATTAGGAACCCCTAAGAATGTCAATGGAGCAGCGACTCCCTTCTTTTCTTTAAAAGCTTTTAAAACCGTGTACCACTCATCGATTGTAGTAGGCGTTTGTAGACCAAGCTCATGAAGCCAATCTAGTCGGATAATAGGCCCCTGATAGGTCCGAAGCAATTCGTCCCCCCGTATGAACGGGAACACATAATAACTGCCGTTGTCCGTTTTGACTTGTTTGTCGATCTCCGGGTGTTCAGCTAAGTATTTTTTTAGATTAGGTGCATGTTTGTCGATGAGGTCATTCAATTTCAAAATATAACCATCATTGATCGCCTTCTCCGGTCCACCAGGATGGTTATCCCATTCATATTCCATCATATCGGGCAAATCGCCTGATGCTAATAAGACATTCATCGCTTCCTTCGCCTGATTAGCTGGAGGTTGAATGAAAGTCAGCCGTACCCCCGTCCGCTTCTGCCATTCTTGGAAGAACGGTATGTCCTGAATGTTCGGCTTTACACTCGCTGCATTGCCGTTTAATTCAGACCAATAGGATAGCGTCTTCTTGGCCTGATCAGGTTGTTCGACCTTGGTAGTAGCTTTATTCGGCTCCTCTGCAGGCTTTGCTGGGTTATTCCCAGAAGTACAAGCCGATAACAACAGGGCAATTATCCACATGAACAATATGATTGAGGTACTTCTAGGTCTTTTACTCATCTGTTGACCCTCCCTCCATGCCTTAATGCCTAACATGTGTCAATTCATTTCCTTGAATTTCCCGGGTGTAATCCCCTCGTACTTTTTGAACACTCGAATAAACGTCGCAACCTCATTGTAACCCACATAATTGGCAATATCGGATATGGAGTCTTGCTTATAGCTGATCATGCGTTTGGCTTGCTGAATGCGAACCTTTGTGATGTAATCGAGCAGTCCCTCACCCGTTTGATCCTTAAACAATTTAGAGATATAACTACCTTTTAATTCAAAGCGTTCACCGATTGTATTCACATTTAAATTAGAATCCTGATAATGCTCGTCGATGTAAAGAATCACCTTGGAGATAAGCTCACGCAGCGTCTCTGCGCGCTCTTTGGACAAGTTCGTCTCCATTTTCACAGCAGCAAACGCACAAACTTCTTTGAGTAAGGTTTCGAGTTCATGCTGCATCTCCAGAATCGTATCACAAGCGATGATTTTATCCATCCACAATGGATTGTCTCCTAAAATACGGCTATCACCGTCTCCTAGTTCATTGATCGCCTTCACCATCGTACCGACAAGATTGAAAATGAGACATCTCGCCAACGTCAGTGACACGAGGGGCTTATTGAAATTCCGCTCCATAATTTCGTTCATACTCGCCCGAGCCTGTTCAAACTCGCCAATTTTGATCAGATTAATAATCTGCTGCTCGACTTGAAGCGGATAATAATAGCCCAGCTGCTGCTGATCCGTGGAATCGATTCGAATTTCATCGTAGGTGATGATCTCTCTTTTTCCTCGAACCATCTTATATTCCATGGCATCCAATGCCTCACTATATGCCTCGGTGACTCCAAACAAGGAGCCATGGATTCCGCCGATGGATACCGTAAGATCCATGCGGAATCGAATTAAAAACCGCTGTGCTTCTGTAGCAATCCAATGAAGGTCCTGCTTCATTTCGGCAGCTTCGATATCTGCAAAGTTCACAAGACAAACCATCATTTCGTCGACTTCAGCCACATAACCCGCGTGCCCACGCTGTCCAACAAGCTCTTCCACGACATTGGTTATAATGAACTGTATATGTTTCCTTCTTTCATTCATATCCATTCCCGGCAAATTGGTGGAAAGGCTGTCTTGATTCTCAACAGCAAATAAAATGACGGCAAAATCATTAGAAATTAGATCAATATGGAACGATTTGAAAGCTTCCTCATATGGAATCAGTGTATCCATCTTCCCTTTCAGGAGCCGATTCAACATATTGGAACGTAACACATGGTGATGGGATTGCAATTGTAAAGCTATTTTATCTTTTTCATTTCTTGTTTGTGAAATCGCTCTTTGGATGAAGTTGAGTTCATTTCCATCTGGCCGTTCCTGGGTGGAATTCTTATCAGAAAGCGACTGAACCAGCCGCTGAATAGGCGAATAATTACGGCGCATAAAAAACCATGTCAATACGCCTGCTCCCATTAAACTTATTAAAATGCTAATATAGGTGAATTTACGGACATATTCCGCTTTCTCCCAATAAATACGACTAGGAATAACCAAAACATATTTCAAATCAGACACAGCTGATTGCATGTAAAATAGTTCTGAATCCCCATTCTGCGCCGGCTTATACATCACATCATCCCTATCCAACAATTGCTCCAAAATAAGGTTCTTATTGACCGACACAGGTAAATTGGAAAGAAGAACTTGATTATCATGATTAAGAATTAAAATCTGCCCGCCACTAAACCCAGAAATGCTTTCAATCGCCTTCTGGAATCTTTCCATATCGGCCATCACGACGACAGTACCGGTTTGCTTGCCGTTAAGGTCCTTTGGCAGGTGGGCAATGTAAGCGATGGAGGTTTGAGGAATAGCCTCATCTGTTCGAGGCAATAAGAGAAATTGGTTATTAGCGGCGTTATGTATCGTATCTAGCCATTGTTCGTATCGAAGCGTTCCTGTGTCGTGAATCGTATCAAAAGCAGTTTTCAGGTCCCTAATATTTCCCGGACGAAGGATCGAGGATTCCTGATCCCAAGTCACATAAAACTCATCGATTGTTGCATAGGACGTTTGGTACATCCTAAATTCTTTCACCAATTGAAAAGCGAGGAACTGATCGTCGTTTGATCTTAGATTGGAGTACATTAAGCTTTGAAGCTTAGCATTCCAAGTGATCTCCATATTCAATCGTTTCATTAAATCGATTTGATTGTCTATCGTATATCGGACTTGTTTCAATAAGGAATCATTCGCACGATGTATCTCGCTCTTAAGTGCTTCACTGGATTGCATATAAATAATCCAGCTCATCAGCATGGGTACGAACAACACCGCGCTGTATGAAATTAACCAAGTAAAAATAATGCTTTTTCGCTTCTGCCAAAGAAATCGGATCTTCACATGGATCTCCTCCCATTGAATGGTAGATGAATGTCTGAAGGGATTGTCTCCACTTACCTCTATTATACCTCTGATTGCAAGGGGAGGAATGTCCAAAATGACAAAACCGATTGACAAAAGCTCTATTTAACCCGATTTATACGATTTTACCCCTTCAAAGAACCTACCATAACCCCTTTTACAAAGTAACGTTGAACAAAAGGATAGATACAAAGTACAGGAAGTGTTGCTACAACAATCGTTGCATATTTAATCGTTTCACCTATTTGATGACGATCTCCCGCATCTGCCCCTACAGACATTCCGTCTGTAGAATTCGAGATTAATATCTCACGGAGTACAAGTTGTAAGGGGAACAGGTCTCTACTTTTAATAAATACAGAGGCGTAGAACCAAGCGTTCCATTTATCAACCGCATAATAAAGAATCATAACCGCAATGACCGGCATGGAAAGCGGAATAATGATTTTGAACAAGATGGTAAAATGGTTCGCTCCATCGATCTTGGCCGACTCCTCTAAACTATCGGGTACAGACATGAAGGCCGTACGCATGATGATGAGATTGAAGGTACCGATCGCAAATGGAATAATCGTAGCCCACAACGAGTCAAGAAGACCGACATTCTTCACAACCAGATATAAAGGAATTAAGCCCCCGTGAAAAAACATGGTGAAAACGATGATCAGCATAAATGCTTTATTCCAAATGACATTTTTCCGTGAAAGTACGTAAGCGCCTAACGCTGTCATCAAAATATTCACTAAAATACCAAACACAACGATAAATAGCGTATTGCGATATCCAATCAGAATACCCGGGTTTTTCATGACACCTTTGTACGCTTCCAGACTAAAACCTAAGGACTTGTAAAGAATTCCTTTGTGAGCCACTAGCTGACCTGCATCGCTTAAGGATGCGAAGACGACATATAGCAGTGGATATAAAGTAGCAACCACTAGCACTACCAAAATTAGATGAATACCAATATCGAACAATCTTTCAACTATACTAGGTTCCTTATTCATTTGCTTCACCTCACCATAAGCTGCTTTCATTTACTTTGCGGCTGATATAATTGGCTGAAACCAATAAAATAAGATTGATTACAGAGTTAAATAAGCCGACTGCTGAACTGTAACTCCATCCAAATTCAAGTAATCCCTTACGATAGACAAAGGAAGAAATAACATCCGCGGTTTCATAAGTGACCGGATTGTAAAGGAGAATAATTTTCTCGAATCCTACATTTAATAAATTCCCCATTCGCAATATGAACATGATAGCAATTGTTGGCATGATGCCTGGTAAGGTGATATGAATGATTTGCTTCCACCTGGTTGCTCCGTCCATACGCGCAGCTTCATACTGCTCGGTATCAATACCCATTAATGCAGCAATATAAATAATGGACTCCCAACCAATTCGCTGCCAAATCTCCGACAGAATATAGATAGGACGGAATAAATCTGGCTTCTGCAGCATCGCTTGGCCGTCATACCCGAAAGCCATGAAAATCTTGTTGATCACACCATCCGCGTTCGTAAAATCAGTAATAATCCCGCAAATAACAACAAGTGAAATAAAGTAAGGCATATACGTAATGGTCTGAGCCACACGCTTGAACATCTTGCTGCGCACTTCATTGATTAGCAAGGCCAGAATAATCGGTGCCGGGAATTCAAATACCAAGGAGTACAAACTGATAACAAGCGTATTCTTTAAAATGCGCCAAAAGTAAAAACTGCTAAAAAAATCTTGAAAATGCTTAAATCCTACCCACTCGCTGCCTAGGATTCCTTTCATTGGCGAATATTCTTTGAATGCAATCAGTGCCCCATACATAGGGGCATAATGAAAGATAATATAATAGACAAGCACAGGAACCATCATCAGATACAAGTATTTATTCATTATGAAATCACGAACATATCGGTTTTTGCCCGTTTTTTTCTTTGCTAGCGCCATACTTTTGAGCGGTTGCGTAGTCTCCATCTTTTCCTTCACCTCATTCTGAATGGATGGAGAGAGCCAAGCTCTCTCCACTCCGTTCCGCATTATCTTTTGTTATAACGATCCAAAGCTGCCTTTTGAATTTCAATAGCGCGATCTAATTTCAAAGATTTCATTTTATCTAAGTATTTCGGATATTGATCGACGGATTCCGTTCCAAGAACGATTTTTAACGTCATTTCATCTACCAAGGTGTTAACGTCACTCATGATTTTTGCATATTCCGAACTCTCTTCGGGCGTTGGCGTAAGCGGAGGCAGACTATACTTATCTGTATCCGTTTTCTTCCAAATATTGATCGCTTCACGCTGGGTAGGCAATGTAAAAAATTGTTCGGCATATCGTTTATCTTGGATAAACGGACCGTTGTAGCTGCCGCGAACATACATGGACATCGCTTGCGCCGGAGCTAATTTATCCGGATTTTTCATCAATAAATCTGTATATTTCGGATATCCGTTCTCTAAATTGTAGCTAACGCCTTCTGTACCGAAGTTGAAAAACATGCGTCCAGCTTCACTATAACCATAATCCAGCAGCTTCGTCGCGAGTTCCGGATCTTTCGCCTTCGTCGTAATGGCCACAATGCCTCCAGAGGAATACGGTTTATCCTTTTGACCAAATTTAGGAATATCTCCTTTCTTCAATACCGGATAAGGAGCTGCCACCAATTGGGCTTTGGGATCTTTCGCTTGGACAATCGGCTGCCATTTCCCAATACCGCCTCCAGCATTCCCAATACTTGCTCCCGTGCTGGCTGTAGAGAAGTTTCCATCCAACGCTTTCGAGTCGACAGTGGCAATATTTTTATCCAACAAGCCTTCTTTATACCATTTGCTGAATAATGCCATATAATCCTTGTATCCGCTCTCAGCCGGACCGAATTTGATTGATCCATTTTCTAAATAAAAGTTGCGGTTAACTCCAAACGCCCCCAGAAATGCGCCGTTGTAAGAGTCATTGAAAAATTGCGGTTTACTAATGAAAGAAAGCGGTGCAGCTGCTCCTTTCTTCTCTTTAAACGCCCTAAGAGCAGTTGTCCATTCATCAATCGTTTCCGGTACAGGAAGACCGACCTCGTCTAGCCAATCTTTGCGAATTATTGGACCCTGGAAGACTTGCAGATACTCATCTCCCCGAATGAAAGGAAACGCATAATAGCTGCCGCTATCGGTTTTTACCATTTTGTCAATTTCGGGATTGTCTTTCAGAAATTTCTTAAGGTTAGGCGCATGCTTGTCGATCAAATCATTCAATTTAAGGATGTATCTATCCTTAATCGCCTTCTCAGGTCCACCCGGGAACGTAAGGAAGTTATATTCGATCATATCCGGCAAATCCCCGGATGCCAACATGACATTAAGAGCCTCTTTGGCCTGACCCGCCGGCGGTGCGGAGAACTTGAGCTGCACGCCCGTCTTCTTCTGCCAATCTTGAAAGAAAGGAACTTCAGCGTGGGTTGTTTTAACACCGGTTAAATTCGGGGTCAACTCGCCCCAATAAGTAAGTGTCTTATCGGTTTTGATTGGGTATGTCGTCACGGCGTTGTTCGCCGATGGCGACGTTTCTTTCGTTGTATTCGGTGTAGATCCCGTCTGAGAGGAGCAAGCAATCATTGTGCCCATCATCAAGACAGTCATTGTAGAAGCTAACATTTTCTTCATTCATTGACCCTCCAGTAATTTTATGGTGAGATGCATCTCTTCCCTTAGATTAATGGAACGCCTCTGACTTAAATATGTGTAAAATGAGGAATGCCATGTTGATTTTCATTCAGCAAACTGATTATTTCTCCAAAGCAATAGACTATTTCTAAAATCATTAACCATATTTACATAAAAAAAGAACTAGCGTAAGATCATCGCTAGTTCTTTAACCCTACTCTCTCCCCAAACTCTCCCGATAAGCCTTCGGGCTAAAACCCGTCATCTTCTTGAAAATGCGGCTGAAATGCTCGGGGTTGAGGTATCCGATTCTCTCCGAGATATCGGAAATTTTAATCCCCTTTTCGAGCAGCTGCTTCGCCTCTTCGATACGCAGCTTCGTTAAATAGTGAATGAAATTGCAGCCGACTTCTTTGACGAACTGCTTGCTCAAATAGCTTTCGCTCACGCCCACCATCTCACTAATGAGCGACTGATTAATTTCCTCACGATAATGCAAATCGAGGAATTTCTTTGCACTAGCAATAGAAGGACTATAGCGCACTGCGTTCAATAGGCTATTCCCGTGAATAGCGGAATGAGCTCGCTGTAACAACTGTCTGACATACTGCTGTGTTTCCTCCAGCGTCTCCATCTGTTTAATTTCATCAAATGGATTGCGAGAAGCAGGCTGTACCTCCTCTATGCGTTTGCCTTTGGCATAGAGAACAGCGCCGAGCTCCCACAACACATCGACGAAGTAAGCCCGCACCCTGTCGGGCTGCTCCTGCTTGGCATCATTCATTCGTTTCTCCAATTGCTCATACTCACGACCCCACTGACTTTCGTCAGATTGCTTAAGAGCTTGAAGCAATGCAAGCCTCCCTGCTTTCAAGTCTTCCCACAACGCATGGCCCTCTTTGTCTTTCACACCTGAACCGTGAGACGCCGACTCCACATAAAACAGCTTACCTAAACCGACAAAATAACTTTTCGCTGCCAACTGCTTAGCTTGCTGGTATAGGCGAGGCCACTGCTTGCAGCCATTTGCCAAATCGCTTATGCCTACCGAAATAGGTGCGTTCACATATTGCAGCAGGCGAGTTTGAATCATCGTCATCGCGCTATGAATGTGGGCACGAATCGCCGATTCGCTGCGATCATGCGGGAACGCACACAATAAGACGTATTCGCCAGCCTCCCGTCGAACCATTTCATGCAAAATGGACATTTCATGGAGAACAGTCTGGATCGTTTGTTGGATGAAACCATGCAGCTTAGTCGTATCGATACCTCGTGCGATTTGAATAACAATCGCGATCTCGTTCGTTTCATTTAACAAACCGTTCGCTGATAACAGCCATTGTTCGAACAAACCCGTGTCTTCCTTTGGATCGAAGTCAAGAAGCTTATGTAATAACGCATCCTTATCCGATTCTTGGACTAGCTGCTTGTCCCCATCTTCACTCGCCTCTATCTTCGATACGCCACCTAACCGGACTAACTCCTCTACGGCTTTAGCGATAACCGGACTAATATGCTCCTCATCCATATCCACCTTGACGATGTAGTCGAGAGCACCGAGAAGGAAAGCTTCCCTCACATAGCTGTAGTCGCTATAAGCGCTTAGGATAACTGGAATCGGACGCTTTAGTAAACCTGGGTCATTCAGTGCCTTTAATAACTCTATGCCGTTCATTCGCGGCATTTGGATATCAACTAGCAGCAAGTCGATGTCGCTACGGGCCTTAAGAAGCGCGAGACCCTCGACACCGTCACCCGCTTCGCACACGATTTCAATATGGAGAGCTTGCCAATCGATCAAATGATGCAAGGCCAAACGAACTAACGGTTCATCATCAACGATCATCATCTTGTACATGGTAGTTACCCCTCATATAGAAATTCATCTGTCTAGCTGCCTTGCGGCTAACCTTTAATGGCTCCATCCATCAAGCCTCTAAATATTAACCGTTGAAAGGCGATGTAGAAAAGCATGCTGGGCAGCAGGACAAGAATAATGCCTGCACATAAAGCTACTAAATCTGAAGTCCGTTCACCGACAAAAGCCATTAACGCTGTAGGCAAGGTCGCCAGCTCTTTTTTCGGCATATATAAGTTTTGCAAATAAATATCGTTCATGATGGTCACGCTCTTCAGAATACCTAGCGTAGCCGTCGCTGGCAGCAGCAGAGGAAAAATAATGGAGCGGAAAATCCGGAAATACGAAGCTCCATCCATCATTGCGCTTTCATCGAGCTGCGCCGATATTTTCTCCAAAAACTGTATGTAAATATAGATTTGCATAATGTCTGTACCCACATAAATGAGCAGCGGAGCCCCCAATGTGTTGTACAGATGCATCGAGTGAATCAGTTGAAAACGCGCGATCTCCGTTGTGTATGTCGGAATGATCATCGAAATCATGAACAGCAGAAGCACCACTTTTTTCAACTTAAACTCAAAACGATTTAACACAAATGCAATCATCGTGCCAAGGAACGCGTTACCTACCATACTAACTACAACTAGCACAAACGTATTGCGCAAACCAAGTAAAATGTGGCCCTCATTAAAGGCCTTTACATAATTCTCGAAATGAAAGAAATTGCTTGGCAGGGAGAATGGCGAAGTAACCCCAAGCTCGGCATTCGTCTTCAATGAGCCGAAAACGACAAGCAGAATCGGTATAAAAACAATCAAGCACATCGTAATAAAAAGTATATAATACAGGACATTACTGAGCAATTGGTGTTTGCTTGCGGCAAGTGATGTTTCCATTAAGACTCGCTCCTATCTTTAATGAGCCAATTTTGCAAAGACGAGAAGCAGATGATCAAGATCAGAAGACTGACTGCCATAGCCGCAGCGAGGCCGTAATTGTTATAAGTAAACGCTGTTTGCAAGGAAAACAAGCCGAATGTAGAGCTGGCGGTTCCAGGTCCGCCGCCGGTCATGACATAAGGAATATCATACTGCAGCAGCGCGCCGGAGATATTCAAGAATAGTATAATTTCCATTACGCGCCGAATACCCGGAAGTGCGATATGGCGCAGCTGTTTCCAAAAGCCGGCACCATCCATTTTGGCAGCTTCATACAGATCCGTTGGAACCGATTGCAAACCAGCCAGAATCAGAATGATATGAACACCGCTAAAGCGCCATAAGGATACGGCGACCAGCGAGTAATTGACGACGCTCAGGTTACTTAACCAGCCAGTAATGAGAGACTCCAAACCCAGCCATTTGAGCAGCTCGTTGAGTGGACCATTGACGGGATTGTAGATGTAGCTAAACATATAAGCGACAGCAATACCATTAATAATATAGGGCATTAGCACCGTGAACCGGAAAAATGAGCTTCCTCGTATCGTGCGATTGAGCAGTACCGCCGTCATGACTTCAATGGGGATGAAAAGTAGATGAACGATAAAATATATCCCATTATTGCCAATAGCCTTCCACGCATCGGGAAAATCAAAAATCAATTTCTTATAATTTTCAAAACCGATATACTTCAAGCTCTCACTGTATCCATCCCAATTCGTTATACTATAACGAAACAGTTGAAATGTCGGATAGATGAGGAATAAGAGCATGAGCGCAACGGGAATGAACAAAAACGACCATATGATGACTTTCTTCTGCAAGGTATAACTCATCTCTACTCACTCCTAGGCCTTCAGTTGATATAAAAAGGGTACTATTCCGACTTGCTCAAATAGTACCCCTCATTGGTCATTACTTCGCAGCTGCGTCGATCGCTTTCTTCCATTTTTCGTTAAGTTCTTTTTCTACGGCATCGATCGGTTTGCCAGCAAAAATACTTTGTGCCGCTTTTTTCGGGTCAAATTGAGCTGCTGCGCTCACTTTAGCGTAACCTTCATCTGTCGCATAATAAATGAAAGGTTTGTACGGATTCGCCGTCGTCCATTTGTTGAAGAATGGGAGTTCAGAAGTCACACCGTTAACGGTAGAGAACTGCTGTAATTTATTAATGAACGCTGTGTATACGTCTTTGCTGAACATCCACTCGTAGAAAGCTTTCGCTTCTTCGACGTTTTTGGAGCTTTTGTTAATCCCGACGTTCATATCGGACATCATGATGGATTGCAGATCGGTGCTTGTCGTGTCTCTGAATGGCAGCGGGAATACCCCAAGGTCATCGTCAGCTTTCACTTTTTCCATATAAGAGGCATAATACCATTGGCCTAATGCGATCATTGCTGATTTGTTTGATTCAAACGATTGTGTTGACTGGTCAAAAGAAACCGAAAGCGCGTCAGGTCCTGCATACTTTTTGTCTGCGATTTCTTTGATGACTTTGCCCATTTTGTCGAACGTGCTGCCAGCAGTGAAAGGTGCAGGGTTCTTCGCCAAGCTTGCCAAATACTGTTCATCTCCGGACAAAATATGAGGTCCGAACTCCATCAACGGGTAGAATGTCCAATCATCCTTACCGCCTATCGCTAGTGGCGTGTATTTGCCGCTTGCCTTTACCTTCTCCATGGTTGCCAGGAATTCTGGAAACGTTTTCGGAACTTCGATGCCTAATTCTTTGAAAATGCTTGGATGATAGTAAACGAATTCCGAGAAAGCGACTAGCGGTACGCCAAGTACTTTACCGTCCACTTTGGTCGGGTACTTGTTATTTTTGACTGCGGATAGCTCATCCAATGGCAGTAGCGCTTGCTTGTAGATTTGGAAATGTGTTGGCTTTAAATACATCAAGTCAGGTAAATCGTTTGCCGCCAGTCTAACCTTGAGGTACTGTCCTCCATTGTCCGGTACCTTCTCGACTTCAACCGTGACATTCGGTTTTATTTTGGAATACTCTTTCGCTTTCTCCGTCCAAAATTCCAAATCCGCTTTCGTGTCCCACATGGCGAGCTTCAGCTTCACTGGTTGCGCTGGCTTAGTCGTCGGTGCAGCCGCTTTCGTTGCTTCTGTTCCTGCGCTTGCTGGCGTTGATGTTGCTGTCTGTGTACCGCCGCAACCTGTCAATGCCGTCATGGCCATTACCCCAACCAAAGCCAAGGAACTTACCCATTTTTTATTACTCATCGCGTTGACCCTCCACCTGAATTCAATTAGGTTGTTTGTACCTGTATTTATCATAAACGATCGGTTAACGCAGCCGAATGATCGATTTTGCTCATTACTTGATCTATTTTGAACTACTGGCTTTATTCTTCCTGACTTCGGATGACGGGAAGCGAGATTTCCACCTTCGTGCCCGACGGTTCCAAACGTTCTATCGAAATGCCATATTCAAGTCCGTAATGCAATCGAATCCGATGATGCACGTTGAGAATGCCCATTCCGCTAAAGGTATAATCCTGATCAGAGTCCTGTAACTTCTCGACCTGCTCGTCTGGAATACCAACACCATCGTCCGAAATGATAATGTTCAGCTGTTCTCCCAACTTGCGAATCTGAATGGTTATCAAACCGTTGGTTTCTTTGCTAACTAACCCATGCGTAATGGCATTCTCTAGAATCGGCTGCAGCAGCAGCTTCAGTATATAGAAAGAGGTCGCTGCTTCATCGACTTCCCATTTGACTTCAAATTTATTGCCATAGCGTGTTTCCATAATGAAAATGTACTGCTTAAGATTCTCAACTTCATCAGCGAGCAGTGTTAAACTGCCTCCGCGATTGAAGGACGAAGATACCAAGCGGATCAGTGCTTGGGTCATATTACGGATGTTGTCAACTCGACTAATAATGGCCATGAGCTTAATAGAATTAAGCGTATTGATCAAGAAATGGGGATTGATCTGGGACTGCATGGCGGCAAATTCCGCCTTTTGCTTCGCTTTCTCCTGCTGCTCGGTTTGTTTGATCAGCAGCTTAATTTGGTCCATCATATGATTGAATGTGCGACCGAGGGTGACTGTTTCTGCGCTGCCGGAAGCCTCAATTTTGGCATTGAGATTCCCGTCCATGACGCGTGACATTTTCACACCTAACACATGTAGAGGCTTTGTTAAGTTATGCACGAGATAAAAGGATATAAACAAGAACACAACGATTACAACAACCGTTGCAAACAGGATGAGTTCATATATGGCGCGATAATTCGCCGTCAACTCGCTGTAAGGAATCTTGTACACGACTTTCCAGTCTGCGATGTCAACCGTGGCAAAGGCGACCAGCATCTTTTGTCCGTCGATCGTATCCACGAAATTGCCTTCGCGCTGCGAAGCGATTCGGCTCAGTAACGACGCATCCGCCCCCTGCCCTTCTGGAGGCAAATGATAGCTCGAAGCAATAGCTTGGCCATCGGAGGTCATGATACGCAAAGCCGATGAACCGCTGATTGGATTTTGCCATAGCATTTTCTCGAAATGATCCCGGCTGAAAACAAAATAAATGAAATCGATGTCATGCAGCATTTGATAATAACTTGGTGCAATCGTTGTCACAATGCTAGTCGAATCTGGAGAGCCGTATAGCACGCCTACTTGCTTACCAATGAAATGAACGTGGTCCTGTTCAGTAACCGTCTTTTTATACCAATCCATTTCGCGAATCCCGGCATCGTCGACATCCAAATCCTTGAGATACGAATAGACGCCTCCGCCCTTGAAAAAGAAATTGATTGACTGCACCCTGCCCGACATGGAGGAACTATACTTGCCTAGCGCTTTCGATAAGTCATTATAATAGGGCTGCCGCTCGCTGGAACTGGATTCATGCAGCAAAGTCGCAGTCTCCAGAACTTCCGTATCCATACCGACAGCGGCCGAGAAGGTTACCACATTATTTATTTCCTGCTCGATGGAATATTTAACCGCATGAAGCGTCTGAAGCGTTCGATCCGTTGTCTGCTGGATAAGATCTCTCTTGTATACCTGCAGAATAGTAACGCTTATCGTCAATATTGGCAGCACCACCATCGTAAACAGCAGAATGTAGAGCGTAGTAGACGTTCTCCATGGTTTTCTGAATCGGTTCAACCGTACTCGACCTCGCATCTCATTGTGGAATAGGGATTTACCCCAAGATGTAAAATATCATAGCACATCTGGTTGGATGCCTGATTATTTTCTTATTTTCTTGAAATCTCCAGCAATTGCGAACACGGTTGTTGCGAAATGTCCTGTATTGGGGCCCAATTGTTATACATTAGAGACTATCGATTGATTCAATATCCCTCCACACAACCAGTTGACTTAACTCCAACATTCGATTTTAGAGGCATCCAGCTTTCTTAACGGTAGAAGAGCTATTAGGGTTACCCCATGTTGTATTTTTTACAACAATTCACACACCTAAAGGCTATTTTGCAACTTGAAGTTGCATTTCGTACAACATTTTGAGCCTATTTGCTACAAAATCGGCTTTATCGGGCTCAATTGTTGTACTTTCTGCAACAATGAAGGGGAGAGGCGAGATTTAGACAGCAATTGTTGTACTTTCTGCAACATCCCCCTAAGCAAGGCTCTCACCTGCTTAGTTACTCAACCTTGGCATGGTCTCTCTTCGCTATACAACTTACCGTCCTAGCTCCCCTTCCCATTTCTCCCTCAGATCAGAATACTAAACATCAGGAGGTAGTGAGCTTTGCTCTCCCCCTCACATCAAGCAAAACCCGACTTCGTCCAATCGGACAAAGTCGGGTTCCGTGTCTCAGCAGCTGTTAGGATTTACACTGTGCAATGGCTTGTAATAAAAGTTCCGCAAACACGGAGTCAATCTTTTTGCCGGATTGTGCTCGAATGTGATTCTCCAGATCTTTCCAGTCATTTTTCTTTTGACTGTCATCATCATTCCGTTGAATCTTTTCTATCTTCGAAAGCAAGCTGTTCAATATGCCCTGATTGGTGATCCAGCCTTGTTGATAAGCGTAACGAACAGCTTCGTCCAAATGATCGGCATCCATCCGTACTTTTAGCAAGTATGCTGCGATAGTTTCGTTCAGGGCCGCATCAACCATTTTTACCTTCACCGCATGTTCGCCAATGCTGAGCGATAACGGACTAAACGAATAGGGGCGGCTTATTGGGACACCGTCCAACTCAAGAGACTCGCTTGCCACGCCGCTCACCGGATCGGAGATATCGAATTGCAGGCTGCCGCCATCGGTCCAATAGACATCCATGGTTACCGTAGGAACGATGACGGGAGCTGATGAATCGATTTTGATTACTGTCGTTTTAGTTGCTTCTTGGTTTCCAGCATTATCAATGCTGTAAAACTGGATTTGATGGATACCCTCTTCAGCAACAACGATGTTGTTCCCTTCCACAAAAGCGCCACCATCCAAATTGTAAAACGTCTTCTGCACGCCGCTGCCATCATCACTCGCCGTCAATGTCACCGATTGCGCAGTACGCTGCCAATCAGACTTCGCGTTAGTTGTCGTAACCGGCGCTGCTGTATCTTTCTTGAATGTGACGACATGCGTTTTGCCAAAAGATCCTGTGACCGTAATATTCAGCTTTAAGGAAGGCATCGTCTGCAGAACCGCAACCGTGCCATCGGCACGAACTAGCGTTAATCCCTCCTTGTTCAGTTCAAGCGAAATCGTACTTTGCGTTTGCGTCGGATCGGATACAGCAACTGTCAGTTCACTGTCCGTTTCCTTCACCATCACGGATGAGGGATTTTGCGCAGAAATGAAATCAACCGTTGCCGGATTCCAGAAATTCAGCGCCGTAATACCTAGCTTTTTCTCTCTGACCGCATGTACGTCCGTTGTATTGCTCAGCACCTCAACATCAGGAGCGCTGCTATATAGCGCTGTATCCGCCGTATTTTTATGCGGCAGCATGACATAGGAATAAGATGCATTCGAAGGTGTCGCCCCGTGTTCAAAGGCCAGACTCAAATAATTTCGCGTAATCGGAGCAGCCGATTGTCCGCTATTAATATCTTTCCAAGCGCCAGTTCTCGCTTCGCGCAAACCGTACACATTAGAAGCTTCCGGGAAATAATAGCCAATGTCGGTACCCGGCGCATTGCCTGCCAAGTGAGCCCACTTCACGTCTCCCATCGTTTCCGACCAGCCGAGCTGACCCGACTTTACGGTTCCGTTAATCGTGAGGGCATTATCTCCCGCATCGTTCAGTTTGCGGTTATCGATAATGGTCTCCACCGCTTGCGGTCCGGCTGTCGTGTTCGAAATACCGGAGCCCAAAGCGACGATTTCATCATCGAACATAAACCAAGACTTTTTGCCTTGCAGATTACTTCCAGTCGATTGGGCTAGTGAAAAATCCATACCTGCTGCACCATAAAGGTTATCGATGGACGAGCCGCCGACCCATTTCTTCGGATTCATGTAACTTTTCCATTCGACGGGTGTCGTCCCTTTCCCTGATCCATCCGTTGTCGTGCCTGGCAGTCGGAATGAATCCACAGTTGGCCAAAAATCATTGCGGTACTGGGTAAGATCCTGATCATATAAAAAAGTCATTCCAATGCCCGTATACCAGCCCTTCAAATTCTCGTTATTGCCCTTTTCAAAGGCAGAGATGCGGTTTGAGAATAGACTGAGCCCGAAACCATATCCTTCTCGTAAATGGACAACTCTGTCCATACCAGCAAACACTTGGTTTTTCAGCAATTCTCCGCGAGGTTGGATCGAAGCATCGTTCATCAATTTTTTGACTAGCGATAGCTCGTAAATCGGCAATCCCTCGTAATAATTGGCATATGTCGTGTCCGACTGAATCCATTCTTTGGCCATCCGCTTAATCGATAAAGCTACGTCCGCAGGTGCCCCTTCGGCTAAACGAAGCAAGGTAACAATCGTGCCTCGCGCGCTTCCCGAGCTTTGTCTGGAGATCCCTCTTCCGTTCACCATATCCATAAATAATCCTTTATAGATGACGGGTTCAAACGTATCCGATACCCAATCGTAAACATGATTCACGTTAGGATCCGTCACCGGCCATGGTGAACCATTCAACAAGAACGTCATATCGGCCGCACGGTTGAGCCATACCGCACCGTACCCCGCTGTGTATGCGATGTTGGTGTGTTGAACAAGCGAACCGTCCTTGTAAACACCGTCTCCATGATCCGTGTAAACAAATTCCGGCCCGATGGAATCAAGTCCTTGCGTGATCTTCGCGCTATTGCTCCCGATCACTCCACGCATCGTAACGACCAATGCTTTGTCGAGCAGGTTAGCTCCCGTTTCCGTCACGTTGTTGAGCGTTCTCTTCTTCGGATCCGGAACGAAGCGATCGACGGCTTTGATATACTTGCTTATTTGCGCTGGTGTCAAATGAGCGTACATCAACACTATCGTATCGTTCAGAATTTGCGGCGCTCCGATTTCCCAATCCCACCAATTGCCGTACTCATTTTTGGTTTCATTGTAACGATTCGTATACATCCAGTCCAAAGCACTGATGATGTCATCTCGCAGCGCCGTATTCTGATACAGGCTTGAGCCTTGAAGAGAATAAGCGAGCGCCATGGCTTTCAGCCTGCCGAAAGCACTAGATATTTGAGCCGAATCCGTCGCGCTGGACAGATCGTTCCACAAATAAGAACGGCCCGCAGCTTTATTAAGCGTATCCCAATGTCCTGTCGCATTACCATTCGTGATGCTTGCAGCTAAAGTAGTTAGGTTAGCAGCAATATCAGGATCAGCCGTATTGTACGAGGTTCCCCCGGTCAATTTGCCGAACCATTTCAGACGCAGATCGCTGTACGATTGAATCGTTTCAGCAGATTCTACATTAACAAGACATTGCGCTTTTATCGTTCCATCTGGTGTCGAAACCATAATCGTAGCTGAACCTAACCCTTCTCCGGTTACTTTTCCATTACTGTCCACTGTTGCTACACTCGGATTGCTGGAACTCCAGATAACTGTTTTGTCCGCAGCGTTCGCCGGTGTGAACGTCGGTGTAATCGTTACCGATGCACCTTTGGCCATGGAAAAGGCGGTTTGATCTAAAGCAATTCCTGTAATCCCGTCATATTCCTCCAAACTGATATCGTCAAACCATACTTTTCCTTTTCCCGTTTCAAGGAAAGGTTCAATGACCAACTTCGTGACGCCCGCTGGTATGGTCATAAATACTTGCTGTAAAGTCCAATCCTTCGTACCTAACAACTTGGCAGATGCAGGACCGTCTCCAACTTTACTCGTGTTATAGTATTGCGTTCTGAAGTAAGCACCAGTGCCCGTTACGTTGTCGGTTTTTACCCACACTTTAAGTCTGTAAGATTTGCCGGCAGTTACACTCGTGACGCTTTGATTCACAGAGACTCGGCTTGTTGCGAAGGCATCAAACAAAATCGACTTGCTCCCTTCATGATAAGTGGTTGAATCCAGCATGACGTTCACCGTTTTATTCGGAGCTTTCCCGCTCCCGGTTGGAATCCATAACCCCCAGCCAACAGGGACAGGACTTGTGACACCGCTCCAGGCAGCATCCGTTGTTGTGGTTGTCTGCTCGAAGCTTCCGTTCGTCATCTGGTTCACCGCTGCAGCCTCTGCCTTAAGGATAGCGTTTTCATAAAAGGGGATGTACGATCCAACCAGACTGAAAATTAAACTGACAGCTAACAAAATACTTACTTTCCTCATTAACTTCACCTCGCTAGAAATTAATATAAAAGCAATTAAAATGTAAGACATATAACGGAATTTGTATATCGACGATATTTGAACCATATCGTTTTTTTATGAAAAGTAGAAAACAAAACCCGACGACGCCAATATAAGGTCATAGTCGGGTCTGCGATGCAGCAATTATTTCTTGTTCTTTTCTTTAAAGAAGTCACTCGTTTCTTTGACGTGCTGTTGGAAGCTTGGGTCGTCTTTGTACGTTTTTACGAATTTATCCCAATCCTCAATTGAATTCTTGCCGATAATCACGTTAGTGAGCATGTCGTTAAGCTTCTTGTTCCAGTCCGCACCCTTCTCTTTAAATGGGGCCGAATTCATTAAGCCATAAGTCGGATCCGGGATGGAGCTGATCGAATCAATCAACTTTTTATTTGCCTCAAATACGTCGCTCGGGATGCCCGATACTTTCGCTCTAAGGTATTTATCAAAGGTTCCCGTCACCCATTGGCCGGTCGTATCACCCGAATATCCTTTTTTCTTGCCTTCTTCCGTTTGCTCGACAAAGCCGTCAGGCTTTAATTTGTAATCAACGTCTTGAATACCGTATACAGCCAGGTTGTAACCTTCTAAAGAAGCTGTGTAATCGTAAACTTCAAGAATTTTCTTCAGCTTCACCTCGTCTACGGATTTCTTATTGATCAGGAATTGACCGTAGAAACCGCTAGCTTGCTCGTAATAGGCTTTGCCGTCCGCCGCTTTCGGAAGCTCAAAAGCAACCAGATTTGCCTTAGGATTCGTTTTTTGCAGTTCAACATTGTATTTGTAGGCATCAACAACGTTAGCGATGGCAAGACCTGCCTTCCCTTGCACGAGCATGTCTTTGATTTGTGCAGTCTTGAGCACAGGGAAGTCAGGCAAGATACCGCCTGATTTGTAAACTTTGTTCCAACTGATTAGCGCCTCTTTCGCTTGCGGGGTCCACCAATATGGCGTCAGGCCGCCATTCTCTTCCTTCCACTTTGTTCCTGTACCGAATAGCGACAACAAATAACTGGACGGTCCAGGAGATCCAGGAAATACAGCGCCATACGTGTCCGCAGCGCCATTGCCGTCCGGATCTTTCTTCGCGAATGCTTCGAGCACGTTGTAAAGCTCATCCATTGTTTTCGGCGGCTGCAAGCCGAGCTTATCCAGCCAATCTTTGCGGATTAGCAGCGATTCATGACCGTCCAGCGGTCTGACGCGTGGCAGCGAGTAAAGCTTTCCTTTGAGCGATGCATTCTTGTACACATTCTCCGGGTATTTGGCCAAGTTTGGGTAATTTTTAACATAATCCGTTAATTCCCAGAAAGCGCCTTGATCGATAGCATTCAAGAAGGCAGGCGTTGAATTGAAGTCCTCGATGAAGAGCACATCCGGCAAATCTCTGGAGGCGAGCAGTGCATTTAATTTTTCCGATATTTGAGCGGATGGAATCCAACTCAGCTTCAGGTTAACATTTAATTTCTCATTCAGTTTTTTAACCGCTTCCAGTTCGCCCGTTGGAGCTGCGGCGAAGGCCAGCGTCGTAATTGAAATATCCGTCGGTTTCGCAGGCTTGCTGCTTGCCGTGCTGCCTGCCTTTTGACCTTCATTTGATGCGCTGCCGCAAGCCGCCATGGATGCCGTAAGCGCAGCCGCTGTCATAACAACAGCCAATTTTTTAACCATTAGTTTCATGTGAGGACCTCCCAGGAATAATATCTTTATACTTACCTCTTCTGCTGTGCGTTTAAGCCAGCATCACCCCTTTCAGAGCTATAAACCTTTATCCTTTCACGGAGCCAACCATCATGCCTTTGACAAAATATTTTTGCAGAAACGGATAGACGATGACGATTGGAAGCGAAGAAATAACGACAGCGGCCATTTTGATCACCTGCGGTGGCACCGTCTGCTCACTCTCCAGCATTGCGGCAATGGACGGGTCCGCCATTTGCGAAGCAGAAACCAGCATCATTTGCAGCAGAACCTGCAGCGGTCTGAGCGTGTCTGTGTTAATGTAGAGAACTCCACTGAAGTACGTATTCCAGTAAGCTACAGCATAAAACAAGCCGAATGCTGCAAGCGCTGAAACGGACACAGGCAGCATGATACGGATAAAAACCCCGATATCCGAGCAGCCGTCGATTTTAGCCGCTTCCTCCAATTCATCCGGTATTTCCTGATAAAAGTTTTTCATTAAAAAGACATACCAAGCGCTAGTCAATGCAGGCAATATGAGAGCCCATACCGTATCCATCAAGCCAAGACTATCCACGAGTAAATAATTTGGAATCATGCCCGGGTTAAAAAGCATGGTTAGCAAAATAGCAACCAAGAAAAATTTCTTTCCCTTCAGCCTTTTACGCGATAGGACATAAGCGAGTGCACTCGTAACGATTAGGCTCAAGAGCGTACCGAAGACCGCCAAAAATCCGCTGACTCCCATAGCTTTCACGAACGCGTTAGTCGAAAAAATAAATTCGTAAGCAGAGAGACTCCATGTTTGTGGTATTAATACGATTGATTTGCTCATGTACTCTGTCGGGTCGGTAAAAGATACAAGTATGACATAGAGAAATGGCAGCAACGTCACAAGCGCAAATATCGTTAACACAGCGTAGTTGATCGCAGTAAAGAATTTCACGCCGAAGCTTCTATTCATGTTAGTAGAGTCCCTCCTCTCCGAATTTTTTGGCTAAGCGATTGGACATTACAACAAGGATTAGTCCTACCACAGATTTGAAAAGTCCGGCAACCGTTGCATAACCGAATCTTCCTTGCTGAATACCTACACGGTACGCATAGGTATCGAAAACATCGGCCAGATGCGCAACCGGTCCACTCATCATCAAGTAAATTTGTTCAAAGCCTACGTCCATCACTTGCCCCAAACGCAGGATGAGCAGGACGATGATCGTGCTTTTAATACCGGGAAGCGTCACATTCCTCGCTTGCTGCCAGCGACTAGCACCGTCGATTTGCGCAGCTTCATATAGCTCTGAGTTAATGCCAGCAAGGGCGGCAAGAAAAATGATTGTCCCCCAACCCGCTTCTTTCCAGATGCTTTGTGCGGTCAGCATAGCCCAGAATAAGTTCGGTTCCGTCATGAACTCGATCTTTTGTCCCCCGGACTCGGCGATCAGTTGGTTAATGACTCCGCTGCCTTGACCGAAGATCAGAAAGCAAATCCCAACAATAATGACCCAGGAAAGAAAGTGCGGCAAGTAAATGACCGTTTGTACGATTTTTTTGAAAGCGAGCTTACGCACCTCATTCAGCAGAAGTGCCACTACGATTGGAATCGGGAAGAAGAAAAAGATGTTCAACAAGCTGATCGCCATCGTATTTCGGAACAATTGCATAAAATCGGGATTGGTGAAAAACTCGTTGAAGTATTTCAGGCCCACCCACTCACTATCCCAAAAACCTAAATAAGGAGAATAGTTTTGAAAGGCAAGCAGAAGTCCCCACAATGGGAAATATTTAAATAGCAGGAAAAACAATAATCCAGGCGCTGCCATTGCATATAGATATTTGTCACGTTTTATCGCGACGGCCCAATCCTGCACCCACGAGCCTTTTACTCGAATTGCTTTTTCCACTCCAGCTGGTGCCGCTGCCTGGAGCGGTTTCAATTGACTTTGCGACAACTTCCTCACCTCTCGTTCATGTCATTAGCATCTCGCTGTTTTGCATGAACAGATCGTACAATGATCACAGCTTTCCGTACAATGACCAATTCTTGTAGTCTAAAACGTCTGAGGCAAAAAAAGAGAAACCCCGCAGTAATGGGGTTCCTCCGAAAATTTATACGCTTTTCTTGCTTTAGAACAAGCCTGCCGAACAAAATATGTGCATGCTAATTATCATTATCGGCTCCCCGGTATTGACCCGGCGTTACGCCGATGTGCTTTTTGAATACACGAATAAAGTTTTTCGTCTGGTAGCCGACTCTTTCGGCAATGTCCGAAACCGACAAATCCGTCGTTCGCAGCAGCTCGATGGACTGTTCAATCCTGATCTTCGTCAAATATTCGATAAATGAAACATCCATCGTCTTTTTAAACAGTTTGCTTAAATAGTGGGAACTCAAACCGCAAATTTGCGCGCATTGATCAAGCGATAGATCAAAGTGGTAGTTGTCCTCGATGTAGCGGACGACCTTTTGGATTAATTGTTCATGTTCTTGGTGCTGTTTGCCATGGACATAAGCAACAATCGGATCGACCATTTGCAGCTTGAACCATTCGTTCAATTCACGAATCGTGCTTATTTTGTGGATTTGTCCGTAAGGATCGGATTCCGCTTCTCCGAACAAATGCGCCGAATCGAGACCCAACAAATATGCAGTACGAATTGCAGCGGTTAGCAGCCGATAATACGACATTTGAATCAGCTCTAGCTTTTGGACGTTGTCACTCATCGACTTGGCGAATTCGGCCAGCATCCGCTCCGCTTCTTCCTGATCGCCTAGCTGCAGGGAATGTTCGAAGTGGGTTTCGATCTCGAGCGGATAGCGGTAATGAAGTTCAGATGCGCCGCCACCGCCCGTGTGCGTAATCACCTGATTACCGCCAACGATCATGCGAGAGCGAACAGACAAAACCGCCTCTTCATAAAGTTCGGGGAGCTCTGTAATCCGTTCGCTCTGTCCACTCAAACCGATCGTCACTGGAAGACGTAGATAATCGGACACAAGCATTCGCAGGCGTTCCGCAAACAATTTAACCTCAGTCTGCCCATCATCCGTTTCCTCGGGGTCGCGGAACAGCCAAACAGCGACCTGGTCATTCAGCAGATTGATGATGATACCCTCCATCTCTTGCGATTGCATCAGTTCACCGACAATATTTTTCAAGGCAAAGACGATCAAATCACGGTCATTTTCCTGAAAGCGCGAACCGCTTTCCTGCGGCGGGTCGCAAGTGATGACGAAGACACTGTTTTCCCGTCCTGAAGGTACGTCGTATCTGCGTAACATGCCCTCTAACTGATCCCCAGAGTAGTGGAGAAACCGCCCCTGCAACAGCTGCAGTGCAAAGATTTCTCGAACTAAAGGTAATTGATCGCTTAGCTGCTGCTGCAGTTGATTGGCCGTGCTGTTCAGCTCACCCCATCGTTTGCGTACGAAGCCAACTTCATCCGTTTCCGAGTCGAGTGCTTGTCCGCCTTTCAAATGGGCCACGAGGTTCTCGATCGGTCGATAGACACGCCGTGTACCCCATAACGCAATTAAGATACCCAGTACAAGACAAACGGCAATGATCGTCAGCGTAATCATGGCAATGCCTTTGGATTTGGCGTTCAATTCATTGACCGGCACCATGTTAATATACTGCCATTTGTTGTAGGAGGAAGTAATTGGCGTCACCATGTAATCCGTATCTTGAAAAGTGAAAGTAAAGCGCTGCTCAGTTCGCTTTTGAGCAATAAGTTCGACTAAGCCTTCTGGAACGCTATTCCCGCCGCTTGAAGTCACAAGGTTGCCCGTTGCGTTTAAGATGAACATTTGCTCGCCGCTATAACTGACGAACCGGCTCATAATGTTTTGAAAGAGTGCCTCATCGATACGTATAAACAAAAGTCCAGTCGGATTTTTGGCTAATAGCGGCACCTTAGATATCAGGGTTACGCCGTTAAGATGATAACCGGGTAAATACGGAACCGGCCCCGTGACCCATCTGATCTGGTCATCGGATGCAAGTTCTTTCAGCAAAGCCTGGCGATCTTTGTCTTCCGTAATTCTGCGGCCACCGTTGATTGGCGAAATTAAATAACCTTCGTCCGGTACGTAAATTGCGACATCGCTTACTTCTTTGTTGCCATTTTGCAGCGCAGATAACTCACGTGAAATGCCGGAATAAAAGCCGGTATAGTTCGTGCTTTTCAGCTCTGTCAAATTCGAGCTAAAAAAAGTGCCCAGCAGCATTTGTATGGCATTGTTTTGTATCCGATCCAATGTGGAATCGATACTCGAGGACACATTATTCAAAATGCGGACATTTGATTGGTTAACTTCACTCTGTACGACTGAAGCAGAAAACCAATAGCTTCCGAATCCCACGGCTATTACCGGAATGACAGCTACAAATAAAGACAAGGTAACCATATTGCGAAAAATCGTTTTACGCTGAAATAAGCGCTTCCAACTTTCCTTAAACCATCTACGCATAGCGAACACCTCATCAACAGATTCATGAGCATTGTAATCGGTTGATGGAATAAAATCAACCGGGAAAGCCCAATTTGCTGCGGGGCAATAGGCTACATCTTTGGTCATGCATGAATTATTCGGGCGCTTATGTATGAGATGGTGCACTTTGTAACCATATAATTTCTTTCTCTATCATTTTGCTGTATGTTGTTGCATTTACTCTGTCAGGCTGCTACATATTGTTGCATTTTGTACAAAATTTAGCATGGTTTTTCACGTTTTCCCCGCGATTGTTGCAAAAATTACAACAATTCCAGTCAAAAACAGCACATTACCAGAAAAGAACGCTAAATTGTTGTACAACATACAACAACATTAACTTATTCAGCAGAAATCAAGGAAATTGTTGCACGTTTTCCAACTTGGCTTCCTCAATCCCCTCAATCTCCTCAAATCCCTCATTCACTTATTCTTATCAACTGAAAAAAAGGATAAGCATCGCTTACCCCCAAACCCAAAACTTATAAATGCTAAATGTCGAAAAAGACGCGACGATCACACACTACGCACTTACATTCGCGCCGACAATAGCGGCTTGACTCTTCTTGCGCTTCATAAGCTCAGGAAGGGCAATGCCGAACATCGTGATCGCCACGCCAAGCCATTGCAGCCAGTTGACGGACTCATTCAGCACGACGTATGACATAATGACGGCCGTTGGCAGTTCAGCCGCACTCAAGATTGTTGCTAGTCCGCCGCCAACACGCGGTACACCTATGGCATAGAACAACGGCGGAATGACGACACCGAAGAGAGCTAGCAGCAGCGCCCAAGGAAGCAGTGCCTCATGTAAAGATCCGTTCACAAGGAAATGCGGTGGAAACACCAGCATGACGAGAATGAAGGAACCAGTTAGCATGATAGCGCTTCGTGTGATCGGGGCGACATGATTGGCTGTTTTCCCGCTAAACCAGATGAAGAGCGCATAAGCTACTGCAGCCAACAAGCCAAGGGCAACACCTATCCACGAAACAGCTTCCTGCCCCCCGCCTAAATAGCCGCTTGCCATAATAATCCCAACAAACAAAATGACAAGTGATAGAATTTTCTCCTTGCCAGGGCGTTTGCGTTCAACGATTGCCTCCAGCAAAATGCCCATCCATGTAAATTGAAACAACAAGATGATCGCGAACGAAGCGGAAATATATTGCAATGCCGCATAATATAACATACCCACTATGCCTGTGGTCGTACCAACGGCCATGAGCGAGAGCACTTGCCGTTTTGTTACTTTAAACGTACTAGATGCCGAGGTTTGCTTGGCGGATTTCGCGGTCAAGAATACCAACATCCACAACATAATCACACCGAATAGGTTTTGGCTGCCGACGACATCGCCGACATTGAAACCAGACTCATAAGCTTTCTTTACAAAAGTAGATAATAAACCGAAGCTGCATGCCCCAGCTAAAACAAATAAAATGTATTTCATGATGCCTCCCTGCGAAAAGAAAAAAACGGACTGTGTGCCCAGTCCGCCACGTTTCGTTATTATGCCATTATATATAAATCTTATGACGAAATCGAGTCACTTCCATTTAAACTACTTTACTGAGAAAGTGTTCCAAGAAGCGCTCAGCGTCTACTTCCAAACAAACATCCATGTTAGGCTCGTGTGCAGGCCTGCTTCGCAGATCACCAACTGTACGGCCTAGTGAGTGGAAACCGTCGAGGTCGACCCGAACATGCAAGCGTTTCGTTTTGACGAAATCCGGATTAATGGCCACACCAACGGCAAGCGGATCGTGAAGGCCGCAGCCGCCGATGCCTGGGTAGAAATCTTCATAGGCATCGATATAAAAGTCGGTCATATCCGCCAATAAGGTACTGAGAGCCGTTTGCTTGTCCCGCCATACCTGAACATCTTTCTTCGGCAGCAGCGTCTCCATCGTTACGTCGAGGCCAACCAGTGTGATCGGGATGCCGGAGGCGAATACATAATCCGCCGCTTCAGGGTCAGCGTAAATGTTTGCTTCCGCATGCGGCGTCACATTACCCGCTCGGGTTACAGCCCCGCCCATAACAACCACCTTGTCCACTAGGCCAACAATATCAGGAGCCTGCATGATCGCTAGCGCCAAATTCGTCATCGCTGCAACCGTAATAATTGTCACTTGATGCGGCTTACTCCGCACCTGATCAATAATAAATTGTGGTGCGTATTGCTTCGATGCTTCTCGTGTAGACATATCTGTCAGCGTGTTCCCAATTCCGTCTTCGCCATGAATATGGGTCGCACTCGCTTTCACCCGGCTAACGAAAAGCGGCTTTGCCGCTCCCGGAATGACAGGAACTGAGCTGTCCAAGTGTTCAAGAACAAGCAGCGTATTGCGGGTCGCTTCTTGAACTGTAACGTTACCGAAGCAAGTCGTCACCCCCAGTAATTCCACTTCTGGGGCATTCACCGCGTAACTTATTGCCAGTGCATCATCAATACCTGTATCAACATCCAAAATAATCGGTTTCATCTAAGTTTCTCCTCTCGTTAGCTCTTTAATGTGTTGATGAAATAGTCAAGAAACCGCGGGCTGTTGACTTCAAATGCCACTGATGTATTGGTAACCGCCACCGTCCTGCGGAAATCAGCCAATGTAGCTCCATAGGACATGGTCCCTTTTGTCTCAATGCTTATATAAAGATCTTCCGTCGTGACGAGATCCGGATAAGCAGCAACTGCAACCGCAAGCGGATCATGCAGTGGTGCGCCATAGAAACCATTCTGCTTGTCATATGCGCCAAAATAAAACTGGATAGCTTCTCCTATATAAGCGGCCGCCCTTTCATTGCCAGGTGCAGGCGAATCCATAAGTACGCGTCGGTGCTCCTCGCCAATGACCGTCTTCATCGTTACATCTAGGCCGACGAGCGTAATCGGGATGCCGGATTCAAACACGCGATGCGCTGCCTCAGGATCGCCGTAAATGTTCGCTTCAGCAACAGGTGTAACGTTGCCAGGCACTTTCACTGCACCGCCCATGATCACAAGACGCTTCACCTTGGAAGCGATGGAAGGATCTTGCGCGAGTGCGATAGCCAGGTTCGTCATTCGGCCCACGAACACTAGCGTTAGTTCGTGCGGGTTTTCATTCACCTTGCGGACGATGAACTGAGCAGCGCTTTCCGCAATGGCCTTTCCTTTGGGCTGCGGCAGCTCGCAGTTGCCGATCCCGTTATCGCCGTGGATATGCGTGACAGGACCGCGCCAGTCGCGGAACAGCGGCTTTGCTGCGCCCATAGCTACAGGTACTTCGTAATCAACGCCCGACAGCTCAATCACTTGCAGCGTGTTGCGAGTGGCTTGCACGACATCCGTATTACCGAACACCGTTGTAATGCCTTCTACTTTTATGTGTTTTGTTTTCAGGGCGAGCAAAATCGCCATTGAATCATCAATACCTGTATCAACATCAAGAATCATGCGAACGTTTTGCAAAGTATTCACCTCTATGTGTAATTTTTCAAAGTTTGAATAAGCATGTTCCAAAATTTATCTTGGTCAAGTGTGAAGGCCACATTCACGTTAGGCTCCCTACCTGTGACGCCTAGCAAATCAATAACCGTCATGCCGTACGTATGCTCACCTGTTGTTTCAATATCAACCCGCAGTTTCTTCGTTCCGAATGCCGTCGGATCAATACAGTAAGCGACGCAGCAAGCATCATGAATCGGAGCACCAGCAAAGCCGAAAACTTCTTTATACGTATGGGAGAAAAAACCCAGAAGTTCATGAACGAAATGAGAAACCCGGTTATCCACATCTAGAATTCGTTGATGAACATCGTCCGTTACGATCGCTTGATGCGTTAAATCCAGCCCCATCATCGTGATGGGCACGCCGCTTTCGAAAACAACCTTTGCCGCTTCCGCATCGACATAAATATTGAACTCGGCAGCAGGTGTTGTATTACCAAACGTTCCTCCACCCATGATAACTATTTCTTGAATTTTAGATAAAATCGCAGGTTCTTTGCGCATCGCCAGGGCAATGTTCGTGAGCGGAGCGACAGGAACCAGCGTAATATCGCCATCTGATTCCATCAACTTGCGAATGAGGAGATCAACAGCATGCTCCTTCTCCACCGACTTCCTTGGATTAGGCAGCGTAGGGCCATCCATACCCGAATCGCCATGTATATCAGCTGCGGTTCGGCGCTCACGAACGAGCGGCTGTCCCGCCCCTTTTGCCACAGGAATGTGCGTGATGCCAGCCAGTTCGCATACTTTCAACGCGTTAACCGTCGTTTTCTCGACCTCGGCATTGCCTGCCACAGTCGTGATGGCGACCAGCTCCACGTGCGGATTAGCCCCTGCCAGCAAAATCGCTATAGCATCATCGTGCCCCGGATCGCAATCAATAATAATTTTTCTTTTCACTTTAGTTTCCATTGTTCGCTCCTTTTCTTAAGCCGCAGCGACTTTCACTGCCCCTTCGGCCTGCGCCCTTAGCGCTTCGTTCAGCTTTTTCTTCTTGCGAATGGCAAAGAATACAAGTGCTGCAATGGTTACGAGATAAGGTATCATTTGGATAAATTGACTCGGTACTTTACTGCCCGGAATCGTTTGGACAACGGTGGCGATCGCGCTAGCTAAGCCGAAGATCAGCGAGCCGAACAAGATGCCAACTGGATTGCGGTTCCCGAGTAAAACGACGGCAAGTGCCAGGAAGCCTGTGCCTGCGGTCATATCTTTAACGAACATACTCGTCATGCCCAACGATAAGTAAGCGCCAGCTAAACCCGTAAACAATCCGCTCCATGCAAGCGCCGAATATTGAATGCGATTTATGGAAATACCGAGTGATTTGGCCGCTTGCGGTGCTTCACCTACGGAACGGAGGTGAACCCCATATGGTGTTTTGTACAGAATAAACACACATAACAATACAGATAAGAAAGCGATCCAGGTCATAAGACTATGCCCGCTAAGCAGCTTATTTAAGAAAGGAATCGTATCAATAAACGGAATTCGAACAACCGGAATATTGTGTAGTCCAGAAGGTGAGTAGTTGCCTGTCACTCCGAAAATTTTGTTCATAAGGAAAATCGTCAAGCCTGAACCCAAAATATTCACGGCAAAGCCGGTAATGATCATATCCACTTTCAGTTTGAGAGAAAAGAACCCCATCCCGTAACAAACGAGCATGGAAGAAGCAACTCCTGCAACCAAACCGAGAACCCAACTATCCGTTACAGAACCAACGGCAATGGCGCTAAACGCTGAGATTAGCATCAAACCTTCTAAGCCGATATTGATGACGCCTGCGACATCGGCGATAAGTCCGCCCAAAGCCGATAGCAGAATCGGTGTTGTGAATCTGAGCAGTACAACAAACAGAGATAAGTCGATAATTTGACCCCAAAGAGCTGATAGCATCTAGTTCACCGCCTTTTGACGCAGGACGAATTTTTGTTTCAAATAAGCAAAGATCGCTTGCGAAGAAACGAATAAGACCAACATAACTTGAATAATGATAGCCAGCTCACGCGGCATATCGCTCCCAACTTGCATGGATGCAGCACCCACTTGAAGGTAAGCATAGAACAAACTGACAGCCACTACGCCAATCGGATGATTCCTTGCAAGCAAAGCAATGATAATCCCATCAAAACCTAATCCAGACGAAAAATTATCTTTGTAAGTTCCGTGTACTCCCAGAATTTCAACAATACCAGCGAGTCCAGCAAGCGCTCCGCTAATCATCACGCTTACAATCACAACACGTTTCGTTGAGATACCGCCGTAATCAGCGAATCGGCTGTTTTTACCTACTAAGCGCAGCTCATACCCTGATCTCGTTTTGTACATAAAGAGATACACGACAATAGCCGCAAGCAGTGCAATTACCACACCATAGTGTGCCGGAAATCCTGCGAATATTTTGCCCAGCTTGGCACCTTCATCCACATAATGCATGCGAGCGAAGCCGCCGCTAGTCGGATCTTTGAATACGTTGTTGACTAAATACGAGGTGGTCAAAATTGCGACGAAGTTCATCATCAGCGTGGTGACAATCTCATTCGCATTCCATTTTGTCTTGAGCCAGCCCGGTATTGCACCATAGAGCGCCCCGCCAGCCATTGCACTTATGAGCACCAAGGGAAGCAAAATCCAAGCCGGTAATCCGTGTACATAGACAGCGACTAGAGAACCTACGAAAGCCCCAACGTACAGTTGACCTTCTGCCCCCATGCTGAATACGCCGCTCTGAAAAACAACAGACAGCGCCAATCCCGTCAAAATCAAGGGTACGGCTTTATTCAAAATGGTGCCGATATTGAACGCCCCTGAAAGCGGGCCGCCCAGAAAAGAACTGATCGCCTCAATCGGATTTTGGCTGGAGAACAAGATCACGATGAATCCGCAAAGGATCGCCATGATAGCTGCGGCAATGATACCTGTGATTTCCAAATAGATAGCTTGTCTTGTATTCATTGGAGCGCCTCTTTCCTTTCCTGATTCTTGATCCCCAGCATGTAATAGCCGAGTTCCTCTTCTGTCAGCCCGTCATGATTATCAAGAATGGCAACTATTTTACCATTGTACATAACGGCAATCCGGTCGCTTAAGCCCATAACTTCTGATAATTCAGCTGAAACGAGCAGCACTGCCGCACCACCATCACGCCTTTTGATAATCTCACGATGAATCGATTCGATGGCTCCGATATCGACGCCCCGGGTTGGCTGCGAAGCGATCAGAAGCTTCGGATTTTTTGAAATCTCCCGGGCAATCACTACTTTTTGCAAGTTGCCCCCGGATAAAGCTCCTGCCATTACATCTTCGTTTTGAGCCCGCACGTCGTAAACATCCATCATCACTTTTGCAAATTCCTTGATTTTCTTTTTATTCAGAAAAGGTCCCCGTCGGAATTCAGGATTCCGATAATGGTCAAGAATTAAGTTTTCGGCAATGGTCGACGTTAAACTGGCCCCCGTCGTTTGCCGGTCTTCTGGTACGTGCCCGATTTTCATCGCGCGAATTTGTGCAACGCTTTTTCCGATCAGTTCCTCGCCAAAATAGCTGATTGTACCTGACGTTGCTTTTCGCAAACCCGTGATCGTTTCGACCAATTCCGTTTGTCCGTTTCCTTCCACGCCTGCGATTCCCACAACCTCGCCAGCCCGAATATCGAGCGAAATACCACGAAGCGCCGGTGCTCCTTTGTCATCAGAAGCGCACAGATTCTTAGCTGACAATACAGTTTCTTTCGGTTCAGAAGGCTGCTTCTCGACGCGGAATAATACTTCCCTGCCAACCATGAGTCTCGAAATTTCTTCCGGATTCGTTTCCTTGGTGAGCAGTGTCGTGATCGTTTTCCCCGCTTTAAGCACCGTAACACGATTAGATATTTCCATCACTTCGCGCAGTTTATGCGTAATGAAAATGATCGTATAGCCTTGTCGCACCAACGTTTGGATCGATTCAAACAACTCATCGGTTTCCTGTGGAGTTAATACAGCCGTAGGTTCATCAAGAATAATGAGGCGTGCGCCGCGATACAGCACCTTGATAATTTCCACGCGTTGTTTTTGCCCAACGGATATCGTTTCAACCGTTGCACGAGGATCAACCTTCAGCTTGAAAGTTTCAATCAATTTTTCAATTTCGGAAAGCTCCTTAGCACGATCTCGCACGAGGGAGAAAAGCCCTTTGACGGGCTCCTCACCAAGCACGATGTTTTCCGAAACCGTGAGCGAGGGGACAAGCATGAAATGTTGGTGCACCATGCCCATCCCTTGCTTAATCGCATCTTTCGGTCCTTGGAAGCGAAGCGGTTGGCCCTTATAAAGGATGGAGCCGCTTGTCGGTGCCTCTAGTCCGAACAATATTTTCATAAGCGTTGATTTGCCAGCTCCATTCTCGCCGACTAGTGCATGAATCTCGCCCTCATGTATCGTTAAATCCACACCACGGTTCGCTTTCGTACCATTGGGGTAAGTTTTATGGATGTCTTTCATCTCCAGCAAAATCGCCATGGATACGTTTCCCCCTCGTTACCGGCTTATTTCAAAGTAGATATCACTTTGATTTCGCCTTTGTTTAACTTCTGCTCTATGTCCAAGATCTTATCTTGCATAGCTTTAGGAACATGTTTGCTGTACAATTCGTCTTTCGCCAAGCCTACTCCGCCTTCTTTAATACCTAACACTTCATTCTTGCCGAATCCCAGTCTATCTTGACTGAACAAAGTCAATGCACGTAGAACAGAGTTGTCAATGGCTTTTACCATGGAAGTTAACACACTGCCCGGATACAGACCGTTTTGGTTGGAGTCTACACCGAGCGAATATTTCCCTAAAGAATTACCGGCTTCCAGAAGGCCAAGGCCAGCTCCTCCTGCTACGTTGAATGCGATATCTACTTTTTGCGAATTATACTGAGCTAGTGCAAGTTCTTTACCTTTGGGAGCGTTTGCAAAGTCACCAACATAAGAAGCGACAACTGTAATTGCGGGATCCACGTATTTCGCGCCTTGCTCATAGCCTGCTTTAAAGTCATTAATAATTGGAATGTCCATACCGCCGATAAAGCCGATCACTTTTTCTGGATTTGCACCTTTCAGTTCCGTACTTGTCGTAACCAATGCTGCAAATGCTCCTGCCATGAAAGAACCTTCATTTTGCGAGTACGTCATGGAGTATACATTCGGAAGTCCTGTAATAGCTTCATCGAAGAAAATAAACTTTTGTTTTTCGTAACGCTTTGCCACATCTTTGATGATGTCCGTCATTTGGCTTGTCCCAAGAACGATCACGTCATATTTCCCGCTGGAAGCGAGTGATTCTAGTCCTGAAGGCCAGTCAGCTTGGTTCGTGCCGCCTTCAACGGTTTTCACTGTCATGCCAAGTGTTTCACCAGCTTGCTTCACGCCTCTTTGTGCAGAGTCGAAAAACCCTTTATCTCCAAGCGTTCCGTTCACGAAGTATACAGCATTGATTTTCTTGCCCGCAGCAGGTGTACCTGCTGCTCCTGGCGCGCTTGTCGATGTGTTGGACTTCCCGCAACCTGCTAAGAATACCAATACGGACAGTAACAATAAGGCAGTGATTCCTAATCTTTTTTTCATCGTGTAAATCCCCCTTAGGATTATCTTATTGGAGTGTTTTTAAATCTTCCTGGGTCGGCATACCAGCTTGTGCGCCGAGCTTTGTTACAGACATCGCAGATACCTTACAGGCGAAAGCTACCGCCTCTTTCAACTCACTGCCCGCGGCTAGCGCATAAGCCAGTCCGCCGTTGTAGGCGTCACCCGCTCCAGTCGTATCTACAACAGGAACACGGTAAGCCGGAACTTTCACTAACGGTTCTCCTTTGCGCAGAAAGGCAGAGCCTTCCTCGCCGAGCGTCGTTATGACATAGCTCGGTCCCATCTCAAGCAGCGCTTCCATAGCTGTCTGCAGCTGATCGCCAGAAGCATCGATGTCCGTGAGCGTCGCTAGTTCTAAGCGGTTCGGCGTTATATAGTCCACGCAGTTCAGCATGGCCTCCGGCAGCTTGCGCGCAGGTGCTGGATTCAGAATAACGGTCTTGCCTAACTTCTTCGCTAACTGGCAAACGGCCGAAGCCGTTTCAAGCGGAATTTCCAATTGCACGAGCACGATATCATGCTCCGCGATGACTTGCTCCACTGCTTGAATATGTTCTGGCAAACAGCTTGCGTTTGCCCCCGGAACGACTACAATCTGGTTGTCCGATTCGGCCAGCATGATGGAGGCGATTCCTGTCGGGGTTCCCGTGATCCGATTGACGTGATCTGTGGAAATCGCATCCTGCTGAAGCGATTCAATGAGCGATTGTCCGAACATATCGTCTCCCACGGAGCCGATCATCGTCGTTTGACCGCCTAACCTCGCAGCAGCTACGGCCTGATTCGCGCCTTTACCGCCTGGTATAAAGTGGACATGCTCGCCTGTCAGAGTTTCCCCAACACGCGGAAATCGAGACGTTTCCACTACAATGTCCATATTCAAGCTCCCGATAACCACAATACGGGGTTTATTCATCATTTCTTTTCCTTTCTGTCGATCCTCTTGGTATGAGAGTCACATCAAACAGATGTGTCTGCTCTTCTTGGATGTCGCCTTCAATCTTTTTGATTAGTAGTCTCGTAGATAGCATGCCCATGTCATAAATAGGTTGGGCAACGGTCGTAATTTCAGGTTCAACGATGAGGGTAAAGTCAATTCAGTCAAATCCGCAAAGCGCCACTTGATCCGGCACGCACAGCCCCATTCGTAGGAGCTTCTTATGCGTACCAATCGTCATCGTGTCGTTGCCGGCGAAGATGCCGTCGAGCGCGATTTTGCTGCACTTGACGTCAATTAAATACCGAACGGCGATTCTTGACCAACCAAACGCTTATGGACTCACTTTTGTCAAGGAGGACTTGACCCTGATTTCCCCGCTGGCGATCTTGCCTTCAATATCTTTTATCTTTTCCTTAATTATATTCGGAACGTACTTCTCATACAGCTCGTCCCTGGCAATCCCGATCCCGCTCACCTTCACACCCAGCACCTCCGTCGTACCGAATGGCAGCGAGCCACCGCGGATTTTGCTTAAAGCACGGAAAACGGACTCGTCCACATTTTTGAGCATGGAGGTGAGCACGCTGCCCGGATACAATGGATTCTGGTTGCTGTCGACCCCGATCGTGTATTTGCCGACTTCATTCCCTGCTTTCAGCAGACCCAACCCGGCGGCGCCGGCCACGTTATATATAATGTCGACCTTCTGCAACAAGTATTGCGTTTTCGCCAATTTCTTCGCCTTGCCTTGGTTGACAAAATCGCCGACGTAAACCGCTACCACTTGCATATCCGGATCGATAAACAAAGCGCCCTGCTCGTAACCCGACTTGAAATCATTAATGATTTCGTTATCCACGCCCCCAATGAAACCAATTTTTTTCTCGGGATTTGCCCCGCTCAGCTCCGGGCTCGTCGAGACCATCGCGGCGAAAGCGCCCGCGAGGAACGAACCCTCGCTCTGCGAATAGAGCATCGCGTAAACATTCGGTATTCCTTGAATCGTATCGTCATAGAACACAAACCGCTGCTTCGGATAACGGCCTGCCAACTCCTTAACTAGCTCCCTCATTGGCGTCGTGCCGACTACGATGACGTCATATGCGCCGGAGGCCGCCAGCTTCTCGAGGCCAGCCTTCCAAACCGTGGAATCCTCGCCTCCTTCAACGGTCGACGTTTCGAAGCCGAATACATACTCGGCTTTTTTGAGTCCCCGTTCGGCCGAATCGAAGAAGCCCTTGTCGCCCAGCTTGCCGCCAACATAATGCACGACTTTAATCTTTCCTTCTTGAACGGACCCCTTGTCCGTCGTCTCCGATTTTGCCGGCTCCTGCCGCTTCGTCTTGGTCAAATCTGCGCCACCGCAGCCGATTAGTCCCCAAAAGAAAAGTGCGGTCATCATGACCCATAGTCCTTGTTTCGTCTCATTCCCACTCCCCCCTGAACTGTTTGCCTGTCCGCTTTTGTTTATCAGTTTGTACTCTGTAAGCGATTTCAATACAAATATATCATGTTTTCACTACCAAAAAAGGAGACAGACCGTTGAACTAGGGTGTAAAAATCGTGCACTTATTTTTCGATTTGCCTGAATTGAGCACGTTCTGCTAAGGTATACTTACATTACTACACAAGCCTTGAGGTAGGGGGTATCGCGCTTGTTGTTCCGGAACTCGATTTTCTCCAAGCTGCTTCTGTCGTTCCTGCTGCTCTCGACCATACCGATTATGCTATCGGGCTGGTTTACGCTATCAAGCTCCGAACGTAAGCTGAATGAAAAGCTCCAAAGGGAAACGATCAATATACTCGATCAAAAGCTGAAAACGCTCTCTCTTTATATTGCCGACATGCGGCGCATGGGGGACGCGATCGCCCCGGACCCGAACGTCTCGGCTTTCCTAAACAAGCCGAGCACCGCGGCAGGACAAGCCCTTATCCCCGACCTGAATCGTTTATTGTCGGCCACCCAAGCTATTCGCCCTGAAAATATCGGAATGACGCTTATTAGCGACCGCGGCCTCATCCATGCTTACGGCTACGATTTGCGTCCCGGTGCCACCCGGCAAAGCGACTTTCATTGGCTTTCTGGGAACGAAGACAATGCGAACTTGTATACGATTTCGCAGATGCACTATCGTTCCTATAGCGCTCAAGAGGCGACTCAACCCGTTTTCTCATTCATCCGTTACATTGGAGACATCGGGTCCGGAGCTCGCGGCGTTCTGATCATCGATTTTAAAATCGACGTGTTGCAGGATTTACTGAAAAACATTTTCTTGATGGGCGACATTTACAACGATTATGCTTCAGGTGTTATTATTACCGACCGGGCCGGAGAAATCTTATACCCGTATCAAGCCGGGCTTTTTGTTGACGATGATTATAAACGTCTGGAGCAAAACTACTTTCTTATTCAACGCTACGACAAAACGACAGACTGGAATTTCACCTCCTATTTTTTAAAAAGCGAACTCTATAAGCCGATTTACGGCATCCGCCAGGTCGCTCTCTGGATTATGATCGGCAGCATCGTTGTTTGCGTGATCGTTTCGCTCATTTTATCGGACCGGATTTCCAAGCCTATTCTACATCTTCGCAATCTGATGATGAAGGTCGGCCGTGGCGACTTTGACGTGCACTATCAAGGCGGGGCGTTGGACGAGATCGGCGTCCTCGGCCAAGGCTTCAATACGATGGTGCGCCGCATCCAAGATTTGGTCCGGCAAGTGTACGATGAGCAGGATCAGAAGCGCCGCGCCGAGGTGACCGCGATGCAGTCGCAGATCAATCCGCATTTTCTGTACAACACGCTCGAATCGATTAATTCCCTAGCTCGCAAAACGAAGCAGCAGGAAATCAGTCGCATGATCGTGCTACTTGGCAAGCTGCTGCGGATGAGCATCGGCACCTTCGACGATATGATTCGGATTGAGAAAGAGGTCGCTTACGTTCGAAATTATCTCGAAATTCACAAGCTGCGGATGAAGGAAGGCTTCCGGTATGACATCCAGCTCGATCCGCAGCTGCTTCACCTATATACGATCAAATGGATTTTGCAGCCCGTCATCGAGAACGCCGTCATTCACGGACTCGATCCGAAGCAGCGCGACGGGAACATCGAAGTGAAGGGTTGGCTCGATGGCAATGACGTCTACATCAGCGTCAGCGACCAAGGCGTGGGCATGGGGACGGAAGCGCTGCTGCAGCTAAGTGACGACCTGGAGCACAGGGCGATCGAGCTGACCAAGCATCATGGCAAGGTGGGTTTATTCAATGTGCAATCGCGCATTAAGCTCTATTTTGGGACGAATTACGGCATACACGTGGAGAGCGTCCAAGGAAACGGCATGACCGTGACGTTCAAGCTGCCTAGGAAGGAGTCGACATGAAGAAAACGAAGCTATTGATCATCGACGATGAATGGATCATTGCAGACAGTTTAAGCTCGATGGAGGAATGGGATGAGCGGCACATCGAGGTCGTCGGCATCGCTCACAACGGATACGACGCAATCCGTTATCTGGAGGCGGAGCCGATCGGGCTTGTCATCTCCGATATCCGTATGCCGGATATGGACGGACTGCAGCTGCTTCAATACATTTACGAAGAAATGTCGAATACTCAAGTCATCCTGATCAGCGGTTATGAAGATTTCACCTATGCGAGAACGGCGCTGAAATACGGGGCCAAAGGGTACATCTTGAAGCCCATCGACACGGATGAGCTTCTCGAGACTGTCGATCGTCTCTTAGGATCGCGCAATCCGGAAACCGGAGCCGATACCGAAGCGGTTCAACCCGAGCTCCCCTTGACATATCACAAGGAAATCGTTCGCAAAGCGATGCAGTATATCCAAGACCACCTGCATACTCCGCTTTCGCTCTCCGATGTGGCGGAGACTATACATTTGACGGCGCACTATTTCGGACAAATTTTTAAAAATGAGAGCGGCCTGCTCTTCAACTCGTATTTGACTCTTGTCCGTATGGAGAAAGCATGCGATCTGCTGAAAAATTCGGGACTTAAAATATACGAAATCTGCGAGCAGGTCGGCTATGTCGACCCGAAGTATTTTGCCAAGGTATTTCAGAAGCAATTCGGCATGACCCCGAACGAATTCCGGCAGAAGAAGTGAGTGAAAGCCAGGTGCGGTGGGAAAATAGTTCGAGCTTCTCAAGTAACATTAGGAGAAGACAGAGGCTATACTCGTACAAAGGTAACTTGCGAATCTTGAGTTCATAAGACTTATCGTGCTTACACTTCGAACAGCTCCATATTAGAGTTATTCAATATATCTAAGTAAATCAAAGAGGAGCTGCTCTAAAAGATGCTGCCCCTCCTGAACTACTGATCCCCAATGGTTGAACAAAAAACTTGAAAGAGCCCAAAATTTGTTGAATTCAGTCTTTTATTCTTTATCGATTTTGAACATACTTATTACTTGTTGTAATTCTTGTGCGACTACAGTTAAAGAATTCGAAGAAGCTGTGATTTCTTGCATAGAAGCTAATTGTCCAATGGAAGTTTCTGCAACATTTTGGGTATGGCTATAAGACTTTTTGGAGATATGAGTCATTTCCAATACGGACGCAGTCACTTGTTCACTACTCGCGGACATTTGTTCGGATGATGATGCAATCTCTTGAATCTGGATAGATAAGCTGTCGGATGCACCCACGATTTCTTCAAAAGCGGCTCCGGCTAAGCTGACAGATTTCATCCCGTCATGAATTTCACTTACTCCTTCATTCATGGACAAGACTGCGCGACTTGTATCCGTTTGAATACTCCTAATTAATTCCTGAATTTGCTGAGCTGACCGTTCAGACTCCTCTGCTAACTTTTTAACTTCTGCAGCAACGACTGAAAAGCCTCTCCCTAGTTCCCCCGCACGAGCTGCCTCTATCGAAGCATTCAAAGCAAGCAAATGTGTTTGAGATGCGATCTCGGTAATCATATTTACTATGCCGCCTATTTCTATAGAACGATCATTTAATTGTATAAGTTCAGCAGCACTCTTTTGTACAATATCGTTTACAGCATTCATCCGATGGATAGCTAAATGGATCATTTCATTACCTTGAATAGCTCCTTTTGTCGTTTCAATTGCAAGATCTGAAGCATTGCTTGAAGCTTCAGCTATATTCTGAATGCCTTTTGACATTTCTTCCATTGCCTTACTTGTTTCAGCGAATCCCAACATTTGATTCTCCGCCCCTGCGGCCACTTCTTGCATGACTGTTGTAATCTGCTCCGTAGAAAGGGATGTTTCTTCCGAACTCCCCGACAAATCCTCTGACGAAGAAGCTACTGTTATGGAAGCTTGTTGAATCCGAATTACAATACTTTGTAAATTTCCAACCATTTGATTTAGTGAATTTACCAAATTACCAATTTCATCGCGGTTTTTCACTTTCATTGCTTTGATTCTAAGGTCACCTGATGCCACCTGCTCTAGCACACGAGATACCAAACGTACTGGATTAGATATATTTCGGGTAATAAAATAGGCAAGAATCATGGAAATAATGAGCGAGATGATAATGAAAACTAGAGAAGTTATAATACCTGAATGATAGACCTCTTGAGACTCTTCTCCCGCCTTTATTGAACCATCATGATTGATTTTAACTAAAAAGTTCACATTGATTTGCATATTATCAAATACTTTTTGTGAATCCCTTAAGAATTGTAAAAGCTGATCTCCTTTGTCTCCTGAACCCTTATAAATGAGATTAATTTTTTTGGATAACTCAATAAATTGGTTATGTAAAGATTTATATTTGTCCCACTCTTCTTTTAACGAATTGAAATTTACTTGCTCTTCATCAGTAGCAATCGTCTTTGCATATGTCTGAAAGTCATTTTCGATCTTTTCCATAGCTGTTTGAGTCTGGGCGTTAAGTTCTCCAATTAAAGATTGATTGGGTTCAATTAAAGTTCGAAGTTCCAAGGAACGCACTTGCTCCGTTAAATAGTTAATCTCATTAATCAATTCAATGCCAGGCAACCGGTCAGTAGTAATGTTTTTAGTTTTAACGTTCACAGATTTCAATTGATTCATTGTTGTCAAACCAAGCATACACATCAATAACAAAATCACGATAAAGCCAGCATATAACTTCTTACCGACAGTTAGTTTTATTTTTTTAAATCGTTGATTCACAATGCCAACCTCCAATATTGAATTCACCTTTTAAACAGAAGATGAACCCCACCACCTTTATTTCCTTCAGTGGAAGGGTTCATCGCTCATTTTGCTAATATGATAAACATATACGTATTCTTATTTTTTCGTAATCAATTCCAAATCTACCGGAATAAATTTTTCAACTTGTTCGCCTTTTAGCACTTTCAATGCTGTTTTCACAGCTGTGTCTCCGATGGATGCCGGTTTTTGAGCTACTGTTGCGGCAAGTTTCCCGTCATTTACGGCTTTAACCGCGTCATCTGTAGCATCGAAACCAACTACAGCAATATTTTTACCAGAGGATTGAATCGCTTGAAGGGCACCTAATGCCATTTCATCATTATGAGCAAATACCGCCTGAATATCTTTATTTCCTTGCAAAATATTTTCCATAACGGAAAGCCCTTTTGCTCGGTCGAAATCAGCAGGTTGAGAAGCAATCACTTTTACGCCAGCTTTTCCATCAACAGCATCATGGAAACCTTTTCCACGATCACGTGCTGCAGAAGTTCCTGCGATTCCTTGAAGTTCTACAAGATTACCTTTGTCACCAAGGGTTTTCAAAATAAAGTCACCTGCCATTTTACCGCCTTTTACATTATCTGAAGCAATGTGAGTAACGACTGTTCCGCCATTGGCTGCACGGTCTACTGTAATTACAGGAATGTTGGCTTTATTGGCAGATTGAACTGCAGTAACAATAGCATCGCTATCTGTCGGATTGATAAGAATTACGCTTACCTTTTTCTGAATTAAATCTTCAATACCGCTAATTTGCTTCGCTGTATCATTTTGAGCATCTACAACGACCAAAGTAGCACCAGCTTCTTTTGCCGCTTTATCTGCACCGTCCTTCAAGGTGACGAAGAATGGATTATTCAGTGTGGAAACGGAAAGCCCGATAGTCATCTTGCCTGCAGCAGCTTTGGTATCCGTGGTCGCAGATGGTTTCGAAGTTGCTCCTCCCTCAATCTTAGATTGAGTCGAACATCCAGCCAAAATCAGAAACACCGCTACTACGGCAGACAATATAAGATTCATTTTTTTCATAGTAAACTCCCCTTTGATCTGTGTTTTATTTTCGAGACTTCGATCGGTCTAACAATACAGCAATTAAGATAACTACGCCTTTGACCACCTGTTGATAAAAAGACGAAACATTTAATAGGTTAAGACCGTTATCCAATACACCAATGATCATGGCACCAATCAATGTACCGACAATCCAGCCTCTTCCCCCTGATAAACTGGTTCCACCAAGAACTACGGCTGCAATCGCATCCAGTTCAAACGCTCCTCCAGCTGTCGGCTGAGCGGAGTTAAGTCTGGAAGTTAGAATGATACCGCTAATTGAGGCTAATAAACCACTAATCGAGTAAACCAAGATTTTTACTTTTGATGTGTTAATACCTGAAAGCCAAGTCGCCTCCTCGTTGCTGCCGAGCGCGTAGACACGTCGACCAAAAGTTGTATGCTTTAAAATGATATATAAAACTGCAAATGCAATGACCATCCATATAATCGGCATTGGAATTTGCAGAAAATACCCCTTCCCTAACAAAGCGAAATCCTCTTTGAAGCCCGTGATTGGCCTTCCCTGCGTATAAACTAAGGTAAGTCCGCGGAATACTGTCATTGTTGCCAGTGTCGCAATAAATGGAGCTACCTTACCTTTCGTGATTAATAAGCCGTTGATCGCCCCCATGATCAAACCGCCAACTAAACCGATCCCTACAGCTAGCCACGTATTCATCCCGCTTGCCATTAAACCAGCCGTAAAAGCACTTGATAAAGCCAGTATGGATCCTACAGAAAGATCGATTCCCCCAGTCAGAATGACGAATGTCATACCGAAGGCAATAAGAGCATTAATCGAAATTTGACGAAGAACGTTAAAAATATTACCAACGGTTAAAAAGTCACCGTTCACTACCGACAAAATAACTACAATTAGAACCAATCCCAATAAAGACCCCAGACTCTGCATCTTACCGATTTTGGGTCTGCTTAAAGCTTTACCGTCAACCTGCATGTCGGTTCCCTCCCCCTGTTGCACTTAACATAATTTTTTCCTGACTTGCATCTTCTTGTGTAAATTCACCGCTTATTTTCCCCTCGTGCATGACAAGTATGCGGTCGCTCATTCCTAAAACTTCCGGAAGCTCGGAAGAGATCATAAGAATGGCTACACCTTGTGAAACTAGTTCATTCATTAGATCATAGATTTCTTTCTTAGCACCGATATCAACTCCGCGTGTAGGCTCATCCAATATCAATACTTGCGGGTTCGTGGCTAACCATTTTCCGATGACCACTTTTTGCTGATTACCTCCGCTAAGAGAGCCGACCTTCTGCTCACTGTTTGGTGTTTTAATCAGCAGTTTTTTTATCATGGAATCCGATAGTTCCCGTTCCTTTGAACGATTCATGAAACCAAATGATGATAATATCTTCAAATTCGGAAGGGCTAGGTTGTCGTTAACCGAAAGAGGAAGGAGCAGTCCCTCATCTTTCCGATCTTCCGTGATTAAGCCAATACCCGCATGAATCGCATCAATTGGTTTATGAATGGAGACTGGTTTTCCGTTAATGGAAATCGTTCCGCGATCAATAGGATTCACTCCGAACAGTGCTTTCGCCAGTTCTGTTCTTCCAGCACCCATTAGTCCGGCGATGCCTACGATCTCTCCAGCCCTTACAGATAAGGAAATGTCATGGAGTTTACCTTTTTGAGTTAACCCGCTGACCGTCAGTTTTTCTTCTCCTAGGGTGACTTTTACTTTAGGAAAACGGTCTTTAATTTCCCTGCCAACCATCATTTTGACGAGATGATCCATCGTCGTATTGGCAATGTATTCGGTTCCAATATAATGTCCATCGCGCATCACCGTAACTTGATCGCAAATCCTAAAAATTTCTTCCATCCGATGGGATATATAAATCATGCCGACACCCTTTTCCTTAAGGGAAGCGATGACCAGGAACAATGCCTCAATTTCACGGTCCGTGAGGGCCGCCGTCGGTTCATCCAAAACAAGAATTTCTGCTTTCATAGATAACGCTTTCGCAATTTCGACCATTTGCTGTTGACCTACAGAAAGCTCATTAACTAACGTACCCGGATCAATATTCAAACCCAATTGCGATAAATAACGATGAGACTCTTGTCTCATGCGTCTCCAGTTAATTAGCTTCGACTTCCCATATGTGAATTCTCGGCCAAGAAAAATATTTTCCATAACCGTTAAATGGGGAACCATATTTAGCTCCTGATGAATAATAACGATGCCTAAGTTTTGTGCCATGGAAGGTGATGCAATATCGTAAACGTTTCCATTAACAGTAATGGACCCACTATCCTTTGTATAAATTCCACCTAATATTTTCATTAGCGTAGATTTACCAGCCCCATTTTCCCCCATCAACGCATGAACTTCTCCGCGATGCAGGGTAAAATCAACCTGCTCTAGCACCTTAACGCCAGGGAAACTTTTACTGATTCCCTTCATTTCTAACAATTTGAACGTCATTCCAATTCCTCCTTTCAGAAGATAACTCCAGCCTGAAGAATGACATTGGCATATGGAGTAAACTCACCTGTTCGTATGATTGCCTTAGCCTGATGAGTCATTGTCTTCAGTTCTTCATGGCTCACCTCGTGCACAGTTACCCCGTTTAAGGAAGTTTCCATTTGCTTCTTTAGCTTCGGAGTTACCTGATCCATTTCACTTGCAATGAAAGCCTGCTCAACTTGCATTTCTAGAAGTACGGTTTCCAAACAATCCATAAAAGAAGGAACACCTTGTTTCAAAGCCAGATCAATTCGCTTTACGTGAGCAGGAATAGGCAACCCGCTATCACAAATGACAATCGTGTCAGTATGCCCAAGTTCACTGATCACCTTGGAAATTTCACTATTTAAAATTCCAATCTTTTTCATGTAGGTTCTCCCTTGGAATTTTTCGCAAACAGTTCCACATCCTCTATGCTTGGCATTCCAGCTTGAGCACCAAACTTAGTAACAGCTAGTGCGGAAACCTTTGCTGCAAATGATACAGATTGTTCCAAGCTGTTTTGCTTGGCAAGAGAAAAAGCTAATCCGGCATTGAATGAATCTCCAGCGCCTGTCGTATCAACAACAGAAACCTTATAACCGGGTACTTTTTGCAGCTTCCCTTTTTCTAAAAAAGCGGATCCATCAGCACCCAACGTCGTAATAACGTTGTTAGCTCCCCGTTGTATTATGCTTGTCATCGCAGTTTCCAATTCATCACCCTCTGCCTGAATCCCAGTAAGCAAACTCAATTCTGACCGGTTGGGAGTGATGTAATCTACATTCCTCAATAACTCATCGGGCAAAAACTGAGCGGGAGCCGGATTCAAAACGACAGTCTTCCCGAATGACTTTGCCTTCTTCGCTGCATGAATAACCGTATCTAAAGGAATTTCCAGCTGAAGAAGAAGGATGTCCGCATTTTGGATGATTGCCTCATATCTATCGATATCGTCTGGCAGCAATTGATAATTAGCACCCGGAACAACCACGATGCTGTTATCTCCATTTGAAATAAAGATGGAAGCTATCCCCGTTGCAGTGCCATCCACGAGTTTAACCGAGTTTCTACTGATCTTATTATCATCTAAAGCTTTCAGGAGCTCTTGACCAAAACTGTCTGTGCCGACCGCTCCAATCATGGTTGTTTTGGCTCCGAGCCTTGCAGCCGCTACCGCTTGATTTGCACCTTTGCCGCCTGGTATGAACCGGGCGTTAGATCCAAGAATCGTTTCTCCCAGTTGTGGGTGTCTATCTGCTTCAATAACGATATCCATATTTAAACTTCCGATCACAACGATATGTGGTACCTTCAATTTACCCACTCCTCTTCGTAGATTCTCTTGGGATTAACGTGACATCCAGTTCATAAATTTGATCCGCTTCGATGGTGCCTTCGATCTTCTTAATCAAAATCCTCGATACTAAAGCACCCATATCATAAATGGGTTGCGCAATCGTTGTTAGTTCAGGTTCTGTTATTTCCGTCATATTTATTCCATCAAATCCACAAACTACAACTTGTCCAGGTACTTGAATGCCCATTCTATGCAGCGCTTTCAAGGCTCCGACAGCCATTAAATCATTTCCTGCGAAAATAGCATCAATATCAGGATGCCGCCGCATAAGTTCCTCTGTAGCTTTTATACCACCGCTAATCCCAAAATCCCCTTGAACCATTAAGCTTGGGCTGAACCAATCAAAAGTTCTTACGGATTCCTCGTATCCAATTAATCTCTCTTTGGCAGGGATCAGATCCTGAGGACCATAAATATGTCCAATTTTCTTGCTTCCCGACTCAAGAAGATGCTTTACTGCTAATCTGCCTCCCTCACGATTGTTTGAACGAACAACGCTGCAGGATTTATCGGTAGGCGCTCGGTCTAAACAAACAAACGGGATGTTAAAAGACGCCAATTTGTCTACATCTTCTTGTCCCAGTGTATTGGATGCAAAAATAATGCCATCGATGTTTTTGCTCTTTAATATATCAATATAATTTTTTTCTTTACTAATTTGGCCATCAGAATTGCATAATATGACGGTAAATCCATACGTAGAAGCAACATCTTCAACCGCCCGGGCTAGCTCTGGAAAAAAAGGATTTGAAATGTCGGGTAAAATTAGCGCAAATGTTTTTGTGCTTTTTCCAGCAAGTCCCCTCGCTACCACACTAGGTAAATAATTCAGTTTTTCTATCGCATGTTTTATATTCAGTTCCGTATCTGCGTTTACATATCCACTTTTGTTTAAGTAACGAGATATAGTGGCAACAGAGACTCCGGCTAACTTGGCTACATCACGTATGGTTGCCATCCTAGTTTCACTTCCAACTTTATATTTATGGTAACGATACCGCAAATACATAATAACGGCTATAAAACTGACGTTTTACCGTGTGGTACCGGTTACACAAAAAATATATCATAATTTATTTTCGTTCGCAAGTTAAATATTTTAACAACAAGCGTTTGTTGTAAACACCAATCAATCTAAGCCATTCGGTGCAAGCCTCATACATTTTTCATTCGTGTTTGTTCAATCTCCTGTTTAATTTGAGTCCAGAACAGCTGGCTTATCATCAAAAGCTCATGCTGCGGGTGACGGTTCAAACCGATCTTCCCTTATCAGTAATTAAAATGAAAAAAAAGCTTGATCCAGAGGGAATTCATTGGATCAAGCTTTTTTCTCATCATGGATCATCCTCACATCAACTCAATCCGAAATATATCGTCCAAATTCTTACCGAGTAAATCATTCAACTTCTTGGCTGTCGCAGGTCCTACCGGTTTTACCGATCGTTCCAGTAAGCTGATATAAGCATGGCTTAAGCCCGAATGCTTCGCTAACTCTTGTATCAAGAAAGAAATAGCTCAGATGCGAAAAGCCCCTGCTGCCTAATGGCAGAAAGGGGCTTTTCCATGGATATTCAAAAGGGCTGCCGCTTACAGCTACCCCCTATATGTTTTTAGGTAAGCCTACAATAATTGATAAAATCGTGCTGCATTCCCTCCAAAGATAGCTGAATGATCCTCTCTAGACAGGTTGGAGGGCAGCGCGTTCAGCAAAGCCAAAAAAACCTCATCATAGCTGCAAGTCGTAAGACATACTGGCCAATCGCTGCCAAACATCACTCGATCTGTGCCAAACACTTCGATGACATGATGCACATAAGGAGCCAGATCCATCCAGTTCCAAGCTTGCTGATCAGCTTCTGTTACTAACCCTGACAGCTTGCACATGACATTAGGGAATGCAGCCAATTCAGCCATCTCTGTTTTCCAAGGTTCGAAGATGCGTCCCGCGATAAAAGGCTTTGCCGCATGATCGACCACTGCCCGAAGTGTCGGAAAGCTTCGAAACGCCTCCAATATATAAGGATGATGCCGTGGTCTAAGCTGTAAATCAAGCGGAAAGTCATCCTTGACTAACTGCTTTATATTTTGCATAACTTGCGGTCGAAGAATCCATGAATCCGGCAGATCCTGAAGCATCGGTCGGAAGCCAACAAATCCTTTATACTCTCGAAACTTAGCATATTGCTCGCTAAATAGCGGTGAATCCAGATCTAGCCAGCCGACCACCCCAGCTATACTTTCATACTCATCATATAAAGATAGCAAGAATTGCGTTTCCTCCAGCGTCGGCGCGGCTTGCACGACAATCGTGCGTTCGAAGTGATAGCGCTGGAGCGAATCCTGCAGCTGCTCCGGCATATAGTCCGCAAATAATATACCCTGCTCAGCGGTCAGCCAGCCATAGTCTCCACGTTCCATTTTCCAATAGTGCTGATGCGCATCAATTCTCATAGGTCACCCAAACAAAATATCTGTAAAGTAATAATGGGGGCCAGGTAGTGTTGTGGTAAGAAGTGCCACCGGCAAGACATATACCTCTAATGAAGAACCATTCCTTAATGCCTCAACTTCAATGTCATAGCTTCCTGCAGCTAGTGTTATTTCAATCCTTTGTTCTTCCGGAGCCCGATGATAAGCTGGCATGAATTCCAACGATTCTTTACATTCAATGACGATTTGACCGTTTAGTTTCAATACAATAGGTCCTCTTGCGGCCGCAATAAGACGAATCTTTCGCTCTATCGGGTTGAAGAGCTTCGTTTGAGCGCGATACACACCATCGTCCTCACTACCGAGTTCCTTCTCCCATTCCAAACGATTGCCTGGGAAATATACTTCTTTCCCTTCGCTGCTATTCGGACCCCAAATTATCCACTTTGAAGCATTTACCAAAGAAAAAGGAACCTTTTGAGCAGCCCATACGGATTGGTCATGAAATCTCGTCCAAACAAATGCAAGCTCATAACTAGACTCAGCAATCGCGGAAGCTCGGATTTCTGTATGCCACTCGATCGATTCATTAGGTAGTAGGTTCACTTCGAGTGAATTCGGTCCCTCCCAGTTCTCGGGCAGTTCTAACACGATATTGCCTGCTATTGATGTTAAGGAACGGTTGGTGAACGTGATATGCAGCGTCTTCTTCTGATTCACTCCGATGGCTGGACCTTCCTGACCGAAATCGATCTCAAGCTCAGCATCCGGAGTGTTACGAGTTCCTTGTGGCAGCAAGTAGTGATTAGCTGTTACCTTCCTCGTCCAAAGCTCCCTTATTTTCTCTTCCATTTCGTTCGTTTCTACTGGTTGGTTCAAGGATGTCGGAAGGTCAGGATGCACAAGTATGCCCGTATCCCAAGCTGCAAGAATTTGTTTGCCCATGCGGATGGTGCGCCTGGTTAACTCGTCCAAGTTCTTAGGTGCGGGAAATCCTTTAATCGGCGGGCTAACGACGATCCGATCACCAACTGGATTTACCCATTTATCCGGCAAACCATCTGGACCGAGCAGCATGCCTAAAATAGCGCCCAGTGTAGCAGCTGTACAATCGGTATCATAACCGCAGTTGACCGCTTTCAAAATCGCATCCTCGAAATCCTCACCATATAACCATCCAAGGATCGTAAAGGCAATATTTTGCGGGGCATCCGTAAAGTTATCGTTGCCATGATGCACCAGAATGAGCGAACGCGCTTCGAGCCAATCCTTCCCTTCCTTATGCCAGTGAAGCAGATCTTTCAATGCTTTGGCGGTACGGCAATCCGCAGGGATATAGGTCATGCCGATCTCAATTAAGCGATCCCGATCCTTCTCATAGAAAATAGCGCTTTCGAGGGCGGCAAAAAACATTTCTCCGTACACCCCTTCTCCGCCGGCGTGATCCACGATGGCGTCCTGATAAGCATAATGAGCCGCAGTACTCGGCGATCCAGGTGCAGCCATGGCCCAGATTTCGGAACGAATGGGTGAACCCATACACTCATTGAACGGATTGTTGAATGATCCCGCAACGGGTGCAAGTAGTCCTCTTCTCAGATTCGTAAGCGCGTAACCGTACTCATCGAATGGGAAAAAGATATGCTCCAACCATTCCTGCCCAAGCTCGATCGCAGTCAATCCTGGACCGTATTGCTCCAAAGCATGCAGCCACACCAATTGTAAGTCCAAATCATCGTTCTCCAATGGACCGTCCGGCAGCTCCGGATAAAAGGTCAATTCTAGCAACTCCTTAATACCCTCTACGGGTGCTCCAAGTGTTCCCCCAATATTTTTCCCAAGCCATCCCCCATATACGATTCGATAGTAATCTTGTTCATTCAGAATTCGGATACCCATGACGAAACCTCCCGTAAGTTGTTATTGTGTTCATAACTTCATCATAAGACCGGTTTCTTAAAGGAGCCATGTCCATCGTTATGTTTTCAAAAGAATAAATATTAGAAGTAGTCATGCACCTTGCTTTGAACAATTGCTATGAATCGGAAATACTTCACAAAAAAATGGATTTAATCGATAACCCATGCTGGTCGAATTCAACTCTGTGGAGTGACTTCGGACATATAAGCTGCTAAGCTGCGGATCATAGGGAGCGAACAGCCTTTATTTCGGTGTTTATGCCGATGCTGGACCGTTACGCGTTCCGCTAATTAATTCGTTTAAGGTCGTGCTACAGCAGAGCCAGGAATTCCGTCAGCTGCTGAAGAAGTTTGTATTAGGTTTGTGTGTTTATTTAGGTGTTATTGAGGTTATTTTGGGTTTGTGATGTTGTTTTGAATAAGAAGAATAGATGTCCGAATAGATTCTGTTGCACAATATCCAATGGAATCTCATACGGGAAGTGTTCATAAGCATTTCCATTGGATAAAATGCAATTTTTTTCCGAATATTGCTCAAAAGTAGGCTTCGGAGTGAATTTCATTGCATATTGTCCAATGGAATGATGCATTCGCGAGTAGCATGTTGAATTTCATTGCATTTGATCCAATGGATTTAATCCTATTAACCACTCAAGCTCAAGCACTGCCCTTTGGAACACTTATTTCTGTCCTAAGAATGTACTTTAGAGGCTTTAGAGAGGTACTTTATTTTTGATGATAGAAAAGGAGCTTATCGATTTCATCGACAGGCTCCATTGTCTAGTGATGCCAGCTGCGGGTTGAATTGGGAAACGGAAAGAACAACTATGGGTGCTGCTTGCCAGATTGGGCAATGAGATGGAGATGCGCTCCTTAATTGAAGTTGTAAAAAGTTGAGTGCATAGAGAGAGGTAAATAGTATTCTGTGAGCCGTTATTTCGGTGATTATGCTCCGAATCGTTCATTTTGATCAAATAGCGCCCTCACGTTCTTCTGATTCAATTTTACACGAGATTTCCAGAAATAACGCATCGTCGTCGTTCCGCTAGTTAGAAGTCGGGTGACATAGGCGGTAGCAAAAAGGCACTTCGCTAATAGAGCGAAATGCCTTCTGTTACATGCAATACTGCCGAAACACCATGCTGCTGCTAAGTTTCAATCGTCTTGCTTATCAACTTCCATCTCTCCGTTAAGCTGATTGGCATATTCGCGCATCAAATCAAAATCCGGATTACAGATTTCCTCCTGCATGTTGGCTTCATCTAAATCCTGCGTATTCAAGAGATTCATGTTCTCTTTGTCCATCCTTCTCTCACCTTCCTGAGAGTAGGTTTTCCATCCTCATACAATTTATTCCTTTTCGAAAATGACTGAGACGAGTGTCCCCTCCGGTACGCCAGGATAGCGGATTAGAAGCGTTCGAGATCCGGGTTCCCAGCTTCGATCTACAACTTCAAGACCATCCGCAATGACATGACGAGGTTCCTCTGTCAGTTGGAGCCTAGTACTCACGATTACTCCTGCAGGCGCCTCGGAGAAGAACTGAAACTTCCCATTTACGATGGGTTCCTCGTCACGGATTCGCGATGAACTGACGATGACTGCTGAGGTCAGATCAGGAGCTGTTTCAAGGTCATATAGAAGACTGCCCTTGCCTGGTTCGACAACCGGATTGCTCACAATAGTAAGTCTGGCATCGAAAAGATCAATAAAGCGGCCATGAACGGTGACAGCTTCATCCGTAAGCGACTCCGTCATGACGCGTGTCGCGACATACGGACCTCGACGGATTTGAAGGTATTGCTTTTCACGCAATGGCTCCTCATCTCCGCGCATGGCTAGTGCACGCTTTACACTTTCGCGGACCCAATTCGCGCCGTCTTCGGTTTCAGCCAGCCGGGCTGGATGGACGCGATGGACGATAACAGCGCCTTGACCTACCCGGTACTCGCCATCCTCAGGGCGGCGTCCTATCCCAATCGCCTCGAAGAGGTGATCATCTGGCCGTTCGTAGGCTTTGACGCCTTGGTTCCACCATTCCTTGACACTGTGGTACGGGTCACTGCCATCGCCAACATAGATCAAGAAACCTCCTTCTCGTATCCACTGCGACAGCACTTGATGAAGACCAGCATGCTCCGGTTTCATAAATTCATAACTAAGCAGCACTACTCGATAATCGTCCAAATACCCCGGAAAATGAAGCAAATTGTCCAGCTGAACCGGGCGAAGCGGTATGCCATGTTTAACAAGCGGCAGCGCCAGCCCATAGAATGCCGACCAATTCAGCATCTCTTCGTGATGCTCGGAAGGAAGAATTAGCGAACTGATGGTGCCATCGTAACGAAAGTCAACCTCATCTGACTGCAACTCAATGTCACCCCGCTGGAACATCGCCGAGTTGGCAAGGAGGAGACCGATTCCATCCGTTTGTTCATCGGACATGATTTCCTCATGGCGGTGCATATCACGAAGTACGTGCATGACGGTCAACAGCTCGGTCGCGTAATCGGGCGGGATCATTTCTTTCCCTTTGCCGTCTTCCTTCGGATAGGTAATCTCGAACACTCTTCGCGGCCAAGGGCATATCTCGTAATTGTTTACGTAAGGATGAAGCAGAGAAGCCACAACTGTATCTTCATAATTAACCTTATAGTCCGACCACGTGTAATTCGGATTGTCCTCAATTGGATCATGCAGAAACCACATATCACGGCCTGTGCCGCGAACGAGCTCTTGCATGACGCCGTATTCAAGGAATGCCGTTTCGAACGTTCGTTCCTCACGGATGCCTTTGTACACATTGCGCGTACGCGCTGTTCCCGTCCATACTTGAGCGATAAACCCGTCGCAAGCTGGCATGTTGACGAGCAGCGCTTCCGGACTCACAATTCGCCACTGCGTGTAATTGATCAGACTATGTGTCGGCACATAAAAACGAATCGCACGCCCATATTGGACTTCCGCATATTCCTTCATCTGCGCACATAAGCGATCTAGCGTTCGATAGTACAGATACGCCTTCAACTTGGACGCTCGGTACTGTGCGTCTGGCGATTCATGAGGCGCTATCCACGGCTCTTGATAAAAGATGCGCCATTCCCGCTGGAAAGCTTCCGAATATCCGCCAGCTACCCAAAACTCCGGCTCCTCCAAATGAATGGCTTCGGCCCCACAGTCGATTGCCCGCTTAATACCGGCTGCAAGGTACTCGCTAAAGGAAATCGTCGGAACCATATAAGGCACGTCTTTGCCGTGCAGCAGGTGGTCGCCGGCGCGATTGGTCTGAGCTTCGTCCCAATGATCACGGCCATCATACTTTCCGTACAAATAGTCTTGGTATTCTCCCCATGACACTCCTGTCATGAGGTGGATGATATAGCCCCTTTCTTTCCACCCGGCGATTCGTTCCTCCAAGTCATCTGAGATGCCATACACCATAACAAAATCGCTGCGCAAATCGTACTTAGCCCCATACGGACGCGATTCTTGGAAACCCGTCCATTCCTTCCTATTCGATACCGGTCTCGACAAAGGTAATCCCTCCTCTAGGAGTTCCCGCTCGGCAGAACAAGAACGGGAGAGTCTTATAGCCTCTCCCGTCGTTCGCCACCAGAGCGGCCTCTTGTTAAGTTTTAGTTTGGCATTTGAAGTTTTACCACTTCTTTGCCTTTTAGATTATCATTCGTGAATTTAATCGCTTCGCGATATCCTGTTTTTACCATCTGTCCACGTAAATCATTGATGATTTTGAGTGCCGCCTCATCGGATTTGGCAAATATCGCTTCCTTCCATACGTCACCGGTTTTATCCATGGATGGCTTAAGCGATTCCCATTGAGGGGCTTTCGTAATAACGTCCCAAGGATTGTAGGCTGTGATGACTTTAATGCCATTCGGGCGCAAAATTTTACGCGCTTTCTCTAAAGCGGCCACGCGATTCTGATCCGCCCAGATGTCCCCGTTACCTTTGGAATTCGTACGGTCAAGTCCCGTTAAACTTTCGTAGCCGACGCCGATCCCTTCGTTCTTTTTCAACTTTCCGGTTTTGTCATTCACAAACTTATCAAACCATTCCTTTTTCGCTGTCGGTTTACCGTTCTGCATATCCCAATGGACGCCTTGAACACCGTAGCGAGTAAGCATAAAGCCTTCATCAGAAGCTAGGAAATCCAGCAAGCGCAGGGCCGCATCCACATCCTTAGCTTGCTTCGTAATAACAGTCACATTGTTGCCCTGCACGCCTAGATCGGCTGGACGGTTGGCTTCAGCTCCTGCTCTTTCCAGCGGACCTACAGGCACATAATCGCTGCCTGGGTGAGACTGGACGTAGTCCTTGGAGGCATCAAGAATAGCTGGATAGTGAGCTGCGAGGACGGCTACCCGCCCTTGCTTTACTTTCTCATTCGCGATGGGATCCGTCTGCGTGAACGCTTCGGAATCGAGCAACCCTTGGGAAATCAGCTTCCGATAGTATAACGTGTAGTCTTCGTATGCTTTAGTAAAGAAATTATTTTCTAGAGAGCCGTCTCCTTTATCGAGGAAGCCGGATCCCATAAACATCTGATCACCGATATTAACAGCCCAACCATTGTGAAAGCCGCCGAGCGGAATGACGGGTTGACCGCTTTCTTTGAGGCCTGCGTCTTTGATCTTCTTCAAGAAATTGTAAAAGTCGTCCTTTGTTTTGACGGACTGCGGATCTACCCCTACTTTTTCAGCGATGTCCTTGCGTACATAGAAGCCGTACAGCCAGTCCATGGCATCCTTGTCTGTTGCAGGATGATTTTGATACAGCAAATACTTTTTGCCACCATAGGCGTCGATTCCTTTTTCGTAGAGTGCAGGCGGTACGTTTTCTTTGGCGATTTCTTTGGCTAGGTTGGGATAATTGGCCAGCTTGCCGGAGAGATCAACCAATTGGCCCTCTTTTGCGGCTTTGATGATGCCATCCAGCTCCCCGCCCCACGCTGGTCCCGTATATATATCTGGCAAGTCCTGCGTTGCGAAGATCGTGTTGACTTTCTCCACTTCGCTTCCTTTGGTGTACTCCATTTGAACCGTTACCCCGGTTTTCTCCTTGATCACTTTGGCTACGGCATTCATGTCGCTCTCAGAACCGCTGGAACCATTCCAGTTATGCAAAACTTTAAGCGTGACCTCTTTCTTGGTGTCCGTTTTGGCAGGTGTAGTTGCACTTGGACTTGTGTTTGAATTTGCACTTGGGCTTGGAGACGTTTCATCCTTCTGAGTACAACCTACTAAACCACCAGCAAGCGTTAATGCTAATACAACGGAAGCACCTCTAGACCATTTCTTTTTCATGAGAACCCTCCTTCATTTTTATATGATAAGCCCCCCAAAATCGGGGACAGCTAACCCTTAACGGAGCCTAGCAAGACACCTTTGACAAAATACTTTTGCAGGAATGGGTAGATGCACAAAATTGGGAAGACGGTGATAACCAGAAGCGCCATCCGTAACGATTCGGGCGTTGAACCGGCTGGATTCACGCTAATCGTTTGGCCTCCTTGCTGAGCTGCGCGCTGCATCGAATTCGAGAGCGCTTCTGCTTCAGTCAGCATTTGCTGCAGCAGCGTTTGAACTGGAACTAGGTTTTTGTTGGATACGTAGTAAGCCCCAGCAAACCAATCGTTCCAATGTGCGACACCAATGAACAAGCTTATTGTTGCTAGAACTGGACCAGATAAGGGCAGGATAATTTTCAAGAAAATCGTGAAATCGCCATATCCGTCAATGCGTGCCGACTCGTCCAGCTCTTCCGGTATCCCCTGCAGGAACGTCCGGATGATGACGATATGCATGAAGTTGAATAACATCGGAATGATATACACCCAGAAAGTGTTGATCAGATGCAGCTTTTGCAGCGTGATGAAGTAAGGAATGAAACCCGCGCTGAAAATCGTAGGTAAAAAGATATAGAAAGTGAAAAATGTTCTTCCAGGCAGTGTTTTCTTTGCCAATGCGTAAGCCATAAGGGTACACAATAAGACGTGTAAAAAAGTACCGAGAATCGTGCGCAACAGTGTAATTTTGTAAGCTTGCCAGATACGAGGATTGTGGAACACTTGCGCGTAGTTATCTAATGTAAACTGCCGAGGCCAGAAATATAGCGCACCCTGCATGGAGTCATTTCCATCGTTTAGTGAGTACACGAGAATGTAAATGAACGGGTAGATCATCGAGAAACCGATCAGCGCCAGGATGATATAATTTAGTGTGCTGAACAAGGAAAAATCGCGCTTCATCTCATCACTTCCTTAGCGTCTTCGTAAGTAAACGTTCTTCGTAAGCATTTGCTTTTAAAAAAGGGACACGTCGCTGTATTTCTTAGCAATTCGGTTGACAACAAGAATCATCACCAGACCTATAATGCTTTGGAACAACCCAACAGCAGCCGCATAGCTTAGTCGACCTCCGCTAATACCGGAAGTGATGACATGCACGTCGAGGACGCTGCCAATTCGGGCTGTTGCCGGCCCATTCAAGAGAAGCAGCTGTTCGTACCCGGCGCTCATTAAGCCACCGACGGAGAGAATAAAGAGGATCACGGCAATGTTGCGAATGCCGGGGAGCGTGACGTGCCACATTTGCCGAAAACGATTTGCGCCGTCAATCTTCGCCGCTTCGTACAATTGCTGATCAATCCCGGCTATTGCCGCCATATAGATGATCGAGTTCCATCCAATATTTTTCCAAACATCGGACCCCAATATCATGGGATAAAACCATGTCGTGTTGTAAAGGAATTGAATGCGCTCCAAGCCAAGTGAGGCAAGCAGGTCATTCAGCGGTCCTCCGTACGGAGTTAGAAGGCGCTGCATCAGCGTCACGACTACAACCCATGATACGAAGTATGGTAAATAGGAAAGGGTCTGGACTACTTTTTTGAATTTCACTCTGCGAACTTCATTCAAAAGAATCGCGAGAATAATCGGCATCGGGAAACCGATGAGAAGCTTTGACAGACTGATCACAATGGTGTTACGTATGAGCTCTGTTGCTTGATAATAATCGAAGAATTGGCGAAAGTATTTCAAGCCTGCCCAAGGACTTCCTGAGAAGCCGCCGGTGAACGTAAAATTACGAAACGCCACTTGAATGCCGTATAGAGGAACGTAAGAAAAAATAAAGAACCAAATGATGCCTGGCAGCATGAATAAGTAAAATACTTTATGCTGCCAAATGCGTTTCCATAGCAAACGCTTGAATGACATCGGTTTTCGAGGCTGAACTTGCGTCATAGAATTTGTCAATGATTCCATTGTAAGCGTTTTACCTCCTTATTGGACTTGCTCATAGGTTCCATTTGATATATTTATTATATCAGTGCTGGAAACCCACTCGAAAGTCCAAAAATTTATGATCAGGTATCACTTTCTTTGGAATTGTCATATTTGTTTGATTATCACGTCATCTTGAGCCGTTCCCTGAATTGGGTGGGTGTCATCGCATAGTAATCTTTGAATACCTTTGTAAAATAGCGGTAACTCTGGTATCCGACCTCATCACCAACTTGAGCTACGGTTAAGGCCGTTCGTTCAAGCAGTTCCAAGCTCTTCTCCATTCGAAGGCGAACGAGAAAATCTACGAAGTTATAACCCTTCTCTTGCTTAAATAAGGTGCTGAAATAAGAAGCGCTGATGCCCACATATTCAGCAACCTCCTGAAGAGAAATATCCCTAGACAGCTTGATCTTCATGTATTCTATGCCTTTGGAGACCGGCGATAGGGAAAGGGCTTCGATGGCAATCGATTGCAGCATAAATTGAATCAACTCTTTCGCCTTCTCGGTAAGCTCAACATACGTTTCCTGACAACGGATTTCCTCTATAAACATTTCCATGACTTCGCTCGTCACTGGAAGAGACTTAACTTCCCTAAGCTGGCGAAACAGATTAACGAGCATCTCGCCTACGATGAAACGTATGGCATCCTCCGATTCGCCGCTGCTGCACAAATTCCGCAGAAAATCATTAAAGAGTCCATAACCGCCCTGCTCGTCACCTTGCTTAAAGGCGATGATGAGTCTCTTTTCAAGCTCAGTCGGGTAGAAGCCCTCGTTTTGTCCTTGCGGTGATGGCTGAAATTGATTGACAGACCCTTTACCCGAGAAAAATTTATGCCTGAGCGCCTTGAACGCTTGATCATATGCCTCGGGAACATTGGAAATACCCTGGAACTGTTGACTGCATCCTACTGAAAGTTGAACGTTAAATAACCGCAAATATTTGTTTAAGCTCTCTTGGAACGCATGACCCGCAAGAAGTCCTTTGTTATCGATCTCTCTTTCTGATCCGGCTTCAAGGAGGAAAACGTAACGGTTCGGAGGCATCAGCACAGAATCTACCGCTCCGTAATTGTGAGAGATTTCATCCAAAATATTATGAACGATGAAGCGGCATAGTTTCTGGTCTTCATCGTTATAATTATCGGTGAACTTGAAGTAATCATCGAATTCCGCGACAAGCATAAGAAAGGTGCCATTCAAGATGTCTAATTGAGCGTCAAATCGATTGAATAACCGCTCTGGAGAGATCAGGTTGTCTTTACGCGTCAGCCAGCGCTCATAGATTTGCGCTTTTTCCAGCAATGCCTTCTCCTTCTGCAGTTGATTAGCATATTGGATTTTCGTCGACTGCAAATGACGCTCATCCAGTCTACGCGCGATTGTTTCGAATACTTCTGTTAATTGCTCTTTGGTCACAGGCTTCAGCAAGTAATCGCGCACGCCTAGCTTAATGGCCTGCTGTGCATAATCAAATTCCCCGAAACCGCTCAGAATGACAATTTCCACAGGCTCACCCGGCAGTGATCGGATGCGCTCCGTTAGTTCTAGACCATCCATGTAGGGCATTCGGATATCGGTCATCACCACGTCCACTTCAGGACGTTCCTTCAGGATTTCCCAAGCTTGCTGCCCATCCTCCACAATCGCAATGACTTCAAAACCATTTTGCTCCCAATTAATAACCTTAGTGAACCACTTGCGAGTTGATAATTCGTCCTCAACAATCAGCAGCTTATACATGTTCAACCCCCTCAAGCACTGGCAGCGTTAATACAACTTCCGTTCCATTCCCCGGTTCGGACTTAATTGACAAGCCATACTCACTGCCGAAATACATCCGAATTCGACTGTTCACGTTGTACAAACCGATGCCCTTGCTGGGCGAATGTTCGCTTAGCAAAGTTTCTGCTTGAGCCTTCATCATCCCCACGCCATTGTCACGAACGGTCACGATGACAGCCTGCTCCGTAAGCTCGCCTATCACGGTCACATAGCCTCCCGCCATTCCCTTCAACCCATGCTGGATCGCATTTTCTAGGAGAGGCTGAAGAATGATTTTCAAGGTATAGAGACTTGGAATCTGCGGATCTATTTGCCATTCGATCGTATGTCGAGCACCGAAACGGATTTCTAGTATTTTCAAATAACATTTGGCGTGATCAATTTCTTGTTCGAAACGGATGGTGTTACTTCCCTTGGATACCGATATTCGAAAGAGGTCCGCTAGGGCGACAACCATGCCAATGGCCGTCTGCTTCTCGTCCATGTCAATCTCGTTCTTGATTGCATCCAGTGTATTGTAAAGGAAATGAGGATTAATTTGAGCTTGCAAAAAATTGAGCTCCATTTCCCTTCTTTCCAGTTTTTCGACATAGTTTTGGTGAATGAGGTCTCGTAAATTATCGAGCATGTTATCAAAATTACGATCTAGTTCATCGATCTCATCGCCTTTAACATGGACTCTGCGGCTCGTAGAGAGCACCCCCCTGCCAACCCGAGATACTTTGGCGTGAAGACGCCTGATCCCGCGGGTCAGTTGACGGGTTATAAGCAAGGTCAAAAAAGAAAAAATAATCATACAAATGATACTGACTGTCAAAATGGTTTGCCGAATTTCATTCACTTTGGATTGAATGGACGCTTTGGGCACAAGCAGGTACATCGTCCAGTCAACATTCTGGAGCTTGCGGTACCACATGACATAGTCGGTTCCCTGAATTTGAAGGTTCAACTCGGATTCGGAGCTTCGATCCTCACTCGTCTGTTCGACGATTTCCTGTGGAAGCGGTTTGCCAAGTTGATCGGTGTCAGGGTTAAACATGATGGTTCCTTTACTATCTGCGATGATTAGGCTTCCGCTTGCGTCAGCTTTGTTGCCCATCGTTTCCTGCACATACGTCACGGAAGGGATCTGGATCGTTAGCTTTATGTAGCCAATTTTCTTAAACTCTCCGATGCTGTAAATCGGCCGCACCAGCGCATAATAATATTTACCGTCATATTGTTCTAGTATCCAAAACTTCGAGTCCGGTATCTCATTCAAGCCGAGAACCCTTCGAAGCCTATTCTCTGGAAAAAGATATACGCCATCGGACATGACGTCAGGAGATGTGGAGAAAAATTCGATGCTTTCGACATCGGTCGCCTGATAGGCTTGGATAAACCGGACCGCACGGGAGATTTCCCGGTTCATGATAATAACGCCTTTTTCCCGGTATACATCGGGTTCCGAAAGTACGTTTTGAACGGACTCCGACACCGTTAAATTGTCAAGAATGCTTTCGTAGAATCGGATATTGTAATAAATGCCGTTGTTGGATTGAACTAATATCTTTTGATAAGAATCAGATACGTACCGGATAATGAGGTCTGACATTTGATTAAGGAAGTAATTCGTTAACCCTACAATCGGAAGTAGAATGGTCACCAAATATACGATCATTAATTTTTTGTGCAGCTTCATGCATGTCTGTCCCCCTTAGTTTAAGTAAGTAAGCATAACTGTCTCTTCATTTCCCTAAGGGGACAGACTTTTCCTTTATGGTAATAATTAATAATGGATTATTGTGGAATACGCACTGTCACATTATCGATCTGTACAGTCGCGTTATCGTCGTACCAAACACGGAACTGATAGGCATGCCCCAGTACGAAATCAGCCTCCATAAGAATGGACTGATACGTATCAGCGGCATTGAAATCACTGCGCAGCACGGCTTTTTCGCCAGTTACTTTGTTGCCTGTTCCGTCATAGATGTCGAGATTCAGCACCCGCTCGGAACCGCCTGCCGGATTGTCGATCTTTATGCGGAAGTCGACCTTAAGGCTTCCGGAAGGGAGATCCGCTACCCCGGGGCCATGCAGCATATGACCTGCCGCATGTTCCTGCGGATTCGCATACCAACCATCTGCGGCTTCAGCTCCCGTATTATGGCCAAAGTCACGCTCCGCTTCGAATATACGGCTCGTATAGTTCGCCGATACATGAATCGGAATCTGCGCTTCAAGGCCGTTATATGCCGCCTTCACGATGGCATCTCCGCCTTGAAGCACCTGCAGAGCGCCTCCGGCACCGATAGTGACCGCAGCCTCACCTTGCGCAACGGTCCATGTCCCATCTACCGTCAGATTAACGTCCGGCTTGCCTTGCTCGCTCGCTTTCCCCCACAGCTGTAGCTGCTTTTGCCCTGCATCGGTTCCGAAGACCAACGAAGACACGCTTGAACCGCCGAATTTAAAATAAAGCGATTGCGTATTCGGCTTCGTTATTTCTGGCATATCCAGTCTCACGTGGTCAACTTTGACGTTCGCCTTATCTTCGAAGTGCACACGGAATTCATAGGTGCTGCCAAGTGAAAAGTCGACGTCCTCCAAACTTATATCCATGTACTGATCTTGTACGGCAAAATCCCGTAACTTCAACTCTTTTGAAGCAATAATTTGATCAGCACTCGCATTATTAATATCAATGATAGCAACGGTATCCTCAGACCCAGTCGCACCCGAAGCCTTCATGCGGAAAGTGACATCATGCACGCCTGATGGTAAATCGGCCACATAAGGTCCATATAACATATGGCCAGTTCCGTGCTGTTCGGTGTTAGCCAACCAGCCGTCCCCGTCAAGCGCCCCTGTGTTATGCCCGAAATCGTTCTCGGCTTCATAGAGTCGCTGTGCTAAATTACGGTTCATCACGACGGTGACTCGATCGATTTTAACCTTGGCGTTGCCATCATACCAAGCTCTAAACTGATAAGAATGACCAGCAATAAAGTCAGCCTCAAGTGTCGCATTATGGTACGTGTCGGCGCTTTGGAACTCGGAGCGATGCACGGCTTTCTCAGCTACCACCGCTCCAGCTGTATCATCATAGATATCCAGATTCAGCACACGATCATTATCGCCAGTTACACGGTCAATCATGGTTTTGAATTTGATTTGGTTGCGGCCTGCAGGAATGTCTGAGGCACCTGGTCCGAAGAGCATATGTCCAGCCGCATGCTCCTGCGGATTAGCTGACCAGCCATCACCATCCAACTTCCCTGTGTTATGACCAAAGTCGGTTTCCGCTTCATACACCTTGTTGGCTACTTCTGTATCCTCTTTAGCGACGTTATTTTGAATTAGCTTCACCATTTTCTCAGGTGTTACGACTTGAACATCGCCTTGAAGTTGATCGATAACAGCCTTTACTTCATCCATGGAGGAAGACCATGCATGAACGAGAACAAGCGAGTAGCCTGCGGCACTCTTCGGATTTCTAGGCGCCGCATTGATATGCTGGGCAACTGAGTTCACGTCGCTTCCAGCGATACCATGCCATAGCATTTCACGCGGGGTGACAATAGGCTTATTGTTAGACCACTTTATGGCCCCGTTTAATGCTTTATGGTTACTGTATTCCAAATAAATGACGCCATCGATATTCGGCTGAGCCGTATACTTATCCCAGATCGCCTTCTTGTTAAAAGCATTAAAATCAATAACTTCAACAAGTGATAAATCAGCTTTGCCCATATAAGTGTTTAACCTATTGAGATGTTTATCGAGTTCCTGCTCCGGGTACATAGACGGATACATATATCCGCCGCCTGACGGACCAACGACAAAATTATCTTTCGTTGTACCATCCGTGTAAAAACGTTCCAGAACGGTCGGGGCCAAATCCATCATGCTGGGAGAAACAGCCCAACCCATATCGAAATCCCCACGGTTTGGGTTTCCGAACCAAGGCTTGCCCTTCTCGGCCAAATCGTTCAGCATCCATTGAATATTATCGCCATCAGACATGACGAATGAAACATAATGCACCTGATCCTGAACTGCAGGCTGCGACTGATCCTTCTGTTTGAGCTCCTTGATGTTAAAGCTGCTTAACACTGACAAATTATAGGCATGATCTGCCGGCAGCGTATATACACCGGCTGACGAACTCGGACGTATGAAAGCGTCTTCACCTTTTGACGCATCTCCCCAGCCTAAAATGACAGCATCTGGCTCCGCGTCCGCAACGACGGATTGTCGGAACGCGCTGTTCCCATCATAAAAGGTGAAAGCGTTAGCCATTACAGCGTAATCTCGTAGTTTGCCGCCCATACCGGACGCCAATTCTTCACTTGTCTCCCCTTTTTGCTCGATCAAGGTGCGATGGTTGAGCTGGTTCCAGTAGTTTTGCTTGACCCAAGCTTCATCCTTCGTTGAGAGATCCATCACTTGCTTATAGCTTTTGGCTTGTTTGACATCGCCTTTTTCAATTAAGACGGATTGCTTCAAATGGGCTAGTGAAGTTGCTGCATTGATGGAGCTGTTCCCCTTTTCCCATAGTAAATAGCCGTCGAACTGCTTCTTGAATTCCTTCACAAGCTTCCAAGGATCACGGATAAATTCCGTTTTCACCCCGTATTTTAGGATCAAATTGTCCAACCATATCTTGTAATTCCCGGAGTCGGGCAGTATGTAAATTTGATTGGAGGACTTATTAGCGAGTATCCCTTGCAGCGAAGCGATCATGACACTTTCCGTTTCCGACATATCGCTCAAACGGATCACGTAAAGCTTTTTGGCTTTAACAGCAGCTTTTACGTAGTTTGCATCGAATTGCGGCGAACCGCTTTGAGAAAGCGTTGTTTCATCATCAGACTCTGATTCATTAGCTGCGGCGGTAGGAGACACAGATGTTCCTAAAAGTGATATGACAATAGAAAAGCATACAAATAAGATGAATAAACTGGTTTTTCTCATTACAAACCTCCTCATATTATGAATGTATGACTGGATTGACTGTCATTTGAATTATACAATATATTATTAACATATTCTACATGTCATTTAGATCATTTAAACCTTCTACTAAACTCCTAGAAAGACTTGTAGATTGGGCCTCAGCTCCTATGCAATCGATGGTTACCCATTAACGCAAAAAAAACCAAGCCAGGTTCCGCGCAGCATCCCTGACTCAGCTTATTCCATTCATCCAAATTGTATTTACATCTGTCATTTTGTTTCGGGTACCTGAATCAAATCAGATGAATTCAACATCTCAATGATTCTGCTGGCCGGCACCGGTTTGCTGATGAGGAACCCTTGAATCTGATCGCACCGGTAGGTTTGGAGAATACGAAGCTGCTCCGGCAGCTCAACTCCCTCCGCCACTACGGTTAGCTGAAGCCGGTGAGCCATTTCGATTAACGACGATACGACTACTTGGCTTCTAATGTTATCTGCCAGTTGATCGATCAACGTTTTATCAATCTTCATACATTGTATGGGGAGTTGACATACATATTTCATTGAAGAGTAGCCTGCTCCAAAGTCGTCAATGGAAATCAAAAAACCCAGATTACGCAATTCGAGCAATGTGTTGATCACTTCTTCAAAGTTTTCGATCGCAAAACTTTCCGTCACTTCCAGCTCGAAATGGCAAGGATCGACCTCTTCTTCTGCGAACACACCGCGAATTCGCTCAACAAAGTTTGGCTGCAGCAATTGGACGCCTGAAATATTAATGGCAACGATAAGAGGCATGTTCACCGCTTGCTTTCGCCATGTGATGAATTGCCGGCATGCCGACCGCATGATCCACTCACCTATCTCATTAATGATTCCGGAATACTCAGCAATGGGAATAAATTCATAAGGAGATACATGTCCCAGTTGTCTGTTCGTCCACCTGAGCAGCGCTTCCACCCCAACAATTTGATTCCGTGCCAAATCCAATTTTGGCTGGTAATGAAGAGTAAGCTCGTCGTTGTCAATCGCACATTTCAAGTATTGCTCTAGCAGCATTCTTCTGGTTCGAATCGCTTCAATCGATTCCGAATACAAGCGGTAATTATTTTTGCCGGATTCTTTGACATCCAGCATAGCCACATCGGAATGATGAAGCAAGCTTTCCGAATCCTTTCCATGATCAGGATACAGGCTTATTCCGATACTGGCTGAAATCGTGGCACGATAGCCTTCTATATCGTAGGGCACATTAATCGCCTCTTTGATAAACTTTGCCATGTGTTCAATTTGGTTGTGGTCGTGTACGTTATGGGAAATGATACAAAACTCGTCTCCCCCCAATCGAGAAAGGAATTCACCCTCCTTTATACAAAGCCGTAGTCTCCCGGCAACCTCAATCAGCAGCAAGTCTCCCGTATGATGACCCATCGTATCGTTGACCAACTTAAATCGATCCAAGTCGATGAAGATTACGGCAAAGCGGCATGGAAGCTGACCATGTTTAATGATTTTCTCCAGATATTCGAAAAAAGCTTTTCGATTGGTGAGTCCGGTCAAATTATCATGATCCGCTTGATATTGAATTTCGTCTTGCGATTGCTCGAGCGACGTCATCATGTGGTTAAACGACTTCTCGAGCTGGGTAATCTCGTCTTTGCCGGATTCCTGAATACGAATCGAAAAATCTTGATTTGTTTTGATCACATTCATCCCATTGATCGTGCGGTTCAATCTAGCAAATATCGTTCGCTCAAGGACACAACTAATGATGAAAAAGAATACCAACCCGGAAAGCCCGAAATAGAACAAGTAAAATAAGATACTTTTCTGGGCTTCCTTATATAATGCTCTCGGCTTCACGAACTTCAGGAGAACGGCCGGTTTATTATTGACGTCTGTTAGCAGTGAGAAGCCTGTGATTGTAGTTTTATCGGACTCGGTCCAAAAAGGTATGGCTCTGTTTCTGGAAACGGTTACAGTTGTAGCTTGAACAGGAGCTGCAAAAGATGGATCCACAATAGATATACTTAAAGGCAAGTCCGTTTTTTTGGAAATATACTGAACATAATTCGAGTCTAAGAAACGCGCGAAAACCAAGGTTCCGTGAACGGGTCCTTCGTTGTTGCTCGTTAAAATTGGGTATGAGGTAGCGATCAGCGGCTGATTGTCAACAATCAGCAACCCCATCTTCCGGGAAGAAGCGTCCGATTGTTCTAAGAAAGAAGCATACTCTGTCTGTAAGCTATGGATGAATGCACTCGGATAGGCGAGAGGCTGGTTTTGGCCATAATCGTAAGCTTTTCCGAAGTAAACTTGCTTTCGGTTGTTCATCAGAAGAGTTATATTAAGACGACTTGACATAAACAAAGAATCGGTATAATTGACCGTGAGGTAAGGATCGTTATTAGCAGGAATCGTCGGTCTTACGATAAAGTTGTATGTATCGTCCCAGCCCGCATAATTAATCGCAATGGCACCGAGATTCATATACTCATCAAAATACGAGAGAAGGTTTTGCTTCACGTTTTCACGCAAACTTTCAAGCTCCATCTGCTCATAATTGCGCAAAAGTGCTCTCTCTGAAATAAAGTATAGAAGTGAAAGCATGCAAAGCGTGGTCATCCCTACGTAGATGATGATTTTCCGGCGAAGCGACATGGCAACATCAACCTCCAATGATGAATTTCTTTCTGCAATAGTCCTTAGATTGAATAGCTGCCTATTATCTCCATTCAAAAAAACCACATCAATTTCAGAGAGATGTGGTTTTCTTTTTCGGTAACTGGCTGGCGTGGCGCTTTGTATTTATCTAATTTGATTATAATGGACTATAAATAACAACACAATAAGTAGTTCTTAAGTATTATTAAATTGAACTATCATTCAGCGGTTCCTAAATCAACGAAAATAAGCTAAGTCAAAGTGGTTATAACCATCCATGACTTAGCTTTTTCAATTAACTGTGTATGATTAGAGGCACAACTTTCCCTTCATTTACATCAATTAACCCATAATCCGTTATTTTCAGTGCAGGACTAACCGGTAAAGAATGAGTGCTGATGGACATGATCGGATTATAATGACGGTAGCCCAAAGATTCCATGGCCTTGCGCAGCTGCTCAACTTCCTTGGCGACTTGTTCCAAAGGAACTTCTGTTAAAATACCGCCGACAGGAAGCTCAAGATTAGCGATCACTTTTCCGTTCTCAACAACGCTAAAGCCCCCTTGATTCTTAATGACCTCATTAGCAGCGATCATCATATCGACGGGATTGTGCCCGACAACAAGCATGTTATGGTTATCGTGGGAATAAGTCGTTGCTATCGCTCCTCGCTTGATCGTATCACCGCCGATTAAACCATAAGCGCGATTCCCGTTTATCCCGTAGCGTTCAAACGTAGCAATGAGCCCATAGCCGCTTTCCTGCCAGTTAAGCTTCCCTTGACGAACTTCAACATCAACCTGATGCTCCTCTGTAAACGTGGAGCCATCCTTTACCATCATTGCTCGGCAAGCATACCGGCCATCAGCTACCTCAGTGTTCACTGAGAAATCCGCTTCTGTTAACGGCGACATATGAACGCTTTGATAGTAGTGTGCTGGAAAGGCGGGTGCATGGACGGTAGGCTTGTAAGGCTCGCGAACATCATAGACCTTGCGCCCATGTTTGTATACTTGGTCGATTGTCATCTGCTCTAGATTGGATATCAGTTGAAAATCGCTAATTTTACCAGGCGCTATTACGCCGCGATCATACATCCGCATTCTTTTGGCCGGAGAAAGCGTGCTGGCATAAATCGCCTGCTCAGGCTTCATGCCCATCCCGATCGCTTTACGAACGAGGTGATTCAAGTGTCCCCGACGCTCGAAGGAATCGGCCATCACATCATCAGTTACAAAACAAAAATGCTCGGATACCTCATGCTCCATCAAATAAGCCAGCACTTCAGGCGTCATCGATTTTTCTTGAATTTCAATAAACATTCCCGCAGCGATCCGAGCTTCCATGCCCTCGATCGATTGATGTGTATGATCAGAATCTACCCCGCTATAGATCATTCGATGCAAATCTAGATCTAATAGTTTCGGGACATGTCCTTCAATAATGAGATGAGGATAATGGCTGCGGATATGGTTTAAGATGTGGTTCGTTTTGCAATCAGGATCCGTAATGACGTCTACGTAGTTCATGATTTCGCCTAAACAAATGATGCGTTCTGTACGAAGCAGCTCATCCAAATCCTCGATTTCAATCGCGCCTCCGGTCGTTTCCATCGAAGTGGCAGGAACTGAACTCGGGATGGCGTAGAACATGTCCGCCACACAATGCTGGCTAGCTTTAATGAATTCCTTCACCCCATCAAGTCCAAAGACATTGGCGATCTCATGAGGTTCTGGAACGATGGTTGTAACGCCGTTGCGAATGAGTCCGTAGGAGAACGTCTCCGGCGTGACCATCGTGCTTTCGATATGCAGATGGATATCAATGAGGCCGGGAATCATATAGCGTCCTTGACCGTCCAAGTGCTCAGCCGCTTCGAAGCTATCGGCAGCCCGTTCCCCGATATATAGAAACCTTCCATCCAAGATCGCTGCATTGCCTTGAATGAATGTTTTAAAATAACTATTATAAATTCGTACATTCTCAATCAGTAAATCTACACGCATCTGCCTTCGCCTCCAAGTACATTACTCAACTAGAACTAATTTCTCGCTAGGAAAAAGAAGCCGGACCTCCTGACCATTCAAGTAAGGAAGCTCCATTTCTTTATTCACTGTGAAATTCCCCAGCTCCGTCTCGACAACGTATTGATAGCTTCTTCCAAGGAAGGTGCTGACCTTGACAAGACCTGTCAATCGATTCGTTCCTGCCTCGATTTCATCAGGCATTCCAATCACGACATCATCCGGACGAATAGCCCCTTGCATACCCAGCTGCTCTCCTTTGCTGGCATGCTTCGTAACGGCGAACATATAGTCTTTCACCCTTAACGCAATCTCTTCGTTGCCATCAAACCTTGAATCGAAAGTAATAAAATTCGTAAAGCCAATAAACCGAGCCACAAACTCCGTTTTTGGATATTTAAATATCGCCGCTGGTGCGCCAAGCTGTTCTATGATGCCTTTATTCATAATCGCAACTTGATCGGAGATGGAGAAGCACTCTTCCTGATCATGCGATACGTAGACCGTAGTAATACCAAGCTCCTGCTGGATGCGGCGGATCTCGACCCGCATGTTAATGCGCAGATTAGCATCCAAGTTGCTTAGCGGTTCGTCGAAGAGCAGCAGTTCCGGCTCGATCACAAGCGCCCGAGCAATAGCGACCCGCTGTCTTTGGCCGCCTGAGAGCTCCTTCGGAAAGCGCTTTTCGAAGCCGGACAGGCTTACGATATCAAGGATGTTCCGGACCCGCCGATCGATCTCTGCCCCGCTCACTTTCCGAAGGCGCAGACCGAATGCTACATTATCATAAATGGATAAGTGTGGAAACAAAGCATAGCTCTGAAACACGAATCCGAAGTTCCGTTTGTTGACGGGAACGTGCGTATAATCTTTTCCGTTTAGTGAAAATTTGCCCGCCCTTGCCTCTATAAATCCCGCGATTAGCCGCAAAGTCGTCGTTTTCCCGCATCCACTTGGACCGAGCAGCGAAATCAGACTTCCTTTTTCAACACTTAGGTTGAAGTCCTGCAGAATATATTGCTGGTCATAGGCAACCGAAATATTTTCCAGTGATAGCAATGCCATGGATGAAAGCCTCCGTTATCGTTTGGTGAAATAGGATAAACCCATCAACCGTTCAATGATGAACATAAGTACGGCAGTGAAGAGCATGAGTAAGACAGAAATAGCGGCAATTGTAGGGTCAAAATGATTCTCCACATACGTCAGCATTTGTATTGGCAGTGTACTGACTCCAGGACCCGTCATAAAGACCGAAATGTCGACATTATTAAATGATTCTAAAAATGCAATAAGAATGGCTGCGATAATACCGGATTTGATGTTCGGTAGGACTACTTTGAAAAAGGTTTTAAGCTGACCGGCGCCAAGACTTAACGCAGCTTCCTCAATAGCGAAATCAAAATTCGATAAACTTGATGCAATGACGCGGATAATAAAAGGAAGCATAATCACGGTATGTCCAATCAGCAAAGCTGCATAGATTGGCAGGTGATAGGTGACGATAAGGTACTTAAGCATCGTAAACCCAAGTACGATACCTGGAATAAGCACGGGGGAAATAAAAATCGCATTAAGCGCCCCTTTGCCCTTAAACTCAAATCGGCTTAACGCATAAGCCGCTGGGATACCAAGCAGCAATGCAAACAAATTACCAATCATCGATACGATAACAGAGGTACCCGCGGTCGTCATGAACATCTTGACTTCCAAAATGTTGCGGTACCATTTCAACGAGAATCCTGTCGGTGGGAATTTCAATACACTCCCCGGCTCAAATGAAGCAAATGCAATAATGACGAGCGGCCCGAGCAAGAATATATAGACAAGTAGTGTAAATAAGGCCAGTCCTCGATTCTTCTCCCGCATACTTCTACCCCTTCGGATTTAATTTAGTAGCCAGTTTGTTCATAAGCGCGATAACCACGAAAGTGATCACGATCATAATCACGGCAATGACGGAGGCGAGATACCAATCGTTCAGAGTAATCGCATTCTGATAGAGGAATGTGGAAATGACCCGCTGCTTGCCTCCGAGCAAAGCCGGTGTCGTATAAGCTGTCAAGCTTCCGACAAAAACAAGGATACTGCCTATAATTAATCCGGGTACACTAAGCGGCACGATGATCTTGACGAAAGCCGTAAATCGGTTAGCTCCCAAGCTCTCCGCCGCTTTGATCAGATCCGGATCTATATTCTCAAGAACACCGACCAACGTAATAATGATGAGCGGAAGAAATAAATGGAGCAAACCAATCATCATCGCAGCTGGCGTATACAAAATATCGAGTGGCTCTTGGATGATACCAATCGCCATCAAGGCATTGTTGAGCAGCCCTTTTTTACCTAAAATAATCATCCAGCTGAACGACCTGACAACCGAGCTCGTAAGCAGCGGGAAAATAGCTAATGCCAGTAAGACCGCTTTTTGTCTCGGACTCTGTTTGGAGATAAAGTAAGCCACAGGAAATCCAAGCAATATGCAAAATAGAGTGGTTACCAAGCTGACACGCAGCGTCGTCCATACGATTTTGAGAAAATAAGGGTCTTTAAAGAAATTTAAATACCCTCCAAGCGTAAATGTCCCTTTATCGAAAAAGGTTGAACCTATCGTGAGAAGGATCGGTACCACCATGAAAATCATCAGGAACAGTAGTCCCGGTAGCAATAATAAGAATAAGAACTTTTTTTTCATGTAGCTTTACTCCTGTTCCTGGGTTCGCTAGGCACGCAGCGCGTTTATAAAAAGCTGGAGGAATTCGTCAGCCGATACCTCCGTACACACATGAACATTAGCCTCTTTAGTTAAGCGGTTCTGGAAATCGCATACGGTTTGTCCGTCACACAGCTCGCTGCGGGTTTCGACATCAACGTAATAATGACGTGTCTTGACCAACTGTTTATTCAGAGCCACTCCGACTGCAAGCGGATCATGAAGCGCACAGGCCCGAACTCCGTTACGTTCATAATAACGCTTCATATAATTCGCGGTGCTTTCCTGAACATAGCGAGCTATGGGGGAATCTCCGAGCTCACGGATATGTTCATCGGTCAGCAGCGCTTTACGCGTCACATCCAACCCTACAAGGGTTAAGGATGGAAAACCCGCCTGGAAAACGATCTTCGCGGCTTCCGGATCGACATACATATTGTACTCCGCCGTGGGTGTTACATTGCCGAAGCCTTGAACGACGCCCCCCATCACAATCACTTCCTTGACCTGATGAATCAAATCAGGATGCTTCATAACCGCCAAAGCCAGATTCGTTAGCGGAGCTGTCATGACTAAAGTGATTTCTCCAACGTGACTCCGCACTTGATCCACGATAAAATCGGAGGCATGTCCAGCAGTCATCTGCATAAGAACCGGCATATCGCTTAAAGCGCCGCCAAGCCCGTCATTGCCGTGGACATGATGCTCAAAGTGAGAAGCTCGCATCAAAGGCTTGTCTGCCCCTTTAACGACAGGAATCTTATCTTCCATCCCAAGCAGTTGGAGGATCTTACATGTATTCTTGGTCGCTTGGTCCAGAGAAACGTTGCCATTCACGGTTGTAATTCCGAGCACATCCATCTCTCCGCTGCGGACGGCCAACAGAATACCTAGCGCATCATCCACACCCGTGTCTACATCTAGGATGACCTTCTTTTTCATGACTAAGCCCCCTTTAAGTCCTATTGAAGAAATCAAGGGTATATCCGCATATACCCTTGATTGATTTTAATTATTGAGCAACTTCCTTGTTAAAGCGGGCAATCCATGCTTTAAGATTCTGATTGACGAATTTCATATCCAATTTACGAAGTTTACTTACAACGTCAGCGCCATAGGTAATCCCCGTAGCTTCTTCTGGCGAAAGCTGAAGTGTCGTGTTTACAGGTGAATCCACTTTCGCTTTCGCTGATTTCTCCTGTACTTCCTTGCTCAAATGCCAGTTGATGAAATCCTCAGCCAGCTGCTTATTTTTACTTCCTTTAATCACGTTGACCGTGTTCATAACGGCGTAAGCCCCTTCTTGCGGGGAGACGAACTTCGTTTCTGGCACAGCCGCTTTCAAATCCTTCACATACATTTCCATGATAGGCCCCGCTGCAATTTCCCCTTGCGAGAACATGTTAACGAATTCGGAGGTTTGGCCGTAGTATTTAACGACTCCTTTATTCACTTCCTTAACCTTTGCGAAAGCTTGATCCTCATTAAACGTCGTGTTACCAGCGACAACAGATGCTGCATCCAAGACCATTGGGCCTGTTGTTGATGTGATGTTAGGAAGTGTCAGCTTCTTGGAAAGCTCAGGACTCCAGAGGTCGCTCCATGACTTGATCTCTTTGGTGGTTGCTTTCGGATTGTAGGCAATACCCAGTCGACCTACTGTGTAGGCTGGACCGTAATCTTCGCCCAGAGGCGCCTTGGCCAAATCATAGATGTCTTTCAAATTCGGAATACGACTGCGGTCGATCTTATCGAAAAGTCCTGCTTCAATGCCTTGTTGTGCGTAATAGTCGGATAAATAAATGAGATCCACACTCGAGCTGCCTTGTTTCACTTTGTTCAAACGTTCTGCGTTATTGCCTATTTCCAGAACGATCTTAGCATTATGCTCTTTCTCAAATGGCGCGTACACTTCTTTCTTAAAGAAATCATCCGCAAAACCCCAGGTGGAAATGATTAAAGTTGTAGGTTCCCCTTTAGATGCCGCTGTGGCAGCTGCTGTGGGTGCTGTTGTAGCTCCACTTGTATTGCCCTGGTCCTTCGCTGTGCCGCAACCTGTTAAGGCTAGTCCTACTACAGATAAAGAAATTAAACTGCGTACCATTTTTTGTCTCATCATTCATCGTCCTCCCAAGTTTTATCATGTATGATTTTAATGCGTGAATCCCCTGTTAAATTTTCACTAGTATTCTTCGTGACCCCAGAAATATGCGCGTTTTGCCTTAAATCCAGCTATACAAAAAAAAAGAAAAGTACCCTTGATAGAAAGAAGCTTCTAATCAAGAGCACTTTTCATTGTAAACAATGTAAAGTGACATCCATTGGTATACATGTGGTTTCCTCTTAAGATAAATCAAAAGAGAACACCGCCCGACAAAACTATTCGGTTTGTTTAAGAATAATGTTCGTTATTGCCCATTGCGTCGGCGGATCATAGTCCCTTAATACCGCATCCATGGATAAGCCAAGTTCTTGCTCCAGCCTGTCCCGGATTCTCTTCTTGTATATAGAGGACATATAAAAATCGACTTCGTGTTTGAGCGTTGGCGCCTCGCCTTCCAATGCGGTTGAACGCGGAGAACGGCGATGCTTGGCATGAAAAGTAATAATGTTCTGATCAATGGAAACCTTCAGCAGTGTTGTGCCAAACCCGAACAACTCTTTGGAGATTTCGTTATAGAGGTGACACAGCTTCTTCTTGTATTCATTAGAATCTAGTTGTGGCATGGAATCACCTTCAAGATCAATTATCAATCCTTATGCATGTAAATCTAACTTAATAATACATAGGATTTCAGAATTAATCAAGAGAATCGTTCGTCTTTCTCACTGAAATCGGGCATAATTTACCTACATCACATCTAAATGATCCAATTTCCCGAATGTCTTACAAATTTTGCTTGATATTAGTGACGAATACACGTTAAAAAATCTCGGGCAGCATAAATCTAACTTGGTTAACACAATCAAGGGCTGCTTAAAGATCACCTTTAATACTAGTACTTTATTCCTACTAAAAAGAGTGCTATAATTTAACAAATGAATAGTAATTCTTCTGCTATACGATAAGAGCAAAGCTAATGAAAATTAGTGACGCAAAGCTAAAGGAGCTAAGGCGAAATACTTCGCTATGCTTGCCAGTTACCGAAGGAAGGGACATATCTACAACTCCCCTTATTCTTCTAATAAGGGGAGTTTTCCTTATGTAACGAATTATGGCAGCCATCTATTACAGTAAAAAGCTAGGTAGAAAGTCCCCCTGAAAGGTGATAATTAAAATGGCGAGACTAATGGTTGTAGATGATTCTATCTTTATGCGATTGATGATTAAGAACATCCTCTTAGAATTAGGGCATGAAATTGTAGCCGAAGCCTCGAATGGACTTGAGGCAATCTCTCTTTTTTTACAGCATTCACCTGACATGATTACGTTGGATATAACAATGCCCGAGATGGATGGAATTACTGCATTAAAGGAAATAAAAAGTTACAACAACGATTCAAAGATAATAATGGTATCGGCAATGGGGCAACAATCCTTTGTTATTGAAGCCATTACCCTTGGCGCAAGAGATTTTATTGTGAAGCCTTTTGATAAAGAGAGGGTAGCAGAAGCTGTAAAAAAGGTACTGAATACGTGAATGCCCACAGAGCTCTCCACCTAATGCCTCTCCAATCCACTTTTCAGACCCACGCATTAGAAAAAAACCTTAGCAAATCACAAAACTGAAACAGTTAGGCGGAATTTCCCATGCATTTACGATCTAAAGAAAGAGTAATCACATATTTTAGCCGTGATTATGTATTTCGATACGGATTCATTCTAACTCTACTAATGATGACGGTTTTACATGTATTTATTTTTCCAGAGTTTGATATATATGCTTTCTATCTTCTATCTGTTATATTCTTGGGCATCGGATTTTCGAAAAAACCGCTGGTCTTTCTAATCATTCTTTGTACTATGGTAGTTTTGTTGAGGTCCTATGTAGAATTCAAACAATTCCCTCCGATGGATTCTTTCATTTCTCTCTGGTGTGTGTATGTGATCATGACCCTTATTGCGGCAAGGATGGAAAATAATTATCAGAACAAGAGAAAAGTCACTTTTGACTTGATCTCAGCTCTAACGAAATCCTTAGATTCCAGAGATACATACACAGCGAGACATTCTGAGAAAGTAGCTAGTTATGCTTTAAAAATCGCTAAAGAGATGAAACTTTCAAGCGAGCAATGTGATGCCATTTATGTTGGCGGATTACTTCATGATATAGGTAAAATCGGTGTACCCGAATATATACTTTCAAATACAGGACGATTATCGGATGAGGATTTCAAAGTTATTCAAAAACACCCGGTCATCGGCTATGAAACAATTAAACATATAACTGAATTCAACAAAAACGGAATATTGGATATTGTTCTATATCATCATGAAAAATATGATGGAACAGGGTACCCACAAGGTTTAAAAGGCGAAGAAATCCCTTTATACGCTCGCATCATGGCTATTGCAGATTCTTATGATGCCATGACATCTACACGTGTTTATAGGGAACCTCTGAATAAAGAATTAGCTATTAACGAAATAAGCAAAAATAGAGGTTTACATTTCGATTCACATATAGCTGATCTCTTTATAGGGATATTAAATAGGGAAAAATAAGATTGGTGCAATCCTAAAAAATGGGCTGTTTCAATATGAAAACCAGAATTTGCTGAGGGGGAACGTCGATGTGCTATTTGGACGAAAACCCCCAGAAATCATGAGGAAGAGGAACGTCGATGCGTTATTTCGCTGTTTTTTGCCTCCGGATCATTCATTTTGATCAAATAACGCACTAACGTTCCGCTAAATAAAGTTCGGGTGACTTTCCTTTGGAGTCGAAGAAAACAAAAAAATGAGAAGGCATAACCTTGCCTTCTCATTTTTTTGTTTTCTGTGCTCCTAACTGAATTCATTTACATTTGAGACAGTATCTTTTATAAATTTAATCCAAATCTCTTTAATTCAACAAAAATACGTTCCAATCTCTTTCCTTTTTCCGTTAACGTATATTCAACACGAGGGGGAACTTCGGGAAACACTTTCCTTTCCAATACCCCGTGTTCCTCTAGTACCTTAAGACGGAGCGAGAGCGTTTTTGGACTAATGCCATCCATTGATTTCAACAAGTCGCTGAATCGCAGTGTACCTTCGATAAGAAGGTCCCGAATGATTAAAAAGGTCCATTTAGTCCCAATCACGTCAAGTGTTTTGGCAATGGGACAAGGCACGCCTGGTGTTCCTTTGCTCAGTACGATCGGTTCAATAGCATTCATATAAATATCCTCCATAAAAAAAATACTTCTGATTTACCCCATTATATCACAAAAGTAACTTTTCGGAAATTATATGAAATTAATATCACTACTTCCCTAAATGAATTAACTGCATCTATAATAGCGAAGAACCAATTGTTTAATTCCTATAAAAAATTGAAATATCTTGGTTAAGCAATTGAGAACCTTTGGAGGAGAAGAGTGAAGATGAAAAACATACTGATTATTAATGGTCACCAGCGATATGGTTCATCATCTGGGAAACTAAATCAAACTTTGATGGATAGCATGGTGAGATTGCTAGAAGAAAAGAACACTATCCAAACAACCATTATTCAAAACGGATATTCAATCGAAGCAGAACAACAAAAATTTCTCTGGGCTGATATGATCATTTACCAAACACCCATCTACTGGTTCAGTGTTCCTGGGTTATTTAAAACATATATGGACGAAGTCTATGCTTACGGATTATTTTTCAAGGGTGCCGATCAATACGGGAGTGGCGGATTATTAACCGGCAAAAAATATATGCTTTCAACGACTTGGAATGCTCCTAAACAAGCATTTAACGATCCAACTCAGTTTTTTAAAGGGAATAACTTAGAAGAAGCAATAAGTCACTTGCATCGCGTACAGGAATTTCTCGGAATGCAGCCTCTAAAGAGCTTCGCTTGTTATGATGTCGTCAAAAATCCGAACGTTGATAAATTTGTATCCGAACTTGATGTACATCTAAAAGAGGTATTGAATTTTTAATACATACAAAATCAGGAGGAATAACCATGTTGCAAAATCAAAAAGTAGTGATTATCGGTGGAAGTTCTGGAATTGGTTTAGAAGCAGCTAAACAAGTCATAGCGCTTGGAGCAGATGTGATCATTGCCAGCCGTTCCGAAGATAAATTGCAGAAGGCCAAAGTGGAGCTGGGATCTCGAGCTGCGGCTTACACGCTGGATACGACACAAGAACAACAAGTTCAATCTTTCTTTGAAACCGTCGGCCAGTTCGATCATCTTGTAGTGAGTGCAGCGGAAACATCTGGCGGGTCATTCCTCCAAACGGATACAGTCCAAGCCCGGAAGTTGTTCGAAAATAAATTCTGGGGCCAATACTATGCCGCAAAATACGGTGCACCGAAGATTTCAGCGAACGGATCAATCACCTTATTCTCTGGCGTCGTTGCCTACAAATCGATGGTTGGTTCTGCTACACTTGGCGCAGTCAATGCAGCAGTGGCAAACCTAGGCCAAACCTTAGCGCTGGAGCTTGCTCCCATTCGAGTGAATATCATTTCACCCGGTATTATTGATACGCCTTCACGCAGTAAAATGACTGAAGAAGCGCGCAATGATTTTTATGCAACGGTTGCGAGCAAGCTCCCTGTGAAACGAGTGGGCACAGCGGAAGATGTCGCACAAAGCGTACTTTACTTGATCCAAAACGGTTTCGTGACCGGGACGGTTCTTCACGTTGAGGGTGGACATATTTTGACTTAAGGATACAAGGCGTCGATGCTTTTCTTGGGAATGATCAATGGATTCAATGTTTTGAAGGACAAGGCATGCTGCTCTACCCCGGGGTCCCTCACCGTTATTATCCTGTTCTTGAGCCATGGACTGTTCAATGGGTTGAGTTTAACGGCAATTTTGCCGAATCTCTCCTTCGCTCTTTGCATTTCCATGAATCCATCGTGCTTTACATTTCTAAACCTGAGATTTTACAAGCAAGAATCAATGAAATTAATCATCTATACAGCCTTCGGAAATATTTATCGAGCTATGATGGCTCCCAGCTGCTTTATGGCTTACTATTGGAATTATTTCGATATACATCCACATCGGACAACCGCTCCAATCATGATCAATATGAACACTTAAAACCGGTTATTGACTATATTGCCAATCATTTTGACAAGCCCATCACCCTTCAGGATTTAGCAAACCAATTAGCGGTAACCCCGCATTATACATGTGTTTTATTTCAACAAACGTTAGGCACAAGGCCATTCGAGTACATCAATCGTTTCCGTATCTAAAAAGCCAAAGAGTTCCTTCAGCAATTTCCGGATTTGGCGGTTAAATTTATTTCCGAGAAGGTCGGTTTTGAAAGTCCGAGTTATTTTATTAAACTATTTAAAAAAAGCGAGGGAATTACGCCAAACACCTTTAGAAAAACGCACTCCATCAAGTCATAAATAATAAACAGCAAAAAAAGCGTATCCTGCCATCATCATGGCACTATACGCTTTTTGCTATTTGTCTACGAAATCGTTTAATACAGATGATACTGCTGTTTCATCTGTGCGAATTCCCGACTTTCGTCCCGAAATTGTTCCAACAACACCGAAACCTCTAACGGATCTTCACGGTACAACTTATCCCCGCACAATAAATCAATAAAAGGCCTGGACCCCTCTTTAAGAGGCGGCAGGAAAGAAAACTGTTCATAGTTACGCTTAATGGTATACATCAGTGTGATGGCTGTTTCCAATGGCCGAATCGCTCGGGTATCCAACGCATGAAGCTGCACGCCGCTGCATGACTCTCCCTGAAATTTGGAAAATGTCGGCTTAAAATAGACCGGACGGAAAATGACTCCAGGCAGTTTCTTACTGTTCATGTCATCCGCTAGTTGTTGAGCGTCGATGAACGGGGCACCTACGATTTCAAAAGGAACTGTGGTTCCTCTTCCTTCCGACATATTGGTGCCTTCAAATATACAGGTTCCTGGATACAACAATGCCGTGTCAAACCGGGGAATGCCCAAAGAGGGCATCACCCAGTGCCGACCGGTATCAGCGAACTGCATTTTCCGCTCCCAGCCCTCAGCACGTATCACATGCAGATCACAATGCCAGTTCATTTGATCATTAGCCATAGTGGCCACCTCACCTGCAGTTAGACCGTAACGCACACAAAGCGGATAATTACCAACAAAAGATTGATAGTCCTGCTTTAAAATGTTACCTTCTACCGTCACCCCATCGAGTGGGTTGATCCGGTCCAAAATGACAAATGGCTTGCCTGCTTTCGCACAATCTTCCAGAGCATACAGCATCGTATAAATAAACGTATAGTATCGTGTGCCCACATCCTGAATATCATAGACGACCATATCTACCTCATTCAGCATTTCCTGACTCATGCGCTTGGAATCCTTACGGTACAAGCTATACACCGGTACCTGTGTGATCGGGTCCAGATACGTTTCTACCAGGGCGCCTGCAGCTTGATCTCCACGCACACCATGTTCTGGTGAAAACAGGGCTGTGAGATTGAAATTCTCATGCAAAATTTGAATGGTGGAAACGAAGTCATTGGTTAAGCCGGTAGGGGTTGTAATTAGTCCCAATCGTTTCCCCTTGAATAAATGAGTATACTGCCCAATGCAATCGATACCGTTTCTGATCATAACTGCCTCCTACTTTTTGTTTGATAAAAGAAAAACGGATTATGCCGTCCTAGATGAGTGTGTTATGCATAGTTGATGCCGAGCAAATTTTGACGCGCGCGAATCCTGGGTACGCGTTGTAGCACCGCGCATGGCGGTGGTCAACCCCACTTTTCGCCCAAGACATCTTACTCCTCCCTGAAATGTTGTACGTTGTACAACAATAGACAAGCGAATCCACGAAATCCACGCGAATGCTGCAGAAAATACAACAATTTTAACCAACAGTAACCTTTTAGCATGAAATATGGCTAGATTGTTGTACACCGTACAACATCTTCAGCTTATCCTGAAGAAACTGAGGAAATTGTTGTATGAAGTACAACTTGCCTACCTATTTCCTAGCTACTAACCCCAAGCTCCTATTTACTACTTACTACTTACTACTTACTACTTACTGACTACTGACTACTGACTTCTGACTTCCACGCTTTACCCATACCCAAATTGAGAAAACCTCTAACGAGGCCATTCATGAATGAGCAGCCGCGTGTAGAGGTTGGTTTTATTTTTTATAATTCAGTTTGGATAACACGCATATTTTCTTCTGGAATCATGAAGGTTTGTGCATATTGCTTTCTGGCTTCAATCCCGCGGACACGCATTAAATGTTTATAATATTCCAGGTACTGAAAGGACTTACTGCCTGTTACGAACCAGTGAGTGGAAACGGCCTTCACCCATAGATCGAAGGCTTCTTGGTCGTAGTCGACATACACATATGGACGGTAGTCGACGGCGTCCTCCCAGTTCTCGGCATAATACAATCTCTGCGCGAAATGTGCAGGAAGCTCCCGCTCAAACGTCGGCAAGGCGGCAAAATAGCGGGCATCATTGACGATACGATGCGTAGTCATATGATCCTTGTGCATGCTGTTCTTCCAATGCGTAATAATGACGTTCGGACGAACTAGACGAATGACATCGCATACACGAAAACGCATCTCTTGGTTATCCTGCAGCTCGCCGTCAGGAATATCGTCGAATACGAATGCTTCCCCGCCCAACATCTCGGCAAAGGTTTTCGCCTCATTCACTTTCTGCACGCGATATTCGGCCATATCTTGTCCTGCCGGAACGCCGCGTTCGCCTGCTGTCAGCGCTAGGGTCGCAATGCGGTCACCTTTCAAAAAGTGACTTGCCAGTACCCCTCCTGCAGTTAATTCGGCATCCCCAACATGTCCACCGATGGCCAAAATCGTTAACTTTTGCTCGCTCACTCACACAAACTCCCTTCTCATGACAGAAAATTGTTTGACGGTTGTAAAGCCTGCCTTCTCGTAGATGCGGATAGCTGGATTCGTACTGCCCGTATAGAGCGACATGTAATCGGTCCCGATCGAACGAAAAGCTTCGCACAGCTTAAAGAAAAGGATGCTGCCCAAACCGTGTCCCTCATGCTCGGGAATGACGCCGATCCCAGCGAAATAACCCCGGCCGTTGTCCTGACGAATGACCGGACCGGCAAATCCGATAACCTTGCCTCTATATGCAGCAATAACGACCGGCACACCTTCTGCCGTGCTTTGCCCGATTTCCTTTTGCCATAAAAGATTATTAAAGCCATTCAGCATTTCATCCACGCCATCATGCTTTTCCGGGTCGAATAATTCCACCGCGTAGCCATCCTCTGCGGCATTGCTTTCCTTGGCTCTGATATCCTCTGGTATGGTGAAACCGTCCAGCTTCAAATACATGGCGCACTCTTTGGCGCGTTCCACATACCCTGCCTGCAGCAAAAATGCATACAATTTACTTTCAATCGGCACGCCCGGCGCATTGTTATGCTCATGCTTCGGTGTCCCCGGTATATACCACGGCAATAACATCGGATTAAAAAATAAGACATCGCCTTGCTTTTTTCCCAGCTGCTGAAAGCGACGCTCCAAAGCGTTTAGCATGCCTTGATAGTTCTCAGCGGTTTTGCTGTCTTCAGCTAAAACGATGCAGGTGATGTATCCCGCCACTTCCCCAAGCGGCAGATCATCCCCTGTGCAGCCGCAGGCAAAGCCTTTGACTTCATTTTGTTCCAGTAACATAAAAGCATTTTGACTATCAAAATAAGGGTTGGCCGTGAAGATATTCTCAAAGGTTTGTTCGGTAAGCTCCTTGTAGCCTTCTTTCACGGCTTCTTCATTCCATAAGTCAATAACCGCCTGACGATATTGTTGATCCCATGACACAATCATGCTGAAGTACTACCTCCCCCACGTGCGGTTTGTATTAGCCCTTCACCGCTCCAACCGTTACACCTTCTAAGAAATACTTCTGCAAGCTGAAGAAAAGAATAAACATTGGCAGTGCAGAAATCGTAGCACCCGCCATCATCGGCGCAATAAACGTCGTATTGGCGAAGCGGAAGTTTTTGAGTCCAACTTGGATCGTCTGCATATCCATCGTATTGGTGACCAGAAGCGGCCAGAAGAATGTGTTCCAGCTATCCATAAACGTTAGAATCGCCATGACGGCAAGCACGGTTTTGGACAAGGGCAGAATGATTCTCCAATAAATCGTAAATTGGCTGCAGCCTTCGATCTTCGCGCTTTCCATAATCTCGTTCGGGATGCTGCTCATAAATTGTTTAGCCAGAAAAATATTATATACCGTAACGATACCCGGCATAATTAACGCGCTGTACGTATTTTGCAGCTCGAACACGTTAACAACCAGAATATACAAAGGAACTTGCGTAACTTGGTAAGGAATCATCATGGAGACAAGCAGTACCGCAAACAGCACGCCTCTCCCTTTAAAACGAAGTTTAGAAAATGCATAACCAGCCATGCTGGCAAAAATAACATTGGACACCATCACGGTAGTCGCCACGATCAGAGAGTTCAAAATCCAACGATACGAATACTCACTGTAATCAAAGAAAAATTTAAAGGAAGCGAATGTAAACTTGCTTGGTAAAATGGAGTAGCTCACCGCTCCGGCCTCAACCGGATCAGCAAAGGATGAAATGACCATGAAATAGATCGGAAATATCGTCGCCAAAGCAAATAGTAGAAGGACGATAAAAATCATTGAATTCCGAACGGTTTTTACTCTAGGTTTCCCTGCATGATTGCTGTATAAAGCCATTTTTTATCCTCCTAATATAGGGATCTTTGAGCGTAGCTCAAAGTCTCTCCGCTTAGGGATCCTTGAGCGGAGCTCAAAGTCTCTCCGCTATTAATACTCGACGTCTTTCCCTGCGTATTTGAACTGAATAACCGAAATTCCCGCGATAATAACAGCTAGAATCAGCGATTGCGCCGCGGCTTTACCGAATTCAAAGTAAGTAAATGCATTATTGAAAATCAGCAGACCCACCATGGTAGTCGCATTGTTCGGACCCCCACCGGTCATGAGGTACGCGTTTTGGAACACTTGGAATGAACCGATAACCCCCGTTACCAAAAGGAATAATGTAGCTGGTTTCAGAGAAGGAACAACGATGTGCCACAGCTTTTGAAAAAAGTTCGCTCCGTCCATTTCCGCTGCCTCGTAATACGTATCATCAATGCCGAGTAGACCGGCCAGGTAGATGATAATGCTTGTGCCATGACTGGACAACCAGGACATCAGAACCAAAGAAAACATTGCCGTTTTGCTTGAGCCGAGCCAGTTCTGATTGGTAAGGCCAAAGAAATGAATGAACTGATTCAAAATTCCGCCTTCCATTGGATCAAAGATCCAAAGCCAAACGACGGATAAAGCAACACCTGAAGCAACAACAGGCAAGTAATAAACACCTTTGAAAAAGCCCTGCGTTTTTTTCCTGAGCGGCAGAATCATAATCGCGATCACCATGGACAAGATTAAGTTAACAGGTACTGTCAAAACCGTATAGACGATGGTATTGCGCATGGCTTGCCAAAACAAACCGTCTTTCACGGTAGACACATAATTGTCTAATCCAACATAGGTGGAACCAAGAGGTTTGTATTCTTGGAGACTGATGATAAACGCGCTTACGACCGGATATGCGGTGAACATTGCAAAAACGACCAATGCGACAGCAATAAATGCATAACCCCAAGCACCTTCTCCTTTGATTCCTCTTCTTTTCATCGGTTTAGCGATATTCGTTGCCATACTGTCTAACCCCCAAACCCCGTTTCAGAAAACTCGGATTAAAATAGTTCGGATAGCCGCGTAACATGCATCACGACTATCCGAGGTTTACAACTTATGATTAATCTTTCACAACGCCGTCTGCGCCAAATGCAGCAATTGCAGCGGTTTTCACAGCTTCATACATCGCTTCAGGAGTAATTTCACCAGCGATCAGACCTTGGAACTTAGGCACGATAACTTCTGTTTCCAATTTAATCGCTTTAGCACCCAGTTCTGTTGGAATATCCGAACGAGCCGGTGTTGCATTTTTCAGCATGTAGTCCACAGCAGCGATGTTCTCAGGGCTTCTGTCAATTTTCATGCTTTCAGCCGCTTTTTTACCGCTTTGCGTAATGTGAGCAGAGAACAGATCACTGTTTGTTGCTGCAGCATTTTTACCGCTAGCTAAGAAGTAAGCCGCTTTTACGACATTCGCTTTGTGCTCAGCAGTTGGTTCCTTTTTACCGCGGAACGTCATGTAACCGTCAACGACAGTAGCGAATGATGGTTTTGCACCTTGGAAAGTCGGAGCCGGCAATACCACATAATCAACCGGGATGGAATCTTTTACAGCACTTGCATCAGCTGCTTTAAGTTTTGCGTTATTAGTTTTAGCGGAATTCTCAAACACCGCAAGACCTTTACCTGTGATCATCGTTTGGCCTGTCAGGAACATGTTCCAACGTTTACCTGCATCTATGGAGCTAAGTTCTTTTGGCATGGAGCCGTCATCGATCAACGCACGAAGATCTTTCAGAAGACCTAAGTAGTTTTTGCTAGTGTAAGCATATTTCAAATCTTTATTAAACGCGTGAGGCATGCCCGCATTTTTCGCCATGATACCCAAGTAGTCAACGGCTGCAACGCCTTTCACCGCGAACACGAAACCATAGCGTGTTTTGCCGTTTTCAGTTACGACGCCTTTTTTGACCGCTTGACGGAATTCATCGTACGTCCAACCGCTCGTTTGTACTTTCTTCCAATCGATGCCGGCCTTTTCCAGGTACGCTTTGTTGCCGCCTAGTGCGTGAACTTCCATGTACGCCGGGAAGCCGTAAAGTCCTTTGCCATTCTTCATGTATTCAAGCGGAGCTTTATCATAATCGTTAATCATTTCAGGAGTTGCTGAATCCGTAATGTCCATGAGCAATCCTTGCTGCAGATACTTAGGGATGCCGTCAGAGCCTCCGAACGCAATATCCGGCGGGCTGCCCGCATTCACTTGCGTATCCAATTTCTGCTTCATATCTTCCCAGCTTGCCGGTTCGATTTTCAAAGTCAGATTCGGATACAATGCTGTAAAGTCTTTGGACATTTGTTCGAAAGTCTTTTGGTAGTTTGGTGAAACTGGCGGCAGCAAAGCAGTGATGGTGTCTTTAGCTGTTGAGGCGCCGGCAGTAGCCGCTGGAGCAGGAGTACCTGCTGGTGTAGTTGTTGCTTTCGTACCGGAAGTACCACCACAAGCTGTTAAAGCCATGGTTAAAGCTACGACGGATGCTAATACAGGCATTTTTCTTTTCATGAAATTGACCTCCTAGTTTAATATAGGGATCTTTGAGTGTAGCTCAAAGTCTCTCCTTGTTTGATATTGTATTTTTCATACAACTTTGCTAAAAGTACGTATGGCTGTTTTCAAACGGCCGTCACATTGATTCAATGCTCGTTCTGCCTCCGCTGCATCCAAACCGGTTTTTATCATCATAATCGCTAATTTGCAATTCATGGAAGCGCTTTCTAAATGGGTAATAGCGCACTCTTCATCTACCCCTGTTGCTGCCCTAATGATTCGAACAGAACGATCATACAATTTGATATTGCTTGCCTTCATATCTACCATGAGGTTGTTATATGTCTTTCCAAGCTTCACCATCGTACAGGTCGTCAGCATGTTTAGAACCAGCTTCTGTGCTGTCCCCGCTTTCAATCGGGTAGATCCCATAATTGCTTCCGGCCCAACTACTGGCGCAATACACACATCACAGACAGGCTCTAATTTCGAATTTTTGTTATTTACTACGCCGATCGTTGCTGCACCAATTTCCTTTGCTTTTTTCAAACTGGCAATGACGAATTGTGCGCTTCCACTGGCCGTAATTCCGATAACAGCATCCTTGTCTGTCACACCGCACCGTTCAATGAGTGCGATCCCCTCCTCCGCGTTATCCTCAAAACCTTCAACTGCAATTCTTAGCGCCCCATCGCCACCGGCGATATGACCTTGCACCAGCATGGGGTCAATTCCAAAAGTAGGAGGACATTCAGAAGCGTCGAGCACACCGAGTCTGCCAGAAGATCCAGCCCCTACGTAGAACATTCTGCCACCGTTTTTTAGAACATGATGTAAAATATCAACCGCTTTCATAATTTGCGGTATTTCTGCTCCCACTGCAGCGGGAACCTCAGCATCCTGCTCATTCATTAAACGCAGCATTTGTTCCGTTGTACATTCATCCATAACCAGTGTTTTCTCGTTAATCTCTTCCGTAGTCAACCCCGACAGATACTCATCCATAGCTATCCTCCTATCCTGTTTGTTTCAATTTCTAATTTCATACTAGCGAAAAATTTCATGATGGTCAATAGTTTTTGAAATTTTATTTCTTATTACAATAAAGTTTTGATTTTTTATTTTATTTCACAACAAAAAAAAGACAACAACTTTATCTTATTAAAGCGTTGTCTTTGTCTTTTATTTACGATGTTTGCTGCTGGCTATAATATCATGCGTTTTAGCTAAATATTTCTTCACTTTCTTGTATTCCGCACTGGCTACACCAGCAAAAAGGATATCAATTACCGTCAGCATAGCAATTCGCGATCCCATGGCACCGCTTCTGATGGTTACCTCTGGTGTAGAGATGCTCAAGACGATATTGGCCTTATCTGCTAACTCGCTTTTATTATATTTGGTAATGGCAATAATGCATGCGCCATTCTTTTTGGCTATTTCAAGTGAATCTAGAATCTCCACCGTACTACCGGAATTTGAAATAAAGATGGCTACATCACTTTTGTCCAGCAGTGTAGCTGCCGTGAGCTGGCTATGCCCGTCCGTGTAGGTATGGCACATCTTGTTGATCCGTGAAAATTTCTGCTCCGCATCGATACCTACCAGACCGGAAGCACCAATTCCGAAAAACGCAATACGATTGCTTTCACGCAGAACTTTTACAGCACGGGCAATTTCATTTTTATCGATGACACTGAGAGTGTCTTCAATGGATTTACTGTTATTGCGAGAAATATTAGAGATAATGATGGATAGATCATCCCCTGGTTGTATATCGGTGTACTGGTTCTTCTCATCATCGTCCATAGATCCAATTGAAGCTGAGATACTTACAATAAAGTTCCGGTAACCTTTATACCCCATCGTTTTACAGAAACGAAGAACGGATGCGTCACTGGTCTTCGTCAGCCCGGCCAGACTCTTAATCGAAAGATGCGGGATTTCCTCTAAATTCTCCAAAATGTAATCTGCTACCAACTTCTCTACAGGAGTTAGGCTGTCTTTCATATCACGAATCTTTATTAAAATATTATCATTAATTGACATATATATTCTCTGTTCACCCTATTTTCTCTGAGCTAAAATTTTAATCTCATCATACGAATAATTGCTCAAAAAAACAAGATTAATATCTAAAATAGTACACAATTTTGAATATTAAGTTAAGAAATTTATTTTCAAAATAATTCAATCAGAGTAAAATTAAATTCCAGTTTATATTGCAGCGTTTCGGAAAGCGATGCTATAATAGCAGCGAGATTGAGCTAATAGGAAGGGTGAATACATGGATGAATAAAAAATTGAAAATAGCGATTATTGGATCAGGAAGCACCTACACCCCAGAATTGATTGAAGGAATGATTAAGCGAAAAGACGTATTACCTATAGATGAACTAGTACTCATGGATATTGATGCAAGAAAGCTAGACATTGTAGGCAAACTCTGTGAGCGCATGATACAGGCAGCGAACATTCCTTGTCGAGTCATCTTAACCGAAAACTTGGATGAAGCGCTGCAGGATGCGGATTTTGTGTTATCACAAATTCGTGTGGGTAAGCTGCCTGCCCGCGTACTCGATGAGACCATTCCTCTCAAATACGATTTAATCGGGCAAGAAACCTGCGGAATCGGTGGATTTTTTAAAGCCATGCGCACCATTCCTGTTATGCTTCATATTGCCAATCGTATGAAAGAGCTGTGTCCGGATGCTTGGCTTATCAATTTCTCCAATCCAGCCGGAATTATTACAGAAGCTCTGCTCAACCATTCCAACGTGAAGATGCTAGGTCTGTGCAATGTTCCTTTCAACATGTTCAAGAGCATTCGTGAAACGTTGCATTTAGACCATGCTAGCTTTACCTATGTGGGACTTAACCATTTAAGCTGGATTACAACGATTGAGCAAGATGGTAAGGATTATGTGAAAACGGCACTTGATATGGGGCTTAACAGTGAAGCGATGAAGAATATTCCTTCAAGCGGATTCCGTAAAGAGGTCGTTCAGATGGTGGGAGCCATACCTTCTTCTTATTTGGAATATTATTACTTCAAAGAGAAGAAGCTAACATTATTGAAAGAAAGTGAATTAACTCGAGGCGAGAAATGTATGCAGATCGAAGAGGAGCTGCTCAACATCTACTTGGATTCCGAACTGCATTCAAAGCCGGAGCTGCTTTCCACGCGTGGAGGGGCCAACTACTCAGAAGTGGCCATCAGTTTAGTCGATGCAATCTATAACGATAAACAAGAAGTACATGTAGTCAACCTACTTAACAACGGGGCATTAGATTTCATGGAAGACTCCGATGCGGTTGAAGTTTGTGCCGTTATTGGTAAAAATGGCGCCACACCGATCAAAGTTACGGATTTCAATAATCAACATATCATTGATTATATGCGTATGGTCAAAGCCTACGAACGTGAAACCGTAGCTGCTGCAGTGAATGGCAGCGAAGATGCCGCCATGCGCGCGCTATTGATGAATCCATTGGTTGGTGACTATGATGCCGCGCATAACTGCTTCAATGAGTTGAAAGAAGCCCACAAGGCCTATCTCCCGCAGTTTTTCTCTAAAGAGAAGTAGTCATGATAGTGAAAAACTACATTATCGGTGTCGACGGCGGAAATAGTAAAACGGACTACTTTCTATTTGATATCCTAGGGAACTTTGTAGACTATATTCACACAGGTACATGCAGTCACGAGCAGTTCCCCGACGCATACCTGAGCTCATACCGAATCATGAATGAAAATATTCAGCATTTGCTGACGCGCAATCAGATAACGATGGATCATATAGCAGCCGGTGCTTTCGGATTAGCTGGCGCGGATATTCCATCCCAGAAAGAAAATTTATGCAAAGTCATTGAGCGTATCGGCTTTACTCACTATGCCATGGACAACGACTCATTCCTTGGTATTAAAGCTGGCAGTGAAAAGGGCTTCGGCATTTGCTCCATTAATGGCTCGGGCTCCTCTACGGGCGGTATTTCTCCAAGTGGAAAGCGCCTTCAAGTCGGCGGTGTTGGCAGTGAGCTGTCTGGTGATGAAGCTGGGGGTTTCTTTCTAGCCAGAAAAGTACTTCGGGCTGTCTATGACTTTTTCTACCGTATGGGGCCAGAAACCATGATGACTGAATCTGTCATGAAGCTGCTGCAAATACCCAATAAAGAACTGTTCATTGAATACACCTTGAACGGCATACAAAAGCGAACAAGTCCTACCACCAAGCTGGTGCAAATCCTGTTCTCCGCGGCAGATAACGGGGATTCCGTAGCTCTGAATATTCTAGATAATACGGCCAGGCAACTGGCCTACTCCACGGTTGGCTGCATGCACAATCTGGATTTTGACCATGAGGTCGATATCATTCTTGCAGGATCAGTTTGGGTCAAAGCAGAAAGTCCTCTGCTGCTCCAAAACTTCAAAAATCATATTGCAAGCTTGACCAATCACAGCTGCAATTACATCCTTCTACAAGTCCCGCCTGCAACAGGCGCGGTCCTATGGGCGCTGGAACTTGCGTATGGTCATCCAGTGAATTTAGATACTCGTCTGAAAGTGATTGAGGCCGTAGAACGACACGAGCGTCGATGAGCTATTTGGACAGCAAACAAAAAATGAGAAGGCAAGAATCTTGCCATCTCATTTTTTTGCCTTTTTCAGCTTTAAAACCGCGCCATGCCTTGCACCCTTGGGCACATGCACTTGTTCCGTAATATTGTGACAGGTCATCAGATCCGTAGAACGGTAAGCTCCATAATAATGTTCACTAGCCCATGTACCTCATAAAGCCTCCAACAAACGTTGTCGATCATTTGAACCCATCGCTAAATGAATAAGGTGAGCCACCAATTTTTTCTGTTCAGGGTTTAATCTTGCAAACACTCTTGGTTCTAGTAGACACATTTCCCTGATCACAGATTCCAGTTCTTCTTTTCTGGTATTGTCCTCAGGTTCGTCTTTAAAAGTAGGAAATGCCTTCGATTCCGCAAAGTCTTCAATAACATGATCTGCTAATAATCCCAAGTAGGGCTTTCTTTTTTGCTTAATAAACGTGTTGATTTCTTCAAGTAAAAATTGAAATGCCTCGCTTCTTCTGCTTGCTCCAAAAGATAATTCCAGTTGTCCACCATTGTCTTCACTATCAAAATCAAAATGATCAAAGCCTTTGCTTCGAATATAAACACTATGATAGAAGGAATCACCTTTATTATTAAAAGTTGTCGGTTGCTTATGTTTTTCCTCTAAATTTGAATCGATAAAGTAAAGCTTGGAATATTCATGATTGATTCGATCATTCCACCGAACATATTTGATTCCAAACTCCGTTTGTGTAGGCTCATGAACAATTACAAAACATTCTCTTTCGGCTATCACACACGAGTAGTCTAAGGATACGCCATCTATTCTAACATCGAAATGCTTCTCAGCATGAAGTTCCAGGAACCACCCAAATTCCTTACATAAAAAAGCCAACAAATCCTCATATACAAAGTCTTTCATGATATTATGAAAAGTTACCATCGTCCCTGAATCTTCATCTGTTAGGATGTTATTCGTAACTTCATAGGTATCCAAATTTTTCGAATGAATACGAATGGTATACGTATTTTTTAGAAGGCCATCCAAATATGTCGTTTTCCATGTTGCATCGGAAGCAAAGTGATGGAAGGTTAATCGACCGATTCCATTCTTTCCATGCATGGCTGATGTCGTTCTGACTCGCTTTTCAGGATCAACTTGCTTCTCTGATTCAAAAAATGGCGTAAACTTCCGATCCAAATCTCTTCTATCTATGCCATAACCATTATCAGCAATGACAATTTGATCGATGCCGCCTAGAACATTCTTATGCAGCTTAACATCCACTACGGTAGCTTGCGCATCGAATCCATTCCAAATATATTCAGAGATTGCTTGCAAATAATCAAACTTACGAAGAGTTTTTTCGATACCTTTTGAGGATATTTCTATTTTGCTTTTGCCCAAAATGATCAACCCCTTCAATGATTAATGAATCACACCACTATCTACAAATCTATCATATTCCAAATCTTTCATTCCGTATGTCGATTCATGCTTGCCTGATGCATATCTTTTTCGACAAAAGCTCCTCCTGCAAGGCATGAGCCGCGCGATCTTCTCCACCTGGGACGGACTGGATATCGAAGAGAGATAGGGTCAGCCCTAATTGCGCACCGTGCTCACTCGCTTCGCTCCCTGCGTGCGGGCTGAACCCCTTACCTCATCGCTGCCAGCGGAGCGCTCTCCCGCAGTGACTGGTTTCACTGCCCAATCGACTTGGTGATCTTATATCAGCAAAACTACCAGAATTATCAGCTTCACCTATTGTCAAGCTTCTTATTTAACGCTACACTAAAAGCAATTCGGTCGTGAAGCACACGCCGCTTCGATACTTTGTATCGAGGCGGCTTTTTGCTTTTACCTGTGAATAAAGGAGAGAGAATACATGTCAAGATTTGACCTAAAATATGAGGAATGGTTACAATCGAATTGTGCATGAGACAAATCACAGAAAGCGTGAGTTGCTTGAAAAGGGCTTAGGTCATGGCACCATGGAATTTTTGCGATCCGTTTGGTTCCCAACGGTCAACAATTTCGATCACCTTTATCCCGAATGGGAGGTGCGTGATTTTAACAATGGATACCGTTATGTGGATCTTGCATATTTACCTGGAGGCGTGAAGGGTGGAATTGAAATTCAGGGCTACGGTTCTCACGCCAGGGACCTTGATGTAAAACGATTTAAAGATTTATGTTGGCGGCATTGTTTATTGGCGCTTGATGGCTGGATATTTTTACCCATTGCTTATCTTTCCATTCAAGATGAACCTCAAAGATGCCAGCAGTTGGTACTTTCCTTCATCGGAAAATTCATCTCAACAAATGTGCAGCCCGAATTAAATTTTCTCGAAGCGGAAACAGTACGATTTGCTCGGCGCCTGCTTCGTCCATTCACACCCATAGTGTTGGCTGGCCATCTGCGAATTACCGACCGTCATGCCCGGCGGATTCTGCACAATTGGGTTGAAATGGAAATCTTATTTGTAACTAGCGGAAAAATGAGGTACCGCATGTATTGCTTACGGACTCAGTAGACGTTGTTTGGATAAAATGGAGCACGTAAAAATTCTAACGGACTGCGCTGCTGCTATTCATTGAAACAGACAGAAAATTGATTATTTTTTATCTAATAACGATTATAGAGTCCGTTAGATAAGAGGAAAGCTCAAATAACCGATAATAACGGCGATTAGGTCCGTTAAGGGGCAACCAGCAGGGAACTTTCCTTCAACCTGCAGCTATCACTTTTCTGACAAACGAAGGTCACGGTAGATGTCAACGACGCCTTGCTCAACCCTACAAAGTGAAGCATCCCTCCGGAATGTATCCCGATTACTTTGAGGGTTGAGTGAACCCAAATCTAAGCCCCTTATGGTGTTTCACAATAAATATGGAGTAAGCTTCGCTTACCCTAAAACATATAAATTCCTATCTATCGACAAAAAAACGACACCTCAAAGGTGTCGTTATCCATTACTTCTTAATTTCCTCCAGTGGAGAATGATGTCCATAGAACGTTTTTTCTCTTATAACCGGGGCTGTCCATTTTACAGCATTGGCGATCACGCGCTGAACATCCTTATTGTGATAGGTTGGATAAGTTTCGTGCCCTGGACGGAAATAGAAAATTCGGCCTTGACCGCGACGGTAGGTGCAGCCGCTGCGGAACACCTCGCCCCCCTCAAACCAGCTGACGAAGATTAATTCATCGGGTACGGGAATATCAAAATGCTCTCCGTACATCTCCTCTTCCGCCAAATCGATAAAGGGCCCAATGCCCTCAACGATTGGATGCGATGGATCAACAACCCAAAGCCGCTCTTTCTCATCCGCTTCTCTCCAAAGCAAGTCGCAGGATGTCCCCATTAGCTTGCGGAACATCTTGGAATGGTGGCCTGAATGCAGGACAACCAGTCCCATCCCCTTATGTACACGGTCACAAATACGATCGACGACATCATCCTGAAAGCCCTTGTGATCGACGTGACCCCAATAAATGAGAACATCGGTAGCATCCAGCCTAACTTGGGTAAGTCCATGCTCAGGTTCATTAAAGGTTGCAACGCTAATCTCAAAGCCGTCCTGCTTGATACCATCAGCAATGGCTCCATGCATCCCTTTGGGATAGATCCGGGCTACCTCTTCTTTTCTTTGCTCTTGCAGAAATTCATTCCATATCGTTACTTTAATCATACAACTCGCTCCTTTTTTTACAATGAATGCAGTTATATGGTTCTCGTTACTCCGTCTTTAGCTGAATCTATGATCGCTTGCAGCACTTGTTGATTACGGTATCCGTCTATGATTGTAGGGAGTAATGGCGAGTTAGCCTGTTCCAAATAATCCACAAAATCCTGCAGCATGGGCTTCATCGATGCCTCGTCTAAGTGAATGACTTTTTCTATTAGCTCTAGCTTATCGCCTTCTCTAACCGTCAAATGAACTTCATTCGGTTGTTCGACTGAAATCCTGACGGTGCCAAGATCGCCAAACAACGTAACCTGAAATTGATTTTTCGTTCCAATGGCATTTTTATGGGTATAAAACGTGCCCATGACCCCGCCTTCAAGCACGCCCTGGAATCCGGTAAAATCATCCACGTCTATTTCAACGAGCTGTTGCGTTCGCGGATCCGTTCGGTGATCGATAAACGTGCTCATCATGCCGGTAACTTGCGTAAATTCTCCTACAAAAAAGCGTGCCGCATCCACCATATGAGAGCCTATGTCCGCTAAAATACCTGATCCTGCCATCTCTTTGTTAAATCGCCAGGTGTACTCCTTGTTAAACATAGGCGCGTTTTCCTCTTGTAAGTAGTGAGCGGCAATATGCCGAATACGCCCTAAACTCCCTTGTACTACAAGTTGTTTCACGTATTGAAAGCAAGGCCTGTAGCGGTAGGAAAACCCAATCATGCAGGGTATCGGATTTTTTTCATACAAGCCTAATAATTCATCCGCCTCTTCCATCGTTCGTGTGAAAGGCTTTTCGGAAAATATCGGTTTACCGCATTCGATCGCATATTTTAGGATGTCATAATGGAATTTATTCGAGACACCGGAGATGATAAAGTCAATATCGGTATCCGCAATAATCGCTTTATAATCGCTATAGCGCTTCTCAGCTGATAAGTTTAATCGATCACCGACCTCTTGAACGGCCTTCGTATTCACATCACAAATGGCTGCAACTCTCGTGTTCGCGATTCTCGAAAGATGGTTCATATGATAATCGCCAATTCCTCCAAGGCCAATGATGCCTACATTCCACATTTCTTTGTTCATCCTGTTGCCCTCCCGATATTCTCTTCAACTACTTATCCAATTGTCAGACAAGAATTTCTTTCAATAATTTTGCTTTCTATAATCATATTTTCCGAGAAATCTCCTTGCAGAACGCCTAGTTGGTTCATTAACAATCGGACAGATTGAGCACCTAATTCCGAAGGCTGTAAATCCATGCTAGTCAAAGACGGATTCGATTGAACCATCATAGAGAGATCTCCGCATATGACAAACAAAGATACATCTTCTGGTACCCTGAGATTCAAATCCTTGAGTGCATTAAGGACACTGAATGCCGTGCGGTCATCATCTGCAATAATCGCGGTTACCTTCTTCTTCTGTGTACCAAGGACATTTATCGTCTCGGCATAGCCATAGTCCATGTATTCACTTGCATGTAGGGCTGGCTTATGATGAATCATGTGTTCTTCTACGTCAAGTTGATGATCTTTCATCGCCTTGATAAAGCCTGCTTTTCTATCGATGGACACGGTCATAAGCTCATTTGCATTTAAAAACATAATGTCTTTATGACCCTTGTCGATCAAATACTTGCATATGCTGTCAATAATCTTGTGATTGTCGTTATCCACGCTGTAAGGTTTATGAATATTCGTATTCATGACTCTACCGACAGTAACAAAGGGAATTTGTTCACCATGCATGAGGTTGATACGGTCGTCATCGGTCGTTGGGCTCATCACAACAGCACCATCAATCGGATAACTCGACAGGAATGGTGTTTTCACCTTTTGTACAGGAATCATATCCAACAGAACTCTGTATCCATAAAAGGAAGCTTCCAAAATTACGCCATTGATGAACTGCGTATGAAATGCGCTAAAAAAGAAGCTGCCATGCGGGATGGTCAACCCGATCGCCATGGTTTTCTTCGTAGCCAAGCTTCGCGCAATATGATTAGGCACATAATTTAATTGTCTGGAGACCGTCATTACTCTTTCTTTCACTTCGTCGCTTGTGGGTCTTTTTTGGCTAAAAACATTCGACACTGTCCCTTTTGAGACTTTCGCTAATTTTGCAACTTCATCAATTTTAGCCATATATGATCAAACATCCCTTCAGAAACCATCCATTTATCCTAATTCTTCATTGAGCTTTTCTACTAAATCGATTAATTCCAGCGGATGGTTGATCGTATAGTCAGGTATTTCACTTTCGTCTGCGTGCAATTTAGGATACCTAGGCGTCCAGCTAAGGAAGATACTAGTAATCCCCATTGCATTGGCTCCTTTAACATCGCGGCTCAGGTTGTTGCCAACCATGACAATACGGGAGCAATCCTGCTCGCTGAGATCCAGTGCTCCAATCGCAGCTTTAAACATACGGGTACTTGGTTTAGAAGCTTTAATGGTCTCTGAATAAATCATCGTGGTAAAATAATCATACAATCCATTTTGCGTTAAAATATTTTTGAACGATTGCGCCCTACCGTCGGCTACGATGGCCAGTATATATCCACGTTCGGCAAGCGTCTTCACCATAATATCGGCCCCTGGAATCACATTCGCCCTAATAACAATATCGTTATCATCTCTGATTTCGGTTCCTTCATCAATGATGGTATCTCCGCAGTCCAGAAAAACAATAAGCTTCTTAGCACTAGGATCAATCGTTGTCGTATCATTCGTTGTCTTATGACTCATGGATTACACCTCTTAAGTTTAATTGATTCGCATAGTGGCATGCAGCATAATGATTTTCGCTGACGGCCTGCAGCTCTGGTTCTTCCTGTATACATTTATCGGTCTTATACGTACACCTTGGATGAAAGTGACATCCGCTTGGAGGATTAGCTGGATTAGGAACTTCTCCTTCGAGAATAATTCGATCTTTCTTATAATTCGGGTCTGGCTCAGGTACAGCCGACAATAGCGCCTCTGTATAGGGATGCTTGGGATGATCAAATAACGAATCCACCGGCGCCAGTTCTACAATTTTCCCTAGGTGCATAACCGCTACTCTGTCAGATATATTTTGAACGATGGATAAATCATGTGAAATGAAAATATAAGTAATCTGCAGCTGCTCTTGCAGGTCCTTCAACAAGTTAATAATTTGGGCTTTAATAGAAACATCCAGCGCCGATACAGCTTCATCACATACGATTAGTCTCGGTTGAGAAATAAGTGATCTTGCAATGGCGATACGCTGTCTTTGCCCTCCGGAAAAGGCATGAGGATATCGTTTGAGATAGCTGACATTTAACCCGGTCTTCTCTGCGATTTGGGTAACTTTGTCATCCAATTGTGATTTCGTCAGCTTAAAGTTGGCAAGCAGCGGCTCAGCTATAATGTCGTACACGCTCATTCTTGGACTCAGTGATGAATAGGGATCCTGAAAAATCATCTGAATATCTTTTCTATACTTTTTGAATTCCTTGCCTCGCAGCCCTAAGAAATCAACTTGCTCATCGCCTTCTGGTTGATAAATGACTTGCCCTGATGTGGCATCCATCCCTCTGACAATACAGCGGCCTAATGTCGTTTTGCCACAGCCTGATTCGCCGACAATGCTTAGGGTCTCCCCCTCCAACAGCTCAAAAGAGACGTTGTTCAAAACACGAATAGATGAAGGCTTGCTAAACAGTCTATTCTTGGATTTTACTTGAAAATCCTTATTTAGATTATTTACTTTCAGTATAGGTTTAGACATCCTTATTCTCCTTCGCCCTCATCCTTATAAAGAAAACATCTAACCATATGGCTATCGGATATTCGAGTTTTCGGCACAACTTGTTTATTGCATACACCATCAATCCGATCCTTACACCGTTCGTAAAATCCGCACATTGGAGGCATATTGAATGCCATCGGAACTGTTCCTTCGATCGATTCTAAACGTGTATGTCTATTTCCGCCTAATCTTGGCATTGATTTGAGCAGACCCTTCGTATACGGGTGTTTAGGATTATTGAAAATTTCTTCTACTGTCGATTGCTCAACAATTTTCCCTAGATACATGACGGCCACTTCGTCGCACATTTCTGCTATGATCCCAAGATCATGCGTCACTAGCAAAATGGCCATGCCAAATTCCTGTTGTAGTCCCTTCATAAGCTCTAGCACTTGTGCTTGAATGGTTACATCCAGCGCAGTCGTAGGCTCATCGGCAATTAACAATTCCGGATTGCAGGACAAGGCCATTGAGATCATCGCGCGCTGGCGCATGCCGCCGGAAAACTCATGCGGAAATTGGTCAAACCGCTTCTCTTGATCGGAAATCCCAACTTTACTAAGCATTTCTAGCGCTATCTTCTTGGCTTCTTTTTTATTTTTGGTGCGGTGGATTAAAATGGATTCCATGATCTGATTCCCGATCGTATACATCGGTGAAAATGCCGTCATGGGTTCTTGAAATATCATGGCAATTTTGCGACCGCGAATGGATCGAATTTGTTTGCCTCGCGAATCTAGGGATAACAAATCCAAATCGTTTAGCGCCTTCTCAGAGGTGGAGTGATAAACAATCTTCCCTGAGGTTTCACATTCTTTCGGGTTAATGCTGAGAATCGCCCTGCTTGTCAGACTTTTCCCGCAGCCGGATTCGCCAACTAGGCCTAATGTTTTCCCTTTTTTGATCTCAAAATCAACGCCATCTACCGCTTTCATTTCCCCATTATCCATTTGAATGCGAATTTTGAGATCTTGCACGGATAGCAGGGGTTGTTCGGATTGTGAAACGGAAGCTTGAGATGTCATAATATCTCCTCGCCTTACGCTAATATGGATTATTTCTTGTATGGATCGGCAGCATCGCGCAATCCGTCGCCTAGAAAGTTAAAGGTTAATACGGTAACGATGACGAATCCTAAGGGAATTAGTTTCCAAGGATACAAAGCGACATTCTCGATCTGTTGAGCTTCCTGAAGCAGAACACCCCAGCTGGTAGCAGGAGAGCGTATACCGAGTCCAAGAAAACTCATGGCCGTCTCGCCGAGAATCATACCAGGTATGGCTAAAGTTGTTGCCACTACCAAGTAGCTAATAAAACCAGGCAATAGATGTTTAATAATGATTTTAGCATCGCTAACGCCGGCTATTTTGGCCGCTAGCACATATTCTTCATTTTTCAACGAAATAAACTTTCCTCTTGCTACCCTAGCTAGCTCCGTCCAACCAATAAAGGCGAAGATAATGACGATATAGATATACATCGTTACCACGGGCACACGCGGTGGTATAGCAGCCGATAGTGCCATCCATAGCGGCAGCGTCGGAAATGAACGAATAATTTCAATGAACCGCTGAATGACTGAGTCGATCCATCCTCCGAAATATCCGGATACACCGCCGATAAACAAACCTAAGACAAAGCTGATCGTTACGCCAATGAGAGGGATACTTAACGAAATCTGACTTCCCATCACAATTCGCGATAATAAGTCTCTGCCCATCCCGTCCGTACCGAAAATAAATACACGACCAGGTTGATCTACGCCAAATAGATGTCTATCCGTTGAAATCAAGCCAAGAAATTTATAGCTTTCACCTTTGACAAAAAAGCGGATTGAATGGCGAACTTTCTCATCTGGAACAAACACTTTACGAAGTGTAACCGGGTCTCTGGCTGACTTTAGGTCATATACAAACGGTCTAAATTGAAACTTACCCTCACTATCTTTGAAGCTTACTTTAGCTGGAGGCGCATTCACATATTTACTGTCGTAGCTCTCCAGCCCGTAAGGCGCTATAAACTGAGCAAAGATGGCGGCTATGTAGAACAAGGCTAGAATCACTAAGCTGATACGGGCTAATTTATGCTTCTTTAATCTGTGATACATAAGGCGCCACTGTGAGCTGTAAAAGACATCGCTGTTTTTCTTCGGCTTGATCGCGTTTATTTTCTGTTTCCCTGCTATCGGAATGGTTTTCATAGGTTACGTACCTCTGAACTCTGTGCGAATTTTTGGATCGAGCCATGCCAATAAAATGTCCGAAATCAATGTCCCTATAACCGTTAACACAGCCATAAACAATAACCAGGTACCTGCCAAATACATATCCTGAGCTAATAATGCGTTATACATAACGGGGCCTTGAATGGGCAAATTCAATACGATTGCCGTAATCGTTGAACCTGTGAAAATGGAGGTTAGTGACCATCCAATGGTACTAACGATTGGATTCATAGCTGCGCGCGTTGGATATTTAAGCAATATTTTCGTTTCCGATAAGCCTTTTGATCTAGCTGTCACCACATTCGGCTTATTCAATTCGTCCAGCATTTGACCTCTCATGACTCGAATCAGCTCTGCCGTATTCGCCAAGCCTATGACAAGAACAGGGATAATCATATGCTTCAGCAAATCAAGAACCTTGTCCATCGACCACCCTGCATTGACGAACTCACTCGAAAATAGCCCTAGCAAGGGATCACCAAAATATACATAAGAGAGATACATTAAAATAATAGCCATCAAGAAATGCGGGGTAGCCATGCCAAGAAAGCCAATTGCTGAAAAAATATAATCACCTATCGAATATTGTCTTACCGCACAGTAAATACCGATTGGGATCGCCACCGCATAGGTAAAGGCCATCGTTACCAAAGAGACGATGATCGTTAACCCCATATACTGCGCTATGACGTCCATAACCGGCCTGTTATAGCTGAACGAATACCCGAAGTCGAAATTAAAAACAATATTTTTCATCCACGCTAGGTATTGCATAAACCATGGTTGATCCAATCTTAAGCTTGCTCTCATTTCATCCATATCTTGTTGCGTCATCACATCGCCTGCCACAGACATCTTAGCCGCATAAGTCGATACATAGTCACCGGGCGGCAGTTGAATAATGTAGAAGACGATCATTGAAATAAAAATAACGACGGGTATTACCAATATGATTCTTCTTAAAATATATTGGAGCATCTCTATCCAATCCTCCGCTTCATTCGAAGATGCTGCTTAAGACCAATAAGGGGGAAGTTAAGTTCCCCCTATTGGTTACAGGTTTAACTTATGGTTTGATAAAAAATTGCGATGGATGGCCATGCCCTAAGCTGCGGAATTCATCTGAGAAAACCAAATCTTTCGGTACGTTGCCCATTTTATTAGAGGCGACGACCAGCGTTGGCGTTGGACCGGCATAACCAATAATCCATTGATTCTTTTGATGAAGCTTAATGATCTCATTTCCCCATTTATTGATTTCCTCTTTACTTGTAGATGATTTTACTTTGTTCCAGTAGTCCAGAATTAAGGCTACATCACCTTCTGGCTTGACGCCTTCTTTGCCATTGGAAGAAGTAAACAATCCGTAATGTCCGAACCAAGGAGTCAGCACTCTCAAAGGAACAAGCGTATCAGGCCGGAAGGCTACATTGACTAACGAAATATTTTCAGTAGTCGCTGGGATTTTATTCGAGTACTTGAGCTCCTGCTGAGTTCCTGCATCCACAACCTTAACGTCCATCTTAATCCCTACTGCTTGATAATACTTTTTAACTAATTCTAGAAAAGTTGCCGTGTTGGTGCTGCCCTCAATAACCGTTATCGTTAAATCCGAGCCGTCTGCATTCAAACGGAAATTATTTTTATCCCGTTTCGTCAAACCTAACTCATCCAATAATTGATTGGCACGATTCACATCGAATTTGCTCCACTGGTCCGACCAGCCTTTCTGGAAACCAACTAAGCCCTCCGGAACTGATGCTTGAATAGGAGCACCTAAACCATTCGTAACGATCTCGGAAATTTCTTTACGATCAACTGCAACGGACAGCGCTTCTCTAAAGCGAATATCCTGAAACAGCTTGCGCAGGTTAGGGTCTGGCGTGGTCTGATTGAGTTGAATGCCGGCACTTGACCATGTTGGCGTTGTCCAAGGCATCACCCGGAACCCTGCTTTCTTCTCATTTTCTTTCAGTACGGTGAAATCTTTAAAATCAAAGGTAAGAAGATTATAATCTCCCGCTAGTGTACCAAGAACTCTTTGAGCAGGGTCTTGTACTTTGGTAGCGACAATGCGGTCCATATAGGGTAGTTGGTTGCCTTCGCTATCTACTTTCCAATAATAGGGGTTTCGTTCCATAATAAATTGATCACTATTCGGATCGTTTTTAGCGACCCAAGCTCTTAAAGTCGGAATTTGTGGGTTTACCCAATAGTAATAGCCCGTTGCTACCAAGAACGATTTGACATCTTCAAAGCCCCATTTTTTTGCGATTTCAAGTGCTTTATCTTGGCCTACAAATTCAGGCAGAATCGTTTTTTGGAAATGTGCCGGTGCAAAGAACCATTTGTTGTCAATGGCAACGCGCTCCAAGAACAGCACACTTGGATACTTATGTACAACCTTAAAGCTGTAATCATCAATTTTCGTAATTTTAGCTAAAGCTTTTTCCCCTGTCACAGGATCGACGGAGTAATAAGCGTCATATATTTTTTTGCCGAAAGTTTCTTTCGTTAGCATGTGCTCCCAGTAGAACAGGACATCATCGGCTGTGAATGGCATGCCGTCTGACCACTTCATGCCCTTCCTTAAATAAATGGTGAATTCGGTTGAATCTTTATTCACATCAAAACCTTTGGCCACATTAGGTTCAACAGCGCTTCCATCCTTGTTAAAACGGAAAAGCGCCTCCTCTGACGGTTGACCGACTGCCCAGCGATCATTAGGCCCGGTCCAAGGCATTTTCCAGTCGCCGCCGTATTTACCAATCTCTTCGGTTACTTTTTCCACCATGATATCTTCCTTAACCGGCATACGCTCAGTCACAGGCTTCAGTGAACCTGCACCGACTAGCTTCGTTAACATTGGGGCTTCTTTGTAGCCGTCTGCCTTCACGGGAGCTGATGCTACAGGCGCCTTCGTTGCCTGAACGGCTGAACTTGGCTTTGGATCACTTTCACTCTCACATGCTGCAAATACAACAGCAAAAATCAACATCATCCCTACAAAAAACAACTTGTTCTTGTTCAAACCTATCCCCTCCATGATTATACTGGTACTTCAATCTTCTTCATCAGGCTCTGAAAATTGTTTCCCTTCACCTCCTAGGTCGATCACGCATTAAACCGGTTTAATACAAATGAATGAGCAGTATGTAGGTCGTAAATCAAGTTAAGTATATATGGAGTTAAACCGGTTTAATACAGGAACAGCAGAATTGTAAGCGCTTTATCTTTTGTAATATCGTACATCGGATTTAAGTCTATTGCAACACTTTTTTTGGAAGAAATTAGGGGAGTAAACAACAGGGATGCCACTTCCCGAAGCTAAAACAAGTAAACGCGAAAAACGCGCTTACAGCGAGAGCTCTGCGAGCCGACAGAGTCTGAGAAGCCGAAAATTGACTTCTCAGAATTCTGACGAAAAAAAGAGCCCTGAGGGTACTAATCCCTCAGAGCCTTTCTAATCAATCCTTCTTATTTATTGGACTTTGACTTTACCTTTTTTATGGGTATACATGCGATGATCCGCTTGGATGATTAATTCGCCTAAGGTTACGGGCATAGCAGGATTATAATGAAATAATCCGAGACTAATCGAAAGATGATAGATTCGGCCAGCGCTCAAATTAAAGCTATGTAACCTTTGCTGGATTTTCAAGATCATTTCCTGTTCGAATGCATCTAAGCTGGGTGAATGTCCATGCGTATCCGGTAAAATAACGGTGAACTCATCTCCACCCATTCGGGCAATAATATCAGAATCGCAGAAAACTTCTTTCAATATATTCGCTGTATCCAATAAGGCCAAGTCCCCCATATGATGACCATAAGAATCGTTGATTTGTTTCATACCGTCCAGATCGGCAACAATCAAATAAAAGCCATTGCCTTCCTGAGCATTCGCATTCATAATTTGCTGCGCCTGGTTAAAAAAACCTCGACGATTGTAAAGACTTGTCAACTCATCAATAATCGATAAGTTATAAAGCTCGTCCTGAAGACGATGACGTTCAATGGCATAACGCATCGAGCGCATAATCACCGAACTGTTGACTTGTCCCTTGATCAAATAATCCTGAGCCCCATGCTGAACGGCATTTATGGCAACCTCCTCATCATCAAGCCCGGTCAGCACAACGATTGGGATTGCAGGCGCTTGCTCCCGAAAGCTGATGATTGTTTCCATGCCATGACTGTCCGGAAGTGAAAGATCAAGTAAAACAACGTTAAATTCATCCTTGGTAATCAGTTCAATGCCCGTTTCCAACTGATCGACCCATTTCAACGCAATACTCTGATTATCTGTATCCGATAAAACTTCTCGAATCAATCGAGCATCTCCCGGATTATCTTCAATTAATAAAACCTTGATCAATAGTTCTACCTCCTAGGCAGCTTAACAAGTGTAAGCCAAAAATTTTCAATCGATCTTACGACTGTTAAAAACTGCTCTAAGTTGACAGGCTTGGTGATATAACAATTCGCATGCAGATCATAAGCTCTTAAAATGTCTTGCTCTGCTTCGGAAGTCGTTAAAATAATGACTGGAATATACTTCAGCAGCGCATCTTTTTTGATCTCTGCTAGAACTTCAGTGCCATTGATTTTGGGAAGATTTAGATCTAATAAGATAATGTCCGGCACAATCGCTTCCTGGTAGCTGCCTTCGCGCCTGAGGTAAGCCAAAGCCTCCTCACCATCTTCAACCACGCTCAAATTATTGTTAATTTTTCCTTCCTTCAGCACTTCGACAATTAACCGAATATCTCCGGGATTATCTTCTACTAAAAGAATTTCTACATTCTGACTAAGCTTATTATCGATCATGTAAGTTGTTCTCCTCTGTCTGGCAACGTGAAGTAAAAGGTTGTCGAATGACCCGCTTCTGAATCAACCCATATTTTCCCGCCATGTCGTTCTACAATTTTTTTGCAAATGGACAACCCTATGCCAGTCCCCTGGTATTTTGTTTTATTATGGAGTCTTTGAAAAATGAGGAAAATTCGGTCCCTATACTTCGGATCAAAACCAATTCCATTATCACGAACGGAAAATAACCACTCATTCCCTTGCTGTTTAATTCCAATGTGAATGATGGGTGCGCGGTTGGCATCGCGAAACTTTATGGCATTACCAACTAAATTTTGCAATAATTGCACCATTTGTGTAGGATCAGCCAGCAATGTAGGCAAAGGATCATACGTGACCAACGCATCACATTCTTGAATCGCATGTTGTAGATTCGTAAATACATGCTGCAGCACCTCTTCAAAATCAACAAACTTAGGCTCCTTCCCCTTCGTACCTACCCTGGAAAAAGCCAATAAATCGTTGATCAAATTCTGCATGCGCTGCGCACCATCAACGGCGTAATGAATAAAATCATCCGCGTCCTGATCTAATTGACCTTGGTATCGCTTTGCAAGTAGCTGCACATAACTGGCTACCATCCGTAAAGGCTCCTGTAAATCATGCGAAGCTACATAAGCAAATTGCTCTAATTCCGCATTAGAACCCGCCAAGATTTCCTTTTGCCGCTTAAGCTCAAGTTCATTGTCTTGAATATTTTGCGACATTTGGTTAAATGCTTCACATAGCTGCAACAGCTCGACGGGAGCTGACTTCATACTGCTGTAATCGATTTTATAATGATAATCGCCTTGCTTCAGTCTCTGAACCCCTTTCAATAAATGTTGAACGGGACGTTCAATGTGGTACGATATTCGCAACATCACGATAAACCCTATGGTAAGCACGATACAAATAATAAGAATCATAACAATTAATTGCCTATTAAAGGTACGATACACTTCATCCCGCTCAATTTCGTTAACAGCGATCCATTTTCCGTTATTCACCAACTGGTAAGTCCCGAAAACTTGCTTGCCGCGGTAACTCTCATAGGTCGAGGTTGCTTCTATCCCTTGTTTCGATCGTTCGAGAATATCGCTGTTCAGTTGAAATTCCAGCCGTTTCCAATTCCCCTCGAACCGCGAGTCAGTGATTAGATAACCGTTACGATCAATCAAATACGATTCGCCACTGTCTCCATAACGAAATTGCTCCATGAGCTTATCAATCGTCTTTAACGAAACCGTTCCATAGATAACACCCATAAATTGCTTGCTATTATTCATAACAGGAGCAGAAAATAAAATAGTCGGTTGATTGGTAACATTGCCCATCAGTACATCAGATATATACTCACGGCCTTTGGAAGCTTCTCTAAAATAGGTACGCTCGAAAAAATAGACACTTATTTGGTTCATTGTGCTAAATTCCACAATACCTTCTTTATTAGCAAAAGAGACCGCTTCAAACTCCTGTTGATGTGACGCAAAAAATTTAAGATCTTTTTGGATGCTGTCGATGTCTAGTTCTCTAGCCGATTGCGAATTAGCTAGATTGCGGATTTCAGAAGCTCTTGCAGCTACCCAACTATCTATAGCTGTTTGCTGAATCGCACTGTCTTTTCGCATCGAATTGATCTGATTGCTTTCTGTTTGACGATACTCTAAAAAAGAATAAGATGAAATGGTAAGCAGTCCAACCATTAGCACTAAGGAAATTCCAAAAAAACGCAATCGTGCTTTTAAGCTGTGAAGCCGAAGCAATCGCATTATGAGGTTCATGGGTCCTTCACCATCAATCCAGAATAAGGGTCGCCTTATCCTTTATATAATTCACATCGGCTTCTTTCAATTCATTTTGAAGCACTTTCCCCGATAAAATATGATTTAACGCTGCATTTATGACGTCATTCGCTGAATTGGTAAACAAATGTCCCGGGTTGATCGATGTTGGATAAAGCTGCAGTGCTTTCTGCACATCTTTCATCGCCGGATTGGAATACTCAGCAATCACATCTTTAAAAGCAGATAAGGCAACGTTCTTGCTATAAATCGCCAACATGTCTTTATCCAGCAGAAGGGACATTAAATATTTAGCTTTTACTGGGTATAAGGTCTTCGCATTAATCGACACCTGCTTGTCAGGTGCTGCTGCCATTACCGTTTTTCCATTCTGATCTGGAAGGGCGAAAAAACCCATTTTGAAATCAGCCGTCTTGCTATCTACAACCCCAGGCGTCCAACTGCCCATCAACTGCATAGCGCCTTTTCCGTCAATAAATTGCTGCGTCGATTCCTCATAGCCTATTTGTGAAGCATCCGGATTAAAAAAACCTTTGTGTGCGAGATCGGTAAATTTCTGCATCGCGTTGTTGACCTCAGGACCGTCAATTTTCACTTTTCCCGCATATAAATCCAATTCAAAATTAGGGTTTTGGAGAAACTCTGACGTTGCGGCAATAGGCAAGTATACGCCCTGAATCGTCCAAACATCTTTAAATCCGCCTATGATCGGCGATATCCCAGCCTGCTTGATCTTGGCGCTCAACGTAATAAATTCGTCCCACGTTTTGGGCGTTTGCAATTGCATACGATCAAAAATAGTTTTATTGTAATACACGCCAAAGGTGCTCACATCAAGCGCCGCTCCATAGGTTTTCCCTTTGTAGGCAACCGTTTGCTTCGCAGATTCAATCATTCGCTGGGTCCAAGGCTGATCCGATAAATCCAGCAGATAACCTGCTTTGGCGTAATCTTTGATCTTCTGATTGAATAAGATATCGGCGGCTTGGCCTAATTTCAACTGGTTATCCGTCACTTCGGCAAAAGTTTTCTCATCCAATTTATCCCATTTAATAGAACCGTTCGGATATTTCGCTTTAAACTTCTTTTCAACCGCTTCAAAGTATCCGTTCTTATCTTGAGCCCAATAGGAGACGCGCAGCGTAAACGCCTCATCGGTTCGATCTTCCTGGTTCTGAGCTTGTCCATTCGAAGGAACTGGTTGCTTCGCGGTATTACTGCACCCTGTCGTAGTAATGATAAAGGACAATGCCGTCAGACCAATGATCCATTTACGCATCCGTTCATTCCTCCTAATTAGTTATAAACTTCGATCTCATAGATTCTGGCGTATCCGTCAAATCCTGACTGCGTCCCCTGTGTAATGTACAGTCTGACGTATCTTCCTGTTGCATTCACGTTGCGATCCGTAGAGTTTGCTGTATTCCCTGTCACGGTATCGGCATCTGTGAAGGTAGTGCCGTCATTACTCACCTGCAACTTGTAATCCTTCGTATTGAAATTGGTTGATTCTCCATTTACAGCGGCGTGCTTCACGACCCAACGGCTAATGTTAGTCACATAGCCCAGATCAATCTTTAACCAATTCGGGGATGCCGCGATGGATGCCCATTTCGTACCTGTCGAGCCGTCAACCGCATATTGCGGCGCTTCACTCGACAAATTATAGGCATTTGCAGAGGCTGTCTTGTTTAGTGTTGCATTTCCGCTTGCGGTACCATATACTTCAAATTCATCAATTCTTGCATATCCGTCATAACCGATTTGTGTTCCTTGCGTTATATACAGTCTAACATATCTGGCGTTCGTATTGATGCTGCGATCCGTTAAATTTGTCGAATTCCCTGTCACCGTGTCGATATCTGTGAAATTAGTTCCGTCACTACTTACCTGCAGCTTAAAATCACGTGTATTATAAATCGCTGATTCTCCGCCCGCTCCCGCATGTTTAACGACCCAACGCTTCAAATGATAAGACTTACCTAAATCAATTTTCAGCCAGTTGGGTGATGCCGCGACAGATGTCCATTTGGTAGCTGTTGAACCATCGCCAGCAAACTGCGGCGCTTCACTTGACAAATTATAAGCGTTTGCCGTAGCTGTTCGATTCAGAGCAATATTCGTCAAACCACAAACTTCGAAATCAACAATTCGTGTTATGCTGGCTCCATCTTGCTGACCAGCCGTTACATAGAGACGGACATATCTGCCGTTCGCGGATACATCCCGATCCGTGAGATTAGCTGTATTCCCCGTTACAGCATCAACGTCGTTAAAATTCATGCCATCACTGCTGATTTGCAACTTATAATCTTTTGTATTAAAAGTGGTCGATTCGCCGTTATAACCTGCGTGTTTGACAACCCAGCGACTAATATCATAGGAAGCCCCCAAATCGATTTGCAACCAATTGGGTGCTGCCGCAGTCGAGACCCATTTGGATGTACCCATGCCGTCAACGGCGTGATTAGCTGTATCCCCACCCGAAGAGCTGTTGCTGGTTGCCGTTTTATTCTGCGAAATAGGAAGAGAATACGTGCTCAGATCCTTGTCGTAGACATTCACGCTGCCTCCGCCTATACTGACACTTTTGACAATATTCCCCCAAAGTAAAGAATCATAGATGTGTAAGGTACCGCTGAAAGATGAAGTCGTACGCGCAAAGTTTTGCGATGTGCTGCTTCCCGCCTGCAGTCCAACCATCTGGATCGTTCCGCCGCCTTCAACGGATACGTTTGGACCGGAAGAGGTATCAACGGAAGGCAAATAGAATGTTGCATTTTGCGGTCCGGTACCCGCGCCTTCTTTGATCGTACGAATCCCTGATTTCACGCCGAAGGAATCTACAGCGAATGTTTTCAGATCATTACCATTGCCCACAGTCAGGGCATCCGTGTTAGCCAGCGTATAGTTTACGGCATGCGTAAAGCCATATGTATGAGGACTATTGTTATGTTTGGATTGAAAATGTGTTCCGAAGGTGACCGCCGTCTGCTCCACCCAGCCGCGCTGCGTTCCGCCGCCTACGTAAACTGCTTTTTTGGCCGCATTGATCCAATTGCCAGAAACGACAAAATCATTCGATGCATACGTAGAAAAATCAGCGCCGTTGTAGCTATTTTCAAGCTCGACATATTTCATCCAGGTGCCTGAGCCTGCACTGCGAACTGCATACGGATACGTGTGAATCGGATACAACGTTCTTAAATCGGAGGGAACTGACGCGTCGCTGCCATTCACAAAGCCTTGCTCAGGATGAAAAATAGTTAAACCGCGAACACCCGCGTTCGCATTCAACGTAATGAAAGCCGTTGCCGTATCCGGTGAAGCCGTATCCTTGCCATCATAGGCAAGCAATACTGTTGTATCTAGATTTTCATGCGCATGCAAATAATCGTAGCTGCCTCGCAGTTCAACGCCGCTTGGAACGTTCAGTGTTGTAGAAATTTTATAAGAGCCTGGAGGTAGGAAAACAGTTCCGCCTCCGGCGTTGCCTGCATCGGTTAACGCGGTTTGAATCGCGGTGCGGTCGTCAGTGATCCCGTTCCCTGCCGCATTATATGGCGTATTTTTTACATTATATAAATTCGTATCGCTTGAGGGCTTCTTCGCAGGAGCAAATGTATAATGCTGTCCGCGTGCTTGCCATACCTGATCAAGATTGAGAAATTCGCCGACCTCCGGACGCAAATAATCCTGCTGAACGGAAGCGTTTATTTTCGACATCGCTCCATAGGAACCATTGGAGGTGGCCGGACCCTGCTCCATCAAAATCCCCATTTTCGCATCGTTGACGCTAATATCGTACATCGTTAGCCCGTCATTTTTCCACAGTTTCATTCCATATAAAAAAGAGTTTGTGTAATTTTTAATGTAACCGGTTTGCGTGCTGTCCGGTTTATTGGTGATCGCCGAAGGCGCATTTTTCCATATTCCTGTATCCATAAACACATTCGTCACATAAGAATATTCATAATTGCCATCCATCGTAATGCCTTGAAACAAAAAAGTACCGTAAACATTACTTATATTTGTGCCGCTAGCGGATGAAAAATTGATGCCTTTAAATGAATTGTAGAACGTCACATTCGTCACATTCGCCGCAAAAGAATTTGAATCAATCGTGTACGGGTAAGTAGTAGGCGTAAACACACCGCCCGCGTAGCTGCCTTGATTCGGATACCAAATACTGAGATTGCGTATAGTCGTATTCGGCGCGTTCAAAGAAATCGCGGAAGCCGTCGTACTGTAAGCAGCCAATATCGTACCCGCTGCCGGTGTACCGTCAAGCGGACTTTTCCAATCCCCGCGCAGCGTTACATTGGTTGGAATCGTCAAGCCCCCGTTCAATCGATACGTTCCCGCAGGTAGAAATACGACACCGCCACCCATTTCGCGTGCCTGATCAAGAGCAGCCTGGATTATTGCAGTCGCATCATTCGTCCCCGTTGTGTCTGCGCTTACGGTCACATTGGCAACTACCACCTCGTCTGAGGTCAGCAAGCCGGTTTTAATAGCTGGAGTTGGATATGTCGGTGCAGTCCCTCGCTTCGTAAACGTAATGCTGTCTAAGTACGTCGCAGGATCCGGACCGCCAAATTCAATGGTCAGCACATGTGTCCCTGTGCTCAAATTAACGGGCATCGGTACAGTATAGTCTTGGAACGTTGTGCCTGTTATCGTAGGCGTAGCGCCAAGCTGAATGCCGTCTATAAGAGCAGTTATCGTCGATTTCGTTGTGGAACTACCCATTTTGGCACGGAATTTGATATCATGCCAGCCCGCATTCGCACTGCTGACATTCACCGTATATTTCAGATATTCGCTTACATATCCCGCAGTTGACGACCCGCCGACCTGATCATTAGAACTCACTACGTAGCAGTTTGTTACTGAATTAATCACTTCTTTAAAAAGATCGACATTCAGCACATCCCGATACGTGGTATCGCGAGTAATTTGCGCGGACGGATGTGCAAAATAAGCATCATTCATCGCACCTGAGTTAAAATCCTCCGCCTCAAACGTACCAGGTACATTGATCGTCGAAAATGGCGTTCCATCTGAAGCATGCGCGATTTGAGGCAGCATCCATGGAAACAAACTCAAAACCAAAAAGAAACTCATAAGAACAAAACTAACTCTATTTTTCTGAACAAACACGATATCATTTCCCTCCGATCAATCTAGGTCTAATTACCTAAGAATATTTTACCACAAACAAAGAGAGTGAATAATATAAATCTACAAATTTTGCATTTATTCTACAAACTTCAGATTTTAGAGATCGTCTGAACTTGCATTCCTTGCCGTTTCCAATCAAAAAAAGACCTGTAAGATCCAGGTCTTGGGGTTACTCTATTAAATGTCTAAGTTCTAAATATCTCCCTTAATGGCCAAGATACGCCTTCTTAACGTTATCCTGCGTACGCAAATTGTGTGCGGTATCATGAAACCTGATTTCTCCATGCTCCATCACATACCCGCGATCAGCCACGGATAAAGCCATGGAGGCATTTTGCTCGATCAATAATGTCGTTAATCCTTGCTTCTTGATGATGCGGATCGTCTCGAAAATATCTTTGACCACAATCGGTGCCAAACCCATGGACGGCTCGTCTAAAATAAGCAGCTTAGGCTTCGCCATGAGCGCACGACCGATGGCAAGCATTTGCTGCTCGCCCCCGCTCATCGTACCTGCAAATTGACTTTTCCGTTCGGCTAATCGCGGAAATAATTCAAATACGAAATCGATATCTTGCGTAAGTTCCGCCTTCGATGCTTTTCGCGAATAAGCTCCCATCAACAGGTTGTCGACTACGGAAAGCTTGGGAAATACCTTTCTCCCTTCGGGGACCATGACGATCCCATCCTTCACAATGTCATGCGTGGACATGCCATTCAATTCTTTGCCGTTGTATTGAATAGACCCCTTGGAAGAAATGGTTCCGCAAATCGCGTTCACCGTTGTCGATTTTCCCGCTCCGTTCGACCCGATTAAAGTAACAACTTCACCAGCGCCAACCTGAAGAGAAAGCCCGCGAACCGCATGAATGCTTCCGTAAGACACGTTAAGATCACGAATTTGCAGCAATGGGATTCACCTCCTCGTCGGTCTCGTCGGTCTCGTCAGTCTCGTCCGTCTTTCCGATATACGCTTCGATGACTTTCGGATGAGCGATGACCTGCTCCGGTTTGCCGTCAGCAATTTTCTCGCCATGATCCAAAACGACAAGCCGATCGCACAGTCCAACCACCATTCCGACGTTATGTTCGATAAGAATGACCGTCGTCCCATTCTTTCTGATTTTCCGTACTAGATCATCCACTTCCTTGGTTTCCTGTGCGTTCATCCCAGCCGTAGGTTCATCAAGCAGCAGCAGCTTAGGATCCGCAACAAGGGCTCTTGCAATTTCAACCCGCCGCTGATTGCCGTATGACAAGCTTCCCGCCAGCTCTTGCTCGAATCCATTCAAACCGACAAGTTCAATCGCCTTCAGGCTCAGTTCTGCAACCTGCTCTTCTTCAACCCTCGAAGCACGCATGCCTAGAATTGCTGACCATAGACCGGATTTTGTTCGGCCGAACATGCCGACTTTCACATTTTCTAACACGGTTTCATCCTTCAGCAGCCGTATATTCTGAAAAGTTCTCGACATCCCGCTCTTCGCGATGCGAAACGGCGCAAGCCCTTGAATCGGTTTGTTTTCGAATTCAATCGTACCTTCGTCCGCCTTATAAATACCAGTTAATATATTGAAGAACGTCGTCTTCCCGGCTCCATTCGGACCGATTAGACCGACAATCTCTCCTTGCTTTACTTCGAAATCAACTGCTTGGACGGCCGTGAGTCCTCCGAAACGTTTCGTGATCCCTTTCACTTTAAGCATCGTTGTCACCGTCCTTTGACGTTCCCGCTTTGCGCGGCTGCAAGGACTTAAGTTTGGCTCCTGTCTTGCCGAAAATTCCTTTCGGACGATAACGCACCACCAAAACCATCAACAGCCCGTAAATAATCATTTTGTACATATCCAAATACTTCATATCGATAAAATCAAGCTTGAACAAACGGAACATTTCAGGGAGCAAATACAAGAGGCTGACACCGAATAATGTGCCGCGAATACTCCCCAGACCGCCGATTACCACCATGCTTAGCACAGTTGCCGAGACGGAGAATCCGAAGGAATCCGCTCCGATAAAGGACACTTTATGAGCGAACAACGCTCCTGCAGCACCGGCGTAAGCCCCGCCGATTGCAAACACAAGCACTTTATAGTAAGTCGTGTTAATTCCCATCGCCTTAGCAACGGTTTCATCTTCCCGAATAACCATCCACGCTCTGCCGATACGAGAACTGGTCATTTTTTTGAGTGCATAGATGCCGACGACCATGACAACAAGTACAAGCAACAGGTAACCCGAGTTATCCAGCTTCCAGCCGAACAAGGAAGGTGTGGGAATGGAATCAATCCCGTATGCCCCCCCGGTAATTTCCGAGTTTTTGAAGAACGATTGAATAATCAATCCTAGCCCAAGCGTCGTAATTGCCAGAAAATCTTCTCTTACCCGTAGACTGGGCAGCCCCAAAACAGCACTGAATACGAAGGTGATCAAAACCGCCAAAATCATAGAAACCCATGTATCCAGCCCGCCTTTCACCGATAAGATGGCGGAAGCGTAAGCTCCGATCCCGAAGAATGCGGCGTGCCCAAGCGATACTTGACCAGCGTAACCCGTAATTAAATTTAGTCCCAATCCCAATAATATATAAATGACTAGAAAAACGATGATATCAACGTAATAAGGATTCAGTATACTGTCCATAAAAGATCACCTATACCTTCTCGATGTTTTTGCCAAAGAGTCCAGATGGTTTTACCAGAAGGATAAGGATTAAAATGATAAACGCAATCGCATCTTTATCTACAACCATCCCTGTCATAAAGCCGTCGCTAAGCGATTCTACAAGTCCCAAGATCAGACCGCCGATAATGGTTCCCGGTATGGAACCGAGACCGCCCAGTACGACGACGCAGAATGCTTTCAAGCCGGGTATCGAGCCCATCGTCGGATACATCGAATTAAAGTTCAATGCGACCAGTATCCCTGCAGCGGCAGCGAGTGCCGATCCGAGCAAAAAGGTAACAGCTACAACACGGTTCACATTGACTCCCATCAAAGAGGCTGCGCGCAAATCCTGGGATGTCGCTTGAATCGCAAGACCCATTTTCGTAAATTTAAGAAACGCATACAGAGAACCTAGCCCGACAATACCGGCAGCAATAATGATAAGTTTCATATTCGTAATCGTAATCGACTCTGTCAGTTGAATGATGGATATTTCGATTCCCGTCTCCGGGAATGCTCTTGTGTCCGATGAGAACATCACTTGAAATACATTCTCCAACACGATGGCAATGCCGATGCCGCTGATTAAGGTAGTTATCGGATGTGCCCCCCGCAAAGGGCGATAAGCATATCTTTCGATAAGTATGCCTATCACACCAGATACGACCAATGCGAACAGAAACGCGACGAGAAAATGCATGTGCAGATATGTCATACCGACCATGGCTGAGAAAGCTCCGACCATATAAATCGTGCCGTGGGCAAAATGAAGCAGCTTCAGCACCCCATATACCATCGTGAGCCCAACCGCAATCAAGATATAAATGAATCCGATGGAGATACCGTTAATCAACTGCTGTATAAATACCAATGGGATCCATCCTTTCCACTAGCTGATTGTTAGTTGTAGGTTTTAGATTTGACGAACTGGAACTTCCCGTCCTTGACAGTCATGAAAATCACAGGTTTAATAACTTCGTGATCTTTGCCGAACGTAATTTTCCCCGACGTACCCTCCAAGTCTTTCGTATCATTGATAGCTTGCTTTAGCTTTTCCTTATCAGTCCCGACTTTTTGCATCCCCTCCAAAATTACTATTGTTGCATCATAGCTCTGAGAGGAAAGCATATCCGGTATATCCTTAAATTTATCCTGCCATTGATTGACGAATATTTTCACTACAGAACGGCTGTCAGAAGCATAAAACGAGGTTGTGAAAGTCGACCCTTCTGTATTGGTTTTCCCAAGCTCCAAATATTTCGGTGAATCGAAACCATCGACGCCTAGCAGTTGAGCGCTAATTCCCGCTTCTTTCGCTTGCTTAACGATAGCCGCAGCTTCATTGTAATAACCAACTACGTACAAGCCATCCGGATTGGCGGCTTTGACTGCGGTCAAGATCGAACTGAAATCTTTGTCCCCCATCTTAAACGGACGTTCAATCGCAATATTCGCACCCAGCTTGCCAGCCTCGTCCTTAAATGCGGTATAAATCGATTTTCCGTAGTCGATATCGACGTAGAGTACGGCGATGTTCTTCTTCTTCAGATCGTTCACAGCATAATCGGCCATCGCTTTTCCTTGCAACGGACCCGTATAGATGACGCGATTCACATAATCGCCGCCTTTGGTCGCATCTGGATGTACGGCATAGGCAATAACCATTGGAACTTTGAGCTCCTGAATTTTTGTAGAAATCGTTTTGGTCGGTCCGCTGTAAGCGCCTCCAACAATGGCGACAACTTTATCATTATTGATTAGCTTCTGAACACCTTTTAACGCTTCTTCAGGCTTTCCTTGATCATCTTCCGCAACCAACTCAACCTTCTTGCCTTGGATACCTCCGGCTTTATTGTACTGCTCAATCGCCATTATCGCAGCATCTCTACTGTGTGTCCCGTCCGTCGCTGTCGGCCCCGTTAACGGACCGATCCAACCCAGTTTAATCGTATCTCCGGTCTTATTCATCGCACTATCATTTTTCGCGGAGTCACTAGACTTTGCTGCGCAACCCGAAATCATTAGAGATACAGTAATCACACCTGCTGCAATCATTGAGAACTTTTTCAATTTATAACCCCCTAATTGATTTATGAGTTTATCTTACTTTAAAAGCGCTTTCATGAATCTAGTCAAATTTGCGGAACACTAGCACAATTTTGCTGCGCGGTACTCTGACGGACTGCAGCTCATATAGAGTTTAAATTTTCGTGTAAAGTAATTGGGATCAGGGAATCCAACCAGAGCTGCAATCTGTTGAACAGGTAAATCCGTCGTTTCTAGAAAGTGCACAGCCTTTTCAATTCTAAGCTTATTCAAGAATTCGACGAAGCTTAAGCCTACTTCCCTCTTAAACAAATGCGCGAAGTGATAAGTACTTAGATAACAATAACGTGCTATTTCCCCCAAAGTAATTTTCTCTTGCAAATGCTCTTTCATATATTCGATGGCCGAACGAATGACGGGGGATGCCTCCCGCGCATGTGCTTCCGCTACTTGCCTTGCCAGCTTCCGCCAATAATCGCACACCTTCAGGACGTATTTATCGTAACGAATTGTATTGTATAAATCTTGAATGACTCTGGCGCTGCCCGACAACAGCTCAGATGCGTCTCCTCCTACATCAAGCACAAGCCTTGATACGGTCATTATGAGATCGAAAGTTTCCGATTTGAACATGTCAATATTATGCTTGTACGCTTGCGCTAGCCTCTCCAGCAAAATTTTCAGATATACGATAGAACCTTCTTCATCCCCGATCCTTACACGTGCGAGCAGTTCCATCTTCTCCTCATGGGTGATGACCTGAACCCATTTCTTCTCATTCTTTCTTCTCTTTTCATAATGAAAAATAAGCCGATTTCCTTGAAAAAAACGATCGATCATCGACTCCTTCGCTTCCTCGTAGGAATAATGCAACATGTATGGGTTATCATAATAAGTACCGATTCCAGCAGAAACAGAAAAACCTTGCTGGTCCATAATAGTCTGAATTTCGTGAACCATCTGCAACGTAAGCCCCAGATAAGCTTCTTTCGATTTCGAAATGCTGTCAACCTTTAGCTCAAGGAGTGCAGCTAATACACCTTCGGATACCCACACCCATAGGAACGGTACGGTTATCGCCTTATTAAGCGCTTTAACAAGCTTATGCCCAATGTCCGCTCGCCAAATAAAGGGTTGTCCTACGGCATAATCGTAGTAGCGGTCAATAGAGAAGACAATGACCACATGCGGAGATACTTCAATGCCTAGACGATTTTGAATTTCGTTGAAGTTAGCCTCGTGCACTAACGTCCCGGAAATCAGCATCTGCGAAAAAGCAGCTTGCGATGCGTTTAATTTCACTAAAAGATTCCCTCCTAACAGAAGTCATACTATTATATAACCGCTTTCATTGATTTCACAATGGGAATTAAATACCTGTATGGGCGGCGGCTGAAGGTCGACAGTGTCTGGGAATCAACATAATTTTGGAATCAACACAATCTGAAAATCAGCACACGAACAAAAGGCTGCCCATCGGTCATCTTTATGACAGAAGGACAGTCCTTTTGAGTTGTCATTTAAGCCTAGCAATTCTTTCTCTTATTTAGGCAGAGTCATTTTTAATTACTACAGTTAATTGAAGTGCATTTGGAGTGCTATGCGTAGTATTCCCCGATTCTATACCACCATGCATTGCCTAACATGCCTATCACTTCTTATAAGAGTAGTGCCTATGTAGCCTGGCAAAATAGGCTGTAACTTGGGATGTACCTTATCATAAACTCACTTCAACGAGAACTTTCAGGTACCTATAGTACTTAAAAGTCCCTATAGTACTTAAAAGTACGTACTTATCAAAAACAACTTAATGGTTTTATAATAGCACTTGTGAAGCGAAAGAAAAGCTTGCAGTTGTTCAAAATATATCTACTTAGGAGGCAAAACATGAACCAGTCATTCTCACAATCTGCAGCACAACATAAAGTGAGGCAAAAAACAGGAACATGGGCGCTTCTTGCCCTTGCCATTAGCGCATTTGGAATCGGAACAACCGAGTTTGTTCCAGTAGGACTGCTCGCGTCCATTGCAAATGATTTAAACATTGGCATTACACTAGCTGGCCTTCTTATTTCTGGTTATGCGATTGGCGTCGCGGTCGGAGCCCCGATCCTTACCGCGCTCACCAATCGGATGAGCCGGAAATCCTTGCTCATGTCGCTGATGGTTGTTTTCATCATCGGTAACGCTGTCGCTGCACTTTCACCGTCATTTGAAATACTGCTTATTGCACGTTTCATCACCGCATTTTCACATGGTGTCTTTTTCTCCATTGGAGCCACCATTGCTGTTCAGCTAGTATCTCCAGAGAAAAAGGGTAGTGCCATTGCTCTCATGTTCACTGGTCTTACCATTGCCATTGTTACCGGCGTTCCATTGGGGACATTTATCGGGCAAGCCTTCGGTTGGAGAGCGACTTTCTTGGGCGTTGCCTTACTGGGTGTCATTGCGATCATTTCCAGTGCGGCACTCATCCCTAAAAATCTCAAGCAATCTCCACCTGCTAAATTTTCAGATATGCTCCGTTTGCTCACCAATGGCCGTTTGGTCCTGGGCTTTCTTATCACGGCATTCGGTTATGGCGGGACGTTTGTTGCTTTCACTTATCTAACTCCACTCCTGCACGATGTGACTGGCATAAGTTCAGGCATGATTAACATTATCTTAATCATTTATGGTGTAGCTGTTGCATTCGGTAACTCTGTTGGCGGTAAATTAGCCAATAAGAACCCTTTACGCGCATTATTTTGGATGTTTATTATTCAAGCTGCTGTTCTAGTCCTTTTAACATTCCTTGCTCCATTTAAAGTGGCTGGTGTAATTGGTGTTGTCTTAATGGGCTTGCTTGCATTCATGAATGTGCCTGGTCTTCAATTATATGTCGTGGGGCTGGCTGAAAAGTATGTACCTTCAGCGGTTGATGTTGCATCAGCGATCAATATTGCAGCGTTTAACGTCGGTATTGCTATTGGCTCAATTGTCGGTGGAGTTGTTATCGACTCCATGGGACTTGTTCATACCCCATGGGTTGGAGCTTTAATGGTTCTCGTTGCCATCCTGCTCACTGGTATTTCTGCAAAGCTGGAACGGAAATCATAATTGGAGGTATTTAAATGTTTGAGCTTTTGGAGGGATCCGGCTATCGGTCAAATTTATGATAGTCTAATTTTCGGTACACACTTGCTTAGTCAGACCAAACAAATTGCAATTGGAATAAGTCAAATCAAATAAACAGAACCCGGGTGGACATTGTTTTCCACCCCAATATTAGGAGGATAATCAATTGAAAAACTTACAAGATACAATTCAATTAAATCATGGTAAAGCTTTTCCTTGGCTAGGTCTAGGCGTCTTCCAGGTCGAGGATGGCGATACCGTCATTGCAGCCGTTGAAGAAGCCATTGTCGTTGGCTATCGTCATATTGATACTGCAGCTATTTATCAGAACGAAGAAGGCGTTGGTGAAGGTATCAGGCGTGGCTTGAAACGCACCGGTCTTCAACGTGAAGACTTGTTTATCACCTCGAAATTATGGAATACAGACCAAGGCTACGATAGCACTATAGCAGCTTATGAGAAAAGCTTAAAGAATCTGGGATTAGAAAAGCTTGATTTATACCTGATACACTGGCCTGTTGAAAATAAATATCTAGAAAGCTGGAAAGCACTCGAGTTTCTGTATCACGAAGGTCGTGTCGGGGCTATTGGCGTTAGTAATTTTCACATCCACCACCTTGAAAATCTGCTTAAACAAGCAACTCTGAAACCAGCTATCAATCAAGTAGAGCGTCATCCGCGACTCGTTCAGAATGAGCTTAAATCTTTTTTAGATAACAACGGGATTCAAGCCGTCGCTTGGGCACCTCTGATGCAGGGAGAGATCCTGCATGAACACGTCATCCAAGCCATCGCAGACCGCGCGGGAAAATCAGTTGCCCAAATCGTATTGCGTTGGCACCTGCAAAGCGGCTGGGCAACGATTCCGAAATCCATTCAAGCTAAACGCATTCAGTCCAATGCAGAAATCTTTGATTTCTCATTAACGGATACCGATATGGCGGCTATTTCGGCACTTGATCAGCATCGCCGTGTGGGTCCAGACCCTGATAATTTTGATTTTTAAGTAAAAATTAAATAAGCAAACCCCCGGATTTAATATTCCGGGGGTTTTTCAATACCTTTAAGTGTCTCTATCCTCATTCTTAATTTTGGCATTGTTGAATTTTTGATTTTATAGGCAAAATATAAATCATTCGTTACTTTATAAGGTTCACAAATTATTTTGTGTATACTGTAAGGGATAATACGATTAGGAATGCCTGTATGCTTGTTCATACTTTGCTATTTTCGGCGAACCAAGACAGCCTTTCTCTCAAATGAACGACGTCACCAACCAGTATGATAGCCGGGTTGGGTATATCTTGTTCCTGTAACGTTTTCTCCAAATTATTTAACGAACTTATGATTGTCCTTTGATCCTCAGTTGTCCCCCAAGATACAACTGCAACCGGCGTCTCAGGGTTTCTTCCATAGTGAATAAGCTGGTTACACAAATAAGTGACATTTCCCATTCCCATATAAAATGCAATCGTATCAATGCCGGTAGCAAGCGCCTTCCACTTGTCAGGTGATATGGTGTCGTCTTGACACAAATGCCCGGTTACCATGGCAAACGTTGAAGCCACTTTACGATGTGTAACAGGTATGCCTGCATAAGCGGGCGCAGCGATTCCCGCAGTAATCCCGGGTATGATTTCAAATGCTATTCCGTGCTCGACTAATTTCTCCGCTTCTTCTCCAACACGTCCGAAAACACAAGGATCTCCACCTTTTAGACGAGTAACTATCTTTCCTTCAAGAGCTTTTAAGACAATAATTTCATTGATTTGCTCTTGCTGAATCGGGTGATGGTTCGGCTGCTTTCCACAATAAATGAATTCTGCATCTTTACGGGCATGATTTAATAATTCCGGATTGGCAAGGCGGTCATACACGATCACATCAGAAGATTGAATACATTTTAATCCTTTGACAGTAATTAACTCGGGATCCCCCGGCCCAGCTCCAACAAAAAATACTTTGCCTTTATTATTTTCCATCTAATTATCACCTCAATAACAAAAGTTATTCCAATGCAGCTGAATAGCCATTCCATTTCCTACTAAAAAATTTTTTCTTCATCGTGATTCACTCCGAACATCACATTTAATGTTATGTAATTGTTAGAGTAATCAACAATTCGGTCTTCATGAATAAATTACGTCATATTATCTAACATACGAATATTAATTACTAATGTACATCAAGACTTCGTATTTATCAACAATAATTTGTAATTCTCTCAGTGTAAATTACAATAACGCCTATATTAATCGAACTATTAATTTGTTTTTTTATTCGATCGTTCGGTTTACATTCCATTTTCAAAGGCGTTTCATGTAATTATCCGAATAATCACGTTATATTTAATTACATGCATTTAACGATATATCCCCCAAAACAAAGAGGTTGCCCCCTCAGTCTCTGAAGACTAATGGGAACAACCTCTTCTTTGCATTATTAAGCCATATTCAATTCTATCCTTTAATTTGTTTCCCCTGTCCTTTAATCAACATGACAAGAAAAAGAATGGCCGGTATGACTCCAATGAATATCTTGTTTACCATAAATTGTTCCGCGACGATTTTCCCAATCTCCAGATGCAACTGCCAGCTTGACGGGAGAAGGGAAGTTATAAAAATAATGACTCCAACAGGAAGCGCAAACCTTCGATAGTCTGTTTGAAACAGCTGAGATAACCCAAGTACGGCAGCCAAAAACCATAATGTTGCTTTGATAAAAATCCCAGCATAAAAAAGTAAGATCACAAATGCGTCAAAACGCTCGAATACTTCGGCGATCTGAATCAACTGAACAGCTTGTAATAAAGGTACAGTACTAATGTTAAGTAGTTGTGGACCCAGTACAATCAGATTCATTATGTTCGAGAAAAGAATAACCAGCCCGGATACAAAAAAAGATCGAACCGACGTTTTAACCAACTCTTTCTTCTCGTTTAAATAACGCCAGAACATGAGAAAAATCATCATTTGGCCAAATGGAAACCAGACAGTACTAGATATACTTTCTTTTAAAACTGGTTGAATGCCATTTTCCAAAATCGGAAGAAGATAATCAAAATGAACAACACCCGATATAAAGTGCATGATAAGCAAAATTAAATAAAAAGTCAGCACCCCAACTACGATAAATTCAGCCAACCGAAAGAAGACCTCTATTCCCTTGTATATGGCATAAATCGACAAAGTTATCATAATCAGCATGATAAGGGATATGGGACCTCGAGGAAGAATGGTCAAGAGGGTAAGATCCCCAAAGTCTCGTACATTTCGCATGGCTTCGTAAGAAAACATCAGGAGATAAAGTAATAAGACAAACTTCCCCACAAATGAACCGAAATATTGAATCAAAAGCTGACTCAAATTTTTTTCAGGCTCCCTTCGTTGGATCATCAAAAAAAGAAAAAGCAGCATGAATCCTAGCAGCATGCTAGTAATGACCACCAACCAGGCGTCTTGACCAGCTTTGATTCCTAATTCAAATAAAGGTGTACTTCCTATTTGAAATAGGATAATCATCGCACCCAATTGATATTTGCTGATCCGCTCCATATGAAGCCCCTTATCTCATTCTTTTTTACCGGATATCTTGGAAAAAGAATCATCAATCATTCCAGTTCGTCGGATCGTTACATGAGCTTTAACGTCCATCCTTATTTCTGCAAACTCATTCTCCCAGTTCTTGCTTAGCTTTTTCCAGTCCTGTGGGTAAGATTTGTGGAATGCGTCCCCGAAGCCCAATGTGTCCGTTTTCATTTTTTTCAGAGCTTGAAAGGAATTTTTTGCATCAATTATTATTTGCTCCTGGATATGTTTCTCCAGTTTTTTCAAGGTACTCGACTGTTTCAGATCCAGATTACATGCCGTTTCAATCAAGTTTCCCTTGGCTTCAATTTCTACAGACATGAACAAATGACCATTCGAAATGTTTGGTTTTAATTTTGCGTGGGATTTTTCTACTAAAAAGGAGGATAGCTGTTCGCTTCGGCTCTCCCCTTCACAAGAAAATACGATAGTTGTTCTTTGTAATTGATTCGTTATCCAGGGAATTCCGAGGCTTTCTTTCCGACTTAACCAACCTACTAATTTATCCTGCTTAAATACCCCGACTCTATCCAATTTTAATACGGCGGATTTACGAGTTTCTTTCAGTGCTTCTAAAGAGTTTTGCGCCTCTTGCTCACCCGTGATTTTGATTTCCGGCAATGTAGAGCTAGCGGAAGTATTGGTCATTGTGGAAATTAAATCAATTAACTTGGACTGAACTAAGTTGGTTTGTTTGTTTCCCTCTCCACTGATCAAATTGGAAATCGCGTTTCCGGGAATGTTTTCTAATGGCGTTAGGATTTCTAACACTTTATTTGCGTCTCCATTTGTAATGAGAACATCCGTAGTTTCTCTTGATTCGTAACTTCTCAAGTAAGCGTCCAATATTTGGTTGACTCCATATTTAGCAACACGTTGACTAATAATAATAACACGAGTATGAGAAAAAAAGAGCTGGCGAGGTGTCTCTAAATCACTCTTTTGAATCGCCTCCAGTAGGGTCTTTCCTTTCGATGAAAAGACGACAACCGGAGCTTGGGAACCGCCTCCACCGGATTTACCCTGGGTTGACTTCGGTATGATGATTTGAAAGGTCAATACCCATTGATTGCTTTCATCTAAATCAAAGGCAATTGCGCTGATGATCCCCAATTTGTTTAGTTCGATATGGTTCGAACAACCACTAGTAACTAATAACATATTAATGATCAACAGCAGATTTATCCTTCGCTTCATGTCCTAATCCCCTTTTGATGTCCATTTTCCTGTTGTATGAATGACAGAAGATTACTTTTCCTTTTCCTTGTCGGAAGGTTTACGATGCGCGTTTACGTTTTGGCGCACATAATTATTCTTAGCGAAAAGACGCGGTCTGGTGACCATCATCCACCAAGGCACCCTTACAACAGTATCTTTTAAGTTACTTGGCACAAAAGGTGCTATTGGTGTCATGTAAGGAACTCCGAAAGAGCGTAGAGACAACATGTGGATCAAGAGAAAAAAGAGCCCCGACATAATCCCGAACAAACCTAGTGCCGCGGCAAGAATCATGAGTATGAACCGAATCAATCGGGCAGCAATCGAGATATTAAACGCCGGAACGACGAAGCTGGAGATCGCCGTAAAGGCTACCACGATCACCATAGCTGCCGATACAAGACCTGCTTCAACTGCTGCCTGTCCCAGAACAAGAGCTCCAACGATGGAAATTGCGGAACCGATGGCTCTAGGCATTCGAACCCCCGCTTCCCTTAACACCTCAAATGTGATTTCCATCAATAATGCTTCAAAGAATGCTGGAAAAGGAATTCCTTCCCTTTGTGCAGCAAGACTGATCAAAAGAGTCGTGGGTATCATTTCTTGATGAAAAGTCGTAATTGCAATATATAAGGAAGGCAGAATCATAGAAATGGTAAACGCAAAGAATCGCAAAAGACGCAAGAACGAAGAGATATCGAATCTCTGGTAATAGTCCTCGCTGGCAATGAAGAACTTAAGAAAAGTGATAGGCAGCACAAGAGCAAATGGTGTTCCATCCATCAAAACGGCAACCTGTCCCTCCAAGATGGAGGCCGCAACGGTGTCAGGACGTTCCGTGTTTATGAGGGTGGGAAATGGAGTAAAGGTTTGGTCCTGAATAAATTCTTCCAAATAGCCACTTTCCAATATGCTGTCTATATCAATGCGATCAAGCCTTTGAAGCACTTCGTCCACAACTAAATCATCGGCCGTCCCTTTAAGATACATAACACTTACGTCCGTTTGTGTCACCCGTCCGATTTTCCGGTCGATTTTCCATAGATTCGGACTTTTGATTCTACGCCGGAGCAACGCTATATTCGTGCTTATATTTTCGGTGAATCCATCTTTGGGTCCACGAATAACAGATTGAGATGAGGGCTCCTCTACGCCTCTTTGCATCCATTTGGCAGAACTTGCAGTAATGCCTTGATCCCAGCCCTCTGCGAGAATAATGGTATCTCCGCTGTATAAAGCCGACATGAAGTCATCCATGTTACTCACTGTATTTGTGGAACTAACAGTAAGAATTTGATCTTTAATCACCGTCAAAGACTCGGATACTGTCCTTTGCCCAGCTGTGTTAGCTTCTGCATCGGACATGATCGGATTCACGATGTTATCGTTAATGACCGTTGTATCTGTTAACCCGTTAATATAAACAATAGCCATAGGTAAACTATTGGCCGCTTTAAACGTACGAATGGAAATATCTGAACTGTTACCAGTTAACTCAGAAATTTTCTTGATATTTTGCTGAAGGTTATTTGAAAGTTTTTCGGTTTGTTTGATGTTTGCTTGAGAGTCTTGTTGCACGCCCTCATTATATTTCCGGGCAAAACGCTGCAGAAATTTGTTCATCAATTGCATCCACCTAGCTCTTCCATGTAATAACTTTCATTTTCGCCTTGCCTTTCAAGACTTATACTCCTGAATGCTTTTAGGTTAAGTTATATAGTGTAATTCATTACTTTTGTTAATAAATAGGCGGGGACGTAGGAAAAAATGAGCCATAGCGATGAAAAACATCGCTAACTCGCGCCCGCGGACGAGCAACCCCACCATAAGGAGAAACATCCTTATGAGGGGTGAAACGCAAACAAACCTAATCATTTCAGCCGCTGCTGAACTGATTAGGTTTACGAGCGAATATGCCCAGGTGACTGAGCAATCTCCCTCTACATATGTTATTCCTTTTTGTTTATGCACTATAAATGTTCTCCCAGATCTTATTCTCACAAACCATCATGATCCCGCTCCTTTAGCGCTATACAGTTGTTTGAACTCAGATGGTGTCATTCCTGTATGTTTTTTAAACAGTTCACTGAAATGCGGCCTGTCTTCGTATCCGAGTGCTTGGGCGATTTCTTGAACTTGTTTTCCTTGGGCCAGCATAATCTTGGCCTGCTCCATCCGCTCAGTTGTCACAAACTGTACAACGGTCATACCCGTTACCTTCTTAAACAAATTGGCAAAATAACTGCCGCTCAAATAAACAAGCTTGGCATAATCATTAACAGTCATATTTGAGGCTACATTTTGACGTATGTGCTCAATAACTTGTTCCACGACTTGGTTCGCATCTTCCACATGACGTTTCTGAATCAACTCACAACCCATTCTGCACAGTTCCTTCATGTTTCCTTGGAGCTCCTTCAGCTTATAGGACGAAAGATTTTTAATGTACAAAACATGACGTTCGATCTGTTTCATCTCTTCATGAGTTAGTTTCTCCGAGAAAACACGATTGATCAGAAAAGCCAGCTCATCACAGAACCCCTTAACCATCTCGGGAGCTGGAGGCACGGATGCAGTAACTGTTTCCTCGAATAGCTCGTCCACTATGGCACTTGCTTTAGGCAAGTTTCCAGACCGTAGGCAATAAAACAGCTCTTTTTCCTTTTCTGGAGAGTATCGCGGCGCAGTTTGGTGGACCGGGCTCATATTTCGATAGCTGTACACGGTGTTGCCACCCGTATAAAAACTATAAGAAAGGGCAGCGAGCGCCTGCGAATAGGAGTACGAAATTTGATGTATCGCCTTTACTTCTTCCCCAATACCAAGGGATATGGTATATCTGGAATACTTTTCAACATTTTCACGGCACTGCTCCGAAATGGCTTCCACGCTTAGGGAATCCGGCGGATTGAATATGACTACAAACCGGTTCGTGTTATCACGGAACACAAATCCTTTGGTGAACCGCCTTAAACTTTCTTCTAAAATGTTTTGCACGGTAAATCTGATCAACTCTACCTCTTGCACAGGCAAAGTCTCGGTTTGTTCAGCGAATTGATCGATTTCCGTAAGCATTACTACAAAGCGCTCCCGCTCCAATCCGATGTTCAAGAAGTCCCAGCGTCTGGCCGCTTGTTCGGGGGTCGTTCGAAATTGCAGCAGAAGTTGAAAATATTCCTGTCTTAAATACGGCAAGCTTTCCCGCAGTTTTCTTTCCATCTCATGAAAGCGCTGAGTTTCCCCCATTTCCTCTTCAATCGACTTTTTCGCTTTTAAGACCACTTCGATAATTTTTTGCGGCGTAAACGGTTTGACAATATAATCGAACGCACCGAGCTGAACGGCCTGTTGTGCATACTGAAAATCGGTGTATCCGCTTAAAAAAACAATTTTCGTTCGCGGAAACTTTTCCAATACCTGCTTGGTCATTTCCAAACCGTCCATTTTCGGCATCCGTATATCGGTCAGGACAATGTGGGGCTCTGTTTCGAGGATGAGCTCAATACCTCTCTCACCGTTGCCCGCTGTGCCTACAATGCGAATACCGTAAGTCTCCCAATCTATTTGATTTGAGATCCCTTGTACCACGGTCTTGATATCATCAATTACGCACATTCTAAGTTCTGTCGTCATCGTTATATCCCTCACCTGCTAGTGGTATTGTTAGTGTGACCGAGGTAGATATATGAGGTTCACTGCTCAAGTCGATATCAGCTTCACTACCGTAATGCAGCCGCAATCGTCCATAAACGTTACGGAGGGCATAGCTTTTTTTCAAAGATTGTTCTATCCGCATGTCAGCCTTGACGGTTTGAACGTCCATGCCAGCACCATTATCCTCCACACGCAGCTGCAGACTATCACTCAGACGTGTAATGGAAATCCGGATTATGCCCATTCCCTCCATTTCTTGAAAGCCGTGCAGAATGGAGTTTTCCACCAAGGGCTGCAAGATAATTTTCAATATCGGTTTCTCCAGCAGCGAATCATCTTCAAGCTCAATCGTGTAATCGAACAGACCTTCATAGCATTTTTGCTGTAGATTTAAATACTGCCTAACATGATCAATTTCCTTGGCCAGTGTCGTCATCTCGTTTCCGCCGTTAAGACCTAGCTGGAACAGTAGTGACAGTGAGGTGATCATCTCCGTGACATCTTGGTTTTGTGACGATTCCGACTTCCAAATGATCGTGTTTAATGTATTATACAAAAAATGCGGATCAATTTGAGCCTGCAGCGCTTTGACCTCCATTTTACGTTTCTCATACTCGGCTTCCTTAACGTCCTCAATGAGTGAAGAAATTTCCTCCAGCATACGGTTAAACTTCAATCCGACCTGTGTAACCTCATCTTCGTATTTGCTGGTAAACCGGACATCGAGATTGTTTTGCTCAACCTTCTTCATCAGCCCCTGCAGTTTGTGCAAAGGCTTCAGTAATAAGCTCGAAATGACATTGGACAGGACGAAAGCCAATACAACGCAGCACAACATGATCCATAATGTGGCCGTTTTGATACGGTTCACCTGACGGAGTAAATCGGATTGCATTTGCACACTGACAAGCGTCCAGTTGCCCGCCAGTGTTAGCCGCGAATAATTGACCAAATACGGACTTCCGCCCATGTTATATTTGAAAAAGCCTCGCTGCTGCCTTTGCAAGAGCTTCATGAACTCCGGGTCCCGCTGGAATGAAGAGAACCGTGATCCAAGCGGAAGCACGGCTTCACCGCTTCCGGTTACGAGAAAATAATGGTCTGCAGGAACGAGCAGATCGTCGGTGATGGCACTCAGAATCGCATCTTCCTTTACATTGACTACGACATAAGCGTCATGGACATTCAAATCCGTGATCGGCTTCATGATCAGGGAAATGACCCGCTGATTCCCCAGAAACAGGGGATCCTCATGATCTTCCACCCAGATAACGCGATCGGTGCTATCCAAATAACGTGAAAACAGCGTATCCTTGAAGCTAGTTTGACTGTTACGATGATCAGTTGTCGCATAAAACTCTCCTGCTGGCGTATAAATCAAAACGGATTGGATCGAAGGTTCGATCAGTTTCATTTGCCCAAGAGGGATTTGCATCGAAGACAACCTTGTGTAGTAGGATCCCGAAGAATGCGAGTACACGTCCTCCATTGCCGACTTGAACGCATCGCTAAGCATCATAGTTGAGGTCGTCACAATGATGTGACGCAGCTTCTCATCCAGCACGCGCGCGGATTTATTGAGCGTATTCTGGCTGGAAATGAAAGCCTCCTGTTCTGTCGATCGAAAGGCAATCCAATAGGACATCAAGCCCGTTAGCGCGATCGAAAGGACGGTCAACATCAGGAACGAGATCCATAACCGGCGGCGCAGCGAAAGCCGGAAATACCATTTTTTCAAGGGTGCTCCCTCCTTTCTAAAGAAGAGAAGAGACGCGCCGTTTTCAGCAGCGCGCCCCTTCCCGTATGCGAATTATCCTCAAGTTCGATTGCCCGCCTACTTGGCGAGGCTGCCCTGCAGCTTATTCGGGTCAAAATCCGGATTCGCTTTCATCTTCGTGTCACCGGCAGCCCGCGCTTTCTCCAATGCCGCATTATAACGGGTTGTTAAATCGCTCAATAGTTTATCCACGTCTCCGCCACTCAGCATATATTTAACGACGGAGTCGCCTGTCTTCATTCCTTCCACCTTAGCCTCTGTAACACCGGTCGGTGCCGGAGCATACAGACCGTCGAATTTGCTTGGCAGGAAGCCGTCGATCCCCGGCATGGTCGGTTTTTTGGCAGCTGCGTTGACATCCGTAACGATGGAGATTCCAAAGCCTTTCTCATGGTATTCCTTCTGGAAGTCCAGCGTATACAAATACTGCATAAACTTCCATGCCGCATCTTTGTGCTGCGTGTTTTTGTTAATTCCAATGTAGTTACCTGCAATGACCGAGACAGTCCCTTTCTGGTTGCCGTCGATCGTAGGAGGCAAAGCAGCGGCCCAGTTTACTTTGGTCGGGAATTGTGATTGATATACGGCTGGCTCGCCGGAATGGTTCAAGTACATGCCGATCTTTCCTGCCGCGAACTGCGCGCGCAGCGGATCGATATCAAGCGATTCGACGCCCGGCAGCATGCTACCGTCCTGCTTCATCTGGCGCAGTGCTTCTACTACGGGCTTGTACACTGAGAAATCGTACTGTCCCGTCTTGTAATTGTAGCCGTCCACCTCGCTGGTTCCGCTCAGCGTTCCGATTGGATTGACGATTCTGCTGAAGGCGGAATTGGCGTTTTTGAAATTTTCCGCAAAGCCGTATGCACCGATATCTTTGCCGGCTTCCGTAATCTTCTTGGCATCCTCGACCATTTCCTTAACCGTTTTCGGCGGTTCTTTAATACCGGCCTTTTGGAACAAATCGACGTTATAAATCAATCTCCAGTATTGCCCCGTATTCGGAAGCGAATAAATTTTACCGTCGATCGTATTCATTTCTTCAACTTGCAGGTTGCCGAAGCGCTTCTTCATATCCTCGGTCATCAAATCGTTGATCGCCAGCAAGTATCCTTTTTTCACATAGTTGGGGAAATCGTTTGTCCGGAACACATCCGGCGCTTGATTGCTGGCAAAGGCGATATCGACCGACTGATTATAATTATCGGCAAGTACCGTCATTTCAACTTCAATGTTATCCTTGTTTGTTTCGTTGAACTTTTTGATGGCATCTTTCATGTAATCGGCATCGTGACGGTCAATAGTCCAGTAAGACAGCTTTGTTTTAACTCCTGCAGGTGCAGGGGTGCCCGTAGTACTGGAAGCGCCAGTAGCTTTAGGTTGTTCAGTTTGCGAGCTGCAAGCCGCGAGTGAAGCGACCAAAGTAACACCGAGCAGCGTGTTCATGACAAGTTGTTTCTTCTTCATGTTGTGAAACCCTCCTAATTTTTATTTTACCTCAAAACAAAATGCTTCGTCACAAAATGTAACTGCTTTCATAATATAATCGCTCATCATGCTGAACCGTGAAGGGCAAATCAACTTTCGATGAGGGGAAAAAACACTTTTTTAGGTAGGCGACCTACAATTAACCTTTCAAACTGCCTGCTGTCACCTGAACGAAAGATTTGTTCGCAATGATGTACACGACCAGAATCGGAAGGAAGGATAGGCATGCTCCTGCCATCATAAGATGTATCTCTGCCGCTGCGCCGATTCCGTATCGCAAATTGGCCAGCCCCACCGTTAGCGTTTGCAGCTTCGGATTCGTCATCGTGAAAACAAGCGGCAAGATGTACTCGTTCCATGCGCCTCGGAAGGTGAACAAAGCGGTGACGCCGAGCGCAGGACGCAGCAGCGGAAGAATGATCCGCCAGTAAACCGTGTAGAAATTGCAGCCATCAATATAAGCGGCTTCATCCAGATCTTTGGGTATCGCTTTGAAAAAACCGATCAGCATAAAATAGACTGTGGCATGCGCGCTAATTAAGATAAGAACGACACCCCACAGCGACTTATTTAACCCAAGCTTTACCATTAGATCGAACTGCGGCCTAAGAACAACGGCTCCTATTGAAATGAACATCGTGCTTGCTTGCAAAATCACATATAGGCGTTTGCCTGGGAACCGCGTACGGTCCACCGCATAAGCGGACATTGAAGCAACGAGTAATGTGCCAATCGTAACTGCCGTGCTGACAAATAAGCTGTTCCAAGTAAAGCGTGAGAAATTCGCTTGTTTCCATGCAGTCGCGTAGTTGGAAAACTTCCAGATCGCAGGCAACAGAGTCGCTCCCGTTGTCAATTCTGCATTTGTTTTGAATGATCCCAGAATCGCCATAGCCATGGGAAATAACGTGAAAAAGGCTATCGCCAGCAAAAATATCCATTTCAAAATATGTCCCGCGATATGTCCGCTTCTAAGGACGACGCTCGATTTCGTTTGTGTATTCATCATTGGTGGCAGCTCCCCGCTTTCATTATTCCCGATTCAATCGTTTGGACATATAGAAATAAACGACTGTGATCAAACCGACAATCAGTGCCGTTACAAACCCGACTGCGCTGCCGTATCCGATCTGCTGTACGGTTGAAGCCGATGCGGAAACCGGGAAAAACAGTTTATATACGTAGAGGTACATGACATCGGTTTTGCCGAACGGTCCTCCCTCGGTAAGAACCATAATGCTTTCATAGCCCTTTAAGGCAGTGATGATGGCTAGCATAATAATCATTTGTAGAACAGGACCCAGCATCGGAATCGTAATGTACCAAAATTTGTGCGCTGAATTCGCTCCATCAATCGATGCGCTCTCATACAAATCTTCGGGAATACCTTGCAAACCAGCAATGAAAAGCAACATATAGTTACCGATCGCCCCCCAGATAGCCGTAATAATTATGGTCAGCATGGCATAATTCGGTCCTAGCCACTCAATCGCTTTAGAAATCAATCCATATTTGATTAAAAATTGATTGAGCAAACCGTTATACGAATTGAAAATGGTAAAGAAAACGATCGACATGACCGATGTACTGATAATGGTTGGCATGAAATAAATGGCACGTAACAGGCCCTTGGCTTTCAGCCCCCGATTAAGTATGACGGCGAGTAAAAGGGAAATCGGCAAAACGATGATAATTTTACCACTTGCGTAGATGAAGGTGTTATACACAGAGTGCCAAAACTCCTGATCGCGCAGCAATCTCGAAAAATTGTCGAGTCCAATAAATTTTTCCTGCCCATACCCCTGATAATCGTAGAACATATAGCGAAGCGCCCAAGCAATCGGATAGATTCCTAGCGCCAAAGTTAAAAATAGACTAGGAAAAATGAATACATAGGAATTGAAAAGAGAAATCCTTTTTCGCATCATGCATCTGCTCCTTTTAGGTTTTTGTACTACAAGCATAGTACAACCTCGTAATCGTACGGGAGCGGCAATTCAACTGTGTCCGTAGGACAAATCAACTGTTTTATAAAATATGAAATCGGATATCTTTCATCCTCAGCAAACGGAAACAAGCCACAAAGATTTCTCTGCGGCTAGTTTCCAGGAATATCTAATTATTTCAACAGAAGGGAAGGCAATCGGTTTGTTTACCTGCGAGTCCAGTTGATTTCATTACCATCGAGATGAATTTCCAGATTTCCCGCATTATCTGTATATGAGATCGATACTTCTTGCCGCCTATGATCAATATCCAGTCGAGTTATTAGCGGCTGAACCGTATCTTCCTTTAAGTCAATCGGCGTGCAGACGGTCACTATGCCCATTTTACCTGTCATTGTTCCTTTTCCGACAATTGTCGATGTTTCCTTTTTGACGCCATATACTTCAGATACCCATCCTGTCTCGCTGACAACAGTAAAATTACCTGAATGATCGCTGCTCGTCATCCAATGCATCTGCAGCTGAATGGCTGAGGAATAGTCAACAGTTGTCTTCAACATATCTTCATTGCCTTCATCAACGATTCGAACCTTCGTAGAGGGAGGAAGTTGAAACCTCTGTTCAATGTCATGCATCCCTTCGCCTTCCAGCCAATCCACGATGATCATCAGACTGCTCTTTTTCCAAAGCAGCAGCCATCGGCGATGCAGAACCGGGGTATCAAGTCTCATGTAACCATTATGGGAGGCATCGATAAAATCATACTCCTCCCCCGTGATCCACCGGTTCGTCACACATTCCGCAAGTGGGGCTCCCCATTCCTGTGAAGAAACATAAGGTGTCTGATCCAGTCCATCCACTGTAACGGTATTGTGCGCTCGGGTGCTCTTGAAATAACGGCGCCACTCCCCTTCTTCATAGGTATACCTTCCTGGATCGAGAAAGAGCAAGTTACGCTTCCACATCCATTCCAAATTTAGCGCATCAGCATGCCCATGAGCCCCCCCCATGGAAGCGGCGTCAAAAAATACATAATGGTGTTCATCCTTCATGATATAAAACCCCGTTTGAGGGAAAGATACCGTAGTTGGAAGCTGCGTATTAAAGGACTGCTGTTGTTTTTTGAACGCTTCATACCTTTCACTACCAAACATCCATAGAATTTCAGCGCTAATTTCGCCCATTGAGATAAATAGCTCATCTTCTAGGATCGCACCCAGTAAGGCAAGACGCTCCGTACCGGAACTTAATAGATCGGAATCACCTGCAGCTGTAGACCCGTAATCGGGTCTGATCATCGCATGCGTGAATGCTCCCATTCTGCGAAGGTTGTTCGCATACCATTCCGACATCGGATAGCCGGATAGCTTCCCTAGTAAATAAGGAGCACCAAACATCTCAATACTTCCATTATGATAATGCGTCGTTAACTCGCATTGTACGCCGTCAGGACCAATCTGATGAACCATGCACAACTCCAGTCGCTCGGTTGCAAACTGACGCCAAAACGAGGCTCTAGGATGGTCATGATAAAAAACGCTTATCATAAATAAGCCCTGCATATGCATGATGGCATGATTTATTTCCGTGCTCCCCAAATAACTAGTCAAATAATTCGCATGTTCAACTAATGCCAATAGAAACTCTTCTCGGAAAATATCAGAAATAACCGGACTTTCTTCCATGTATTTAAAAGCGGATATCCATGATTGAACACGAAGGCCCACCTCCAATAAGCGCCAAGGCCCCGGTTGTTGAAAAAAAGTTGCTTTCTCGTAAGAAAGATACTTCGGAACAGGATTTTGCTTCCACCAGCCTCGCAGGTGCTTGATAAAAGTATGGATGTACTCCTCTTTTTGCGTCATCAAATAAGCTCTGCCTAAATCCAACATGTACCAATGCCGATTGATTACCCACGTGAATTCGAGATCCTTAGAAGGATTATACAGCCAATCTATTGGTTCGCCCATATAAACCCAATGATCCATGTCCATTGTATAGGGAACTCGAAACATATTCTTAAATGCTTGCTCCGCATTCTCAATGGATGCCTTTGCAAGCTCTGGATATTCTTGAAGATAATGCTTCCCAGCATCCATCAATTCCTGATTCGTTAAATAATAATTCATTTCTGTCTACCTCCTCTCATAATCGATGTTGTTCGTGCGAGGTAACCGATACTCAGCTTACAGCTAGTGAATATGAATGATAAATGTTCTGATCTCGTACGGATTTAGCTGAACATCAATCAATGATTCGTACTGACAATCACCAAGCGGCCTTTCAAGCAGGTCACATTCCTGCCAAGACTTAACCCGCGCATCACTTGAAATTTTCGTTTGGCCGCTAATACCAGCAAACTCGTGAATGCGTAGAATAATCGCGTCATGATCCTCCGCTTTTTTTACCGCGTCAATCATAACATGCTCGCTCGATAGGCGAAACAAGCTGAATGAGTCTTCCGCAGGCTTGCCGGGCGCAAAAGATAGCGGATTATTCAGCGACCAAGCGGACTGCACCGTTCCACCGTCATACCAGTCGCTAGCATGAGGGAAGAGCGAATACGTAAATTCATGCTCTCCTTGATCGGCTGTCGGGTCAGGAACCATAGCGGACTTGATCAGGGTAAGACGCATCACATGGTCTTTTACATCATAACCGTATTTACAATCGTTCATGAGGCTGACGCCGTATCCGCGTTCGGATAAATCGGCCCACTGATGGCCCACCGTCTCAAACCGGGCATAGTCCCAGCTTGTATTCCAATGGGTCGGACGCTTCACGTTGCCAAATTGAATATCGTAAGTCGCCTCCGTAGCACGGATTCGCAGCGGAAAGGCTACTTTCAGCAGTTTGCGCTGCTCGTTCCAATTCACGTGAGTCTGGAAATCGATTCTTCGGCTGTATGCATAGAGCACCATATCTTGCACCACGGTTGACTCCATGTATGCCCACTCGAAGCGGACAACCGCAGCCAAGGGACCGTTGTCCGTCACTTCGACTCGGGTCAGAAGATTCACTTCCTGCTTTTTCTCCGTATAGAAGATGTCAATATCCCACGCCTCATGCCGACCTTTCGGCTTATCTTCGAACACTTCGAATCGATTCCCGGTTTCGCCTGCAGCGAGTATGTCCCGGCGCTCAATTCGATCGTAAAGACGGATAATCTGACCATAGTCATTCCATTCTATTTCATAATAAGGCGTTATAAATCCATGATCCAACTTTTTGAATTTATTCTCTGCAATTGCCTGTACGGGCTGATCGATCAGTTCCTTACGACGAATGACAGCGAATCCCATTGGAGAGATCCGCTCTACGTTTACCCACCAGTTTCCGCCTACAAGCTGAGCCTCCAGTGGTCGATCCGAAGCATCGTGCCAACCTACTCCGGCTTCCTCCGTTTGCTCTTCGGGAATGCAAACGAGATCCGTTCTCTCCCAAGGAGAACTATTGAACACCGTCACTTCGCTTCTTTTTTCCCTGCTCGCTGTCAAAAGCAATGCTGACTGATCCCATACCTTTTGACCAATAGCTAACGCCTCTTCGTATTCGGCTCTGCTGTCCTCATACACCTCGCGAATCGACGACCCAGGAATAATATCGTGGAATTGGTTGCGCAAAATAATTTTCCACCCTTCGTGCAGGGCAAGGGAAGTTTCGGCATCCGTCGCTTGGCCTTGTATATTCAACATACAGCTCATGACCTGCATCCATTCCGTTTCCCGATACAGCAGCTCCAGCTTGCGATTCATCCGTTTGTTGTAAGCCTGACTCGTATAAGTACCGCGGTGAAGCTCCAAATACAACTCGCCATCCCACGTGTGCACGTAGGAATTGGTGTTGCTGATGCTCGTCTGCAATTCGTTAAAATACTCGTCAGCACGCCCCGTCTTCACATGGGGAATACCCGGAATATCGTCCAGCCTGCGTCGCATCTCTAGCATTTCACGATTGACGCCTCCGCCGCCGTCACCGAACCCGTAAGCAAGCAACAAATTCGTATTGAGCGTCTTATCACGGTAGCTTTCCCAAATCCCCTGTACCGATGAGGGCGTCACTTGCCCGTTATACGTATAATAAAAGGCCCCTTCGCTCGAACCGGGATCCGGCGTCGTAATAAAATGGGTCAGTACTTCCGTCCCGTCAATGCCCCGCCATTTGAAAGTGTCATGAGGCATCCGGTTATATTGGTTCCAGCTGATTTTGGTCGTCATAAACGATTCGATGCCAGATTTGCGTAAAATTTGCGGCAGCGCCCAGCTGTAGCCAAACACGTCAGGCAGCCATAAATACTTGCATTCCACACCGAATTCCTCACGGAAAAATCGGGTCCCATACAACAGCTGCCGCACCAGAGACTCCCCAGAAGCTAAGTTGCAATCCGCCTCCAGCCACATCGCTCCACCGGCTTCCCAGCGGCCTTCCTTGATGCGTTCCTTGATACGCTCGTAAATTTGCGGATAATCGGACTTGATATATTCATACAGCTGCGGCTGTGTTTGCAAAAAGATATACTCCGGATACTGCTCCATCAAACGCAGTACGGTTGAAAATGATCTCGCTGCCTTTTCCCTCGTATGCTTCAGCTGCCACAACCAAGCAACATCTATGTGTGTATGTCCGATACACTGTACCACAACCGAGTGAAGCTTAGGCATCAGCGACAAAGCCTGCCGGAGCTGTTCGCGCGCCTTTTGGACTGAGTTGTAAAAGCCTTCGCTCCCAGGCCTCGACCAGTCGAGCCCCAGGAATGCCTCATCCAGCATCGATAACAACTGGTGCCGCTCCGGACGATTTTCGTCTAGTATACGGACCGTTTCCAGCAGCGCTTTGGCTGTATAGTATAAATCATCCGCGTATTCATCTAACCAACATACAGAAGCCAGCTCCAGCCGGCTTTCCATCTCGCGGTCGCTCTGATATCCCCCTAGCCCTGACCACAAGCGGAAGCGCAGCTGAGCAGTTTGACCGATCACAGCTTCAGGCATAAAAACTTCCTCATGGTTCGAGTCTACGCCTTGATACGGCTCTCCGTTCAGAAATAGCAGCGATTCAAATCCGCTGTTCGTTCCACCTCCAGTTTGTCCAAGGCAGAATCGGCCAAGTACCTTGCTTCCTTCCCACTCAGCGGGAATCATCACATCTGCTGCCAGCCAGTAGTATACGTCGCGGCCATTCCAACGGTCACCTATACGTATGTCCGTCCACTCGCCGTCTTCCGACGGATACGCTCCAATAGTGCCGGCCTCATCCAGTTTGATTCGAAACTTATCTATGCGCCGTTCATCGCGATAGCGGTACGACTCCAACTCATTTATGCGTGCTTGTAATTTCTCCACGGTCCATAACATCCAATTTTCTCCTCCTTATTCTTACTAGTATGTCTATTGTAATGGATGCAAAACTTCTTATGTGATAGGTAATCTGATGATAGTGAGGGGGTAAAATCATTAAATATATTCTTACTGGACCTAAGATAGACTCAATAAGCGATAAAGGCAGAAAAGCAAAAGACTGCCATCAGGCAGCCCTTTTAATTTTAAGCTCTAATGAGGTTTCGTATTCACTTCAAAAATCCATACGTTTCCATGTTTGTCGATACCAAAATCGTATCCAAGCATTCCAATGCCTGGATAGCGAGATTCCAGCAGCATCGTGCTGGTTCGGGCCACTCCGCACATCGTGTCAATTTTGGATTTGACCAGCGAAGCAGGGAAAGTCCGCCGCAGCGCATGAGTACCTTTAAGTAAGGTGCCGCCTTGGCAAAGGTTTGTGACGAAAAGTCCAGGACGCGCCAATCGTCCTACAACGGCTCGGATGACCCAAGACCGACCTGCTTTTTTCAGTTTGACGCGATAATCTACCGGCCTACTGTCAATTGTTGCTAAATCAATGCCCTGCTGCAGCATAAAAGGGCGGTTTTTGCGAATCTGGTTTAACGTGGAAAACAGCTCGTTCCAAGTACGAAATGTTCGTTTCGTTCCGCTGTTGTGCAGCAAATAACCGTTACCCGTTTTTTTGATTTTTACTACACTGCTTCCCCCGGTACCAATGATCGGCTTTGCCACGACAAATACATATTGTTGCAGCATGGCCTGCAGGTTCGAAGCGCTAAAACGGCGCATGTTAGGAATATGCTTGGCAACACCGGCATGCCCCAACAAAACGGAGAACTTCGACCATTTATTAGCAACCAAACGCATAAGGGATTCCTCCTTCCGTACAAGGCTTCCTCTAAGCTAGAGTATTCCTCTTCCGTCAGAAGGGATTGGGACAATCAATGAAGTGAATAGCTTATTTTTTCACATTCTTCATAAAATCCCAGCCGCCCGTATTCGTATTCGTGGTCTTCCCATCTGGTCCTAAGGCTGTGTATTTAAAGGTAATCGCTCCATAATTCAACTCGATGTATTCCTCTAAATTATTTAAGTTATATTTACTAACGCTAATCTTTTCTAAATCGATAGTTACGATCGGTATCCTTTGTTCACCAGTCTTAACGAAGACAAGTTGGCCTTTCTCGATGGTTTTTCCCATGACCATATCCATAAACAAAGGTACGGAAGAAAGATCAAAACTTTTACTGAAAGCCATCGGTTTCCGAACCGTTTTCCCTGCACCCGATCCGGTGGTTGAACCGCTGTTTAATGTAGAACTATTTTCGAATTCAAATGAAACATCTTGAAGCTGTATCCACTTTTCATATCCTTTCGTAACAGATTCACCCGAAATTCCGTCTAATTTCAGATAAACATCGAAATCACTGCTTTCCGCAGCAGCGAGAACAACACCGAAAGCTAGCACAAACAAGCAAATGGTGAAGAAGACTATTGAATTTCTGAACTTTCTCAAGCATATCACTCCTCTTCTCGTCCGATACATTTCGTATCAATTGACCTAAATATATCCGATAATTTTCCTTTTGTAAATGAGGCTTTAGTCAGCCTTGAGGCGACAAAATGTCCTTCCCTACAAGCACGTCACCTAGCGAAAGACCGATTTTTATCAAGCAGTCCAACTTAAATAGGATTATAATGAATTAAAAAAAGAGAAAGAGAGAAATGATATGTTTAATAAGAACAAGCAGCTTTGGCTAATCACAGCCGTTGGCCTTGGAGTTCTCTTAAATCCACTGAATACGTCGATGATTTCAGTGGCATTCTCACGGCTGCAGGCCGAGTTCCATGTTACTTATAGTGCTATCTCTTGGCTGATCGCGACTTATTATGTGGCCAGCGCCATTGCTCAACCAATTATGGGGAAGATAAGCGATATCTTTGGTCGCAAACGTATCTTTTTAATTGGACTTGCACTCGTTACAGTGTCATCCTTGCTTGCTCCGCTGGCACCGAGCATTGGCTGGCTTATTGGCTTTCGCGTCATTCAAGCGATAGGAACATCTTCGCTATACCCAGCCGGAATGGGGATTATTCGCAGTAGTATTACAGATAATCAAGCTAGGGCACTAAGCGTGATGTCGATTTTTTCTTCCACGTCGGCGGCCCTCGGTCCGTCTATTGGCGGGTTTTTGATCCAATATGGGGATTGGCCAGCTATTTTCATTGTTAACTTTCCGGTAATCCTCATTGCTTTTCTGCTTTCTATCCGAATTCTTCCGAAAGACGGCCCGCGCAAGTCACTCGCCAAAGGCGGACTGGATTTGTGGGGAATTGCCCTTTTTGCAGCACTAATCATCAGTTGGCTATTTTTCTTTCTTTCCTTCGAAAAGAGGGTCAACTTCTGGTTTCTTTTAACCAGCTTAGTGTTGAGTTATGTATTCTATAAGTTTGAGTTAAAGCGCACCCAGCCGTTTATTGATGTGATCTTTTTGAAAAAAAATCTCAACGTTTGTTTGGTCTATCTCCAGTTTATATGTGTCAACATCGTGTTCTACTCGATCATGTTCAGCATCCCTTCTTACTTACAGCAAGTCCGGCAATTCGATGCGCAGCAGGTTGGCATGATGATGCTGGCCTTATCAGGATTAGGAATTTTCACTACGCCACTGGTTGGCAGATGGATTGACAATTCCGGCTCCAAAACACCGCTAATCACAGGTTCGCTTATCGTTATAGCGGGTTCACTGCTCATACTGCTGATTCATGAACATTCCGCTTCCTTGGCGATATTTGCAGTCCTATCCGTATTCGGCTTGAGCAGCGGGTTCCAAAATCTCGGATTGCAGACGGCTTTATATTCCTATGTATCTGCTGCGGAGACAGGAATAGCTTCAGGGTTGTTCATGACCTCCAGATTTATGGGGACGATTCTCTCCTCCAGTTTACTTGGCGCCATCTTTAGCCATGAAATCACCACACAGCGGCTGCACGGTATGGCCATCGTATGCGCCCTAATCAGCTTGGCAACTCTCACGTTATCGATAATAATGCCAAGTAATTCCATCCGCACAAAAGCAGTTCAAGGCAGATGAATACTTGATCTAAAATAAAGCCCCTAGAGGCGCTAATATCTCTTTCTTTGAGGGTAGAAAACACCAAAGGCTGTCTCAAAAGTAGAAATCTACTTGAGGACAGCCTTTTTGACCGAAAATTAAAAAGACAGCTGAGATGCACGTTTTACCCGCCCAACTGTCCTTCTTATTTGTTTGGTGCTGCTTTCTTTTGCGGACTACGGGCAATGGAATGCCACTTTAATGCTTGTTCGCGGAACGTAGATGCGCTATTTCGGGAGATCTGCTCTATAAATCGGATTAGGGGAACGTGAGGATGCTATTCGGGCGAAATTGAACGTTCCAGAGGCAAAAAACGCGAAATAACGCCTCTACGTTCCGCTTCCCCACGATTTCGGGCGTTTTCACCCAAATAACGCCTCCTCGTTCCGCTTACACAACTTCGGGTGCTTCTTCGCCCCTCGTTCCGTTTACCCAACTTCGAGTGCTTCTTCGTTCCTCGTTCCGCTTACACAACTTCGAGTGATTCTTCGCCCTCGTTCCTCTTCCCTGTGTTTTCAGGTATTTCCTCGTCTCCTCGGGCAAATTCCGGATACCCTTAGCATAGCCCCTGGCTTGATCATTCCTTAACAGACCCCAACGTAATCCCATGAATAAAAAATCGTTGGAGAAACGGATATATGATGAGAACCGGGATCATAGCAATAAAGATTTTAGCCGCGTTCAAGGTCTGATTAGAAAGTTCACTCATCTTCTGTATTTGTTCCGCGGTCATGGTATTAGCATCCACAATAACGACCAATTGCTGAATGTAAGTTTGCAGCGGGTAATGATCCGCATTCGACATCAGCACAAGGCCATTAAAAAACTCATTCCAGTGATAGACGATACTGAACAAAGTTACAGTTGCCAACACGGGAACCGCCAGTGGAATGAAAATTTTGATAAGCATATACCAAGGCCCCGCACCGTCGACAAGTGCCGCCTCTTCCAATTCCTTAGGCAGATTACGGAAATAGTTAATGACCAGAATCACACTAAAAATCGGTACACTGTTCCCTAGAACAAGCGCCCAGATGTTATTGATCAAGCCTAAAGATTTAACCGTTTGATACCAAGGAATTAATCCTCCATTAAATAACATGGTAAACACCAAAATCCACATTAGCACATTTCTAAACGGTAAGTCCTTCGCATTTTTGGATAAGGGGTAACCCATCAGAATAATAATCACGAAGTTAAGACTTGATCCCAACACGACTCGCTGTATGGAAATCCAGAACGAGTTAAAAAACTTACTGTCACCCATGATCTCATGATAAGAGTTAAAATTAAACCCCACCGGCCACAAGCCAACTTGCCCCGAGGATGCTGCTGCGTTATCACTTAACGAGACAGCAAGGGTATACCATAAAGGAAGAACACATAATAACGCTATGCCAACCAGCAGCACGATAAGGAAAAGATCGAATACTCTGGAGCCGATTGTTGTTTCTTTGACCATTTTCATGCTCCTTTATATTAAAAAATACGATAATTTGCAAACTTAGCAGCTAGGAAATAGGAAGTTGTAATGAGAAGAAAACTGATGACTGATTTTAATAGTCCCATTGCCGTTGCCAATCCATACTGGAGATTCAATAACCCTGTCCGATAGACCCATGTGTCAATAATATCCCCGCTCGAATAGACAAGAGGATTATAGAGGTTGAAAATTTGGTCAAATCCAGCATTTAGGACATTACCTAGGCTGAGCACAGAAAGTAAAATGACCGTTGTCATAATGCCAGGCAGTGTGACATGAAGTAAACGCTGCCAGCGAGTGGCGCCGTCAATGGCAGCCGCTTCGTATAAAGCCGGATTGATTCCCGTTAAAGCCGCCAAAAAAATAATCGTGTTAAATCCGAATTCCTTCCACACATCACTCCCCACGATGATAAAAGGGAATAATTCTGCTTTGCCAAAAAACAAAGTCGGGCTAATACCGAATATGCCCAAGATGCTGTTAACGGGTCCTTTATAAGACAATACGTCCAACAAGATACCCGAAAGAATGACCCATGATAAAAAATGCGGTAAATAAACAATTGTTTGCACCCATCTTTTCAAAAACGCAATGCGTAATTCATTCAGTAATAAAGCGAAGATAAGCGGAACAATCATATTCGCGATAATTTTCATAACGGCAATAAATAACGTATTAAAAAACACTGTTTTACTATCGTTAAGCGTGAACATATATTTGAAATTTTCCAAACCGACCCAATCGGAATGAAACATGCCTAGACCCGGATTAAAATCTTGAAAAGCAATGACAATCCCGAACATAGGAACGATACTAAACAGCGTCAACCAGATAAATCCAGGAAGAAGCATGAGATAGTAATGTTTGGCAAACCCCTTCGTAACCATCCTACCGATCACTTCCATTCTCTCTATTGTAAGGGAAAGGCGCCAGAGTTCTCTGACGCCTCCATGCTTTCTTACTGTTTGATACTCTCATCGATTTCAGCCAAAATTTGATCTCCGCCCTGCTTCTTCCAATCTTGTACGAACTTATCAAAGGAATCCAGCGGCGCAGCTCCCATGATAATTTTGAGGAACGTTTCCTTCTCTAATTTATCCAGTGAAGCCCATTTGCTTTCCATGGTTTTCGTCTGCGAATAGGTCACGCTGTAGGTTTTCTTAAACGGCTGCTGCAGCGGGGATATCCCTACGAATGTAGAATACATACGCTTCCATGTACCTAAATCGGCGTTAGGATCCCAGTATTGAATATCATTCTTGTCATAAGGCTCGAGTTTTACTTTTTTCACTTTTTCAGCATCGGCTTTTAGTAATTTATATCCTGGGATATCTAGATCCTCCGGCTTTTTGGTGCCTGCAAGAACTTCTTTCATCATCTTGTAAGTGACATCCATCTCATCCATTGGGGCAAAAACAACACGTAAAGGATAGTTTCCAATTGCCACTTTGACATCGAATTTGGATTCATCGCGCAGCAACAGATTTTCCATTTGAATAGCGGCTTCCGGATGCTCATAACCTTTACGAACAACCAGATATTGATTGGACGGGTTCCCCATGTGCGGTGTGAATTCACCATTCACATCCAATGGAGCCGTATAAGCTTGCCAATTTGCCTTCGGATTATTCTTAATCGCATCGGCTAATGGACCATACCCGCCAGCCCACCATAGTCCAAAATAAATGCCTGAAGTCCCATTCTTGATCAGTTCCTGAGCATCCTTCCGAATGGTCATTTCCTTATCAATCAAGCCTTTGGAATAAAGATCACGCAGCTTCGAGAGAGCTTGCTTCGTTTCCGGCTGAAGGGAGCCATAGGCTGTTTTACCATCTGCACCTTTTAGCCAAAATCCTGGGTAGGAATGATACGAAGAAAAGATAGGGTCGAAACCATAGTTATTATTATTGGGATTGATAAAATCGGCATTCAGTAAACCGCCTAATTGCGGACCTGTTATGCCAATGGTATCGGCTTTTCCATTCCCGTCAGGATCTTGTTCGACAAAAGCTTTGGCTACTTTTTCTAATTCGTCGATGGTTTTAGGCGGTTGAAGGCCTAATTTGTCCAACCAATCCTTGCGAATCCACATCATATGAACCATATCTGACTCTGTCGTTACGTTAGGAAGGGCATACATCTTCCCATCTACAGTAACCGATTTAAGCGCAAGCCCTTGCGTCGTTTCAATGATATGTTTGATCGCTGGCGAGGCGTATTTATTATAAACCTCGGTTAGATCCGCGAGTTGACCGCTTTTTACCATTTGTCTGAACTGTGTATCTTTCACAACCAACGCATCCGGCAAATCGTTACTGGCAATGGATAAATTCACTTTTTGGTCGTAATCCTTACCGCTGGCAGCCTGCCAAACAATTTTCGTATCGATATTCAAGTTTTCTTTGATATAACGGGTATACGGGTTGTTTTCAGGCGAGTCTCCCGCTGGCAAGCTCTTATCGGAAGCATCTACATCTTTACCAATTTTAATCGTAATCGGTTTGGCCGATTTGGCGAATGGCCCCGCTTCAGTTGGCGCAGCTGCTGTTTGCGCTGCTCCCGTTTGTGCAGGTGTAGTCGAAGCTGCGGGTGATTGCTTCGCCTTTTCAGAGCATGCGGATAATACGACTAGCATCCCTGCCAGTAACAGCAGTATGCTTTTTTTAGATTTTCTCATTTAAAGCCCCTTCTTTCGCATTTAGAATTTATCTACGTCTTAAAAGTATCACGAAACATCAGGCTGCAAGGATGGAAAACGGTTACACATGTAGAGGGGTAAATGACCGAGAATTCGGCGTTAATCCCCTTTTTCACATGAACTCACAGCATTTGACCCACTAATTTTCGGACATTTCTCTACCCGTTACATTCTTCTGCCGATACTCGCTTGGTAACAGACCAGTTTGCTCCCTAAAGGTGCGGCTAAAATACTTTTCATCCATATATCCAACGTTCTCAGCAATCCAGAGAATCGTTTTGTTCGTATACAGCAGATACTCCTTTGCTTTCTCTATACGTTTGTGACGTAAATGCTCACTAAAATTAATGCCTACAATTTCTTTAAAGCACTGGCTGAAGTAGCTTCTACTCATATTTACCCGTTTCGCAATGCTCGCGGCCGTAATTTGCTCTTTCATTTCTTCATTCGCGATGTAAACAGCTTTCATCACACAGTCTACAACCTCTTGTGAAAAAGAAGGTTTATCGATCGCCTTGCGAATCATTTCACGAGTAGCCATCAACCATTCCTCAACCTCATACCAGCTTTCAAAAGAATCAGGCAATTGGATTGTCGCCAACTCAACTGGATGAAATAAAAGATTCCATTTATCGATTAACGCATATAACAACCCGATCAGCTTCGTTTGAGGTAACCGCAGCTGCTTCAAATCATGGATATGTGTTGTAAATAGGTTATCTTGATAGACCCATTCATGACCCGACCATTGCTCTTTCACTACGTTTAAGTCTTTTTGAACTGCTACCAGTTGATTGTCCCCTTCATGAACCGAAGAACCTATGCCATGAGAGGACTCATTATCATAAAAGATATCATGTGGATTAGGGGCATGCTTCTGCTCCTCCTTAATCCGCGTGTAGATCCGCTCCAACACTTCCTCAAAGCGCTCCTTTTCTAGCTGAACCTTGGCAATATAATCAATAGCACCAAGTCTCAGTGCCTCTTGGATATATTCAAAATCCTGATGAAAGGTCAGCACGACGGTATAAATGCTTGGATATTGCTTTCTCACGATTTTCAGTAATTCGATCCCTGACATAACAGGCATCGCTAAATCAGTCAGCAATAAATCTATCGCGTTCGCTGCTATAAATTCCAAGGCCTTCTCGCCATTACTTGCTTCCCCGACAACCTCCATGTCAAAATCGTGCCAAGGCATGGCTGATATAAGACCTTTGCGAACCAATTTATCATCATCGACAATCATCACTTTAATCATGACGGGGGTTCACCTCCATAATAGGTAAGGAAACAAGGATGGTTGTCCCTTTTCCAATAACACTCTTGATGCTCAGGTCCGCCTGCTCGCCATATTGGGATTCAAGCATCCGCTTAACATAATTTAAGCCAATCCCCATACCAACCTTTTTGTTTTCAACTTCCGGATTGTGTAATAGGTTATCAATCGTTTCCTCCGACATCCCAGAACCGTTATCATGAATCGAGATCTGAATCGTATTCGTTAAACTGACATCAACCTTAATATACCCATCATCACTTAACCCGTGATAAAGTGAATTTTCGACAAGCGGCTGGAGGATAAAGCGAGGAATCGGCATGTTCCATACCCCCTCATCGACATTCATCTGAACATCAAACTTAAAATCATAGCGAATTTGCTGTAAAATCAAATATTGCTTTAAGGCTTCGATTTCTTCATAAATGGTTGAGGCCTGTCCCAGCTTGCCTAAATTATAATGCAGCAGCTTATTTAATGAGGATACAAGACGATCGATTTCGTTCTGACCGTTCATGACAGCTAACCAATGCACAGTATCCAACGTATTCATTAAAAAATGGGGATTAATTTGATAGAGCAGCTTTTCTACCTCAAGATCCACTCTTCGCTTCTCTTTCCGTTCGACTTCGGCGAATAAATTCCATATCTGTTCTCTCATTTGCCTAAATTGATGCAGTAGAAAATCAAACTCCGGTATTTTGGTTCGTACTGTAACAGCCTGGACTCGATTTTGTGCCATCAGCTTGATTTCTCTATTAAAGCCATTCAAAGGGAGGTATACCATCTTCCATAAGAGCCAAGCCATGAGTAAACTCATCCCTAGAAAAAGGAGCGAAAACAGCATGATTTGAACAAACCACTGGTTCATTTCTTTGTTGTAATCTGCTTTTGGAATGACAGACACGATACTCCAGCCTTGGTTGCTTGCCTGCCTAAACCAGTAAAATTCATTATAGGTGCCAAAGGTTTTTTCTTTAGAAAAGTTGGGGAATATCGTATCTTTCACAAATGTATTGGGAAGCTCGCTATACGCGATTCTCCCGTCATTATCTAGGAAAACATGGGAATTCGTTCCGCCAAATTGATCATTATTCAGAATGTTTTGCGTGAGATGAAACCCCGTTTCAATGTAGACATAGACATCATCACGCTGCGGTAAATCCACTTTCCTTCGTGCAGATAAAACAAAATTATTATCAAATTGATTGTTGCTTAAATGAGGACCATAATAAGAAATTCCCGAGTATTCTGCAAGCAATGGCAGCTTCTCAGGGGAAAAATTCTCCTTTACGCCCGAATTTTCGAGATCGTACGTATGGTCATTTTGAAAATAGTATAAGGTTAAACCAATATTGGGATTGGTAAAGGTGACTAAGCTTAATTCATCTTTTAATTCGCTTATCATTTGCGAGCGTTCGAACGATTGACTGGGTGGAAGCGATAACATTTGATCCAACTTCTTGCCCACACTTCCTGCAAAAGCAAGCTGCTGGGAGACATGATTCAAATTGCTTATCGTGCTTTCTAAGGAAAGCTCAACTTGTTTTAAATTACTTTGAATACCGCTCTGAATTTTATTAGTAAGTATGGAATAAATCGCGTAATAGGAGATAAGAACGATACAAATAAATGGAATTAATGTACTGCATAAGAAAATAATAAAAATCCTCTTTTTCAACGTTAAATAATCGTACAGAAATGACTTCACATTCTCCTGCATCTTAACAAACAACGATAATCACTCCCCCGATCAGGCTTAATTCAACTAGAAACAATGTTTCGTGAATATCAACCCACTCCCTCACTTGTCCTTAATCTTTTTCGGTATTCAGAAGGTGTATGACCAAAATGCGTTTTAAACACACCTATAAAATAACTCAACGTATTGAAGCCGACATCAAGCGAAATCTCTGTAATCTTTTTGTTGGTATCCTTCAGGAGTAAAGCCGCTCGCTGTGCGCGCACTTGGTTCAAGTACTCCAGTGGGCTTTTTCCTGTAAAACCCTTGAAGTATCGGCAGAAATAAGACTCGCTAAAAGAAACGATCGCCGCGAGGTCCTCCAATCGAATTGGGCTGCTATAGTTTACTTGCATATATTCGATAATCAGCTTTAATCGATCTATGTGCGTAGGGTTGACGGAAAGCGGAAGCTCACGAAAAGCAGGACCTCCCAGCATAATTAGCTTTGAAATGATCAATTGTAGCAATGCTTTTGTAGAAAGCTCATATAACGGCCTTTCATTAATATTCAACTCGAACACTTGCAGCAACAACGCTAATAGCTCCCTCTCCTCAGCAGTATGATGGGTGATATGGGCAGGAGTGACAAATTTCTGCTGGATTAGCGGATTAATATATTTCTCACGAACGAGATCAAACCTCTCGCCTCCCAATATATCCGAATGAAACACCACAGCGGTGAAGCAGCATTCTTCGTTTGTGGATATACGACCAGAATGAAGCTGACCGGAATTCACGAAAATCGCTTCGCCGGCTTCCAATTCATAGTCATCCATAGAAACACGGAATACGGCCTTACCCTTGGTAAGCACGAGAAATTCCAGCTCATCATGCCAATGGAGATCAAGCAGTTCTTCCCCTGGCTGGCAGCAGATTTCATACACTCGAATTGGATAAAGCGGATCACCGTGAATGCGGTCCTCTTTTAAATTGGCTTGCTGCATGGCGGCAGTCCCCCCTTAGAAAATTTCAAATCGTATGTCAAAATACTGATATTATTTCACAATATACCGAAAGGAATGGAGTTTTTAAATCAATATAATTATATTACAACACTTTGAAGGGATGATGGTAATGAAATTTTCTAACGGTTATTGGATGGCAAAAGAAGGGTACACCGTTCTTAATCCTGTCGATGTCCGCGATGTTCATCAAGAAGATAGCAGTCTGACTGTATATGCTGCCGCACGGAAGATTCAGCGAAAAGGGGATACTTTAAATGGTGCGATGCTGACATGTGAACTGAGCTCGCCCCTTCCCGATATCATCCGTGTACGTTGGACACATCATGCAGGCAAACGTTCGCAAGGACCCGCTTTTGAATTGTTCGATAATCCGCAGACTCCGGTTTCAATCGATGACAGTAACGATCATGTGACCATGACATCCGGCGGATTAAGCGTAAAAGCCAACAAACATAGTACGTGGGGAGCTGAATTTTCTTTCGAAGGCCGGCGTCTAACTGGCACCAACAGCAAAGGTGCGGGACATATTACGACAGCTAACAAAGAGATTTACTTTCGCGAGCAGCTTGAGCTTGGTATTGGTGAGCATATTTACGGACTCGGAGAACGGTTTACAAATGTAGTGAAGAACGGGCAGACCGTAGATATTTGGAATGAAGATGGCGGCACGAGCAGTGAACAAGCCTACAAAAATGTGCCCTTTTACTTATCTAGTAAAGGATACGGTGTTTTCGTCAATCATCCCGAACACGTATCGTTCGAAGTCGGATCTGAGGTTGTGTCCAAAGTCCAGTTCAGCGTACCAGGCGAAAGTGTGGAGTATTTCATTATTGGCGGCAAAACGCTAAAAGATGTTCTAAATAATTACACGAAGCTTACCGGCAAACCCGCTCTGCCGCCGGCATGGTCGTTCGGTTTGTGGTTAACAACCTCCTTCACGACAGATTATGATGAAGCTACCGTGAACAGTTTCATTGACGGCATGTTTGAACGAGACCTTCCGCTGCATGTGTTCCATTTTGATTGTTTCTGGATGAAGGAATATCAATGGACCAACTTTGAGTGGGATGCCGATATGTTCCCCGATCCGGTAGGAATGCTGGGACGGCTTAAGGACAAGGGACTGAAAATATGTGTCTGGATCAATTCGTACATTGGCCAGAAATCACCGCTCTTTCAAGAAGGCATGGACAAGGGGTATTTGGTCAAAACCTTGGATGATCACGTTTGGCAGTGGGATCTCTGGCAGGCCGGCATGGGGCTTGTCGATTTCACCAATCCGGAAGCCACGGAATGGTACAAAGGTCATTTAAGACGGCTGATCGATATGGGCGTGGATTGCTTCAAAACGGATTTCGGCGAGCGCATCCCGACCGATGTCAAATACCACGACGGTTCGGATCCATTGAAAATGCATAACTACTATACATTCCTCTACAATAAAGCCGTATTTGAAGTACTGGAAGAAAAACTCGGCAAGAACGAAGCTATGTTATTTGCCCGCTCTGCTACGGCCGGAGGGCAGCAATTTCCCGTACACTGGGGCGGCGACTGCTCGGCCAACTACGACTCCATGGCGGAGTCGCTTCGCGGAGGCCTTTCCCTCGGTTTATCCGGTTTCGGATTCTGGAGCCATGACATTAGCGGTTTTGAAAAAACAGCCCCGCCCGATATTTATAAACGCTGGGTAGCCTTCGGCCTGCTGTCTTCGCACAGCCGTCTGCACGGCAATGAATCTTACCGTGTTCCATGGCTGTTTGACGAAGAAGCGGTCGATGTTCTCCGACATTTTACAAAGCTAAAAAGCACGTTAATGCCCTATCTGTTTGCAAGTGCTATCCAATCTACAGAAATGGGGATACCGATGATGCGCGCAATGGTGCTTGATTTCGCATCAGACCCGTCCACTCATCACCTGGATACGCAGTACATGTTAGGAGATGACCTGCTCGTTGCCCCAATCTTTAATGAGCAAGGAACTGTGATGTACTATGTTCCCGAAGGACGTTGGACCGATTTCTTCAGCGGAAGAGTTGTTGAAGGCGGGAAATGGCAGGAGGAAACTCATGGCTATATGACGCTGCCCTTGCTAGTTAAACCGAATACGCTGCTTGCCATAGGAGCAAATGAGCAGAAGCCCGATTACGATTATGCGGATGGTGTATCTCTTCATTTATTTGAACTGGGGGATGGAGCAGCCGCGGAAACGTCAATTTATGATGTACAAGCTAATCTGCAATTAACCGTAGAAGCAGTCCGAATGAATGAGCTGATCGACATTTCTGTTCAAGGCGGAACGAAACCTTATACCCTTGTACTGAGAGGCTTCAATCAAATCTCATCCGTAGAAGGCGCATCTTGGACAAAATCAGCAATCGGCATCGTGCTAACTCCAGAACCCAGCACATCAAAGATAGCAGTAAGATTGTAATAAATAAACGGCTGGCCCTGTTATTCATACAGGGTCAGCCGTTTTCCACTTCTGCAAGGATTAGCAGTTATACACCGGTCTATAACTACTGTATAATATAAAAGGAATTCACATTCCGGTTACTAACAACACATACGATAAGGAGCTCGCAGATGCCACTAAAGGGTTCGGATTTATCAACGCCAAGCAATCGTAAAGATGCCAATCAAAATACACTAAGAGTTCTAACTGCTGCTTATAAAGTTTTCGCTATGAAAGGCTATGACGCTACCATCGAAGAAATTGCGAATGAAGCAGGGGTAGGCGTAGGAACTGTCCATCGGCGATTTTCCAATAAAACCGTGTTAGCCACTGCTGTAGTCACCGACATTTTCCAAAAAATTAAAGAAAAGCAATTGCAAGTCGTCAAAATGGACATGCCCGCTGATCAAAAAATCCGACTATTATTTGAAATCTTCTCAGCTTCGCACTTACAATATGGAAAAATACATAGTATGGGGCTTCATTTGGCAACGATAGGTGAATTGGGCGATGAAATGAAAGCCTCCCTATTAACCGCTATAGAGGGCAGCGTGCTAGATATTATACTACAAGGCCAAGAAGAAGAATTATTTAGAGAAGGCGATCCGAAACTGCTGGAATTGCTCATTATCAACATGATTAACCCCCATCTCATTCTAAAATTAAAAGAGCATGTTCCCGCGGAGAAAATTACAGAAACGGTTTCCGACATGATTCTATTAGGGCTTGTAAAGCAATAAGGACTTCCACCATTAGGGGGAGGACCTTTTTTGGGGGTCAGCGTTGTTCTTAACGGAACTACAAGCCGCTAAAGTGGATGAAATGAGCTGAAAATTGAATTAGCGGAACGAGAGGACGTTATTCAATGCAATTAGAGCTATTCGAAGCTAAAATCAACGAAATAGAGTCACTACGTTCCTCTTTTCTTGAATTTGAGCATATTTCACGCAAATAGCGCCTCTACGTTCCCTTTAGTGGAAGCCTGCCATTGGTAGATAGATGCATATACCCATGAAAAAGCAGCCCCTCTAATGTATTCATCATTTTTGAGGCAGTTGAGGAATAAAGACCTTCTTTGTTGCACCTTACACATACGTCTTCGATTACGTGCAAGAAGTTGGGTGTATGAGCGGTTATCTTCTCGTAAACTCCATAATCCAATTGGTATCCCAGTTTTTGCCGTCATCAAACGAAAAAGCTTGTTGCCAGCGAGCGGTATCCTCCGTGATCTCATCCCAAGTGAATCTCATGTGCAGCGGTTTTCCGTCTGGTGTTTCTACCACTTGATTAAACACGCCAATTCCATTTTCAAACTTTCCGATCAACGACCCGATGTTACATAACAGATATCTATTGTCAGAGCCGCAGTAGGTGAATTTGTGTCGTAAGACTACTATAAAATTATGTAGGCACTTTTGTGTCATTGGACAGCAGCCTCAATAAATCATTTGAATTCATTTAAATTACACAGAAACACCAGATAAACGCTCAGCAGCTTTTTCAGCTTCTTTGTTGGCATTCGCTAATATTTCATCTCGATTTAGGAATGCAGTTCCTTGAGCTCTAATGATTTGGTAATCCTCAAGTCCAATGAAATTAAACATGGATTTGAGGTATTTATGAGAGTATTCAACTTCTGTATACCAATCATTATTGGTATATACCCCGCCGCTTCCTTGAATGACAAGAATGCTGCGGCCGTCCTTTAACAAGCCCTCTGAGCCGGTATCCGTATATTTAAAAGTTTCACGGGCTATAAGGACATTATCCATATAATCTTTGAGCTTGGATGGAATGTTAAAGTTATGCAATGGCATGACAATGACATATTTATTCGCGCTTTTGAATTGCTTTAGTATTTCAGACATCCGACTAGTAACCTCTTGCTCTTCGTCAGTTAACTGCTCTCCTTTTGCCAACTTCTCCCATGCACTTAGGACCGTACGATCAACGGAAGGAACATGATCATCATAAAGATTAATTTGTTCAATGGTCTCCGTTTGATTTTGTTCCTTAAACACCTTCAAGAAATGGTTTAAAACCTGCAGACTAAAAGATGATGTAGAATCTACTTTGGGATGAGCATTTATAACAAGCATTTTATTCATCAAAATCTCTCCTTCTAAGTGATCATTTGAATATTCCAGCAAAAATAATTGCCAAAAGCCAAATAAGCGTTAGATTTCTATCGGTTATTGTCTTTTTATAATGCAAGATTGCGGAAATCAGAAATATAACAATAATGATGATTATTATCATAAAAGTCCAAATCCTTATTTATATTCTTTGTTAATTAATAATAATTTACTCTTCCATGAATGATAATTAAACCAAAAGGAATTAACATTCCGCATTACACATCGATAATATCATGCAACTTGGTTAACCGTCAATTAAACGGAATATGAATTCCGATTCTATAAGTTTACTATGGCTTTCATTAAAAAAAAAGCATACTTAACAATGATATTTTCACTGTTAAGTATGCTTCTTTACTTAAACAATGCGAACGGGCAATCCCGATTTCGCTGATTCCAATGCAGCAACAGTTACCTGTTGTGTCTTAAAAGCATCCTCATAATCAGAAAGAATACGCCCGGTATCCCCTGTTTTCAATGCATGAATGAAGGCTTCATTTTCTACGTAATAGGGATTAACCAATCTTTTAATTTCAGAGGTTGCATGAGCTTCGATCAATTTCAAACGCTCCGTATCCCACTCCAGCATGCCCTCCTGCGTATAGCAGGTAATACCCACTTTGCCCAAACCGCTTGGCAGTACACACGTATTAGAAATATTAGCGATAACACCACTGCTAAATTTCAAGGTCACCGTTCCTACATCAGCTGCTGTTACCCCATCAAATTGCTTGTGCATCACTTGATTGCCATACAAAGCGTAGACTTCTTCAATATCTCCAATACAGTAACGCAGAATATCGACCAAATGTGTGCTTTGTTCTATGAATTGTCCGCCTGATCTCTCTTGATCTCTCCACCATGCAACCTGAGGCATATTTCCCATCCAATTGCCTGTAATCATGCCGACATTTTGCTGGCTCAACAATTGTTTCATCTGACTTACTGTATCTGTATAACGAAAATGATAGCCTACGGACGTAATCAGGGGTTTCTTGCGTAATTCGGTTAAAATCTGATAGGGCTGCTCAGCATTCACACCAAGTGGCTTTTCAACAAAAAAAGGAATGCCTTTTTCAATTAGCTCGATTTCAAATTCCCCGTGCGACATTGGCGGTACTAGAATATATACGGCATCCAAGCGTTCCGAGTCCAACATCTCACTAACATTTTCATAGCTGGAGGGAATGCTGTATGCTGAAGCGAACTCCTCCGCTTTTGCCTTACTCGTCCCGCATACCGCTTGGATCTGCACGTCTTCCATTTCATTTAAAATTTTTGCGTGCATCTTACTGAACCCGCCTGTACCGATAATACCGATATGTAACATGATTACTTGCTCCTGTTCTTATTATATTTTTGCTAGTCTTATTATAGCATCATACTTAAATACAAAGTCAGTGTTCGTCGAGCATTCGAATAGAAATAAATAAGAAAGCTAGTTCTTCTGTTGTTCGAAGAACTAGCTCTCTTAATATATAGGAATAACCTTAATCAAATATAGAATTAAGCATATAAATCGTTAGGGATTTAACCTTAACGCTCCCATCTTTCGCATACAGTTTTATGCCTGTTGACGAGGATAATGGGAAAATCTGATCCGTCATGACGAGTTTCCCGTCATTCGCAAAAGCTTCGACGGACGATCTGTCCACGAAAATATGCAGTTTAACGTTTCCAGTCTCCGCTTTTAATAAAGCGCTGTGCTTGCATGCAAAATCGCTATGAAAATCAATAGCTCCAGAACGACTGCGATCAATAAACAGCTGTTGCTCATGAGTGCTATATCCAACGATTGTTTCCTCTGATTCGGAGGCTCTTAGCTTCAAACCAAATTCTAACTCATCATCAAACTCAAATTCAGCGATGATTTCAAGCAAATCGCCATGAGTTATCGTTAATTCTGAATTGCTCAGCTCAAAGGCTGCCCAACTCTGTTCACTCCGCCTTTGAGCCTGGAACTCACGAATAGGCTTTTGAAGGAGCCGAACTCCCTCCAATTCCGCCGTAAGTGTTAGCTCTCTAGGAAGCGTCATCGCTCCTCTCCAATTGAAGGTTGGAATCACATTGGCATATTTCCAATTGTTCATCCATCCGATAAACAGGCGTCTTCCCTGCTGTTCAGGCACGTCTGACCACGTGACGCCCGCGTAGTTATCTCTCCCGTGATCCAGCCAAAGAAGTGGAGCCGGAGATTCTTCTGGGACAAAAGTATCCCCATTGAAAGAACCAATGAAATACTGCGTGCGTGATCCTTCCACAAAGTTGGCATCTTCTCCAATGCTAACAATAAGCACCCATCTCTTGTTGATGGTATCGCCATCTACAGGCAGTTCGAATAAATCTGGACATTCCCAAACGCCGTCATGCGAGCCTTGTCCTAACCCAAATTCACCCGAATAGGTCCAATCTTTCAAATTCGGTGATTTGTAAAATCGGACCTCGTCGCCCGCAGCAATGACCATCACCCAGCTTCGCTGAGGATTGTACCAGAATACTTTGGGATCACGAAAATCAGGCAGATCTTCTTCCGTTAGTACGGGGTTGTTTGCGTATTTTGTCCACGTCCGCCCTCGGTTCATGCTGTAAGCAAGACTTTGTCTTTGCCTTGTTAGATCAGTCCCCGGCTTCGTATCATGATGTGTGAAAATAGCAACTAGACCTGACTTACCGCCAAAAAAGCCGCTCGTATCGTGCTTATCTACCACTATGCTGCCTGAAAAAATAGCACCGTGTTCATCAGGCGCAAGCGCTATGGGAAGATGCTCCCAGTGAACCAGATCCTGACTGACAGCGTGACCCCAATGCATAGGTCCCCAAACTGTACTTTCGGGGTGGTATTGATAGAAAAGATGATACTCCCCCTCATAAAATACCATCCCATTCGGGTCATTCATCCACTGATCTTTCGGTGTGAAATGAAGCTGCGGCCGGAATTTGGTTTGATTGTTAGCTGTTATCATGATGCTTCGTCACCTTTCGTATCTCTTCTAGGCTCGGCATCGCCGGTATAGCCCCTCTTCGGGTTGTCGCTAAGGCACCTGCTGCATTGGCAAAGCTGATCATCCTTCGAATTTCAGTTTCACTCATTGTGTGAATGGCTTGATTAGAATCCATCCAACTGTTAAGGAAACCTCCAAAGAACGCATCCCCCGCACCTGTAGCGTCTATGGCATCTACTGTATGACCACTAACGCTCCCCGTTACTTGACCGAATCGGTAAAAAGCACCTTTTTCAGCCAGCGTAATTAAAATGATAGAAGGGCCAAAGGTTTCATATAGCATGCGTGATCCCTCTTCAAGATTCGCAGCACCCGTTAGGAAAATGAGTTCTTCTTCGGATATTTTCACGATGTCAGCATGCGCCAAGCCATATTCCATCATACGTTTGGCATGCTCCAAATCGTCCCAAAGCGGAATTCGCAAATTGGGATCAAACGATACCGTGCAGCCATTTTCTTTGGCGAACAGGAGGGCTTTCCTTGTCGCGGAGGCCGATGGCTCATTCGTCATGGACAACGAGCCAAAGTGAAATAACTTCGACTGCGCGATCATATCGAGGAGCACCTCATTTTCCGTCAGCAAGGTGTCAGCTCCAGGCTTACGATAAAAGCTAAAGGAGCGGTCGCCACTCGCATCCAATTGAACAAATGCCAGCGTCGTATTTGCTTCGCTGCTCATCACTACGCCCTGCGTATCCATGCCGCACTCTCTCAACGTATCCACTAGATAATGACCATGAATATCCGATCCAACCTTGCTGATGAAGCCAGTCCGCTTGCCCCACTTGGCTAAGGCAGCCAGCACATTGGCAGGCGCGCCTCCAGGATTGCGTTCAAATAAAGCATAACCTAACTCTGAGTTTCCAGCTGGTGTGAAGTCGATTAACACTTCACCTAATGCAACGATATCATACATCGCTCTCTCTACCTCCCGATATTGTTCATCCACTTTTTCTCTACATCGACACCTGAAATGCCGGTTTAATCTCCCATATTCGCATGGAGGTGATTCGAATGTCTCGATCCCCGTGCAAAAGCAACCCTAGTGCGTCTAGTCTAGATGGGTAGGCGCGTGTTGTTAAGCTTTTTAGCCCGTTGGCGTAGACCTCGATCAATGAACGATCTACGAACACCCGCAATTGCAGCGGTTCACCGTGAAGCTCAAGCAGCCCCTCTTGAATGCCAGTCGTTCGTTCACGCGTATCTAACGTCGTTTTATTTCGATTCACGCCAAGCCGCTCTCGATCTTGATCATAGAAGAGAACGGTCTCCTCTTCTCCATCTGGTGATCGTCTTAACGTGATTCCATATTGGTGCTCTGCTACTGAACCAAATGTTAGCTCTATCTCAAACGTATCACTCCGAATGTGCTGCAAGCTCTCATTCGCTTCCTCCAAACTAAGATCCCGTACGTTCAGAAGCTCTATCCCCCGGAGTTGATGCATTTCCTCAATGGGTTCGATCCCAAGCAGCCCATCCTCTCTTAGAGTCAAGCTGATCGGCATGCCAGCGCCGTGCGACCACCCGCAATCGTAATCGATTTCAGGTGTACGTTCACCCTGTGCAATCGTAAATAGAAGCGTTCTTCCTGTTACGGGATCCACCATGCCGCTCGGACCGGTGAAATGGAAATCACCTACATCGATGAGTCCCGGCTCTTCATGATCCGGAATGAACTGGTAACGCGCATTATCCCATGCGCCTATCCAATAATTCACTTCTACTTTAGCCTCAGGCCCCCATGGGCTAATCAGCAAAATATGTTTGCCTGTTTCCTCACCATTACGCTTTAACGGCAGCAGTACTGGCAGCTCCCATACAACGCCAAGGTAAGGATATTTCTCATAATTACTTACGTACAGTGGGCCTTCGCACGTCCAGTTGGTCAAGTTTGCAGAGCGGTAGACCATCGCGGTTCCGCCTTGTCCCTCTATCCCCGTGCCGACGAGCATGATCCATTCTTCATTCTCTTTCCATACAAAGGGATCACGGAATTCACCAAAGTATCCAACGCCAGGATCCTGAACCACGATGGGCTCGGGATGCTTCACCCAAGTCTTCAAATCTAAGTCTCCATCCCGCTGATAAGTCGTTCGAGCCAGACCCACCGATTGATTGGGAGAACATGCGTTATTCCCTGCTGTATAAAATAAGGCCGGATAACCGTGTTCATCATAAGCTGCACTTCCTGACCAGATGCCATCCGGATCAAGGCCGGGCTCCGGCGCCAAAGCTGCCGGAAGGTCCCGCCAATGAACTAAATCTTCACTCACCCAATGTCCCCAATGAATGTAATGCCAGAATGGGCCGTTTGGGTTGAATTGGTAGAACAAATGGTAGTGTCCATTGAAATAAATCGGCGCATGCGGTTCGTTCATCCAATGCCCCGGCGAAGTTAAATGATACACCGGACGATGCCGATCCTGAACAAAGTTAGCTCTAGGTATGGCCAGATCTTCGTAAGGAATAGCGGGTGCAGCTCCGCCGTGTTCGATTAAATATTCCCGGTAAGATCTCGCGATGTCATCCTCAGACATCGCGAGATCATATAGACAAAGTTCATCCATCAAACCGTCGAACATATTCATCGTGAAGGCTTCTGCCAAAATAACACCCTTGTTATTGCGCCCGATTATCAAATCTTCCTGACTAGGAGTAATCAAAGTATTCTCCTGCCCATGGTGCTTTACTGCAACCATATATCCGTTCAAATACAGCTTCAACTGTCCGGTTAACGCTTCGTAAGTAGCGGCGACGAAGGACCATTCTCCCTTAGGGAGTGGATGATTATAGCACCAAACCTCTACCCATTGATCGCCAAGCGCAAGCTGGAGTGACCATGATCCATGTCGAGATAAACCGAAGACATAACCCTCGCAGCGTTCTCTGTCATGTTGATTGACGATGGCGGCGAGCCGCTGCTCATCTCCGAAGTCATAGCTGCGCGGAGCAATCCAAGCGGTAATCGTCAACGATCTCGACAACTTAGGACTCTTGTCTACTGTGCGCTGCAGCCATGTTGAATAACCATCAAACAACAGCGCACTTCCACGGATCCCATTCCGCCAAACCGGATCTTGCGGCGGCTGATACCGACCTTTCGTAAGGGCATATTGAATTGAATCCCCACTACCCGAATACGGATCATGCGCTATGCGCCCCTGCCCCTCATCGAAGGACCAATAGGCAATAGGTTCCATGCTCGATACCTCCTGTTATCCCGTTACTTGGCCGCTTTATTGTAACGGTCCAATGCATCCTGATAGATTTTCAATAAGTCATCTAATCCCATTTTCTTCAGTGTCGCTAAATAAGTATCCCATTCCTTCTCAACGCCGCCTTCCATCAACCATTTGGAGCGTTTTTCATTGGTCAGCTTGGCAATATCGGGTTTGATTTTACTGATTTTATCCAACTCTTCCGGTGTAAAGAAAATGCTCGGGTAATTCTCTTTTTCCATTTGCGGAACAAAAGTATCTTTAATCCGATTCATTCTTTCCAAGGCACGTGGTTCAGGAGCGACGAGATTTTGGAAATCCTCCGCCAAGATGACACCGGTCATGTTCGGTGCTACTTTTTGACGGAATTCGCCTGCTGCTACGCCTGCATCAAGCGGTTTCTGCACCAGTTTGCCTTCTTTTTCATCGAATACGACGCCAATCGGTCCCCAATGAAGCTGAGCGGCCATCTTTGGCTCATATTGCAAATCTAGCCATCTGGCTGTGATTTCTGGATTTTTGTTCACTTTCGTAATGACAGGACCCCCGCGACTCCAAGGAGAGCCATTGTTGTATTTCACGACCATGTCCTTGAAGGGCGGTACAAGTGCATAATCCTTGGAGCGATCTGGTCCAACAATTTCCGTCTCTTCCCACCAGAGGTAGGAACCTAGCGTAACATCCTTCGTTTTTCCCTTTGCAAAGTAGGGTGCCGGATTATTATTGAAAGTAAATGAATCCTTATCTACGAGGCCCTCTTCGACCCATTTGTGGAAATACGCGACTGCCTCTTTATATTTCGGATCAATTGCGGCGTAATTCACCTTGCCATCTTTCACATTCAAGTGCTCGATAAACGAGTTATCGCCAGGCTGATACGTTTTGTCTGGGACGCCGAAAGCTCCGAACAAGTAACCAATATCTCCGGTCCAGAAGGTATTCATGAAGGACATCGGTACTTCATCGGCCTTGCCGTTCCCATTAGGGTCTTTCGTTTTAAAAGCGGTAAGCACATTATGCAACTCTTCAATGGTCGTAGGCATTTTCAAACTCAACTTATCCAGCCAAGCTTTGTTCAAGAAGAGAAAATCCGGATTCGAGCCGATGCCGGCCTGCCCTTTACCTAACTCTTCCGCTACAGGAAGCGAATAAATTTTCCCGTCAGGCGCGGTAACGAACGCTTTCAGCTCCGGTCTTTTTTCAAACAGCTTCTTCACGTTAGGCATATACTTATCGATGAGGTCATTCAGAGGGATGATCGTACCGTCTTTGCTGTATTTCACCAAATCGTTATCCGTGAAGCGAGCACCATAGAAGACATCCGGTAAGTTGGAGCTAGCTAGCAGGATGTTCTTCTTATCGTTATAGTTCGCTTCTGGCACATTATCCCAATCTATATGTACATTTGTCTGTTCTTCTAGACGTTTAAATATTTCCATTTCGCCATAATTAGGCGCAAGCGGTGCTTTGGGCGATACCATTTTCAGCGTAACTTTATCCTTTACAATCGGGTAACCGCTTTCGTTGAAGCTTTTGGAGGATGCTTTCTCGCTGTTTTGCGGGGATGCAGATGCGGCATCTTTCGCTGCCGGTGCTTTGTCACTGCATGCTGCCAATACCAAACTTAAGCTCATCGTTACCATCGTTACTGTCGTTAGTCTTTTTTTCATTTGTCGATACCCTCCTCTTTGTATGTAGCCCATTACGATTTATGCCTGATCCTTGGATGCACACTTTTGATATCGCCGAAAGCCCCACCACCACCTTTCATATTTACCTTCCGTTTTCTAACCTTTTACAGATCCAATCAGAACACCTTTAACGAAATAACGTTGTAAAAATGGATATAAAATGAGAAGTGGTGCCGCCGCAATGAGGATGACCCCATATTTGATCAACTCAGAGACCCTTTGTTTAGCTAAAAGAGAGTCAATATCCGATACCATGTCGCCGATAGGCTGGCTCTGGATCAAAATATTACGGAGGACCAGCTGCAGCGGATACAGCTTTTCATTTTCCAAATAAATTAACGCATCGAAGAATCCGTTCCACTGGCGAACAACTGCAAACAGCACAAGCACCGCAATGATGGGTTTGGATAATGGAATGACAACACTCCATAGAAAGCGCGTATTTCTGCAGCCATCCATGAAAGCCGCTTCTCGGAGCTCATCGGGTATTGCTGACTGGAAGAACGTCCGGGCAATAATAATCCCAAAAGCATCAACTGCTGATGGCAGGATGACCGACCAAATCGTATTCACCATGCCCAGACTTTTGACCAATAAGTACGTTGGAATTAAGCCGCCGGAGAAAAACATCGTAAACACGAAGAACAGCATAAACACATTGCGTCCATAAAAATCCTTACGAGAAAGCGGATAGGCAGCTCCGATCGTTAAAGTAACACTGATTAGGGCACTTGCAGCCGCGTAAAGGATCGAATTTCCATAACCAGACCAGATCTGAGGATCTGATAAAATTCTCCTATAACCTTCGAGTGTAATTCCTTTGGGCCATAGCCAAACATTGCCGGCATAGATTTGATCTGGCTCGCTGATGGAAGCAATAACGACGAAATAAAGAGGATACAGAATCAACAATGCAAAGCCGCTCAACACTAGGATATTTAGAGCGTCGAACCATTTATCAGCGGTACTCTTAGCTGTAATCATTGGGCGAATACCTCCTCTCTATTAAAATAGGCCGCTGCCATTTATTTTTTTGACGATGCGATTAACGGATAGCAATAGAACGAAATTGATCAGGGAGTTGAACAAACCTACTGCTGCAGAGAAGCTGTATTCCGCTCGCTGCAAGCCGATTTTGTACACGTACGTAGCGATAATCTCAGACGAACTGGCATTCAGGTCATTTTGCATGAGAAAAGCTTTTTCAAAGCCAACATTCATGAGGTTCCCAATCGCCAATATGAACAAAATGAGAATCGTCGGCTGGATGCCAGGAATATCGATATGCCAGATCCGATGCCACTTCGTAGCTCCATCGACAACCGCCGCCTCGTGAAGATGCGGATCGATACCGGCTAACGCCGCTAAATAAATAACGGAGGCGAATCCTGTTTCTTGCCATACACCGGAGAACACATAGAGGCTTTTGAACCATTCTGCCTTCGATAAAAAGTAGATCGGCTCGCCTCCAAAAAGTTGAACGATGTGATTGATTAGTCCACTTCCCGGCGATAAGAACACATACAACATACCAACGAGGACGACTGTTGAGATGAAATACGGAGCATAAATGACAGTCTGGATAAATCGTTTGTACCTTTCATGGAGCAGCTGATTGAGCATCAACGCGATGAGGATCGGCACAGGAAAAGAAACCACTAAAGAGAAAACACTAAGTCCTAACGTATTCTGAATGACGGTCCAAAAGTTGAAAGAATCGAAGAACCGCTGAAAATGCTCCATGCCTACCCAAGGACTACCCCAGAAACCTTTGGAAGCGATAAAATCCTTAAATGCGATTTGAACCCCATACATAGGCCAATATTTAAAAATGATAAAATAGATCACGGTTGGCAAAATGAGAAGATATAACTCATAGTTGGTTCTGATCTGTTTAAGTGGCTCCCTGAATTTGTTCATTAGTTGTGATGCAGCCCCTTTCTTTTTCTGGAAATCGTTTACGTAAACGTTTTTCTGATGTTTAAAAAAAAGCTGGAACAGCTTTTTAACAGGAATCTCGCAGAATTAGCGAGGTTGGCAGTCTATATTCTTCACTTATTGTGCTTGGCTTCTCGATCCGTTCTAACATGATCTCTGCTGCTTTCACACCGATCTCGTAAGAAGGCTGCCGGATGACCGACAAAGGCGGACACGTAATTTGTGTCCAATCATAATCGTCAAAACCAATAATAGCCAGCTCGGCTGGAATTTGAATCCGTCGTTCTTGTATGTATTTCATCGCGCCCATTGTCAATACGTTATTGGCAATAAACAGAGCAGTAATCTTCTGCTCGCTAAGCAGCGCCTTAACGCTTTCGTATCCGCTCTCAAAGTTAGATTCCGCCATCCTCACAATGGACGAATCAAACGGAATATCGTGATCTACTAATGCTTTTTTGTACCCATCATAGCGCTCATTGCTCGTTGTAATACCGAGTTCTCCGGTTAACAGCCCAATTCGGCGATGACCTTTCAGGATGAGCGTTTTTACTGCTTCGTAAGCGCCTCCAATTCCGTCGGCCAACACACAATCCCCGTTATAACCTGTCGGATTGCGATCGATGAACACGACAGGATAATTAGAACGCACGATATCGTTTAAATAACTGACATCTTCAGCGATTGAAGCAATAAATAAGCCGTCAATTAACTTGGAATTAAACAATTTAATTTGTTCTTTTTCATCTTCAATTTGTTCCGTTGTATTGTTGCTCAGCAGCAAATGATAGCCGTGCTGCTTCAATGTGTACTGAATACCTTGTGCTACCATCATAAAGAAGAAATTAGAGGTATCTGATGGGAGAACTGGCACGATGAGGCCAATTGTATTAGACTTCTGACTGCGCAAGCTCCTGGCTGCCGAATTTGGGCGGTAGTCGAGTTCTTCCATCGCTTCATAAACTTTGCGCTTAACTTCTTCTGACACATAACGGGTGTTATTAATTACATGTGATACTGATGCTATCGAAACGCCCGCTTGCTCGGCTACCTGCTTAATACCCGACCGCATAACATTCGACCCTCTTCTCTCAAGAAAACGTTTACGTAACCGTTTTCTTTTATTATATTGCTGAAATCTTTGCGTTGTCAATGGCTTTTTTTGTTAGAAAAAAAACCCAAAATCCCCCTTTGAGGGAATTTTGGGTTTTCGTTTACTATCCTTAGTACACCTTTTTCCACTCCGCAATGTTGGAAGCTTCAAATTTGAACGGATCTCCAAGCATGATTTGGGTACCGTCGCCATCTTTCACGATTTGTTTATCGCCGAGTCTACCCGCTTTGAATTTCTCGCCCTCTTTACCCGTTAACGTACCTTTCACTAACGCGTCAGCGGTATAACCAGCTAAATATCCAACATCAATCGGATTCCAGAGGTACATCCATTTAATATTTTATTGCTCCGAATTTCTAGTTGCACCCCTTTTAAATAATGTATTCCAATGAATTTAGTCTGAATTTATGATATTCTAAGCTTATCACCGCTGGAGCCAAGGTTCCTTCGATGAAATGATGTTCTAAAGGAGATCAACGTATGACAAATCAGAATAGCCCTGCTAGCTCCGTTTCGGCACATTCCTTATTCGAGCCTTTCCGTGCGGAACATTTGGCATTGGCTAACCGAATCGTAATGGCCCCCATGACACGTGGATTCTCGCCTGGGGGGGTTCCGGGACAAAACGTTGCGGATTATTATCGCCGTCGGGCTGAGCACGGTGTCGGTCTCATTGTGACAGAAGGAACGCTCATCAACCATCCGGCTGCTGGTGCAAGCCCGAACTGGCCGAATTTTCACGGCGAAGCTGCCTTGCAAGGTTGGGCAAGAGTAGCAGCCGGCGTACACGAGGCAGGAGGTAAAATCATTCCGCAACTTTGGCAAGTAGGGACGGCACGCAAGGTTGGAAGCGAACCGAATCCTGAGGTGCTTCCCGTAGGCCCGTCCGGACTCGATTTGGCGGGAGAGAAGGTATCTGAACCGCTAACCATAGAAGAAATTGGCGAGCTTGTCGCTGCCTACGCGCAAGCTGCTGCCGATGCCAAACGAATCGGATTTGACGGCATCGAGCTGCATGGCGCACACGGTTACTTAATTGACCAATTCTTCTGGGAGAAAACGAATCAGCGTACTGACCACTACGGTGGAAGCTTGGTTGCCCGCACCCGATTCGCAGTTGAAGTCATCGAGGCTTGCCGGCGTGCAGTCGGCCCCGAATTTCCTATCGTGTTCAGATTCTCCCAATGGAAGAGTTCTGATTATGAAGCCAAGTTAGCGAACACACCGGAGGAACTTGCGCAATTCTTGGCTCCATTGGTTAATGCCGGTGTCGATGTGTTCCATTGCTCTACCCGACGATTCTGGGAACCTGAATTTGAAGGCTCCTCTCTGAACCTTGCCGGCTGGACTAAGAAGCTGACAGGCAAACCGACCATCACCGTTGGCTCCGTCGGATTGGATGTTGAATTCACAAAGCTATTCCATGAAGGCACAGGAGCGAATGCTGTGCATCTTGGGAATCTGTTGGAACGATTGGAACAAGGCGAATTTGACTTGGTCGCTGTCGGCCGCGCTTTGCTGCATGATCCCGAATGGGTCAACAAGATTCGCGATGGCCGCATGAATGAACTTCTGCCCTTCACTCCTGAATCAACCAAAACACTCTATTAATTACGAGTGTCCTAGAGTGGCTCCTATTTTCAATGGGAGTCATTTTTTATGTTCATTGGTGAATTTCACAAAACATCCTCAACCAGGCAGCCTCTGGTCAACTCGCTTAGATTCAACAACCTTCATCGTCAAGGCAGCTCCAAGCAATGTAACACCAGTAATGAGAAAGACGAATTGGATACCAATCCATCCACCAAGTACACCGCCAAGCAAAGGACCAACCACAATCCCGAACTGACTCGACGATTGGTTCAGGCTGACAGCCCTTCCTCGGAAATCAGCCTCTGTATATTGGACGATGAGCGCATTCAACGCTGGGTAAACGGCTGCAAAAAACAGTCCATAACTGAAACGCAGGATGCCAAAACCGACAAGGTGATGAACACCGAGCTGCAGCAGATTGCCTATACCCCCGCCTAGTAACCCTATGAAAAGTATTTTGTCATAACCGATTCGCCCGCCAATGATCCCCCAGCGGGGACCCATAATGACCGTGGCAATGCCTACTGCAGAGAAAACTATGCCCGAGCTGAGCGAAGCGTTGTTTATACTGCCACCGATTTGCCCCACATAGATCGTCAGCAGCGGTTCCAAAATCATCACCGAAGTTGAGACTAGTAAAGTTAGCCCAAATATCCGCATCAATCTTGTGTTGCCGGCAGCTAGTTTAAGATCCTTTATGACATTGGTACGAGCCCCATTATGCCGCTCGTGAACCTCTTTAACACCCACTAGGACGATGAAAGCGGAAACTAGCGTAATGAGGCCCGATGCCACGAAACACGCCCGCAAACCCATCCAATGACTAAGAACACCTCCCGCGAGCGGTCCAAGAATTCCCCCGGCCGCAGACGCCGTTAATATGACCCCCAGTGCGTAACCGACGTGCTTCTCCGGTGTATTCGTGCCAACTAAAGCGATGGAAGCAGGACTAAAGCCTGCCATAAGTCCTTGAAAAATCCGAACAAGAATGAAAGTAAAAGGATCATGAACAAAAAAGTTAGCGAAATGTGCCAAACTCAAACCTATGCCTGAGCGAACAAGCATAGGCTTCCGGCCATATTTATCGGCGAGTGATCCCCAAAAAGGAGCACACAAACCACTGATCAGAAAGCTGATCGAAATGGAGACACCCGACCAAGCTTCCAACCCGCTTTGAATCCCTAGGTCATTTTGCAAAAAAATAGGAAAAAAAGGCACCGAAAGGGTAAACGCCATGTGGTTAAAAAATAAACCCAGCCATAACATATATAGATTGCGTTTCCAATTGCGCTCCATTTGCCACTCCCTTTTCCGGAAATAAAAAATAGCATGGATTCTATATCCATGCTTCCGGATGACCAGTCAGCTTTTTTATTCCGATTAATTCCATGTGTTTTATTTGTTTGATAAAATTACCACTATTCTAGATTATTGTCAACTCCCATCAGCGCTAGGCGCGTCGTCGTACGACTTAGCGCCTCAGAGGAAGGAGTTTATCATTTTTTGTCGAATTTTATAGCTACTATTATCTACTTCAGGAGAACATATGAAAAAGCAATTTAATAGCCCTAATATAGATCTTAAACCAAGTAATACTGCTGAAGCTTTCATTGCCTTACAGAATGAAAATGATTATCTCAAAAAAACCATTCTCGATATCGCGCAGGGTATTGAAGGTGAGGGCGCAGAAAGTTTTTTTATTCACTTGGTGCAATATTTAGCTCGCGTTTTAAAATGCTCCTATGCTTTCATTGCTGAAGTTGATCATCACTGTGCAAAAACAATCGCCATGTACAAGCAAGGAGAAATGATAGAGCAATTTGAATATAATCTTGAACATACCCCTTGTGAAAATGTTGTAAATGAAAAGCGTCTGTGCTGCTATCAAGATTGTGTGCAGCATTTATTTCCTTTGGACTCGGATTTGACCAAATTTGATATTCAAAGCTATTTGGGTATTCCCCTTTTACACGTCGATGGTACTGTAATTGGCATCCTTGTTGTGATGAATGATCAACCTCTTCATGACCGGTCTCTTGCAGAAACTATTATGAAAATTTTCTCGTTTAGGGCATCTGCTGAGCTAATACGATTGTTGGAAGAGAAAAAATTAAAAATAAGCGAGCAGAATTTACTAACTTTAATACATACTATGCCTGACATTGTTGTGTTTAAAGATGGAAAAGGTAGATGGATCGAAGCGAACAATACGGTTCTTCGACTATTTGAGTTAGATCAAGATACCTACAAAGGTAAAACGAACAGCGATTTCCAAAAAGCCAATGAATTTTACAGAGAGATATTCATTACATGTGAAGAAACGGATCAAGAAGCTTGGCAGGCACGAAAAGCAATCATTTTCGAGGAAGAAATTAAACGTTCCAATGGTGCAAGTATGATGGTTGAATATACCAAAGTGCCCGTTTTTGATCATAACGGAAACCGAGAATGGCTCATTGTTATTGGCCGCGACATTACGGATCGGAAATTAGTACAAGATAACTTATTAGGTCAAAATGATATATTGGAAATGATAGCAAAAGGAAAACCCATAACTGATATTTTGCATCGAATTATTGAATTAGTGGAACAACAAAGCGGAGCTATTTGTTCGATTCTTTTATTGGAAAACGAACGGTTGAAACATTATGCAGCACCAAACCTGCCTGAATCCTATATTCATGCGATAGATGGAGTGGAAATAGGACCAGCCGTAGGTTCATGCGGCACAGCCGCTTTCTACAATACCAAAATCATAGTTTCTGATATTGGGAATGATCCTCTATGGGATGATTTTCGCGAGATTGCATTCGTCCACGGGCTTAGAGCTTGTTGGTCCGTACCGATAACGGATAAAAAAAATCAGGTGCTTGGAACATTTGCCATGTATTACAAAACACCGCATTCTCCCCAAACCTATGAGCTTAAATTGATTGAACGAGCGGCATATCTTGTAAGTTTGGTGATTGAACGGGATAAAGCGGAAGCAACCATTCGTCACATGGCTTTTCATGATTCTTTAACAGAACTTCCGAATCGAAAATCATTCCAACATATGCTCGAAAAAGTCATTGTTGAAGCCAAAGAAAACGATCAAATCGTTTCCGTGCTTTATCTTGATTTAGACCATTTCAAAATGATCAACGATTCCATGGGGCACTCCTCAGGAGATGTTCTACTGCAGAATGTTTCTGACCGTTTGAAAAACATGATTATGAATAGAGGCGTTGTCTCACGTCAAGGCGGAGACGAATTCACTATCATGTTACCCAACACTTCCAAAGAGGAAACTGAAGTTATTGCTAAATCAATTATGGGTGCATTGACCATCCCCTTCCGCATTCAAGATCAAGATTTATATATCTCGACTAGTATCGGAATCAGCATGTTTCCTTTTGATGGGAGCACTTTTGAAACATTGATCAAACAGGCAGATATTGCGATGTATCAGGCGAAGAACCAGGGGGAAAATTTATACCAGTTTTATGTCAAAGAGAATGAGTATCCTGCCTCTGAACATGTAGAACTCTACAGAAATCTAAGAAAAGCATTAGACAACAATGAATTTGCACTTGTTTATCAACCGCAATATGATATAGCAACGAAAGAATTCATGGGTGTAGAAGCATTAATTCGGTGGAATCATCCAGAGAAGGGAATCGTCTCTCCCTTGCAATTTATTCCATTTGCCGAAGAAGTTGGACTTATTGTTCCAATCGGGAAATGGGTCTTGCATGAAGCCTGCAAACAGTGGTGTTTATGGATGGATCACAACCATTTTGGACGTACATTTAAAATGTCCGTCAATCTATCCTCGAGGCAGATGTACGAACCGGACTTAATTGAATTAATGACCAAGATTTTGAATGAAACAGGAATGGACCCTCATTTCTTGGAAATTGAAGTTACGGAAAGCATCACGATGAATCTGGACCGAGCAACGATGCTGCTTTCCAAACTGAAAGGCATTGGAGTAAGCATTTCCATTGATGATTTTGGTACGGGGTTTAGTTCATTGGCGTATTTGAAGAACTTCCCCATCGACCGCATTAAAATTGATCGAACATTTATTAAAGACCTTTCTAACGATATAAGCGATCAAAACATCGTGAAAACAATCATCGCTTTGGGTATAAATTTAAATCTAAAAGTAATCGCTGAAGGTGTCGAGTCTGAGGATCAGCTTAAACTTTTAAAGAACTATGGTTGTCATGAAGCGCAGGGATATTATTTGGGTCTTCCGATGTCTGCGGATAACATTGCTAAGATTATTTATTCAGAGTAGTATCTTTCAGTGAATTAGAAGTACCCCAGGACAACATGTCCTGGGGTACTTCCTTTATTAAACGCTCAATAATGCATGCCAAATGAATATGACAAACCAAATAACAAATAGACAATCCGTTACTAAAAAAGTTGTATTAATCGAAATGCTTTTCTTATGATTATTTCTCATACTCAAATGATCTTGCTTACATCTATCATTTGCATCATTTTCCAATAACCGTACCTTCAATTTGTTTAGATGATTGGATGCAGAAAGTAAAGCAGAGATTGAAACAACCGGCCATAAGAATAAAGCTATCAACAATACGGCTACTGCATTCATTAAATATTCATTTGGTAAAACAATCTTCCATTTAATGATTAGCATGGCTGCAAGATTAAAAGCAAGAATACCTAGGCCCAAATAACCTATTATTATTCCTTTTTTCTTATTTCTCATATCAATCTCCATATCGTTGCTTTCCCGCAATTTGGCTATCAGATTAAAGCGGGCTGCCTTAATCCGGATTTCTCAAAGCATTCTTGAACCGCCTGTCTCAACAGAATGCAGCCCCGCTCAAGCTCCTCCATCGATATAGTTAACGGGGGCATCAGCTTGATGACAGCATCTTGACGGCCCACCCTTTCCAAAATGAGTCCCAACTCATAACAGCGGCTGGCAATTTCTTTGGAAATGTTCACATAATTGCTCGCGGATACATCAACGCCCCATAGCAGACCCATTCCCCGAATTTGGATATCCCCGCTTATCGGAGCGATTTCCTCCTGCAAAAACCGACTTACAAAATGAGCTTTCTGATGAACCTCAGCCTCTAAATTGTATAATTCCCTGTACTCCAGTGCTGCAGTTGCACCGACAAACGCCAGTTGGTTGCCGCGGAAAGTCCCCGTATGCTCACCTGGATTCCAGACATCCAACTCAGGCTTTAACAAGGTAATGGCCATCGGAAGTCCATAGCCACTGATCGATTTAGACAATACGACAATATCTGGAACGATTCCCGCCCGTTCAAAGGAGAAAAACGGACCTGTTCGGCCGCAGCCAACTTGAATTTCATCGCAAATGAGCAAAATGTCATGACGGGTACACAGCTCGCGAAGACGCTGCATCCACTCAATCGGCGCTTCATTCAGGCCTCCCTCCGCTTGCACAGTTTCAAAGATGATGGCAGCCGGCTTGTCGATACCGGAATGGTCATCCGCCAGTATTTCATCAATATATTTGATCGTGTCAAATGTACTCATGTAACCGCATGGAAAAGGCATAAAGGAAACATTGTGTAAATCCGTACCCGCCGCCAATCTGTGGTACAGGTTGCTGGTTACCGATAAGCTGCCAAGGGACATGCCGTGAAAAGCGCCCATAAAGGAGAAAATACCCGAACGTCCTTTGACTTTGCGAGCCAGCTTTAACGCCGCTTCTACAGCATTCGTTCCGGTCGGTCCGCAAAATTGGACTTTATAATCAAGCTCTCTTGGCTTCAAAATGTGCTCTGAAAATGTATGCAGAAACGTCTCTTTCGCCGAAGTAAACATATCAAGGCCATGGGAGATGCCGTCTGAATCCAAATAATCGATCAGCTTACTTTTGATGTAATCATTGTTGTGACCGTAATTCAAAGCACCCGCGCCTGCAAAAAAGTCGATAAACGTTCTGCCGGACTCGGCGTACAGCGTAGAACCTTTTGCTTTCGTGAACACATCGGGAAAAGACCTACAGTAAGAACGTACATTCGATTCCATTTTTTCGAAAATAGACATGAACTCCACTCCTCTTATCTTTCGATTGATTTCATGAAAGCATCCTTCTCTTAAGCGGTGACCGGTTCCGTCTCGTGCTCTTTATGCGATTGCTGCCGGTACAACTTTGCATATAACCCTTCTTTGGCCAAGAGCTGCTGGTGGCTCCCCTTTTCCTTTACGACACCTTGCTCCATAACATAAATGACGTCTGCCTGTTCAACCGTAGATAGCCGATGAGCGATCATTAGGGTCGTCCTGTCTTTCATCAATGTATGTAAAGCACTTTGTACCCAAAACTCGGACTCAGCGTCCAGTGCAGAGGTAGCCTCATCGAGCAGGAGAATCGGAGCATTTTTGAGCAAAGCCCGGGCAATGGCAATTCGCTGACGCTGTCCTCCGGATAACGAAGTTCCGCGCTCGCCAACCATCGTATCGTAGCCGTCAGTCAGCTCCAAAATGAAATCATGCGCATAAGCCGCTGTTGCCGCATCCTTCAATTCTTGATCCGAAGCATCGGGTTTGCCGAATCGGATGTTATCGCTAATCGTACCGTGAAACAAATAAGGATCCTGTGGAACATACGCAGTTAGCTCTCTGATTTCAGAAAGCTTATAATGGCCTAGCGGTTTGCCAAGCATGCGGATCGTCCCGCCATTAGGCGGATAGAAACCCAGAAACAGCTTCATGACTGTGCTTTTACCGCTGCCGCTGGCACCAACGAGGGCGGCTATCTGTCCTTTCTGCACGGAAAGTGTACTCCCGTTTAGAATGCCGGCAGTAGTGCCGTAATCAAAGATCACGTCGCTCATTTCCAATTCCGCACTTGGAATCGCCTCCTGCTCGCTGCCCTGCGGGGATACGGACGAATATCGATCCGGCTCCGCCCTTTCATCAAGCAGCTCGAATACGCGTGCGGCCCCGGCAAACGAATGCTGTATCAATGAAACGATGCTGCCAAGCTGCAGAAATACCATCGAAACACCTGTTTGCAGCTGTACGATTTGTCCCAGAACACCGAGTTCGATCAAGTTCTGCGAATACATGATAATCCCAACAACGAGCACCCCGCCTAAGCTCATGAAGTTAATTAGGAAATTCACTGCTTCAAGAAGTCCCGTTTGATGCCCCTGCTTCATTGCTGAGGCCGTGACCTCCCCATTCATATCATGGAAACGCTTCGTAACCGTACGATGAAGCGAGAAAATCTTGATCACTTGCAGACCAGCGAGCAGGTCTGACAAACGTTCGGTCAAACCGCCGGTTTGCGCTTGAAACCTGTCGCTTATTTTCCGCAAAGGGCGTGCGAAGCGCGTATTGATCAAGACAGACAGCACACCGAGCACCAGCAATACCAAGGCAAGCCGCCAATCGAGTACAAACATAACGGTCAGGGAGCCGACCAGAGTCATGCATTCTACAATGATCGATTTCAAATGCTCAGTGAACGTTTGTTCCATCAACTGCATATCATTCGTTGTTCGCGAAACGATATCTCCTGAATGATGGGATTCATAGTAGCTCTGCGGCAGCCGTCCCAGCCGTTCGAAAACGAGCAGCCGAATGTCTACCATCGTTTGTTTCACGCTGCGATGATACATATAGCTAAAAAACGGCGACAGTACACTAAGCATGACGAACGTGCCGCCAACGACCCATACCGCCTTCATGAGATCAGCCTGATCGCGATGAACGGAAAATTCAAGTAAATATTGAATAACAAAAGACATCAGAATAGCAATACTGGCATTGCTTAAGCTATCTCCGATTAATCCGAAGAAATACCTTTTACGGCGTAGCTGCATAAAAGACATTAGTCGTTTAAATTCCTTGTAGGACTGCCTTAGGAACATGACTTAAGCCCCCTCTCTGTCTGCGCTGGCGGTATCTTCTTGCCGTACAAATTGTTTGAAGTACAGCTTCTTGTAAGGACCATTGCTGCGAATTAATTTCTCATGTGTGTTGCATTCCACAATTTGTCCGCCGCTCATAAAAATCACACAATCCGCTTGATCTATCGTTGTCAGTCGATGCGTGATGACGAGAACGGCACGGTCTTTCATCACCCGTTCAAGCGCTTCCTGAACGATGGCTTCGGAGTGCGTATCGAGCGCGGATGTCGGCTCATCCAGCAGCAGTATCGGCGCATCCTTCAACAGAGCGCGTGCGATCGCAATCCGCTGCTTTTGACCTCCGGACAAGGAACCCCGTTCCCCGATGATGGTTTCATACCCTTCAGGCTGCTGCATAATAAAATCGTGCGCATTCGCTTCTTTGGCCACCCGTATGATATCGTCACGGGTGGCATGAAGGTTCCCGAAACCGATGTTCTCAGCAATCGTCCCTGGAAACAGGTGGGTGTCCTGAGAAACGAGTGAGATTTGGCTGCGAAGCTGCTTCAGATTCCACTCATGCAAGGGCCTGCCGAGTACCTTAATCGTACCGCCCCCCGGTGACAGTTCGTAAAATCCGCAAAGCAACTTGAACAGCGTGCTTTTCCCGCAGCCACTGGAGCCTACAAGAGCGATCGTCTGCTGATTTTGCAGCCAAAAGCTTAAACCATTCAGCACATTCGTTTGTCCGTCATAGGAGAACGTGACGTTCTCAAATTCAATCGGTGCCGCATTTAGATCCACATCTTGGAAGGAAAGGATGTCCTGCTCCACCGACATATCAAGAACATCAAACAACCGCCTGGCTGCCCCGGTCACTTCCTGTACCTGAGCAGACAGCACTGGGATCATGGATATGGGCTGAAGAACAAACGAAAACATATACAAGAAAATGATGATGTTGCCGGATGTCAGCTCGCCTTTTTCAATCAAGTAGCCGCCGATGGCGACCATAAAAATGAGCGGTGTTGAAAGCAGCAGAATACTGATTGGCGACATGAGTGCGCGACGCTTTTCGAGCAGCAGGCTTTTGGACAAAACCTGCTGCATCACGGTGCTATACTTTTCGAGCAGCGTATCCTGCCTGTTAAAAGCTTTGACCATCGAGATACCGCCGATCATATCTTGAGTGACCGCATTGGCTGAGCCCAGTTGTTCCTGCAGCTGTTCGGAATATTTGCTGATCGGCCTGCTTAATATGGCGGTAACGGCAATTCCAACAGGCAGCAGGATAAGACTGAACAGGATCAGCTTCCAGCTCGTAAGCAAAAGAATCGTAAGCGCACTAACAAAGACGACCGGCATGTAAAATAGATTGGCAAAATGGTGGATAAAAAAGTTTTGCAGCAAGGTCGTATCGTTCGTCAGGCGGGATACGAGATCGCCCGATTGCTGCTTCTCTACAGTAGAAACCGGCAGGTTCTCCAGATGATTCGCAACCGCATTGCGCAAATCGCGCAGTGCGTAGGCACTAAACCGAGTTGAAGCAAATTTGATCAAATACTTCGAAATCACACCGATCAGCGCCAAAACAGCAATGAAACTAGCGGTGAATAGCAGTGTACCCGAAGAACGGTCGACCATTTGTTCAATCAGCTTACCCATCTCGATATCGACGCCTGCAGCCATGAGCGAGGTTACAATCGTCAGAAGAACCCAAAAGCTGTAAGGCTTGATATAGGCCACTAGCCGAAAGAAAATCGGCTTCGGTCTTGGTGGCTGCGACTTGCTTTTTCGACTGGCCAAAGTATCGCTCCTCTTCATCGCGGGTTATAAGGATAAGATTCCCTTGATAATCTCCGCATTTTTGGCGGCATATGGCGCATCCAACATGTCTTCATGGGGACCTGCTCCCTCATAGCTGCGATACTGCGAAGTCGTGGATTGGTTCCACAATGTACTGCCGTTTAACTTGCTGCTTGGTTTGATTTCGTTCTGTACAAAATGGATATTTGCATGAATAGTGCCGGTGTTTTGCAAACCGTTCAGGAAGATCATGTAGCTTTTCATTTTTTGAATCACCGTGTTTTTGAAAAGCTCGTTACTGACATAAGCTTCGTACTTTGCGTTAGACTCGGCTTCTTGAACCAAAGCGTCGACCTCTTTCACCACTGTCTTTTCGGATTGACGTATCACTTTATTTTTCCTGGACGCATCCAGCATGATCAGATCCGAGACGGCGTACCCTTTTGCCTCCATCGCCTTCGTCAACTCGAACATGAGATTGCCGCCTGCGGAATATCCCATAAAGACATACGGCCCTTCCGACTGAACACTTGTCACAAGCTCCATGTAACGTTCCAGCCGATCCTCGCTCTCGATAAAATCAAGACCGTAGAGGGTATGCGAACTGATCGATTCCGCGAGCTCTTTAAACACAAAACCGAAGCCGCCGACCGGCGGGAAACAGAATACATGACGATCCGTTTTCCGGTTCAATAAGGTAATAGGTTTGTTAAAATCGATCCTTAGCTCTTGGGAATCCATGTATTGAGCTGTTTGTTCAATAGTCGGATGCTGGAATAAGTAATGCAGCGGCAATTCTTCCTGCATCGATTCGTAAATTCGTGTCACAAGCTGAATGGCTTTCAGTGAATGGCCGCCAATTTCGAAAAAGTTGTCGTGAACGCCAACTTGCTTCAGACCAAGGATCTCCTGCCATATGGCTGCGAGCCGCTCCTCGGTTGCGTTACGAGGTGTGACATAAGCTGCGCGTGCCAATGTGCTTTCATCCGGCTTCGGCAGCGATTTTTTATCCAGCTTACCGTTCGGTGTCAACGGCATGGCTTCCATTCGGATGAAATAACTCGGGACCATGTAAGCTGGCAGCTCGGAGGAGAGATACGCTCTCAGCTCTGCCATATCCGTACTTTCTCCCACGACAAGGTAGGCACAAAGCACCTTTTCCCCGTGCATCTCTTCCGTCACGACGACAGCTTCCTGTACTTGTTCATGTCTGAGAAGAGTAGCTTCTATCTCTTCCAGTTCGATCCGGTAGCCCCTAATTTTCACCTGCTCGTCGAGTCGGCCGATATAGTCAATCGTACCGTCTGGCAAGAGGCGGGCAAGATCTCCCGTTTTGTACAACCGTTCACTTGTGCCTGCTATGGCTGTGAATGGATTCGCGACAAATTTTTCCGAAGTCAGGTCATCACGATTCAAATATCCTCGAGCCAAACCATCCCCTGCGATACACAACTCGCCAATGATGCCGATCGGCTGTAGATGCTGAACGGTCTCATTCACAATGTATACTTGCGTATTTGCGATCGGACGGCCGATGGTAATGTCCTTATCCGGCGCCAGGTCTCGCAGGAATGTGGCTACGACGCTGCTTTCCGTAGGACCGTATTCATTCACAAGCTCAATGTGCGGGAAGAGCTGTTTGCTGCGATCGATCACAAGTTTATTTACCTTCTCGCCCGCAACCGTAATGATGCGCAGCGAGCTAGCTTCTTCCGTGTTCATGCACTCGAGCAGCGCTGCGTACAAGCTTGGCACGCTGATGAAATGCGTGATGCGATGCTCCGCGATTTGCTTTTTGATAGCGATAGGGTCTTTCGCATCTTCCTCTTGCGGTAAGACAACCGTGGCTCCCGCCAGAATCGGTGTGAAGAAGCTGGTCACGAAGCCGTCAAAAGCAAACGAAAACAGCTGCAGTACATGATCGTTCGTGCTCAGTGCATATTCCGACTTTCTCCACAAGAGATTGCCGGCGATGCTGCGGTGCTCGATCATGACGCCTTTCGGTTTACCCGTTGTTCCAGATGTATAAATGATGTAGGCCAAATCCGTCATCTCATTGACCTTGTGCAAAGTGGAGCTATCGGCAGCGTAGTGCTGATCGTTGTTCAGATCCAACCACTCCCCGGTGAAAGCGGCCTTTACTTCATCGCTCATGCCCGCGATCAGCCGCTCCTGAGTGAGCACGATCGCAGCGCCGCTATCCTCCAGCATGTAGCGAATCCGCTCTTGCGGATACTGCGGATCAATCGGCACATAGGCCCCGCCGGCTTTCAGTATTGCCATGATACCGACGATCAGCTCGAGCGACCGGTCGGCCATAATGCCTACCCGCGTCTCTGGGCCAACTCCCTTAACTCGCAGCGTTCTTGCCAATTGGTTGGCCTTCGTATTCAACTCCGCATAGGTCAGCTGCCCGCCTACACAGACGACTGCCGTTTGCTTCGGTGTTCGCGCCGCCTGCTCCTCAAATAGCCCGTGCAGCGTATTAACGTTTAGCACTTCAGTCTGCGTTGCGTTGAAAAGAGCCCATTGCGAAAGCTCTTCCTCCGTCACGATGGCAACCTCAGCTAACGACGTATCGGGACGATCAAGTAAGTTGTCGATCAGGTTTAACAAATGGCGCCCCATACGCTCTACCGTTGCTTTGTTAAACAATTTTGTGCAGTACTCCAGATTAAATCCGATCTCAGCTTCGGTCTCAACCGCTGTTAACGCGAGATCGAATTTGGCGACTTTATGCTCGAGAGGGAACGGTTTGAACTGCAATTCGTTAAGTTCGATCTCCGCATCGTCTGTATTTTGGAAGATAAAGATCGTATCGAACAGCGGGTTACGGCTTAAGTCCCTTTGTAAGCCCAAGTTTTCTACCAGCAGCTCGAACGGGTAATCCTGATGCTCGTAAGCCTGCAGCGCAGTTTCTTTGACTTGCTGGAGGAAGTCTCGGAATGTCAATCCGGCTTCTGGCCGGCTCCGCAGCGCTAACGTATTGACGAACATACCTACGACGCTTTCCACGTCCGCATGCGGTCTGCCGGCAATTGGCGTACCCACTACAAGATCATCCTGACCGGAATATTTGGCAAGCAGCACATTAAATGCGGCGAGCAGTACCATATACAGCGTCGTTCCCTGCGAAGCAGCCAGTCGGTTCAACTGTTCCATCCTTTTGAGGCCTGAGCCGAAAACGATATAATCCCCTTCGAAGCTTTTCACTTGCGGTCTAGGATAATCAGTCGCGAGATTTAGCAGCGGCACTTCGCCGGCAAACTTGCTTAACCAGTATTGCTCGTGCCTCTGCATAACACCGCTTTGGAATTGCTCATTTTGCCATACCGCAAAATCCTTGTACTGGATAGTCATCTTTGGCCGCTCAGCGCCCGCATACAAAGCAGCAAAATCATTCACAATGATACCGCTCGAGACACCGTCTGAAACGATATGATGCATATCTAAGACAAAGACGTGCTTATCGTCCGCTCTTCGAATCAAAGCTGCGCGAACCAATGGCGCTTCATTAAGCTTGAACGGACGGATAATAGACTGTACAAGCTGGACGGCAGCTTCGTCTGAATCAGCCTGGAAAACCTCGATTTGAACATTCAGTTCGGCATCCGCATGCACCTTCTGCCTCGGCTCCCCATCCACGGTATGGAATGAAGTGCGGAGTGCTTCGTGCCGACTAACGAGTGCCCGGTAAGCCTGCTCAAATCTCCCAAAATCCAGCTCGCCTTCGATCAGCATCACATCCGGCATGTTATAACCAACGCTGCCCGACTCAAACTGCTGCAGAATGAACATCCGTTTTTGAGCAGATGACAGCGGGTAATATGGCTGCTCTTCTGCAGGCTGAATCGAGCGGTAATCGTGCGATGCGGATTGGTCAACAAACTTGGCAATCTGCTGCACCGTCGGCATTTCGAACAGTGTACGCAGCGGCACCTCTACACCCGTTTCACGGTGAATCTGGGCGAGGAGCATCATCGCTTTCAGAGAATGGCCGCCCAATTCAAAAAAGTTATCTTCAATGCCGATCCGGCCGATTCCGAGTATCTGTTGCCAGATGCCGCATAGCCTACGCTCCGTTTCATTTGACGGTGCCCTATAATCGTGCTCTTGCCCGCCATCCGGCTCCGGAAGCGCTTTGCGGTTAATTTTACCGTTCGGTGTCAAAGGAAGCTGATTCATTTGAACAAAGTAAGACGGCACCATATAAGCAGGAAGCTCCTTGCTTAAGCTTTCCTTCAGCTCCGAAGCTGGCATGATTTCGTCCGAAACGAAGTACGCGCATAAGTACTTTTGACTATGGGAATCCGTCCGATCAACGACTACGGCTTCTTTGATACCCGCTTGTTTCAGCAAAATCGCCTCGATTTCGCCGAGCTCGATCCGGTAGCCTCTGATTTTGACCTGATGATCGACCCGTCCGACATATTCCAAATTGCCGTCTGGCAGGAAGCGTGCCAAGTCACCTGTTTTGTACATGCGAATTCCAGTTTCGCTGCGGAACGGGTCCTCCATAAACACTTTCTTCGTTCTCTCCGGGTCATTCAAATAGCCGCGTCCAACACCGATGCCTGACACACATAATTCGCCTTGAACGCCAATCGGCACAAGCTTCATATAAGGGTCCACAATGTAAACATGCAGGTTTTGCACCGGTTTGCCGATCGGCACCGTTTCCAGTTTCGGCGCTTCATCCATCTCAAACAACGTAATGTCGTCCGACGCTTCGGTTGGCCCGTATGCGTTAACCAGCTTAACGTGCGGATAGCGCTCGAACCATTTTCGTGCGAGCGGAGGTTTGATCGACTCCCCGGTTACCAACACAAATTGCAGGTCGGGAAGCGATACTGCTTCCGGCAAATCCAGCATCGCGGTCAAATATGAAACGACTACCTCCAGAACCGTCGCCTTGTCTTCCGCTACTTGCTTCATAAATTCACGTACATTCAATACGAGTTCATGACTGTACATCGCCGTCCGTCCACCAATGACCAAGGCAGTAACCAACTGCCAAACGGAAATATCGAAGCAGTGCGGGGCATTCTGAACAATGACACTTTGTTCGTCTAGATGAAAGGCGCTGATCATCGCATCCATATGATTCAGCATGCCAGCATGCTCCAGCATGGCGCCCTTCGGCTTTCCGGTAGAGCCGGACGTATAAATGACATATGCCAGGTTGCCCGATACGGGTACGGGAAGCTTGACGTTCTCTTCCTCTACCTGACGGATGACCTCATCGTCCGTGTCGATCGGAATGATTACTCCGTTATAGCCTTGCTCGATTTCAGCTGTTAAGTATGGCATTTCGGTCAATAGGCAGAGAGCGCCAGAATCAGCAAGCATATCGCGGACTCTTTGCGGCGGATAGTCCGGATCGATTGGCACATAAGCGCCGCCCGCCTTCCAAATCGCCAGGATGCACACAATCATCCTTGGTGAACGGTGAAGCAAGATGGCCGCCAAATCCTCCTGCTTCATACCTTTTATCAGCAAGTAACGAGCTAACCGATTTGCCCGCTCATTCAACTCGCGGTAAGTGAGGTGCGTTCCTTCGAAGCTGACCGCAATGCGATCCGGCGTTTGCGCCGCTTGTTGTTCGAAGAGCTGCGGCATCGTAACATCCAGGTTGAACGGTTCTTTCGTATCGTTAAATACATGGATGATCTCATGCCTCTCCGCAGCGTTAAGCATATCAATCTCAGCCAGCAAACTATCTGGGTTCTTGACGATTTGATGAAGCGTCCGCAAATAATGATCAGCTAATCTTTCCATTGTCGGCCGGGTAAATAACTGCGTGCTGTATTCCAAATTGAAACGGATTTGATCCTCTTCTTCCGTTGCTTCCATTGAAAGATCGAATTTGGCAATACGGCTCTCCATTTCATAAGGCGTAAATTGGAGCCCTTCCATTTGTGCCGCCCGAACAGAAATGTTCTGCATGCTGAACATGGTGTCAAACAAAGGGTTGCGGCTTAAATCACGAGCCATGTTCAGTTTGTCGACAAGAGATTCGAAGGGATAATCTTGATGCTCGAATGCGCTGAGCGTCGTATCTTTCACCGATGCCAAAAACTGCTTGAACGTTTGCCTGCCTTCCGAGCGGTTACGCAGTGCTAGCGTGTTTACGAACATGCCGATAACCGGTTCAAGCTCTGCACGCGGTCTGCCGGCGATCGGCGTTCCGATCACGATATCTTCCTGCCCGCTGTATTTGGACATCAGCACATGATAAGCAGCTAAAAGCACCATAAACAGCGTTGTGCCGGTTTCGGCAGCAAGTCCTTTGAGCATGTCAGCCAGCTCTTTACCTGACCCTACGGTCATATAATCGCCTTCAAAGCTTTGGATGGAAGGTCTGGAGAAATCGGTCGGTAAATCCAGCACCGGAATTTCCCCTTCAAATTGAGATAACCAATAAGTCTCCTGCTTTTGCATGAATTCCGATTGAAAAAACTCGTTTTGCCACACAGCAAAATCTTTATAGTGGATCGAAAGCTCCGGCAAGGCTTCCCCTTGATACAAACGGACGAATTCATCGACGAGAATAGCCATCGATACGCCGTCGGAAATGATATGGTGCATATCGAAAAGGAATAGATGACGTCCGGGCTGTAAATAAATCAAACCAACGTGAAGCAGAGGCGCTTTTGATAAAGCGAACGGTCTTACGAACTGTTCCACCAATTGGCCTAAATCAGTACCATCTTGAATGTAATCCATATATTCAATCTCAAATTGCAGATTCCGATGTACGGTTTGAACCGGTTCGCCATCTACAACAGAGAAAGAGGTGCGCAGCGATTCGTGCCGTTCAACCAAGCGAATGAACGACTGTTTGAATCTTTCGAGGTTCAGCTCACCTTCAATGAACATAACACCGGGCATATTGTAAGCCGTTCCGGAGCCTTCAAATTGTCCAAGAATAAACATCCGCTTCTGGGCGGAGGAAACCGGGTAATAGTCGCGATGCTCCACCGGCTTGAGCAGCGTATACGCCTCCCTATCGGCCTGTGCGATATGCTGGGCAAGCGCCTCTATCGTCGGCGACTCGAACAGCACCCGCAGCGGCACATTCACTTGAAGCTGCTGTTTGATTCGCGCGAGCAGTGTCATCGCCTTCAGCGAGTGGCCGCCGAGCAGGAAGAAATCGTCGCGGATGCCGACCTGCGGCACACCGAGTACGTCCTGCCAGATGAGAGCGAGCTTTTCTTCCGTTTCATTCTGCGGTGCTGCATAGTCCGAACCGATTCTAAGACCGCCTTCCGGTTCAGGCAGCTCGCGACGATCGATTTTGCCGTTAACCGTCAGCGGCAGCTTCTCCATCTGCACCACATACACCGGCACCATGTAGGACGGAAGCTCTTGCATCAGAAATGCTTTTACTTCCTGCGCACCCAGCTCCTTCTCCGCTACGATGTAGGCGCACAAAATCTTCTGCCCGTTCGCGTCCTCGCGTGCGATCACTACAGCATCTTTCATGGCAGGATGCTTCATGAGCTCCGCCTCGATCTCGCCCAGCTCGATCCGGTACCCTCGGATTTTCACCTGCTGATCAATGCGTCCTCTATACTCAATTGTCCCGTCAGGCAGCCATTTCGCCAGGTCGCCTGTGCGGTACATCGTCTCTCCCGCTACGAATGGGTTCGGTACGAAGGTCTCGGCCGTCAGCTCCGATCTGTTCGCGTAACCTCGCGCCACACCATCACCGCCGACGTACAGCTCACCTGGCACGCCGACAGGCTGCAGCTGGTTGTACTTGTTTACGATATACGCGGTGGAATTACTGATCGGCCGTCCAATCGGAATGCTTCCCTCGTAATCCCGTTCGACCCTAAATGTCGTGGAGAACGTTGTGTTCTCCGTCGGCCCATAGCCGTTAATCAGACGCAAATCCGGACACTTGCTGCGTACATGGTTAATATGGCTCGGCGACAACGCATCTCCGCCTACTAGCAGTTGGCGAACACCCGTGAACAGCTCCGCGTTCTCCTGCGAAAGCTGGTTGAACAGCGGTGACGTGAGCCACATGGTCGTGATGCGGTGTTCGGTGATGAATGCGCTGAGCTGCTCACTATCCAGGATGACGCTTTTGTCGGTCAGGTAGAGTGTACCTCCGTTCAGCAGCGCCCCGAAGATCTCGAAGGTGATCGCATCGAATCCAAGCGCTCCTGTCTGCAGGATCCGCTCATCCGCGTTCCACTGAACGTAATTCGTATCCTTGACCAGCCTTACGACGCTGCGCTGCTCGATGAGCACCCCTTTCGGCTTGCCGGTGGATCCGGATGTGTAGATGACATACGCCAGATCGCGAGATGAGCCGGGCAGTTCCAGGTTGGAGCAGTCACTATCATTAGGGACAACCTCATCGTCAAGGGTGATCACTTGAACAAAAGCAAATGCCGTTGTTTGCTGACGCAGGTGCCGCTCCGTCAGAATGATACGAGCGCCGCTATCTTCGAGCATGTACTTCATGCGCTCTACAGGCACATCCTGATCAAGGAGCAAGAAGGCGCCGCCTGCCTTCAGGATGCCGATCAGACCAACCATGAGCTCCAATTTATTTTCCGCCATCAATCCGACGACATGATCGGGCCCTACTCCCTGTGCTATCAGCGTCCGAGCAAGGTGGTTTGCCTGCTCATTGAGCTGATGGTATGTCAACTGTTGACCCTGCCAAACAAGTGCTGGATGATCAGGCGTTTGCCGGGCCTGCCGCTCAAACAATGCAGCGATGGTCATCTCGCTCGGATAATCCGTTTGCGTATCGTTGAAATCCGCCAAAATTTGTTGTCTTTCTTCCTCAGAGAGCAAGTCGAGCTCCGCCAGCTTCCTCTCCGGTTCCTGCACAATGGATTCGAGCAGTACGAGGTAGTGGCGTCCCATTCGCTCAACGGTTTCCCTCTCAAAAAGATTCGTGCTGTATTCGATATGTACGTTCAGACCATTCGCCGCTTCCTTCGCTTCCAAGGATAAATCGAATTTGGAAACGTAATTCTCAACAGCGTACGGCTCAACATGCAGCTCTTCGAATCCTGCCTCCTGTACATCAATATTTTGTACCATGAACATCGTGTCAAACAGCGGATTGCGGCTAATATCGCGCACAATGTTCAGCTTTTCGAGCAGTGATTCAAACGGGTAATCCTGATGGGTGTACGCCATCATCGCGTTTAACCTGACTTCCGCTAAAAACTGCTTGAATGTTTTGTGGCCCTCGGGCTTATTTCTCATTGCCAGCGTGCCGACAAACATGCCAATGATACCTTCCACATCGGCATGGGATCTTCCGGCTGTCGGCGTACCGATAATAATGTCTTCTTTTCCGGAATATTTGGAGAGCAAGACGTTATAGGCGGCAAGCAGCACCATGTAAAGCGTTGTTCCTGTTTCCGCAGCAATGCGCTTGATGCCTTCCAAGATTCGTTTTTCCGCCTGCAGCGTCAAATGATCGCCCTCAAAGCTTTGCACCGCAGGTCTCGCATGGTCAGTCGGCAGCTCCAGCTGCGGCAGTTCCCCTTCAAACAAGTCAAGCCAGTAGGCTTCCTGGTTTTTCAGTTTCTCGCTGTGCAGACTGTCATGCTGCCATACAGCAAAATCTTTATACTGAACGGAAAGTTCCGGCAGATCTGCCCCATGATACAATTCTGTAAATTCGTTGACGAGGATCGACATGGACACCCCATCCGAAATGATATGGTGCATATCGCACATGAAGATGTGATGATCGTCGGCAAGCTGAATCAACCCTACGCGGAGCAGCGGAGCCGAATGCAAATCAAACGGTTGAATAAATGAGCGGATTAACGCCTCGACCTCGACATGAGACGGCTCTCCCCCATCAACCTCCGAATAACTGACCTCAAACGGAACAGATGCGTGTACTCTCTGAAAAGGCTCTCCATTTACCGTTTCGAACGATGTTCGCAGCGTCTCATGGCGTTCAATCAATCGGCGGAATGCCTGTTCCAAGCGGTTTCTATCCAGCTTCCCTTTCAAAATGAACACGCCTGGCATATTATAGCCTGTGCCTGATCCCTCAAATTGATTGATGATATACATCCGCTTTTGTGCCGAAGAAACGGGATAAACATCCTGCTGCGGTGCAGGGCGAATCGCCATAAATCCGCTGCTTTCTACGTCGACAGCTTCTATATAACGTGCTACTGCTTCAATATTCGGTGTCTCGAAAATCAAGCTTAACGGTACTTCCACTTCGTACGCTTTGTGCAGCGCTGTGATGAGCGACATCGCCTTCAGCGAATGCCCGCCCAGCGCGAAGAAATCGTCCAGCACCCCAACCTGGCCGCAGCCGAGGACCTCTTGCCAAATTTGTGCAAGCTCCGCTTCCAACTCTGTTCTCGGCGCCACATAGGCCGTGCCTGAGTCCAGCCCGCCTTCCGGCTTCGGCAGCGCTTTGCGGTCGATTTTGCCGTTGGCGGTAAGCGGGATTTTGTCCAGTTTCACAAAATGCGACGGAATCATGTACGCCGGCAAATCGCTGCCGATATGCGCCCTAAGCTCGGATACGGTCAGCTCCCCGTCTGCGATGAAGTAGGCGCACAGGAACTTCTGCCCCTGTTTGTCATCCTGCGCCAGCACCGTCGCTTCCTTGATCTGCTCGTGCCTCAGCAGCTGCGTCTCGATCTCGCCGAGCTCGATGCGATGCCCTCGGATCTTCACCTGATGGTCGATCCGTCCGAAGTATTCCATCTCGCCATTGGGCAGCAGACGCGCAAGGTCACCGGATCGATACAGCCGTTCCTCCGGCTTGTATGGATTCGCGACGAACCGCTCCGCCGTCAGTTCTTCGCGGTTTAAATATCCGCGAGCCACGCCGTCTCCGCCCACGTACAGCTCTCCGACGACGCCAATCGGCACCAGCCTGCGCTGCGCGTCGAAGATGTAGCTCGTCAGCGTCGGAATAGGACGGCCGATGTTGCTCAGGTTCGTTTCGATTTCACGATCCGTTATTTCTTTATACGTAACATGCACAGTCGTTTCGGTAATCCCGTACATATTGATCAGCAGCGTATCTGGATACTTCGTCTTCCACGGCTTCAGCATGACCGGATTCAGTGCTTCCCCGCCGAAGATGACGCAGCGGACGGCAAGCCCCTTGCCCGGCTCCTGTAGCTCCTCTTGGACCAGCGTATAGAAAGCGGTCGGCGTTTGATTCAGTATCGTCACTTGCTCCTGCCGCAGCAGCTGGGCGAATGCTTTCGGGTTTTGTGCGGTTGTTTTTGGCACAACCACACACCTGCCGCCGTACAACAGCGCCCCGTACATTTCCCACACGGAGAAATCGAAGCAGAAGGAGTGGAATACCGTCCACACGTCGCGCTCGTTGAAATCGAATTGCAGCTGGTCATGAACGAGGAGACGCACGACGTTCTGATGCTCGATCATAACACCCTTTGGCTTGCCGGTCGTGCCGGATGTGTAGATGATGTAGGCCATATCATGCGGCCCATTCACAGACTCTAAGCCTGCACAATCCCCGGCGTACACCTGAGCGTCGCTCATGTCGAGCACAACGCCGTCATAAGGCACCTTATCGGCTAGATGCGGCTGCGTCAGCAGGACGCGAGCCCCGCTGTCCTCCAGCATGAACTGCGTGCGCTCCTGCGGATAGTCAGGGTCCAGCGGTACATAAGCGCCGCCGGCTTTGAGCGTCGCGAGGATGCCGACGATCATATCGAGTGAGCGCTCTACGAGCAGGCCAACCCTAACATCCGACCCCACTCCGTGGCTGCGAAGAATGCGGGCAAGGCTGTTGGCACGTTCGTTCAGCTGGCGATACGTCAGCCGTTCCTCGCCGCAAGAAGCAGCGACACGCTCCGGCGTCCTTTGCACCTGCTCCTCGAATAAACCGTGGATCGTTTGATCCTGCGGGAACTTCGCCGCGGTCTGGTTGAATTCGTCCAGCAGCGTCATTTTTTCGGCCATGGATACAAGCTCAAACTCCGCCAGGCTGCGGTCCGGCTCATTCAAAGCCGACCGTAAAAAATGAATCAGGTGAAACACGATTTGCTTCATCAAAAATTCGCTATACATACCTGTGTTGTATTGGATAACCAGTTCAACCTGCTCTTCGGCTTTTGAAAACTGGAAGATAACATTGGATTGGACATGGTTGGCGATGCTGCGGTCATGAATGCTATCGAGCAAAACGAGTGTAGGCAGATAGGGTTTGTCTCCGCTCCCTCTCGGCAGGTCAAGCAGCTCCGCTAATTTCGCATACGGAAAATTTTGATGCTCGTTGGCAGATAGGATGGTTTCTTTTACAGCTGTCAGCCATTGTTTGAACGTGCAGTTATCCTGGTTGAAGGTCGTTTGCAATAGCAACAGCGAGTTCACCAGAACGGAGCTTTGCTTGTTTTGCTTGAAAACAGGCATGCCAACGACGATCTCCGATTGGGAAGTATACCGTTGCAGGATGTATGTAACCCCAGACAAGAGGATCATATAAAGAGCAAAATCGGACTTACTCGTGATATTCTGCAGCTTTTGCGAGAGCTCTGACGGGAAGTCATATTTCATCGCCGACATTTTGTCAGGGATAGCGCCTGATCGATCAGCATCCCTCGGAAATTCCGAAAGAACGATTTCACCCTGCAGCTTGTTCAGCCAATACTGCTGTTCCTTCTCAAATTGACCGCCAGCAAGCATCATATTTTGCGAATATTTATCGATCATGAGCATCCTCCTAAGAGTTTTGCTTTAGCAAAACTTTCTACGTAAGCATTGGCTGAGTTTTGCAAAGGAAAACTGACTTCGTAAGCATTGGCCAACTAAAATAGAAACTCTACTGTCTCATCCAGCACATTTTCTAACTTAACGTAGCGCTGCAGAGTGATGTCTCTCAACAAAATGTCCGGATTTTCCGTAACCTGTTGCAGTAACGCTTGATAATCGGTCATCATCCGTTCAATCGTCTCTTTATTAAACAAATGGATACCGTATTCCGCATGGAGCACAATCTCGCTCTCGTCCTCGATCGCTTTGACAGACAAATCGAACTGGGCGATATTGTTTTCCCTTTGGTAAGGCTCGAATCTAAGGCCGGCAAACTCTGAAGCTTTCATCTCCTGATTCTGCACACTGAAAACCGTATCGAAGAGCAGATTTCGGCTTAAATCCCTGCGCAGCTCCAATTGATCAATAAGCATCTCTAGCGGGTAATGCTGGTGTTCCAGAGCAAGTAATGAACTTCGCTTCACTTCCTCTAAAAACTGCGCGAACGTTTTGCTGCTTTCCGGCTTGCTTCGTATAGCGAGCGTATTAACGAACATACCAAGGATGTTCTCCGTTTCTGCAAGCGGCCTTCCCGCAACCGGTGTTCCAACGATCACATCCGTCTGCCCGCTGTATTTGGAAAGCAGCACTTGATACGCAGCAAGCATCATCATATAGAGTGTGGCTCCATATTCGGACGCTATCTTATGAATATGATCGCGCAATGACTGCTCTAACCTCATGGTGACTGCATCTCCTTCAAAACTTTGCACGGCGGGTCTCGGATGGTCGGTCGGCAGCGCCAACAACGGAATATCGCCGGAGAACGTCTCAAGCCAGTAGGCTTCATGGATACGCATCGACTCGGAAGAGATCATGCTGTTCTGCCAAACCGCGAAATCTTTATAATGAACTGTTAATTCAGGCAGATCCTCTCCGTGATACAGACAAGCAAATTCGTTCAACAAAATGCCCATCGACACGCCGTCGGATACAATGTGGTGCATATCAAACAGCAGTAAATAGCGCTGAGCACTTACATGTACGAGCTTGACTCTCAGCAGCGGCGCCTTTTGCAGATTGAATGGCTGTACAAACTCTGTAACGATGGACGCCAGCCCTTCCTCAGTGCTTCTGGCGTACTCAACCTGAAAATCAACATCCGTATGTACGATCTGCACCGCTTCGCCGCCTACCGTCTCGAACGTCGTCCGCAGTGATTCATGCCGGGCAACTAGGTATCGGAACGATTGCTCGAATCTCTCCAGATCCAATTCGCCTTCGATGAACATGACGCCTGGAATGTTATAGCTCGTGCCCGTGCCAGTAAATTGGCTCATGATAAACATCCGCTTCTGGGCGGAGGAAACCGGGTAATAGTCGCGCGGCTCCACCGGCTTTAATGCCGTATACGCCGCCTTATTGGCCTGTGCGATCTGCTGGGCAAGCGCCTCTATCGTCGGCGACTCGAACAGCATCCGCAGCTGCACATTCACTTGAAGCTGCTGCTTGATTCGCGCCAGCAGTGTCATCGCCTTCAGCGAGTGGCCGCCGAGCTGGAAGAAATCATCGCGGATACCGACCTGCGGTACATCGAGCACGTCCTGCCAGATGACGCAGAGACGCTCTTCCACACTATTGCGCGGCGCTGCATATGCTGTGCCTAGTCCCAAGCCGCCCTCCGGCTCAGGTAGCTCGCGGCGATCGATTTTGCCGTTAACGGTCAACGGCAGCCTCTCCATCTGCACCACGTACGTCGGCACCATGTAAGATGGCAGCTCCTGCGCCAGAAACGCCTTGACTTCTGGTGCACCAAGCTCCTGCTCCGCCACTATGTAGGCGCACAAGAACTTCTGCCCGTTCGCGTCCTCACGTGCGATCACAACGGCATCCTTCATGGCGGGATGCTTCATCAGCTCCGATTCGATCTCGCCCAGCTCGATCCGGTACCCCCGGATCTTCACCTGCTGATCGATCCTGCCTCTATATTCAATCGTCCCGTCCGGCAGCCATTTCGCCAGGTCGCCGGTGCGGTACATCGTCTCTCCCTCTTTGAATGGGTTCGGTATGAAGGTCTCGACCGTTAGTTCTGGACGGTTTGCGTACCCTCGCGCCACGCCATCACCGCCGACACACAGCTCGCCCGGCACGCCAATCGGCTGTAGTTGTCCGTGCTTGTTCACGATGTACGCTGTGGAATTGCTGATCGGCCGCCCAATCGGAATACTTCCCTCGTAATCCCGTTCGATCAAGAATGTTGTGGAGAACGTTGTGTTCTCCGTCGGACCATAACCATTAATCAAACGCAGACCCGGACACATGTAGCGCACGTGATTAATATGACTCGGTGATAACGCGTCTCCGCCGACCAGCAGCTGTCGCACACCCGTGAACAACTCCGCATTTTCCTGCGAAAGCTGGTTGAAAAGCGGTGAAGTGAGCCACATGGTTGTGATTCGATTGGCGGCGATAAACGCGCCGAGTCTATCGCTATCCAGAATAACGCTCTTATCTGCTAGATACAGCGTACCTCCGTTTAGCAGTGCGCCAAAGATCTCAAACGTAACAGCATCGAAGCCAAGCGCGCCTGTCTGCAAAATGCGTTCGTCTTCGTTCCACTGGACGTAGTTCGTCTCTTTCACCAGCCGCACGACGCTGCGCTGTTCGATAAGCACGCCCTTCGGTTTACCTGTGGAGCCGGACGTGTAGATCACATAGGCTAGATCGCGCGGTCCTCCCAGCGACAGCAAGTTCTCGTTAACTCCGCTATCTGTATACAATGCGTCATCATCGAGGTCGATCACATGTTCAGCGAGCGCCGCCTGTGCCATCCAGTACAATTCCCTTTGCGCCAGTACAATGATGGCGCCGCTATCTTCGAGCATAAATCTGATCCGTTCCGCAGGCATTTCTAGATCAAGCAGCAAATAAGCGCCGCCCGCCTTCAGAATGCCCATCAGGCCGATCATCAGCTCGATCGAACGATCCGCCAACAGGCCAACGACCTTGTCGGGGCCAACACCTTGCTTCCTCAGTTCACTTGCAAGAAGATTTGCCCTCTCGTTCAGTTCCCGATAGGTGAGTTGTTTGCCCTCATAGACGACAGCCGGATGATCCGGCGTCAGCGCAGCCTGCTTCTCAAACACCGTCGCGATCGTCTCGCTGTTCGGATAATGAGAGCTTGTATCGTTGAATTCTTGGACGATTTGCCATGCTTCCTCATTTGGTATTATGCTTAGTTCCGCCAATGTCAGATCCGAGACTAATACGATTTTTTCTAACAAATATACGAAATGACGCGCTATCCGCTCCGCTGTCTCCATCGCAAACAAATTCGTGCTGTAATCCAGCTGGAACGCCAGATTTCCCGCTCCTTCCCGCACTTCCAGCGTCAGATCGAATTTGGCGATGCCGCTTTGCCATACATGCGGTGTAAAGGTCACTTCCCCAAAGCCTGCTCCGTCCTCTAGGCCTAGTCCAGGATCGATGCTCTGCATGCTGAACATTGTATCGAACAGAGGATTGCGGCTGGGATCGCGCCTAATATTCAACCGATCCAGCAGCATATCAAACGGATACTCCTGCGCTTCAAATGCTTGAAGGGCAAACTCCTTTACTTCCGACAAAAAGGTGCGGAATGTTTTCCCGCCTTCCGGACGGCTTCGCAGCGCCAGCGTACCGACGAACATCCCGACGACATGCTCCAAATCAGCCTGGGAACGGCCGGCCGTCGGTGTTCCTACAACGATATCTTCCTGTCCCGAATACTTGGAAAGCAGCACATTATAAGCAGCAAACAGAACCATGTAAAGCGTTGACCCGTTTTCCGCAGCCAAACGTTTCAATGAGCCGAGCAATTCGGTATCAACTTCAAAGCGTATATGGTCACCCTCGAAGCTCTGCACCGCAGGACGAGGGAAGTCAGACGGGAGCTCCAGCTGCGGCAGCTCGCCAGCAAACGAATTCAACCAGAACGCTTCTTGCTTACGCAGTGGTTCACTTTCCATCTGAGCCTGCTGCCAAACCGCGTAGTCTTTATATTGGATGGACAGCTCAGGCAAAGTACCACCGCCATATAGCTGCACAAACTCCTTCACGATAACGGACATTGATACGCCATCTGAGATAATATGATGCATGTCGTACATGAACAAATGCCGCCGTTCCTGCAACTCTACGAGCGCCACACGGATCAATGGCGCCTTTTGCAGATCGAACGGACGCATAAAACGTTCGACCATACGTTCAATAACTTTGTTTTCTACGGCCAAATCCTCGGCGCCTTCAGACAATCGTGAGAACTCTACAGTGAAATCGACGTTTTCATGAATCTTCTGAACCGGCTCCCCGTCGATCAACTCAAAGGACGTGCGCAGCGATTCGTGCCGCAGGATAAGGCGCTGGAACGCTCCCTCGAACAGGTCGCGATCTAACACGCCTTCGATGATGAACACGCCGGGCATATTGTAGCCTGTACCTGCATCATCCAAATCTTGCAGCACAAACATCCGCTTTTGTGCGGAGGATACCGGATAATACGGCTTTCTACCCGCTGGTTGGATCGCGTTCCTGACATCCTCCTCCGCCTCGCGGATTTTGCGTGCCAACCCTTCCGCCGTAGGCGATTCAAACAGCTCGCGCAGCGGGATGTTGACGCCGAAGTGCTTGTTCAAGCGCGACATCAGCGTCATGGCCTTCAGCGAATGTCCGCCGAGACTGAAGAAATTGTCATGAATGCCGATGCGGGCAATCCCCAACACTTCCTGCCAAATCGCGATAAGCGCTTCTTCCACGACATTGGTCGGCGGTATGAACTCCGTCCCCGTTACGAATTCCCCATCAGGCTCAGGCAGCGCTCGACGGTCTGTTTTGCCGTTCGGTGTCACAGGCAGCTTAGCCAGTTCCATAAAAAACGACGGAATCATGTATTCCGGCAGTTCTTTAAGCAAATACGCCCGCAGCTCTTGCGAATGGAGCGGTCTCTCTGACACGTAATAAGCGCACAAGTAGGTTCCTCCCTGCGCATCTTTCCGGTCCATTACGGCTGCGGCTGTCACGGAAGGATGGTTCAACAGCTGCGATTCGATTTCGCCAAGCTCAATGCGGTGTCCACGGATTTTTACTTGATGGTCGATACGCCCGAGAAACTCGAGATTACCGTCCGGCATCCACCGCGCCAGATCGCCTGTTCGATACATACGCTCGCCACTATGGTATGGATTTTGCATAAATTTTTCCGCAGTCAGCTCGTCGTTGTTTCTGTAACCGCGCCCCACGTTATCGCCGGCAATGAATAATTCTCCCGGTGCGCCGAACGGTTGAAGCTGCAATCCATCATTTAAAATATAGATGCCATTGTTTGCAATCGGCTTTCCAATCGAAGGCAGCTCAGGAATGTCATCGTTTGGCTCCATCTGAAAGATGGTAACGACATGGGTCTCCGACGGACCGTAATGGTTATGTAGGTTCACGCCATTTTTTTGCAAAAAGGAACGAAGCCGCTTCGTGACCACGAGCTGCTCGCCGGCAGTAATGATGTGCCGTACACAGGATGGAAACCGGCTGGCATATTCTTGCTCGTTAAATATAAATTTCAAGAAGGAGACCGGAAGGAACACGACTTCGATTTGCGCCTCTTCAATCAAATGAAGCAACTTGTGCACCTCTCGTTTTGTATCTCCGTCAATCAGATATAATTTCCCTCCCGAACACAATGTTGAAAAAATCTCCTGGTAGCACACGTCAAAGCTCATCGTTGTGTATTGCAGAACGGTACTGCCGTAATTGACTTTGTCGTTGCGGAAAACATGGTGAAGCAGGTTGACCATATTGCGATGCTCCAGCATGACACCTTTCGGCTTGCCTGTCGTACCTGACGTATAAATAATATAGAATAGCTGATCAGCGTTGCTGGTTAGCTCTAAGTTGCTTCTCTCCGAGTCATATACATCATCGCTCGTAATATCGATGATTTCCCCGCTAAAAGCTACTTTTCCGTGTAAATGGCTTTGTGTTAGTAAAATGGATGCACCGCTGTTGTGAAGCATATAGTTTACACGCTCTTCCGGCAGCTCCGGATCGATCGGCACATAAGCGCCTCCCGCTTTCAGAATCGCCAGAATACCGACTACCAAATCCGGCGAACGTTCCACCATTATCCCGACAGCCTGATCCGCTCCAACGTTTTTGCCATGAAGCGTTCTGGCTAATCGGTTGGCCTTTTCGTTCAGTTCACGGTACGTCAATTGCCGTTCCCCAAATACAACGGCCACCAGATCCGGCGTTTTCTCCGCCTGTTCCTCAAACATACGATGAATGGTTAAATGGCTTGAAACCTTTTCCCTCGTATCGTTTAGCTGCAGAAGAAGCTGCTTCTCCTCATCAGTGACCATCACAAGATCCTGCAGGCGTATCTCCGGATGCTCAACGATCATCCATGCGACGGTGTTCAAATGCCCTTCGATGCTCCGCAGAAATTGCGTGTCGTACACGATCGCGTTATAGTTCAGGCGCACCGCCAGCTCCCGGCCTGGCATCACCAACAAGTTCAAATCGTAGCTCGTCTGCTCGATCATACTCACATCCGTTGCTTCAAATCCCAATTGGCTTTCGAGCGATCCATTTTGCACAGACTCTTCTACGGGATAGTTTTCGAAAACGAGAATATGATCGAACAGATTACTCTTTAGCACGCTTTGCGCCTGAACCTCAGCAAGCGGCAAGTAGGTGTACGATTCTGCAGCCAGCGCACCCAACTGTACACTTTGCAGCACATCTGCAAATGACTGGTCCGGGGACGACTTTACGCGTACCGGTATCGTATTAATGAACAAACCGACCATTTTCTCAATGCCGACAACCTGCGACGGCCGCCCGGAAACAACGGAACCAAATACGACATCATTGGCATGACTATACCTTTGCAGCACGATGCCCCAGATCGTCTGAAACACCGTGTTCAACGTTACCTGATGCTTACTCGCCAACTGCTGCAGCTTCGCAGTCAGGTTCTCATCGAACCGGATCGTCAGCTCTTCCTGCTTATATCCGCGCTTTGCATGATCCGTGGCGGCAGCTGTCTTCTGCGGCACGGACGCTAGTTGTTCGTATCCGGAGAGCGCCTCAGCCCAAAAACGTTTCGCTTCTTCCTTGTCCTGGCGTTCCAGCCATTTGATGTAGTCGCTGTATGGATACGTCCTTTCCAACTGTATCGGCGCTTGTTCACGCAAAGAGGCATAGATTTGGAACAGTTCGCCGACGATGATACCGAGGCACCAACCGTCCATCAGAATGTGATGGTGGCTCCAAAAGATTTGATAGTCGGACTCGCCCGTCTGTATGACGGAGACACGCATCATCATGTCCTTGGACAGATCAAATCCCCGCTCCATATCTTCCTGTTTAAACCGCTCTACAAATAGGTCGCGTTCCTGCTCAGGCAAACTGCTGACATTTTCTAAGTGGACCTGAATCTGTCGCTCTTTCAGCACCACTTGCACCGGGCGTTTCACTTTTTCATAAAGGAACACAGTGCGAAATACGTCATACCGCTGAGCGATTCGGTTTAAACTGACCGAAAACAAGCTATTATCGAGTGTCCCTCGTATGCGGATGGACATTTGTTCGAAGTAAGCGTTCGATTGGCCTTGCGCGAGCAAGTAATGAAACAGCATCCCTTCCTGCATCGGGGATAAAAAATACATGTCTTGGACGTGTTCTTTTTTAAATTGGCTCATACAGCGGCTTCTCTCCTTAGAATTTACATTAGGAAACTTGCTTCGTAGGCATTTGCTATCGCGCTCGATTTGCGCTTCTCGACATGATTACAGCTTTTCACCCAGCAATTCGAAGATATCATCGACATCGTCCGTAGTCAGTCCTTTGGAGCTGAAATCGCTCGCAGTCCGCTCGCTTTCCTCCTTGTTCCTACAGTGGTCAATGATGCGGAGCAAATGATATTTGAACGCTGCAGATAAACATTGCATAGTCGACTCTTCATACTGCCTAGGGCTATACGAGAACCGGAAGCTCATCTCGCCGTTTGCGATCATTCCGTTCGTGATGATCGGATACATGCGGCGGGAATTCGGGTTAATCGGATCTCCCATGTCATACGTGGACGGACCGAACGCATCATGGACGAGATTCGCATCGAACTGACCGAGATAATTGAAGCAGATCTCCGGCTTTAGCTTAAATTGCAGCCCAGCCCGTTTGTCTTCCGGTGTCAGATATTTCAGAATGTCATAGCCGATTCCCTTGTTCGGAACCTGTCTGAGGGTCTCTTTCACCGACTTGATTTCCTTGGATAAATCACCATCCGTCAGATCAAGCACGATCGGATACATGGAGGTGAACCAGCCGACTGTCCGGGAAATGTTGACGTCTTCCATCATCTCTTCGCGTCCGTGGCCTTCGAGTTGAATAGCAATACGATCGGTCTGACCCCACTCCTGAACCGCCAATCCAAGAGCGGTTAAAAGAATGTCGTTCATTTCCGTATGGTAGGCATGGTGAACATGTTTCAGCAGATGATCGGTCTGTTCCCGGGTAAGCGCCATTTCTGCCGTTGCACTCTCGCCAAGTGTACAGGCTTCAACCGCAAAATCTTTATATAATGAGCCAACTGACGTTTTTTCTAATTGCTTCCAGTAATCAATTTCCTGCAGCAATTCCTTGCTTTCCGCGTAGGCCGTTAACCGCTGAGACCAATATTGGAACGAATCCGTTTTCTCCTGTAGGGATGTCTCTTCACCTGCTAGGGCCTGCGCATAGCTTGTCGCCAAATCTTCAAACAGGATGCGCCAGGAGATACCATCTACGATTAAATGGTGAGCGGCAAGCAGCAGGTGATCACCATTGGCTGCTTGGAACAGAGCTGCTTTCAGCAGAGGACCTTGATTCAGGTCGAAGCTTTGTTGAATACGATTGGCTTCCGATGCAATGCGTACTTCTGTGTCAGAATGATGCTTGAAATCAAACTGCTCGAATCCGTAAATCTCGCCTTCCAGGTCGCGGTTGAACTGGACGATTCGCCCGTCCTTCTCGTCATAAACCATGCGAAGCGCATCATGATGCCGGACAAGATCCCGCAGCGCCTTCTCCAAAGCCAGCGAATCGAATCCGTCAGACTTATGCAGCATGACAGATTGATTCCAGTGATGCTGGTTTGCAAACCGCTGATCGAAAAACCATTGCTGAATCGGCGTCAACCCGACTTCACCTGTTACTGTCTCCTGACTGATTTGGCGCTTGACCAGCGCAACTAAGCCGCTCAACTCTTCGATCGAAGGGTATCGGAACAGATCTTTCATCTCAAGCTGCAGCCCTTGATTGAACAGACGCGAGGCTACTTGAATGCCTTTGATCGAATCGCCGCCGAGATCGAAGAAATTGTCACGTATACCGATCTGGTCCGATCCAAGCACTTCCTGCCAGATATGCACCAGCATTTCTTCCAAATCGTTTCGAGGCGCTATGTACTCGGCACCTGTCTTTAGCCCGCCCTCCGGCTTCGGCAGCGCCTTCCGGTCAACTTTACCGTTAGACGTCATCGGTATCTGCGGGAGCCTTACAAAATGCGACGGTATCATGTAGGCCGGCAGATCCTCGGATGCATGCGCCCGCAGCTCCGCCACGGTCAGATCCTGATCCAACACCACGTACGCGCAAAGGAACTTGTGCCCTTGCTCATCGTCCAGTGCCATCACAACAGCCCCGCGAATCGCCTCCTGCTTCAAGAGCTGTGTCTCGATTTCGCCCAGCTCGATCCGATGCCCGCGGATTTTGACTTGGTGGTCAATCCGACCCAAATATTCCATTTCTCCACTGCGCAATAATCTGGCGAGATCGCCTGATCTGTACAGCCTTTCCTCCGGCTTGTAAGGATTCATGATGAACCGCTCAGCCGTCAACTCTTCGCGGTTCAAGTACCCGCGGGCTACACCTTCTCCGCCCACGTAAAGTTCTCCCGTGACGCCAATCGGAACGAGACGCTGCCCGCTATCAAAGATGTAGCTTGTCAGTGTCGGAATCGGTCGGCCGATGTTGCTTAAGCTCGACTCCATATCCTGTTCCGTTATTTCTTTATAAGTAACGTGAACGGTCGTTTCTGTGATGCCGTACATATTTATCAGCTGTGTATGCGGGTACTTCGCTTTCCATGGCTTCAGCATGATCGGATTCAACGCTTCGCCGCCGAAGATGACATAACGGACCTGCAGATCATTGTCCTGTCGACCCAGCACCTCGTGAATCAGCGCGTAGAACGCGGTCGGCGTCTGGTTTAGCACAGTTACACCCTCTTGACGCAGCAGCTTTGCGAACGCCTTCGGATTCTGTGCCACCGCTTTTGGCACAACGACACAAGTGCCGCCGTACAGCAAAGCGCCGTACATTTCCCAAACGGAGAAATCGAAGCAGAAGGAGTGGAACACAGTCCACACGTCGAGTTCTTTAAAATCGAACTTCATCTTGTCGTTCAGCATCAGACGAACGACATTGCGGTGCTCGATCATGACGCCTTTCGGTTTGCCCGTCGTGCCGGACGTATAAATGATGTAAGCCATATCTTCAGGCTGATTTACGGACTCCAGGTTCGAGCCGTCTCCGTTATATAGCGCTCCCAAATCAAGTACGGTCCCATCAAACGGCACTTTGCCGGTCAAATGAGGCTGAGTCAGCAATACGCGGGCGCCACAGTCGTCCAGCATAAATTGCAGTCGGTCCTGAGGGTAATCCGGATCGAGCGGCACGTAGACGCCGCCGGCCTTCAGCGTGGCGAGTATGCCCACGATCATATCGGGTGAGCGCTCCAAGAGCAGACCGACCCTATCATCCGGCAGTACGCTGAGACTTCGCATTTCTCGAGCAAGCTTATTGGCTCGCTCATTCAACTCGCGGTAGGTCATCCGATCCCCGCCAAATACGACCGCTATGCGATCCGGCCATTTCGCAGCTTGTGCCTCGAAAAGTTCGTGCAGCGTCAGTCCTTCCGGATACTGGGCAGCGGTGTCGTTCCTCTCGACCAGCAAATGTCTCTTCTCCGCCTCGCTCAGCATATCTATATGCGAAAGCGACTGGTACGGGTTCGAAACTACAGCTTGTAAAATATTCAGAAAATGATCGGCCATACACTGAACGGTTTCCTGTTTAAACAACTTGGTCCTATAAACGAAGCAAAGCTCGATCCCCTCTTCGTCTTCTCTCGCTTCAATCGTCAAATCGAACTTCGCGATGGGATTGTCGAGTAGGCCTGGCGATATCGACAATCCGTCCAGCTCCATGGCTTCAAGCTCCATATTTTGCAGGACAAACATCGTATCGAACAACGGATTACGGCTCATATCTCTGCGCACATCGACCTGCTCAACCAGCGTTTCGAATGGATAATCCTGGTTATCGTAAATATGCAGCAAGTTCATCTTGACTTGTGTCAAAAACTCGGCAAACGGAAGTTTGCCATCTGCTCGATTACGAAGCGCCAACGTACCCACGAACATGCCGATGATCGCTTGCAGATCGGGGTGGGATCTGCCTGCAATCGGCGTCCCGACGACGATATCTTCCTGTCCGGTGTATTTGGCAAGCAGCGCATTGTAGGCTGCCAGCAACACCATAAACAATGTAGATCCCGATTCAGATGCAAGACGTCTGAGCGCATCCTGCAGTTCTTTGCCAGTATGGACGATGACCTTATCCCCCTCAAAGCTCTGCAGCGGAGGTCTTGGATAATCCGTTGGGATTTCAAGAACAGGAACATCCCCGCCAAACATCTCGACCCAGAACGTCTCCTGCCGTTTCATCACTTCGGATCCGAACCATTCGTGCTGCCAAACGGAAAAATCCTTATACTGGATCGCAAGCTCCGGCAAGTGGTTCCCTTGATACAGGAGCATGAATTCCTTGACGATGAGACCCATCGAGGTACCGTCGGAAATAATATGATGAAGATCGAACAAGAAGAGATGGCGTTCTGCAGCGAATCCGATTAACTCCACGCGCAGCAGCGGCGCCTTGCTTAAATTAAACGGGCGTATGAAGTCGTTCAACATCCCAGCAGCTTCCTCTTCGTTCGCCTCCTTTAAACGGATTTGCAGATCAACCTGCGGATGTACGATTTGCACAGGCTCCCCGTCCACCGTATCGAAAGAAGTACGCAGCGTATCGTGCCGCGCCACAAGAGCTTGGAATGCTCCGCGGAACCTTTCTACATCGAGTGGTCCTTCCAGCAGCATGGCCCCTGGCATATTGGAGCTGGTACCGTCAGGGTCAAGACGATTCAGCACGAACATCCGTTTCTGCGCGGAGGATACCGGATAATAATCACGCTGCTCCGTAGATCGGATAGCTTCGTAGGCTAGTTCGTCTGCGCCTTGAATATACTTGGCAATCTGCCTTATCGTAGGCCTGTCGAATAGTACCTTGATCGGCACTTCCACTTTCAGTTCCTGATGAATTTTTGAAATGAGCATCATCGCCTTCAAAGAATGGCCGCCGTTTTCGAAAAAATTGTCGGTGACACCGAGATACTCCGTCTTTAAAATCTCTTGCCATAGCGGCAGCAGATTAGTTTCTGTAAGGTTGGCCGGCGCTTCATACACAGCAGCGGCTTTCATTTCCCCTTCCGGCTTCGGCAGCGCTTTGCGGTCAATCTTGCCGTTTGACGTAAGCGGCAGGCGTTCCATCGGTATAAAGTAGGAAGGCACCATATACGCCGGAAGCTTTTGCAGGAGGTCTTCTTTAAGCTCAGCAGCTGTTGCCTCTGTTTCAAGTGTATAATACACAGCAAGCGCTTTTTCTCCCCCGCCGTCTTCAACGACGAGCACGACAGCTTCTTTCACTCGGCGATGCCCATGAATAGCTGCTTCAATTTCTCCGAGCTCGATGCGGTAACCGCGAATTTTAACCTGATGGTCGATCCGATCGATAAATTCGATATTGCCGTTCGGCAGCCACTTGGCCAAATCGCCGGTTTTGTACATCTTCGTACCTGGAAGGAAGGGATTGTCGATGAATTTTTCCAAGGTGAGCGTTTCTCTGTTCCAATACCCTCTGGCCAGCCCTGCTCCAGCTACGCACAATTCGCCCTTCACCCCAACAGGCTGCAGCTGGTGATGTTGATCCACGATGTACACCTGCGAGTTAGCGATTGGGTGACCGATTGTCACTGACTCTCCAGGCATAAGATTTCGGCTTACGGTGGAAATGACGCTGTTTTCCGTCGGACCGTACTCGTTGACGATTTCCGCTCCGGGAATGATTCTCTTTGTTTTCTCCAGCAAATAGGGTGAAATACTCTCTCCGCCTAGTGTTACAGCTTTCAGCGATGAGGCCTCCTCGATATCCATCGAATCCAAAATCGCAGCATACATGTTCGGAACGCAGCTAAAATGGGAAATCTGCAAGGATGAGATTCGTTTCTTCAGCGCCAGCGGATCTTTCGCTTCCTCATCACTCGCTAGGACAACCGTCGAACCGGACACGATCGGTGCGAAAAAGCTGCTAACAAAGGCGTCAAACGAAAACGATAAAAACAGCAATATATGATCATCCGTACCGAAACCATATTCCTCTTTTCTCCAACGGATCGTATTCATGATGCTTGCGTGCTCGATCATAACGCCCTTCGGCTGACCGGTCGTTCCTGATGTGTAGATCATATAAGCCAAGTCCGCTGGTCCGCTTGTTCCCGTAAGATTGGAAGCATCGGCAGCGAAATTCGTCTCGTCTTGCAGATCCAGGAATTCGAGGCGGCCCCCATCGATCTTGTGCATCAAGCCCTTTTTGCTCAATAGGAGCTGTGCTCCGCTATCTTCAAGCAAATAGCGGATCCGCTCAGCTGGATATTCCGGGTCACATGGCACGTAAGCCCCGCCGGCCTTCAGAATAGCGAGCAGACCGACGGGCATTTCTAAGGAACGTTCCGTCATAATGGCAACCATTCGGTCCTTGCCTACGCCTTTTTCTTTTAATACCCGAGCGAGTTTGTTGGCTCTTTCGTTAAGCTCGCGGTACGTCATGCTCAAATCTCCGCAAACAATAGCCGTTTGATCCGGTGTTTTTTCGACCTGCTGCTCAAACAGCGCATGGAGCGTTTGCTCCTGGTCCTGAGGATAACGGATTTCCGTATCATTAAAAGAGTAGAGAATTTGCTGTTTCTCTTGCTCCGTTACGATTTGAATATGCTTGGGCAGCACTTGCGGATCGGCAACAACCTGAGCGATGATTTGCTTCATGTGCCCTTCGATGCTGTTCATCCATTCCGCCGCATAAACAGCTGCATTAAAACTTAGCTTGATCAAGAGTTCGGCGCCCGGCGCCACAACGATATTCAAAGGATAATTGGTCTGTTCCTCGACATGCACATCGTTGATAGTAAAGCCCAGCGCCCCTTCCCAACCGTTATTTTGCAGTTCTTTGGCGACCGGATAGTTTTCAAAAATAACAATATGATCGAATAAATCCTGCTTATGTCCATTCTGGCTCTGAATTTCGTACAAAGGAACGAAATGATTGGCCTCCGAAGCCAGCGCATTGCGCTGAGCTTCGGCTAGCAGGCTGCCAAACGATTGCTCATCTTGATAGGAAATGCGTACCGGAATGGTGTTAATAAACAAACCGACCATTTTCTCTATGCCCTTCACCTGTGAAGGGCGTCCGGAAACGACCGAGCCAAACACAACATCGTTCGTATGGTTATATTTGCTTAATAGCAGACCCCAAATCGTCTGGAAAACCGTGTTTACAGTCGTCTGACAGCTGCTGGCAAGCTGAGCAATCCGCCCAGTCGTCGATTCGTCTATCGTGAAGCTGATCTCTTTTTTGCGATACAAACTGTCCTTAGGTGCGGGTGCTTTAGGTATATGAGCGGATTGCTCGTAGCCGTCCAGATACGTTTGCCAATAGGCCAGCGATTCGTCTTTATCCTGCTTTTCCAGCCACTTGATATAATCGCTAAAAGGGTATACCGCTTCTTGAGGCAGCGTCTTGTCATGCTTCAAAGCTTCATAGATTTGAAACAGCCGGTTGATGACAATACCAAGTCCCCACCCGTCCATCAAGATATGATGGTGGCTCCAGATGAACTGATATTCCTGATCAGCCGTTTGGAATACAGCAATGTGCATCGGTATATCTTTGGCCAGGTTATAATGGCCGGCATTCCGTTCACTGATAAAAGACGCGATGCAGATCCGCTGCTCTCTTTCATCCAGATGATCGATTTGTTCGAAATGAATCTGGATCGTTCTTTTGCTTAAAACGACCTGCCTTGGGCGCTGAAGATTTTGATGTACGAAAGCTGTACGTAAAATATCGTTTTCTACGATTAATTGGTTAAAGCTTTGTTCGAAAAGACTAACATCGAGCAGCCCGCATATTTTTGCTTGCAGCAGGTTATGATAGGCGCTCGAATCTGGATCCATGATTGAATGAAAGAGCATCCCTTCCTGCATGGGAGTGAGCGGATACACTTTTTGGATTGTGTCTGATTTTTTCATTATTCACCTCTAAAGAGTTCGCACTCCGGAATCAAATCTCGAAAATATCAACCAAACCATCCAGTTCTTCCAAGGAAAGCTCATGATCGCCGAGGTCGCTCGGGGTCAGCTCAGGTCCTTGTTTATTAACGCAATGCTCCATGATTTCCAGCAGGTACTTCTTAAAGCTATTCTGCAGCTGTGTAATCGTCGTCGGATTATATTCCTGGATATTGTAGGAAAAACGGACGCTTAGTTTGCCGCCTTGAATCATCGCGGTCACGTCGAGTGTAAACAAACGCTCCGCATCCGGACTCATCGGATCTCCCATATCATAGGGTGACACCGTAAACCATTTTGTTGTAACGTCAGAGTCGAACTGGCCCAAATAGTTGAAGCCAATCTCAGGCTTTTGTGCCAAGTTCAAACGCAGCTCCTCCGGGGACATAAATCTCAACAGATCGAATCCGATGCCTTTGTTCGGAATACGCCTTACATGCTCTTTGATCCGCTTAATATGGGAGCCCATATCGTTCGATCCTGTCAAGTCAAATACTATCGGGAATTGTGCTGTGAACCAACCGACCGTTCTCGATACGTTAACCTGCCCATCCAGATCTTCCCTGCCGTGCCCTTCCATATTGACGATCACGCTGTCCTGCTTCGTCCAGTCCCCGACGCTTAAGCCTAAAGCCGTCAACAAAATGTCCTGAATGTCAGTATGATAAGCTTGATGAACCTGCTTCAATAACCGTTCAGTCTCTTCCTCATTCAGCTCAAAGGCAGTGCTTCTCGTATGAATGAGTTTCATTTCTTCCGCTTTTTTATCTTTCGGCAGCGTAGTCCAGGACAAGTCGTTGATTTGCTGCCAGTAATTCTTTTCCTTTGCCAATTCTTTACTTGCGGCATAGGTCTTCAACTGTTCCGTCCAAACTTGATAGGAATCCGTTTTATCCTGAAACAGGATGTCCTCATCGTTCATCGCTTGCTCATACCCTAAAGCAAAATCCTCCAGAATAATACGCCAGGAAACGCCATCGATCACGAGATGGTGCGCGACAATTAGCAGATGGTCACAGCTTATTGTTCTGAACAACGCCAGCTTGATCAAAGGCCCCTCGTTCAAATCAAAGCTTGACTGCAGGCGGCTCGCCTCTTCGGTAATAACCGAAGACTCATCAGCTTGATTCCTTACATCGATCACTTTCAGGTCTACCAAGGGTTCCACCAAACCGCGGATCTGTGCAACGACTCTATCGTTATCAACCCGGAATACGGTTCTTAGCGCATCATGATGCCGGGTAATTTTGGTGAATACTTTGCGGACAACTGACTCCTTAAATCCATGTGTACTCTGCAGCATGATCGATTGATTCCAATGATGCATATCGGTGAATCTCTGAGCAAAGAACCATCGTTGGATGGGAGACAGCTCTAATTCCCCGACAACCATTTCTTGACTGCTCTTACGGCTTAATATTTGTACGTAGGAACTAACTTTTTCAATAACGGGATTTTGGAACAAATCCTTCATTTCCAGCATCAAATCATGTTTATACAAACGCGTTGATACTTGAATTGCTTTGATCGAGTCGCCGCCAAGCTCAAAGAAATTATTCTTGATGCCAATTGGACGAACGCCCAGCACTTCTTCCCATACTTCCGCTAGCAGACGCTCGAGTTCATTTCTAGGCGCTTCATATTCCGTACCGGTGATTACTGTGCCCGGTTCAGGCTCCGGAAGTGCTTTGCGGTCAATTTTACCGTTTGGTGTCAGCGGCATTTGCCCCAGTTGAATAAAATACGATGGCACCATGTAGTCGGGTAATGATTCAGCTACATGCTCTCTCATGTTCGATATAGGAGCACTGGATCTACCTGTGAAATAAGCGCACAAGTAATGGTGACCATGATGGTCTTCAAGGGCAATGACGATCGCTTCTTGAATCCGATCGTGATCCTGCATCACAGATTCGATTTCTGACAATTCAATGCGATACCCTCTGATTTTCACCTGATGATCGATCCGTCCCAAGTACTCGATATTTCCATCAGGCAGCCAGCGGGCAAGGTCGCCGGTATGATAGATATGTTCACTTGAAACAAATGGATTGTCTGTGAACTTCTCGTCCGTCAGTTCCGGCTTATTTACATATCCCCTTGCTAATCCGACACCGCCGATGCACAATTCGCCGGGTACGCCGATCGGCTGCAGCAGGTTATCTGCGCTCACGATGTACACCTGCGTATTTGGAATCGGGTAACCAATCGGTACCGCACCCGTATGCAGCTCAGAATGACTGGCACTCCAAATGGTTGCGCAAATGGTTGTTTCGGTCGGTCCGTACGCATTCATGTACTGCACTTTTCCTTCCCACCTGCGGATCAATTCAAATGAGGTGGCGGAGCCGGCGGTAATCATCTTCTTCAGAGATGTCATCCGCTCCGGATTCAGGTGCGTCATGTAGGTCGGCGGCAAAGTAAGAATGGAGATCCGGTGTTCACTTACATAATCTTCAAACCTTGTATAATTACCGATGATATCCTTGGACAGCACGTAGAGCGAAGCACCCGTCAGCAGCGCCATAAACATTTCCCAAACCGAAGCGTCAAAGGAACTGCTGGCAAATTGTCCGATCCGGTCATCGGCCGTCACACCCAATTGATTCTCAAAAAATGCCTGTAAATTAGCAATACCGGCATGCTCGAGCATAATCCCCTTCGGTTTGCCTGTTGTCCCCGACGTATAGATGATGTAGGCCAAATTGTAGGATGTACTTGCTGAGCCCAAGTTGCTGTCTAGTTTGAAAGACAGATCCGTTTCATCAAGAGCTACAACTTCACCGGCAAATCCTACTGGACGTTCCGCCTTCTGAGTAACGATTAACGGTGCACCGCTGTCTTCAAGCATGTAGCGAATTCGATCCGCCGGATAGTCGATATCCATCGGCAGGTACGCGCCTCCGGCTTTAAGAATGGCCAGTATGGTGACGATTAAATCCGTGGAACGCTCCATCATGACGCCGACAATGCAGTCTGCGGCGACGCCCTTTTCGCGCAATACCCTCGCTAAGCGGTTGGCTTTGGCATTCAACTGGCGGTAAGTCATCCGCTCATTTTCCCAGACGACAGCCACATGATCCGGTGTCTTCCCTACTTGCCGCTCGAATAGCTCCTGTATCGTACAGTTCTGCGGGTAATCGGCTTTCGTTTGGTTGAAATCTACAACAATTTGCTTCTTTTCTTCCAATGAAAGCATGTCGATTTGCGCTAACTGCGCATCAGGCTGATCGGCAATTTCCTGTAAAACACGAACGAAATGCCGGCCAAAACGTTCCATCGTTTCTTGTTTAAACAGCGCGGTGCAGTACTCGATCGTCAATTCCAATCCGTCTTGATCTTCCATGGCAAGCATGGTCAGGTCGAACTTCGATGTTGTATGCGGAACCTCAACCGGAACAAATGCTAATGGCTTGATGCCAATCGATTGGTTCCCGATATTTTGCATAATAAACATCGTATCAAACAGCGGATTGCGGCTTAAATCCCGCTGCAGCTCCAGCTTTTCCACCAGTGTTTCGAACGGATAATCTTGATGCTCGAAAGCCATAAGCGCCTGTTCTTTGACTTCGGCCAAAAACTGCCTAAACGACTTGAAGCTCTCTGGTCGGTTCCTCATGGCAAGCGTATTGACGAACATCCCGATGACATGTTCCAAATCAGCATGCGACCTGCCGGCAATTGGCGTTCCGACCACAATATCCGATTGATTGGCGTATTTCGACAACAGCACATTGTAAGCAGCAAGCAGTACCATATAGAGTGTCGTGCCGCTCATAGCTGCCAGCTGATGAAGCTGTTTCAGCAGAGATTTATCCGCTCTGAACGTTACGCTGTGTCCAATAAAGCTGCGCATAGACGGTCTTACATAATCCATAGGCAGATCGAGCAGCGGAATCTCACCGTCAAACATCGTTAGCCAGTATGATTCCTGTGCTTTGATCTCTTCCGACTGGAACAGACGGTTTTGCCATGCCGAGAAATCCTTGTATTGAATTCGGAGCTGAGGCAGTGGTTTCATTTGATACAGCTGTACGAATTCTTGGATGAAAATACCCATCGATACCCCGTCAGAAATGAGATGGTGCATATCGAACAACAGCAAGTGGCGTTCTTCCTCCTGCTTCACCAGTCCGACTCTGAAGAGAGGCGCGGTCTTCAAGTCGAACGGCCGTACAAACCTTCTGGTCATCTCATCAAATGAAGGCAGCGAATCTACCGCATACTCGATGTAATCCACCTGTATCTTAAGATTAGAATGAACCCTCTGAACCGGTTCTCCATCGACCGTATCAAACGATGTGCGCAGCGTTTCATGGCGGTCTACCAGCCTTTGGAAAGCTCCTTCAAACTGCTGGACATCGAGCTTGCCTTCGATCGTCATGGCACCCGGCATGTTATAGGTGGTGCTTCCGCTATCCAGCAAATTCAAGATGAACAATCGCTTTTGTGCCGACGACAGCGGGTAATACGGCTGCTCCGCCTCCACTTGAATCGACTCGTAACGAGAGAGTCCCGCTCCTTGTATGTAAGCTGCTAGCTCCTTGACAGTAGCAGCCTCAAAGACAGCTCTTAACGGAACTTCGACCTGAAATTCTCTGTACATTTGAGAGACTAACGTCATTGCGCTGAGCGAATGGCCTCCAAGATCAAAGAAGTTATCAAGCAACCCGATTTGTCCGATTACCAGCAAATCCTGCAGCAAACGAATCAGTGTAGCTTCCGCTGCGTTGGATGGAGCTACATAATCTTTTTTGACCATAAGATCCGTATCCGGCTCCGGCAAAGCATGTTTATCTACTTTGCCGTTCGGGGTAAGCGGCATGGCTAACAGCTGCATGAAGTACGACGGAACCATATAGGCGGGCAGTTTTTTCCCAACGTGCGCCTTTAAATCATCAAGTGTAAACACATCGTCTGCGGTAATATAAGCGCATAGATACGTTTGCCCGCGATGGTCGTCCTTTGCTAACACAACCGTTTCATTAATAACCGGATGCTGCAGGATGACGGATTCGATTTCGCCGAGCTCGATACGGTAACCTCGCACCTTCACTTGTTCATCCAGACGACCGATGAATTCGATTGTACCGTCAGGCAATCTACGGGCAAGATCACCTGTCTTGTACATACGTTCGTTTCCATTATCACCGGCTGCAAACGGATTGCTCACAAACTTCTCGGCAGTCAGTTCCTCGCGGTTTAAATACCCGCGTGCCAAACCGTTACCGGCGATGCACAACTCGCCGATGACGCCAATCGGCTGCAGACCGCCCTCTCCACTCACAATATAGATTTGCGTACCCGCAATCGGTCTCCCGATCGAAATCTCTTTGTTTGGCGTAAGGCCTCTTTCATAAGTTGCTACAACACTGTTCTCCGTTGGTCCGTATTCATTTACCAACTCGATGTGAGGGTGAAGCTTCTTGCTGCGTGAGACCACGTTATCGGTCACTTTTTCCCCGGCTAACGTCACAATATGAAGGGAGCTAGATTCTTCTTCGCTCATGCACTCGATCAGCGCTGCATACAGGCTTGGTACACTAATGAAATGCGTGACTAAGTGCGCAGCGATTTGCTTTTTCATGAGCAACGGATCCTTCGCTTCCTCTTCCTGCGGCAAGATGACCGTTGCTCCGGCAATGATCGGCGTGAAAAAGCTGGTCACGAAGCCGTCAAAAGCGAAGGAGAACAACTGCAGCACCGAGTCGTTTGTATCCAGCGCATATTCAACTTTTCTCCACAGCAGATTACTGACAATGCTGGCGTGTTCGATCATGACGCCTTTAGGCATTCCTGTCGTACCAGATGTGTAAATGATGTATGCCATATCAGCAGGATCATTAACCTTCGGCAGGTTCGATCCGTCCGTGTTATAATGGCGCTCGTCATGGAGATCGAGCCATTTGCCGTCGAAGGCCGAATGAACATCTTCACTCATGCTTGCGACTAGATGCGACTGACTTAGGACGAGTTTGATGTTACTGTCCTTCAACATGTAGCGAATCCGTTCCACTGGATATTGCGGGTCGATCGGCACATACGCCCCGCCTGCTTTCAGAATTGCCAGGATACCAACAACCAGTTCTAACGAACGATCCGCCATAATGCCTACACAGGTCTCCCGAACGACGCCCTGATCTCGGAGTGTCCTTGCCAAACGGTTAGCCGTGGCATTTAACTCCGTATAGGTCATTTGCATGCCTGCACAGACGACTGCCGGCTGATCCGGCGTCTTCTCCGCCTGCTCCTCGAACAGCCCGTGAAGTGTCTTGCCGGTAGGCAAGTCTATCTTTGTTTCATTGAATGTAACAAGCAATTGGTGCAGTTCCGCTTCGTTCAGCACCGTCATGTCCGCTAGACAGATATCCGCGTTTGTAACCGCTGACTGTAGCAATTGAACGAAATGACGTCCGATCCGTTCCACTGTTGCTTTCTTAAACAAGTTGACGCCGTAATCAATACACAATTCCATTCCGCCGTTAACTTCTCTAGCTTCAAACGTCAGATCAAATTTGGCAATGCCGTCATACATAGCTGATGCAACCAATTTCAAGTCGTCGCCTGGGCCGTCCGATTGCGAGTGTGCATCGATATTCTGCAGGATAAACATCGTATCGAATAGCGGGTTACGGCTTAGATCCCGAGCCACGCCAATGTGTTCAACCAGCCGTTCGAAAGGGTAATCCTGATTCGTATAGGCTTCCAGCGCATGATGCTTCACATCGGCTATGAACTCACGGAAAGTCTTTTCCGCATCGACCCGATTCCGCATAGCCAGCGTATTAACGAACATCCCGAGTACGCCCTCCGTGTCCGGATGCGATCTCCCTGCGATTGGGGTTCCGACTACGAACTCCTGCTGCCCGGTGTATTTGGCTAGAAGCACGTTGTATGCGGCTAGGAGCACCATAAACAGAGTACTGTCCGTTTGGGCAGCAAGCTGTACAAGCTGCGTGCAGAGCTCGCTTTCGACGACGATACGAACACGATCGCCTTCAAAGCTTTGTACGGCAGGTCTAACAAAATCTGCCGGCAAATTGAGCACCGGAATTTCTCCGGCAAACGTGTCTAACCAATAGGTCTCTTGCTTTTTAAAATCATCGGTTTCGAACCAGCCATTTTGCCATACGGCAAAGTCTTTATATTGAATCCCTGAATCAGAAAGGCGCTCACCCTTGTATAACCGCATCCATTCGCCCATCATAATGCCCATCGATACACCGTCTGAGATGATATGATGCATATCAACAAGGAATAAGTGCCGCCCATCGGTAAGTTTGGCCAGACCCGCTCTAAGGAGCGGAGCTCTGTTTAATTGAAATGGACGCACAAACCTTTTTGCGAGCTCTGCAAGTTCAGTTTCATTCGCATTGATGGTTTCGACGATAGTTTCAACTGAGAATACAATGTCCGTATGAATTTGCTGCACCGGTTCGCCGTGAATCGTTTCAAAGGAAGTTCGCAGTATCTCATGTCTGGCAATAAGCTCCTTCAAAGCTGTTTCTAGCCTAGTCACATCTAACTTGCCTTCAAGAATGAAAGCCTCTGGCATGTTATATCCGGTACCTGAGCCTTCAAACTCGCTGAGAATGTACATCCGTTTTTGCGCCGATGATACTGGATAATAGTTCTGTTCATCCGTCACCCGCCCAATGGATACATAGGCCTCTTTTGCGGCTGATCGGATATACGCAGCAATCGCTTCGACGTTCGGAGCATCAAACAATACCTTTAACGGCACTTCCACTTGGCATACCTTGTGTATGGCGGAAATAAGCGACATCGCCTTCAGCGAATGCCCGCCCAGCGCGAAGAAATCGTCCAGCACCCCGACCTGGCCGCATCCGAGTACCTCCTGCCAAATTTGTGCAAGCTCCGCTTCCAACTCTGTTCTCGGCGCCACATAGGCCGTGCCTGAGTCCAGCCCGCCTTCCGGCTTCGGCAGCGCTTTGCGGTCGATTTTGCCGTTGGCGGTAAGCGGGATTTTGTCCAGCTTCACAAAATGCGACGGAATCATGTACGCCGGCAAATCGCTGCCGATATGCGCCCTAAGCTCGGATACGGTCAGCTCCCCGTCTGCGATGAAGTAGGCGCACAGGAACTTCTGCCCCTGCTCGTCATCCTGCGCCAGCACCGTCGCTTCCTTGATCCGCTCATGACGCAGCAGCTGCGTCTCGATCTCGCCGAGCTCGATACGGTGCCCTCGGATCTTCACCTGATGGTCGATCCGTCCGAAGTATTCCATCTCGCCATTGGGCAGCAGACGCGCGAGGTCGCCTGATCGATACAGCCTTTCCTCCGGCTTGTATGGATTCGCGACGAACCGCTCAGCCGTCAGCTCCTCGCGGTTCAAATATCCGCGGGCGACGCCGTCTCCGCCCACGTACAGCTCTCCGACGACGCCGATCGGCACCAGCCTGCGCTGCGCGTCGAAGATGTAGCTCGTCAGCGTTGGAATCGGACGGCCGATGTTGCTCAGGTTCGTTTCGATTTCACGATCCGTTATTTCTTTATACGTAACATGCACAGTCGTTTCGGTAATCCCGTACATATTGATCAGCAGCGTATCTGGATACTTCGTCTTCCACGGCTTCAGCATGACCGGATTCAGTGCTTCCCCGCCGAAGATGACGCAGCGGACGGCAAGCTCGTTGCCCGGCTGCTGCAGCTCCTCTTGAATCAGCGTATAGAACGCGGTCGGCGTTTGATTCAGTATCGTCACTTGCTCCTGCCGCAGCAGCTGGGCAAATGCTTTTGGGTTTTGTGCGGTTGTTTTTGGCACAACCACACACCTGCCGCCGTACAGCAGAGCACCGTACATTTCCCACACGGAGAAATCGAAGCAGAAGGAGTGGAATACCGTCCACACGTCGCGCTCGCTGAAATCGAACTGCAGCCGGTCATGAATGAGGAGACGCACGACGTTCTGATGCTCGATCATAACACCCTTTGGCTTGCCGGTCGTGCCGGATGTATAGATGATGTAAGCCATATCATGCGGTCCATTCACTGGTTCCAAATCTGCAGAATCCCAGGCATACAGCTCTACATCACTCATGTCCAGCATGACTCCGTCATAAGGCACCTTGCCGGCCAAATGCGGCTGCGTCAGCAGGACGCGAGCCCCGCTGTCCTCCAGCATGAACTGCGTGCGCTCCTGCGGATAGTCAGGGTCCAGCGGTACATAAGCGCCGCCGGCTTTGAGCGTCGCGAGGATGCCGACGATCATATCGAGTGAGCGCTCAACCAGCAGGCCGACCCTAACGTCCGGACCCACTCCATGGCTGCGAAGTACGCAAGCCAAACTATTGGCTCGTTCATTCAACTGGCGATACGTCAGCCGTTCCTCGCCGCAAGAAGCAGCGATGCGCTCCGGCGTTCTTTGCACCTGCTCCTCGAACAGACCGTGGATCGTTTGATCCTGCGGGAACGCCGCCCTGGTCTGGTTGAATTCGTCCAACAGCTGCGTTTTTTCCGCATCAGTGAGCATATCGATATCCACTAGCCGGATATCTGAATTCGCTGATACAGCGTGAAGAATTTGCAGAAAATGCTGCGCCAGCCTTTCTGCAGTCGCACGATGTAATAAGGCTGTGCCATATTCGAGATGGAACGCGATCCCGTCTTCCCCTTCAGCAGCTTCGAGCGACAGATCGAATTTCGCTATGTTTCTGTCTAAACTGTAAGGTGAGAATGTCAGATCGGCGATTCGAATCGCTTCATCTCCCGTATTTTGCAGCACGAACAAGACATCAAACAGCGGATTGCGGCTTAAGTCGCGTCGAACGTTCAGCTTATCGACCAACTCTTCGAAAGGATAATCTTGATTTTCAAAGGACCTCAGAGAAGTTTCCTTTACCTCCGCCAAAAACTGTTTGAATGATTTCCCTGCCTCCGGTTGGGTTCTAATGGCTAGTGTGTTAACGAACATACCGATTGTGTGTTCCACATCTGCATGCGGTCTTCCGGCAATTGGCGAACCGATGATAATATCCTCTTGACCGGAATATTTGGCCATGAGCACGTTGTAGGCTGCGAGCAGCACCATATAAAGCGTCGTACCGGATTCGGCCATCAGCTTGTGCAGCTCCTGCATCAGCTCCTTGCCGGTATCGAATGTGACCCGATCGCCATCAAAGCTTTGTACGGGCGGTCTTACATAGTCGGTAGGCCAATCAAGCACTGGAATTTCACCGGCAAAAGCGTCGAGCCAGTAGGCTTCTTGGCGCTTCAAATCCTCACTTTGCAGCCGTTCATTCTGCCATACGGCAAAATCTTTGTATTGTATGCGAAGCTCAGGCAATCTTGCTCCCTCGTATAGATCGGTAAATTCACGAATGAGCACCGAAACGGATATTCCATCCGAGATGATGTGATGCATATCACACAGCAGCAAATGGCGTTCCGGAGCCAAGCTTACAAGACCGACTCGCAACAAAGGCGCCTGCTCCAGATCGAACGGTTTGATAAAATTGCGTATGATCGCAGCAATATTATCCTCACTCGCTTTCATAACTTCAACTTCGAACGACACATGAGCATGCACCTTTTGTGCCGGCACGCCATCCACCGTATGCAGCGAAGTACGAAGCGCTTCGTGGCGCAGAATCAATCCCCGGAATGCTTCTGTTAACCGTTCATGGTCCAGCTTTCCTTCAATCAGCATCGTATCCGCCATATTATAGCTTGTGCCTGTTTCATCCAGTTGATGGATGACGTACATCCGCTTCTGCGCTGATGATAAGGGATAGAAATCCTGCTCAGGCACAGGCGTAATCGCTAAATAGCTCTTCTCATCCGAATCGATCATGTATGCTGAGACGGCAGCAATCGTCGGATTTTGGAACAACGTACGCAGCGGTATTTCTACACCGCAAGCTTTGTGCATTTGCGAGATGAGCATCATCGCTTTCAGCGAGTGACCCCCGAGCTGGAAGAAATCGTCATGAATGCCGATTTGGTCGACGCCAAGCACCTCTTGCCATACAGAAGCAAGCTTCGCTTCCATGACATTCGTCGGTGCAGTAAATTCGGTTCCTAATTGAACACTGCCTTCGAGTGCCATCAGTGCTTTGCGGTCCAGTTTACCGTTTGGCGTAAGCGGCATTTTATCCAGTTGCACGAAATGGGACGGGACCATGTAAGCTGGCAGCTGACCCGTCAAGTGTTCGCGAAGCTCCGGAATCGTCAGCGTTCTATCCGCAACGAGATATGCGCACAAATATTTTTGCTGCGCTTGGTCATCTTTGGCGATAACAACAGCTTCCCTGACGCTTTCATGCTTCAGCAGGCTCGCTTCGATTTCTCCGAGCTCGATGCGGTAGCCTCTAATTTTCACCTGATGGTCGCCCCTGCCGAGGAACTGAATGTTACCGTCAGGCATCCATCTGGCCATATCCCCAGTGCGATACATGCGTTCACCGGGTTCAAACGGATTATCGACAAACTTATCAGCGGTCAACTCAGGCTGATTGTAATAACCCCGAGCAACCCCGATTCCGCCAATACACAGCTCGCCAATGACGCCAACCGGCTGCAGCAACAGATGCGGGTCAAGCACATAAAACTTCATATTCGGCAAAGGCTTCCCGATCGGCACATTGCCGAAATACGGCAGTGATGCATCGGTGTGCTCGTAGAAGCTCGAATCGATACAAGCTTCTGTCACGCCATAACTGTTCACAATCCGCATCATATGACCGAATCGTGCTTGCAGATTGGTAAAATCTTCAGCAGGGCAGCTGTCCGATCCCAAAATAAGCAAATTCAGCTGGCTCATGTCCAAACCGTGATCGTAAATATATTGCATCAACGGTACGATCAGCGCTGGCGTCGATTCAAAAATATTGATTTCATAATTCTTAATCAGCGAGTAAATCGAAGCTGGATCGAGCTTTACATCATTTGGACAAATGATCAGCTTACCGCCGTTCAGCAGCGCCCGCGCCATGTCCCCGGCAAACACGTCGAATGCAAAGCTCGCCATCTGCAGCAGGCTAACCTGAAACGTATCCAGTTTGTATGCCTCTCTCCAAGCGAAAGCAACATTCGTGTAGCTGCCGTGTTCGATCATAACGCCTTTTGGCTTCCCAGTCGTACCCGAAGTATAGATGATGTAGGCCAGTTGATTCTCTCTGTTTACAATTCCGAGATTGGTTGAAGCCTCGGAGTACAAGCCATTATCCTCAAAACAAACAATTTCTTTATCAAAAGATACCCGGCGTGCAATCGCTCGCTGAGACAACAATAGTTCCGCACGGCTATCTGCCAGCATGTAACCAATCCGTTCATCCGGATACTCGGGATCAATCGGCACATACGTGCCTCCCGCTTTCCAAACAGCGAGCACGCCGATGATCATGTCAATCGAACGATCAACCATAATTCCTACGACGCTTTCCGACTGAATTCCTTTGGTACGGAGCTTCCGCGCAAGCTGATTCGCCATGCTGTTAAGCGTCCTGTAGGTAAGCAGCTCCTCTTCACAAACTACCGCTACATGATTAGGTGTTTTCTTCACTTGTTCTTCAAAAAGCTCAGTGAACGTTTTGCCAGATGGATACGCCCGCTCCGTCTCATTGAACCCTTCCAAGAGCAGCCGGTTTTCATCCCCCGTTAGCATGGCAATATCAGCTAGTGTGATATCCGGACATTCCGTAACAGACTTCAAAATTTCGATATAATGCCCAGCCAGACGTTCTATCGTCGACTTCGCAAACAGCTTCGTACAATACTCCAGCTGGAATACAAGCTCCAGTTCCTTTTCCGTTGCCTCGAGTGAAAGGTCGAATTTAGCGATACGGTTATTCGAAATGTACGGTACGAAGGTCAATGAGTCACCAAGCTCCAACATCATCAGGTCCTTCATCTGAAGACTGAACATCGTATCGAACAAAGGATTCCTGCTCATATCCCGTGCTACATCCAGCTTTTCCACCAACAGCTCAAGCGGATAATCCTGATGTTCAAAAGCGTGCAATGCGTTTTGCTTTACTTCTTCCAGGAAATTGCGAAAGCTTAATTCTGGGATCGGCCGGTTGCGGAGAGCAATCGTATTAACGAACATTCCGATCGTATGCTCAACATCAGGGTGAGGCCTGCCTGCCACCGGTGTGCCCACTACGATATCGTCTTGACTCGCATATTTAGCGAGAAGAACGTTGTACGCCGCAAGCAGCAGCATGTACATGGTCGTGCCCGTTTCAGCAGCAAGGCGGTTTAGTCGAGTCATCAATTGATGGCCCGTGCCAAACATGATGCTGTCACCTTCAAAGCTCTGCACCGACGGTCGCGGAAAGTCGGCTGGCATATCCAGCACAGGAATATCACCGGCGAAAGCTTCCAGCCAATAGGCTTCCTTCTTAATCATTGCACTTGATTCGAATAATTCGTTCTGCCAGACCGCAAAGTCTTTGTAGGGCACGGATCTCGCAGCAGGTTCTAAACCGCGGTATAATTCCGCCAATTCGCTAATGAGAATCTCGATCGACAGTGCATCGGAAATAATGTGATGCATATCAAACAAGAAAAGATGGCGATTTTCACTGATTTTTGCAAGTCCTATTCGGATTAGCGGGGCTTGATCCAGTTTAAATGGCTGGACAAACCTGGAAACTAGAACATCAATAGAGTCGTCAGACTCTTGAATATCATGTTGAATGGTAAAATTGGTGTGGTTATGTACTTTTTGTACAGGGTATCCATCGATGGTGTGAAAGGAAGTGCGAAGCATGTCGTGACGAACAGCCAATCGGTTAAAGGCAGCTTCCAATTGTCTTGGATCCAAAGGACCTTCGACGGTAAAAACGCCAGGCATATTATAGGTCGTTCCCGTGCCTTCGAATTGGTTCAACACATAAAGTCGCTTCTGAGATGAGGATAAGGGGTAATATTCTTGTTGTTCAGCTGGTAAAATTGCGGTGTATGTACCTTTATTAGCTTGGTCGATATATGTAGAAATGGCAGTAATCGTCGACGTCTCAAACAAAACGCGAAGCGGCAGCTCTACATGAAATAACTGATGAATGCGCGAAATGATCTGCATAGCTTTTAAGGAATGGCCGCCCAGCTCAAAAAAGTTGTCCTGCACGCCGATTCGTTCCTGCTCCAAGATGTCCTGCCAGATTAAAACAAGCTTTTCTTCCGTATCGCTGCTTGGCGGCATATAATCACGGCCAGTCACAGCGAGCCCTGCAGGCTTAGGCAGCGCTTTACGATCAATCTTTCCGTTCCCTGTGATCGGCATTCTATCCAATTGTACAAAATGGGAAGGTACCATATACGCCGGAAGCTCCAGCGCTAAGTGCATGCGCAGTTCAGAAACCGTTAGCTCCGCCTCGCTAATCAGATACGCGCACAAATATTTTTGCGCTTGCGCATCATCGAGTGCGATAACGGTAACCTCATGAATCATTGGGTGCTCAAGCAATCTCGTTTCGATTTCACCTAATTCGATGCGGTGTCCGCGGATTTTCACCTGATTGTCGATCCGGCCCAAATACGCCATTTCTCCGTTCGGGAGCATTTTCGCCAAATCGCCCGTTTTATACAACCGTTCCCCGGGCTTATACGGGTTCATGCTGAAACGCTCCTGCGTCAGTTCATCACGGTTCAAATAGCCTCGGGCTACGCCTGCTCCGCCGACATACATTTCGCCCGTAACACCCATGGGCACTAATTTCCTATTTTGGTCAAAAATATAACAGGTCAACGTCGGAATCGGCGAACCGATATTACTTACATTCGTTTCGATTTCCTGTTCGCCAATCTCTTTGAACGTAACGTGCACCGTTGTTTCTGTAATGCCGTACATATTAATCAGCTTCGTCTCAGCGTACTTGTCCCGCCATGGTTTCAGCATCTTCGGGTTAAGCGCCTCACCGCCAAAAATGACGTAACGGATTGCCAGCAAGCTGTCTTCCTGCAGCAGTTCTTCATTGATCAATGAATAAAATGCCGTAGGCGTCTGATTCAAAACAGTTACTTTTTCATGTCGGAGCAGCTGAATAAATTCCTTCGGATTTTGCGCAATAATCCTCGGAACCACCACGCATGTACCCCCGTATAAGAGCGCGCCATACATCTCCCATACCGAAAAATCAAAGCTAAACGAATGGAACGCAGTCCATACGTCATTCTCGCTAAAGTCAAACTGCAGCTTGTCGTTAAACAGCAGACGGACCACGTTACGATGTTCGATCATTACACCCTTTGGCTTTCCAGTCGTACCAGAGGTGTAGATGATATAAGCCATGTCAGATGGCTGATTCACGACCCTCAAATTGGAACTATCACCTGAGGAAAGCAGCTCCCCATCGATGGCTAAAACGGTCCCCGCGAAAGATACTCTATCCTGCCACTGCACTTCAGTCAGCAATACCAGAGCCCCGCTGTCTTCAAGCATAAACTGAATTCGTTCTTCCGGATAATCAGGATCCAGAGGCACATACGCCCCACCCGCTTTAAGTATCGCGATAATGCCTACGATCATTTCCATAGAACGATCCACCATAAGACCAACCCGATCGTCAGGTTTCACACCTTGATCGCGAAGCCTTCTCGCCAAACGGTTGGCACGTTCGTTCAGCTCCCGGTAGGTAAGGCTTTCGGTACCGAACTTGACCGCCATGCGATCCGGCACTCTAACCGCCTGCTTTTCAAACATTCCATGTATCGTTTGATCCATTGGATAATCAGCTTCCACACCTGATAAAACGTGCAGCAGCTGGTTTTTTTCCTGCTCCTTGCAAAGCTCCAGCTCAAACAATGGCTTGCCTGGATTATCTAATACATCCTTTAGCAGCACAAGCATGTGCTCTAACATGGAAGAGATTTCTTCACTCGTAAATAAGCCTGTACGATAATCGATATCCAGCTGCAGCTGATCTAGATCCATCCGATCTTTGATATGTATGATGAAATCGTTGGCTTCGTGCCCATTGCCGAACGGTTCCGTAACGTATTCGATCTGTTCTTTTTTCTGCCATTCCATCACCTGATATTCCACGAAAACACCGAATAGTCTGCTGATGTCACTGTGCTTTTCCCGCAACTCGTTGACCAATACGTTATAAGGGTACTTTTGATATCTGAATATGTTCATCTGCTTTTTACCGACTTTGCGGATGAACGCGAGTGCATCTAGCTCAGGCTCCACCTGCATTCGAAACGGTGTCGTGCTAACGAACATACCCAGCATATTTTTTTCTTTCGCGTTCGTCCGATTGGAAAAATTAGTACCAATCACAATATCCTCATGAGAGGTGACGCGATAAATATATGTGTACAGCATGGCGACAAATAACGTAAACACACTGACGTTATGTTCTTTGCAAAATCCCGCAATTTCATCACGTAGCTTTTGTGGAATGACGATCGATTCTCTCGCCGCTTCGGTGCTGACACGGTACAAATCGTATGTTTTCAAACCTGTAAATTCCGGGATTGTCTGAAATTCCTCATGCCAAAATTTTTGATCTTTCAGGTAACGGTCCGATGCTTCATAGTCTGGCTCATTCCGAACGTAGTCCACGTACGACGGACGCTCGTCTAGAGCGGTGTCCACTCCATTCACAAGGGCTACATAGATATCGATGATTTTGTTCACGGCAAGCACCATAGATATCCCGTCCGAAATCAGATGATGAATTTTAATATATACGCGAGCCTCATCACTGCTAATTTTGATAACAGCAAACTCGAACAAATCGGCGTCGTGAAGCTGAAAAGGCTGCTTCATCCCTTTTTCGCCCCATTGCCGTACCGCTTCATTAGCATGGTCAAATTCACTATAATCGTAGAACGGAATGTCGAAGGGGGTGAATTCCGAGATATACTGACGCGGTTCACCGCTGTGCTGGTCCAGCACACGGAGACGAATCGTATCGTGCAGCCTGACGAAGTCGTGAATCGCTTGTTTTAACAGCCCGTAATTCCAATTTGCGTCCTTCAGATTTAATGTACCGCCTAGATTGGAAATACTCGTGCCCGGATAAAATTTCTCCGTGTACCAAATTCTTTTTTGCGCATGAGTTAACGGGTAAGTCGGTTGGTTCGACATTGGGTTCCCTCCACCATGTTTAATAGTTCTCTACAGCCAAATTACGTTACCAGTGTGAACGACTTGCTTCTTGGTAGGTTTCGCAGGAACTTTGTGACAGCTATCATAAACCGTCTGCATGATGTTTTCTTGTTGGTTGTGCAGAAAAAAATGATCGCCATCAAACATATGTAGAAAAAATTCGTTGTTTGTTTGTTCATTCCAAGCAGCCAAGGAAGCAACGCTCACATCGTAATCGGCATCCCCGCCGAATGCGGTTATCGGACAACGCAGCGGCTGGTCATGAATATAAGAATACGTCTCACATACTTCAAAGTCGGCCCTCAGCCTCGGCATCAGCAGCTGCATCAATTCGTCATGCTGCAGTACCGCTTCTGGCGTGCCATTCATGCGTTTCAATTCCATTTTGAATTCATCATCTGGAAGTTGGTGAAGCTTTTTCTTCGTATAAGGAAGCCCGGGGGCGGATCGCCCTGAAACAAATAAATGCACAGGATGTTTCCCATATTTTCTACTAATTTGGCGAGCAGTTTCGTAAGCGATCAATGCGCCCATGCTATGACCGAAAAATACAAAGGGCGTTTGAAGCAAAGGCCCAATTTCAACAACAATCGCTTGGACAATTTGCGACAATGAGGTCATTGGGGATTCAAGTCCCCTGCTCTCTCTGCCAGGTAACTGAACGGGGCATACCTCAACATCCTTAGGGAAAAATCGGGACCATTCCCGATATACCGAAGCTCCTCCTCCAGCGTACGGAAAGCAAAACAATCGAAGGTTAGCACGGGAATTCACATTTGCATTTAAGAACCATGAATGAAGTTTGGATGTCATCTCTTTACCTCTTTCACTCTTATAAATTGTTTTTAAAAGAACACTTCTAACCTAAATAATTGCTATTTCCCCCCTGTCCAGAAACATAAACCTGACCTCTTAAAGTTAATGCTGATTTATTAGCGTAGTGTTAACTGAATAAGAAATATTTATAAAGAAAATAATGGTAAATATTAAAGTTTATGTGAATGAATTGTTAATTACAGGAAAGTTAACATGGTAAAATATCGGATACAACCTGGTTTAAGCCCTGATAACAGTTGAGAAGAGCCTATTAGCTCCATTCTCTTTTGTTAATAACATCTTTATAAAAATAAATTATAATGCAGGTAAAAGCCTCATCTTCATAAACAATTAAAATACAAAATTAGGAAAATAATGAGATAATTGAATTGGCTGGCCAGCCCATTTGAAGTCGTAATGCCGACTCGTTGATTCATATTAAGAACTGAGAGGAATGAAATCATGAAGAAATTTACCACTTCCATCATTCTAGCTTTCATACTGGTCATAAGCTTCGTTATCGCGCCTGCCTCCGCTGCCGTTTCTAACCCTAACTTGAACCGTGTCCCAGGCACATGGTCGCCGGGAGCGACGCCAGCCAATTTGAATGCCAAATTGCCTGTCATTTTATTCGTACAAGGACTCGGGGGCAATGCAGGATCTTGGTATGACACCAATGATATGTATCAAACAGCTTACAATAACGGCTATCAGACTGCTTTTATTGAACTGAACGATTCAGGCGGAACTCCTCGAAATATGTGGGACAACGGACAGCTGTTAGCTCAAAAAATTGCTGTCATCTCCCAATACTTTAATAAGAAACTTGTGATCGTCGCTCACAGCAAGGGAGGCGTGGATACGCAAGCTGCTCTTGTGCACTACAATGCCTATCCTTACGTTACAAATGTGATTACACTAAGCTCTCCGCATCATGGTTCTGAGTTGGCTGATCTTGCTTATTCAAGCTGGGCCGGATGGTTAGCCGACCTCATCGGCTACAAAAACGACGCCACTTATTCCATGCAAACCTCCTACATGAACTACTTCCGCTCTGTTACGGATTCGAATGCTAATAGCTCTTACAATAAATTCTATACACTCGCAGGAAAAGGCTGGGCCTCATCACCTAGCAGCTCTTATTTTGCCGGCGGTCTTTACTTGTCGCTATTCGGAAATAACGACGGTGTGGTTACTGTAAACAGTTCCTATGTGCCTAAGGGCACTATGATTACGATCGGAGATTGGGATCATAATACGATCCGCAAAGGAGCCACCACGTTTTCTTTATTCAAACCGTATTTAACAGCCACTACTAGCACAGCAGCGGCAAAAGCTGCTGTTCCTAGCGACCTTGTCACGAATGCAAGCAATAAACCATCTGATGCTTCGCAAGAAAATACTGTTGGGACAGCAAGCAATTTATTAGTACGCGGCGGGGCGCACAATGGAACTGCCAGCGAAAGCTTTCTTGTTGAAAACGACGTTAAAAGCATTACCGTGGATTGGATCTCCGACCAGAAAGCAGATCAAGTAGAATTGATATCCCCTTCAGGCGGCCAAACGAGCGTAAATGTCAAATCTTATCAAGATGAGCAGGTGTTCAAAAACGCTTGGCATCACATTGCCGTGGTGAATAATCCCAAGCAAGGAGAATGGACACTCAAGACACACAACGCTAAATCAGGTGGCTACCTGATGACAGTCCGATACGATTCAGCTTTGGACAAATCCATTCAATTGAAGCTAAACGCCGACAAGACAAAGATTCAGGTCGGGCGCGATAAGGCTTTATTGCAAGGAGACAAGCTTAAAGTCCAATATCAAATTGATTTTACTCCTGAGGGCAGCAACGCCGACAAAAAGCAAACAACGAAATTAAAAAATCTTGTAACCATCGATACGGATAGTGATGTAAATCTATCTGACATAATCAGTCCAGGTGTCTACCAAGCTTCATTCGTCGTAAAGGGACAAACAGTGAAAGGTGTTCCTTTCGAAAGAACGCTGATTCGTTCCATTTACATCGACAAAAAGGGTGACAGACACTAAACCATTGAAAATACGGCTATTTCGCATCATAGAACTGAACCCCTTTCGTGGATATTTTAAAGAGAGACCCTAGATTAAGCTGCTAAAAGATGGCTCCGGTATTCGCCGGGAGTCATCTTTTTTAATGTCCATTGATAACGATTGCTACTTCGATATAATGAGTTCAAAGCGCTCAAAGTAAGCTTTAACCACAGTTAGCTTGGCGACTTCGATGTGCTCCCGAAAAACGATTACCAATGTTGTAGTTTCTCCAACAATTCACATGCCAAATGGCTATTTTGCTAGTAAGAGTTGTAGTTTGTGCAACAATTCAATCCTATTTGTCGCGAAATGGCCTGTATGGCACTCCAACTACCTCAACCGTTCTTATTCATCGATTATTAACTTAAAAAAACCCGATAGAGGTCACTTTTTTCAAAGTGTCCAGCTTTCGGGTCACCGTTCACGTTTGCGAATCATTCGTTTTTTATTCCGGAGCGTTATGGCATCATTTTTTCTCAACGGTTACTTCATTAAATGGCGGTATCGGTTCATCCAAAATAGTAGATGACTTTTGATTCAAATACTTCTCGAAAAATGCGAGCACGTAGCTATTAATCATATGCCGTTCCTGTATGGGGGGCAATTTCAAGCCATCCATGAGGCGCAGCCCAGGGGACCATAAATAGTAGTCCGTAAAGCTCATATGCTTGATCCCACGGATGGTTACCGCATAACCGCCGCCGCTTCCGAACATGGCGCGATTTCGAATCGGTATCTCCGTTTTATATTTGTCGTATGCTTGTTTAGTAACTCCGATCTTCGCCAATTGCTGTTCGGTCGGTTCCACATCCTTGTTCGTCTCTACAGACTCCGTCTTCATCTGCATGAATGGTTGTTTCAGGCCGTTTACAATGGTTTTGCCGAAAGGAGTTCCATCCATGTTGATGCCTGCTTTTAGCCGTTGATCCGCATAGAGCGTTTGGATCGTTGCCGCCCCTCCAAAGGAATGGCCCAGCATGCCGATTTTATCCAAGTTTATTTTTCCGGTTAGCAGACCCTGAGGGTCTTGTTTATTCATCTTTTCGAATTGGTCCAGTACAAACTGAGCATCCTTCACCCAGACTTCAATCATTCGATCCCAACCGTCAATGTCAATTACGGCAGGAAGCTTTTTCGTCTTGGGAGCGATGCGCTGATCAGGAAACACCGTAGTCATCGCATAGTAGGGATGCTGAATCGCGGCAACAAGATAACCGTTGCTGGCCAGTTCTTCCATTTGATTCGTACTCGTAAACCTCGTGCCTGGCAGCCCATGAGAGAACACAATGAGCGGATATTGGGCTTGCTCTGCAGAGAGCGGAGACGCCGCATAAGAATTTGTTTTTACATGGCGCAAATACTGGAAAATGAATGCAGGAATCTTGTATTCCCGCTGCATTGCTTGCCCAAACTGACGATACTCAGGTATATAAAGTGCCTTAGAGGAGGCCTGATCGATTTGAGCAGGATACCATAATTGAACAAGAAGCTCCCGTCGATCATTCGGAGTGTCCGTCAATATTTCCTCTCTTGACGCATCGGTCCAATGATAGGTGACTGTTCCTACCGAGTAAGGACCGGATGGTGCATCGATTTTAAATACGGGAAGCAGAATGGGCAGTATCGCAGAAATTGCCAATAAGAACGCCAGCAGAAAGCTCCAAATTATATGGGTCCGCTTGCTTCGCTCTTTATGGCGCCTTGCCTTTGCAAACAAATAATACATATAGCCTGCCATTAAACCGTAGAGCGGAACCATTTGCCATCTGTAGCCTTCGAAAATGAAATGAAGCAGTGCAATACCTATAGCCAAGCTGCATGCCAGGTCAATGACTTTTCGTCTTCCCCATCTATCAACGATCCATAGCATTACAGTGCTTACAAGCATCATGATCTCGCATATTCGCATGGAGCCCTCCCTTCCGATTATCTTTACCATTATGTTCCAATTGCGCACATAATATAAATATAAGAATTCGGATAGGATTGGTAATTTATGTCTCGAGCAAGTCGACGTTAACGTGATTGACCTTATCAGGAAAATACCCGGATATCGCACATAAGGATAGTTTATAGGCCGGATCAATCTCGTATTGTTTAAACTGGTATTTTCTTATTTCGTCTCCGGCGATCAGCTGAATATCGGAACCTTGCTTGTGGATGCTAAACGAATCCAAAGGAAGGCTAAGCCCTCTCCCGTCTGCTTTGATCAGGCTTTCCTTTAGCGTCCAAATGTCAAAAAAATAGGTCAAACGATGCGAGGCAGGCAAAGTCATCATTTGCTCATACTCCGCTATAGAGAAAAATTGACGAGCGATTTGCATATCAATCGAATGAATCTTCTCAACATCGATTCCTACAGCATCTGAATCAATGGCGCAGACGACCCAGTCTCCAGAATGTGAAACATTGAAGTAGATGGAATCTGTGCCGACAAGGCGGGGTTTGCCATAGGCATTCATGCCAAAACGGATCTGATGCCGAGGCAGCTTCGTCGTTATTCCAATCGCGTATTTGACCAACAACTCCCCCACCAACGAGCGAACAGCATCATCATATTTTAACATCCGCCGGACCTTACTCTGCTTCTCCAGCGATAATTGATTAAACATCCGGCCAAACTTTTGTCTATCCAACTCTTCAGACAGATGTATAGCAAAAACCTGCAGCTTGAGCAGATATAAACCCTCCTACTAAGCTTATTCGTATCTTAATGATTCAATAGGTTGCATGTTGGCCGCCTTTTTAGCGGGATACCAACCAAAGAACAGGCCTACACAAGTGGAAAATCCAAAAGCGATCACGATCGTCCAACCTGACAAAATGAATTGCCACTTGGTGATAAGCGAAAAGGCAAACGAACCTAATACGCCGATTGAAATACCAACCAACCCGCCAAGCAAGCAAAGAATGATCGCTTCCATCATAAACTGCTGTAAAATCAGCCCTGGCGTAGCTCCGATTGCTTTGCGGGTACCGATCTCCCTCGTGCGCTCCGTAACGGACACTAGCATAATATTCATGACGCCGACACCGCCGACTAGCAAGGAAATACCCGCAATGGAACCAATGAGAATCTGCATGACATTAAATACAACATCGAGGTTTTTCTGGAAATCCTCTACCTTCTGAACTTCATAATCACCGTTTTCTGCGTTATGCGCTTTGGCTAAATGGCTCGTTATCGCTTTTCCGGCCTTATCCTTTTGCATGGTATCCGTGGTGTTTGCAATCACCATCAGTGAATCCAGTTCATTGTTAGTGCCCTCTTTGAGCAGGGGCAAGGAATCATAAGGCATATAAGCGGAATAAATATTACCATCCAGCCCGGATAAAATCGATTTATCGGATTTGTACACGCCAACGATCTCGTATTTATTCCCATCCAACGTGATCTTTCGGTTTACAGCCTGATCTGCGGAGCCAAACTGACTGGTGGCATAGTCCGACTCTACGACGATCACCTTTTGGCGCGACTTTTGTTCGCTTACGGTAAAAAAACGGCCCGCTTCCGTTTTCAAGTTCATAAATTTGATGATGTCCGCAAACGTGCCTGTCACGTTAAAAGTGATCACCGTGTCCCCCGATTTGGAAGTCATGGTCATGCCTAATGAGCCTGAAGCTGCTTGAACGCCTTCCAGCCTGCTCACCTGCTTTAAATCCGTCATCGTTATTTGGATCTTATCGGCTTTTGTTGCGCTCGAGGATGGCGTTACGAAGAAAACGCCGGGGGAATATTTAGCTAGCTCCGATACGACGGAGCCTTTACCAATTTGACCGATGGATACAACCAAGACGACGGATGCCACACCAACGATAATACCGATCATCGTAAGCAAGGAACGCAGTTTATTCACTCTCAAGCTGTCCAAGGAAATCAAAAGATTTTTCCATATACTCACTATCGCTCACTTCCCTTTCGGCGATCTTCGATGATTTCCCCATCTCCGAAGCGGAGTATGCGTTTGGCATGCTCGGCAATGTCCATTTCATGGGTGATGACAATCACCGTAGACCCTTCATTGTTCAGCTGAGTGAATAGAGCCATAATCTCATGAGACGATTTTTGATCCAAGTTTCCAGTCGGCTCATCGGCCAGCAGTATGGATGGATTCATCGTCAACGCTCTCGCTATCGCGACACGCTGCTTTTGCCCGCCGGACAATTCACTAGGGCGGTGATGCACGCGCCCTCCCAAGCCGACTTTCTCCAGCAAGCTGCTTGCCCGCTCCGTACGAACTGAAGATGCAACGCCACCGTACAGCATCGGGAGCTCCACATTGCTCTGAACAGATTGTCTGGCGAGCAGATTAAAATTTTGAAACACGAACCCAATCTTCTTATTCCGAACCTTGGCTAATTCTTTTTCCGTCAACGATTGGACTTCTTGACGATCCAACTTATAAGTGCCGCCGCTAGGAATATCCAAGCAGCCCAAAATGTTCATAAGCGTCGATTTCCCAGATCCCGAAGGTCCGATAATCGCTACGTAATCCCCTTTTTCGATAGTCAGATTCGTCGGTTTAAGGGCTTGAACCTCCAAGGAGCCATTGCGGTAAACTTTATGAATTCCCTCCAATGCGATCATTTTATTACCACCTGCACGCCTTCTTTCACGTCTGCGGAAGGTCCTTCGATAACCTGGTCACCTGGTTGCAGCCCTTCGAGTATTTCGATAAATTCGTCGTTTTCCTCCCCAAGCTTAACGTTGGTTCGAACGGCTTTATTCTCGACAACCTTAAATACGTAAGATTGCTGACCCTCCCGCTTTACAGCGCTAAGAGGTACGATATGGTGAGCAACGTTCTCTATCGTTATTTGAACGGTAGCTTTATATCCTGGACGAAGCTCTACATCCGGCTGTTCGAGATCAACCCTGAATTCAACGACTGACTCCTTCGCATCCAGCTCGGAAGTGACGGCGACCGGAGAAATATACGAAATGGTTCCTGCATAGGTATTCGTAAATGCGTCGCCCGATACCTGAACCTTCATCCCTACTTTAGCCAGGTTGGCTTCGTTTTCCGCCAAGTTCGCTTTAATCTGTAATTGAGACACATTCGTAATCATAAATGATGACGTGCCAAGTGCGATTTCTTGTCCTTCTTTGACGGAAATCCCCGTCACAATCCCGTCAATATCAGCAAGTAATTGATTCTTTTCAAGCTTTTTTTGGATGTCATCGATATTGGACTGCGCGTCTTGAATTTTTAGATCGTACAATTTCACATCAGCAGCACTATTTCCGTCAAAAGATTCCAAACTCGAAGATGAACCCGTTTCGCTCATTTCTTTTTTCGCCGTTTCAAACGTTTGCTTTCTCACCTTTTCCTGATCATTCAGAAACTTCTCCTTCTCAGCGAGATTCACTTGAAGTAGATGCCTCTCTTGCTTCAGCTTCGCATCCAAATCCGTCGTAGACAAGGTGAGCAGCTCTTGACCTTTTTTGACAGGATCACCTTTATTGATGTGAATCTTCTCAATAATACCGCCAGATGTTACAAATTGTTCCTTAATGACTTTAGACTCGATCTTACCGTTCGCGTATACTTGTTTCGTTATGTTCCCTTCTTTTGTTGTGGAGACTTTTACGGCAACCGCCGTACTACCTTTTGAGGTAAATACACCTGTAACTAGTACTGCAACAACCAAAAGGACGACAATCAATACTCCCCAAAGCGCTTTTCTCAACACGATCATTCTCTCCCCATTCAAGATTATATTAGCCTTTTTATGTTTTCTGTGTGTTATTTCCAAATAAAGGTTTTATTGAGATAAATGCGACGACCCTGACGCTCCGATTCAAATGCTCCATACTTTAGTCCGTTGTAATGAACCAGTCCGCCTTTTGGGTCGCCAATAGCTTTCTTTGCCCTTGAAATTCATCAAATAAACTAAGCTTATACTGTTTCAAGAAGGAAGATTTGAATATCAAATCGGCATCCGTTACTAGTATTTTAAAGTTCTCGTGTTTGCCGATTTTCAGCTTCGTCCCCACTGTTTCGGGCGTTTCACCTTCGACTGGATCGAAATCCTTCATCTCGAACGATTTCTCAAATGACTTTTGACCGCCTCCGTCTTCGAATACAAGCACAAGCTTATGTCCGTCTACATTCGTTTCCAGATAGCCCTCGCGACTGATTTCATAGTTGAATTTAAGGGTAAACGTGCTGTTTTCGACCATTGATCCAAATTGATAGAGTGAAATCTGATAAGGGTATACGATAACGTTCTTCAGTGAGTCCTTCACATCAGCCTTCGCTTCAGGAAGCATGAACGCCACGGGTTTCACGTAAGAATCGGGTTTGCCGCCGCTTTCCGTCAGCTTACCTTCCGTTACGGACTCACCGATAATCAGGTGCATGTTTTCCGTCGAAAACCCTTTAGGGAGCGAAGCCGATACGTTCAGCAGTGCAGTGCCATTCGGACTTACTTTATTTTTGACTTCGGCAACCGAAGCTGGAAGCACCGTTCCGTCAGCTGCCCTGAAATGAGCGACTAGCTTTATGGGCGCCGTATATCTTTTCTCCATATTCGTCGCTTCTACTTGTGCGATAACCAATGAGCTTGTCTGGCTTGTATAGCGATTAAGGCTGCGGATCTTAAAGCCGGTTTTTCTACCCGCATCGTCAAGGGTGTACGGCTGATCCAAACTGTGGAAGGGAATCGCCTGCAGCTCGGATTGACTGGTAAACTCAACGACATCCGTTGTGACCGTGTCGCTTTCTTTCTCCTGCAGCACCAACTTCATTCGCGAATACTTCGATGTATAAGGAATTTTACCAATCATTTGCAAATTCAGGGACGAATCGGATGCGATACCGACTTCATTCGCCGTTTGCACGACAGTGGCTTCGATTTTTACCGCATCGTCTAGAAGAAAGTATCCGGTCAAGTTCGGTATGGACAGTGTATCCGGACCTTTATTGCTTAAAGTCATATCTGCGCTCACTAGATCCTGATCTTCCCATGGGAGCCGGTATAAAGCATTCATTTCAGCGGTATAAACGCCGGATTTGCTTGTGAAAGAGTACGCTTTGCCGATGGAACCGCCTTGATTCAAGGTTGCGTCAGGAAGCTGAAATGCGGCCACAGGCAGGTTGATTTTCAAATCAGTGGCAGTCTCCGTTATGACAAGCTCCCAATGATTCGAAGAAACGGCAATCGGAATCGTTCCGGATAACTGGATTTCTTTGCTTTCTTTCGGTTTGATAACTAAATCCTTGAGTCCTTTCGCTTCCAAAGGATACAGAAGTCCTTCCGGCGTGCGAATCGAAAATAGGTAGGAAGGAATTGTAACCGCCGTTGTGCCGACATTCTCAAGCGTTAAATAAACGGTTGGTACATGATATTTTTCGTTTTTGTTGCTGACGAGCTTCTTGATCGAAGCCATCACTTCCGTGTCTCCTACTTGAACGATTGAACTCCCTTGTGACGGAGTCACGTCCGTGTAAGCGTCGGGTACGGCGACCTGACCCAGTACTCTTTCGAAATTGGAGCGGTTAAAATCCCAGTTCATAAACTCTACAACCAAATCTTGAAGCTGCGTGTTTTCATTCACGTTCGCATAATAAGTCATATCCACACTCGAGCCTGGAGCAACGTAAGTCTTGTCTTTATCAGAAGGAAGTGAGCGTGCGGGGAATTGGCTGCCCGATTTGCTTTTTAAGCGGATCCAATAATCGATCACTTTTAATGCGCTGCTGCCTCCATTGTGAATCGATATTTGGATTACAGCCAGCTTACTGTTCTGAGATGTCGTCAAATGAATTTGCTTTAATTCAAAGTAACTTTGCTCCGAAATGGAGACCTTTCCAATGTTAGCGGATCCCTCCCCATAAGCAATAGCAGATGTTACAGTGCTTAGAGTGAGTGAAATAGAAAAAGCCAATGCTGCCAATTTCAAGATAGGCGACTTCATAACCATAATTTCATCCTTTCTCCATTTTAGGGATTTTTTGAAAGTATTCGTTACAATTAGCGATAATCCTCTGGCTTCATAATTACTTCATTTTTAACCAGCGTACTCTAGCTGAACAATTAAAAAGGAGCAACTGCGAAAGCGTGCTCCTTGACTATGGTTACTTGGAATTTATGAAGTAAATCTTGACTATTAGCGAATTAAGCCAATTGTACTGATAAAAGGAGGTTGCAATTTTACCAACCAACTTGTCTCCCTTCACGACTGATCCATGTGATTAGTTTAATCTCTTTTTATTTACACCGTATTAAATACAAATAGATTAATTGTAAATGCCATATTCATCATTTCCTGTAAATTCCTAGTATAGATTAAACCATAGTCAAAACCGAAAAATATTTTCGAACCACTGAAACAAATCAGAAAGCTCATCCGTTAAGAGGATATAGATGAAAATAATGGAAATCCTCAAAACACATGAAAAGGATGAAAAAGATGAAGAAAAAAGCTTTGGCCGCCGGCCTCCTGCTATCCGCTACGATCTTAACGTCCGCCTTTGCCCCCGCTACCACTAACGCCGATCAGGCACCAGTTGTCCGGTTAGAGGGCCAGCCGATCACGTTCTCACTGCAGCCTAAATTAATAGACGGTATTCTAATGGCGTCTGTTCGGGATCTTGCAAAGGCTTTAAGTTTAGAAGTGACATGGAATGAAGCCGAGCGGCTTGCCGTTGTTACTGGAAACGGGTACGAGCTTAGGCTGCCGTTGAATTCGGATTTTGCCTACGTGAACGGTAAAGCAAACACCATTTACGGCAGCACGCAAATGGTAAATAGTTCTATGTACGTTCCGCTGCGCTTCTTTATGGAAAGCGCAAATCAAGTTGTTCGCTGGGATTCGGCCACCAGCTCAGTGAACATCACGAAGCAGGCGGACAGCTTGCCTGTAGTCGGTACCTATGACCACTTGGTCACACTTTTGACGCAGAATGAGAGCAGTAGGTCCGCCAGAGTTAGTTTACTAACCAAACAAGCTAAATCTGAAACCACCTCCGGTATCGCTTCGGCTCCAGCTAGTGCCGGTGCTGCAGTTGCAGTCCAAGATTCGGCCAGGGAAGCGGCACCCGGCTACTCCAGCACGAATGTGCAAGTGCAGGGCGTGGATGAATCCGATGTCGTCAAGACAGATGGAACGTATATCTATTCGGTAAACAAGCAGCGTATCGTAGTCACTCAGGCTTATCCCGCCGATCAGATGAAAGTACTGAGCATTCTTGATTTCCCGGGAAATCAAGACACTCAATTCCAGCCAAGTGAAATCTACGTGGATGACAAGCATCTGATCGTGCTTGGTAATTCTTATCAGAACTATCAACCAATCCCTTATGATGGTGCAGACGGCGCCACTGCGATGAAAATGATCCTGCCGATGAGGTCACAGGGAACCGCGAAGGTCATGGTTTACGACCTCACCGATCGGAGCAGCCTGAAGCTTATGAAGGAAGCTGAGCTTGAAGGAAACTACGTTTCTTCCCGCAAAATCGGATCGTCGCTCTATTTTATCTCCAATAAGTACGTGAATTACTACCAGTACCGAGAAATGGCGGATAAAGAAAAAGCGAAAACTGCCCTAACTCCTGCTTATCGGGATTCAGCGGCAGGCGATTCCTTTACTTCTATTCCGCTCAATCAGGTCTATTACTTGCCGAAAGCTCTGGAGCCTAACTACGTGCTCATCGGAGGCATCAATCTGAATGAACTGAAGCAGACGATGAATGTTACTTCTTACCTCGGCTCCGGCCAGAACGTGTACGCATCCGAAGAGAACTTGTATATGGCCGTGACGAATTATGAACAGATGCGAATCCAGCCACTGAGGATACCCGCTGGTGCTCCTGCACAAGGCATACGAATCGGTGAGCCAAACGAAGACAGTCAACCATATGAACTTCCTAAGCAAGAAACGATCATTTATCAATTCGGGCTGAACGCAGGAAAAGCAGCGTACAAAAATACAGGCAAGGTGCCCGGACGCTTACTCAATCAATTTTCTATGGATGAGTATAACGGCCATTTCCGGCTTGCTACAACTACAGGAGAAATGGGTCGGACGGATGATGGGATCTCGAAGAATCATGTTTTCATACTTGACGGGAACCTGAAAGAGAAAGGCAAGATCGAGAACATCGCTCCAGGAGAGCGGATTTATTCCACCCGCTTCATGGGCGACCGGGCTTACATGGTTACCTTCAAAAACACCGATCCGCTATTTGTCATGGATTTAAAGGATCCCGCTGCACCGAAATTGTTAGGTGCATTGAAGATTCCTGGCTACAGCGATTATCTGCATCCTTATGATGAAAACCACATTATTGGCTTCGGGAAAGATACAATAGAGGTCGACAACAAAAATCCGAATGGACCGCAATCCATTGCCTACTACCAGGGCATGAAAGTGGCACTGTTCGATGTTACCGATGTGAATAATCCGAAGGAGAAATTTAAGGAGCTAATCGGTGACCGCGGCACGGATTCCGAGCTGCTGCACAATCACCGTGCACTGCTCTTTAACAAGGAAAAAAATCTACTTTCCTTCCCCGTTAACGTAATGAAAGTCGATCCGAGTCAGACGACGAACAATCCGAAAATGCCAGCTAGCGCATACGGCAATTTTGCTTTCCAAGGCGCGTACGTCTACAACCTCGATTTAGAAAAAGGTTTCCAGTTCCGTGGAGGCATAACCCATCTATCACCGGAAGATCTGCAAAAAGCCGGACAGTACGTTCATGCCGGGGATAAACAGGTGCAGCGTGTTCTTTATATCGGTGATACGCTTTACACCGTCTCCAACGGATTGATCAAAGCGAACGACCTCAGCACGCTGAAGGAAAAGAACTCGGTGGTCATTCCGTAGTCCTTGTCACGACGAATAAAGGGGCTGTCTCAAAAGGCGTTTTTGGAGTGATGGCAGGCACTTTGATCGTACTGTAACGTGCTATGGTTTGGTAACTAGAACTTACCGAGGGAACGTAGACGCGTTATTGGGTTGAAAAACACCCGAAATGATGAGGAAGAGGAACGAGGAGGCGTTATTTCACGGTTTTTTGTCTCCGAATCGCCACTTTTGATCAAATAGCGCTCTCACGTTCCTCTTATACGATTTTATTCGCATATTTCCCGAAATAGCGGCCCTACGTTCCTCTAAATAGTGTTCGGGGTGACTTTCTATTATAATCAAAATAAAAGGGCTGTCCCAGTTCATAATGAACTTTTGGGATAGCCCCTTGTTCGTTCTCTAGATTGATTTATTTCCCGCCCGCAACGGTGTCTATAGGGATCTGTTGCCGGACGTCCATTGATTTTCGTTTGGCTATGAACAACGTCAAGATCCCGCTCGATATTGTAAGAATGGCGAGCGTAAGTAAAAATGTGGAGATCCCGAACCAATCGAGACAAGCGCCGGTCGCTAGCAGCGAAATCTGGAACATGACGCGGTCAAGCATGCCTCGAAATGAGAAAAAGCGGCCTTGTGCTTCTTTGGGCACTTTGATTTGGAATAATGTGGATACCATCGGAAAGAAAAAAGCGACTGCGCAACCGAACATAACGAAGGAGCCAAGAACCGCATAGCTGCTCTCGCTGAAGGACATTCCTGCAAAAGCAAGCGCAAATAGTAACATGAACAACGTAGAGCTGGTTACCAGATTCCGCATACCGATCACACGCTTTGCGAATATTCCTGCAATCAAAATGCTGGTGCCTTCTAAAGAATAGATCCAGCCCATCAGTTCCGGTTTGTGCTGAATTTGACTAAACTTCAGTACAAGCAAATTAAAACCGCCCAGAAACAAAGTAATAACCCCGCTATTGATAAGTCCGATGAATATTGACGGTTCTGCCCGAATGAGCGGAAATAACTCCGTAAAGCGGATTTTCTCCTGCTTTCTTGCAGCCGCGGAATCCGCAGTATTGGGAATCCTCAATTGTGTAATAAGCATCACGAGGATGACATAAAAAGCAAGCGACAGCGCGTAGACCGTGTACAAATTCATCATGGATACCAATATACCTGCTACTGCAGTGCCTCCTATTCTCGCTATTGTAATCACGTTAAAGTTTAAGCTGTTCGCTTTAAGCAGCTCGGAGGCCGGAACGACGGAAGGCAGTGCTGCTTGTACGGTAGGCATATAAACAGTTGCCGCTACTTGCATGATGACGACGGACAAGAGCATGATGGCGACGGATTGGTAGTGTATAGCCGCAAACATGACAATCGGAGCCAGACAGCGGACAAGCCCTGATATAAACAATATTTTTTTCTTATCATAGCGGTCTGCCCACACCCCGGCTTGCGGCGAAATGAGTACACCGAGAAATAAACCACACATCAAGATCAAACTCTTGCCTAAATCCGACGGGACGTGGCTTTGCATAAATTGCAAATTAGCAATGATGCTTGTCCAAATACCTGCGCCTTGAATGGCTTCTCCGATCATCATGAAAACAAATGTCCGATTCCGAAGTAACGAATGATTCATACCTAATCTCCAATCTATGATGATACTCAGAATCTTCCAATTATAGCACGTACGTTCGGTAGGTGTCTATTAGAACAAGTTTCCTAAGTAGATCTCTTGACAACGCTCAGGCGATCGCCACTCGATGTTGCTACCTACACCAACACAAAAAGCAAGCCTAATCCGAGAGTGACCACGGATTTCGCTTGCTTTCCCATTACAGGATCTACAACGGAGTACCGTTCGTCTTAACAAATTTATCATACTCAGTCAAAAAAAAGCACATGGCTCCACAAACAAGCCATGTCCTTCTTTTTAAACCTAAGCAAGATTAATCTCTTTTATTAGTTCGAGTGGTATCTTAGGCTTCCGATCCTCTGTAAGCAATCCGTTGACTTCCTGTTGAACATCGGTTATTTGAGTGTAACAATATCCACTAATGTAATCTGTATCTTTAATCGCTTGTGTAATATTTCTAAAACGCTCGATAAAGGCTTCCTCATTCTCAACCTGATTCCCATAGCCCCAGCCTTTCCCTGTATTAAAAGCAATACCTCCGAATTCAGTGATCATAATCGGTTGGCCGCGATAGGCGTATCCTTGGGCCATGGCATATTTCCCCTTATTGAATGAGAATTCGTTGTTCAGCAGTCCATCTTTGTCTGTATAACGCTTTAAGAAGGCAGAGCCTTTCTCCTCATAATCATGTAATGTCAAGATGTCAGAAACGGTGTGTTCCCAGCCATCATTTACGATAACAGGCCGATACGGGTCTAATGATTTAGTCAAATGATAGATGCTTTCCGTAAACTTTTGTTGTCTCAAGTTGGTGTAAATTTGTGCGATCCCCCATGATTCATTAAAAGGTACCCATGTCACGATACTAGGGTGATTGTACTGCTGGCGGACGATTTCTGTCCATTCCGATGTGAATGTTTCAATCGCATCATCGTTAAACTCAAAAGTTGCCGCCATTTCGGACCAGACGAGCACGCCTTTCACATCACACCAGTAAAGGAATCGGGCATCCTCAATTTTCATATGCTTCCTTACCCCGTTGTAACCCATCGCCAAAATTGCATCAATGTCTTCAATCAACGCCTCCTCCGATGGTGGAGTTAAGTGACTGTCTGGCCAGTAACCCTGATCAAGAATAAGACGTTGATATATCGGCGTATTGTTAAGGAGTACTTTTCCTTTTTCAATCGAAATTTTTCTCATACCGAAGTAAGAATACACATGATCAATGATGATATCATCTTCATACAGGATAAATTCCACATCATATAAGTTCGGGTTTTGCGGTGACCATGTTCGAACCTTCCAAGGCCCGTTCACTTCGTGTAATAAATTCATATCCAGTTGGAGCCACGGGCGATCGATAATGAGACTCGTTTGCTTAAGAACTTCATCCTTCAAGCTAATTCGAGTTTCCAGACGGAGTTGTTTCGATTTGGCAGCTATGTGTGCCTGATAATCAAAGCGAACGGAATAATTATCGAGATCAGGCGTCATCTTAACAGATTTTATATACGAGGCCGCTACATACTCTACCCACACACTTTGCCAAATGCCTGTTGTCTGCACATAAAAGCACTCAAAATTATCATCAACCCAGCGCTGTTTGCCTCTTGGCTGTGTGCAGCTTTGTGAGTCTTCCGCTTTCAACACGAGGGTATTGGATTCGCCAAACTGCAGATAGGGTGTAATGTCAAAAGAAAAAGCTGCATACCCGCCTTGATGTTGTCCGACCAAAACGCCATTAACCCATAGCTTAGCTAAATAATCTACAGCCTGAAAATGAAGGATAACTCGGTTCCCTTCTTGCTCCTTCGGGATATCCAAAGCACGCTCATACCATACATTCGGGTGAAACTTCTCTTCTCCAATCCCGCTCGCCTTCGTTTCATAAGTGAAAGGAACGGTTATTTTGCGATCTCCGTTAAGCTGTTTATACCACTTTTCGATTTCTCCTATATTCTCATCGTCAAAACGGAAATCCCATTCCCCGTTCAAATTGAGCCAAGAATCACGAACGTATTGCGGTCTTGGATAATCTTTGATATACATCTTAGTTGTCATATCTGCACTCCTCTATCTTCTCTATATTTACAACTGCGCATTTCACTTCGAAACAGAAACTTTATGAAAAATAATATCGGAATGGTTGGAAAGTAGACCGATTTTGCCATGTGTATAAGCTCTCGGGTCCTGATAATCGAGAACAGGATCCGCTGATCCGTTCCAATATACACGTATTCGATTGCCGGTAACCTGTACGCTCATTCGATAACTCGTATCTTTTTGAATCGTTAAAGGCACGGTTTTCAAAATCTCCTGTTTTCCGTAATTTACTTTTTTAAGCGTTAGTCCATCTTGGTTCACAGACGCATAATAACCTGTGAAGGCATCTTGCACTTGATGCGGATAGTAAGATTCATGAACAGATCTGATCAGCATGCCTGCATCGCTTGTCGGTATCGTGGGGAAATGGAACTCCGCATCCATCCGGTAATCCGTCCAGTCTTCACTTCCCGCGAATGTTTTTATATATTCGTGAGAGCGAGTTTCATAACCGCCATCTACAGGAATCCACATGCCCACCATCCCTTTAGGCACATTGTCTATTGGAGAGAACGCTTCATCACCCGGATAGAACGTCATCGTCTTGAACGAAAGCGAACCTTGGACAACTTTGATTTTCAGGTTTGCGTAGCCTTCTTTCAATGCCATACTCCCGATGCGGGTTCGTTCCCAAGTTTGATCAGCTTTGTTGCGCTTTGGTATGATAAAACGCTGCTTTTCTGCTCCAGCAGTTATTTCTATCGTTGTCTCCGCATCCGATGGCAGCAAATCCAAATCTATGCCGTAGGTTCCTGCCTGCTTCACCTGTATAGGGTACTGCAGCCAATCTCCGGCCTTCGGCAAAACAGCTGCCATACTGTCATCATCCGCTGCAATTCCTCGATGCTCATTGGCTAAGGTATCTGAATAGCCACGGTTCTTATCTTTCAAATAATGTACGGCTTCAATACTGCCTGGGACAGGCTTGACGGTTTCATAATCACTGCTTCCACCCGCATCATTGCTATAAGCCGTGAACAACATAGCAGGAGCGGACTTCGATGCAGAAGCATAGATGTAACCCATTTTACCTCCGGCAATCTGCCTATCTACCTCTAGCTTATGCATATTGTCCCAATAAACCTGAATCTTGCCATTTACACTTATTACTCGAATCGTATGTAGTTTGGTTAGGTCCGTGTCCTTTGGGATTTGAGCTTTACCCTCAAGGACTATCTTACCCTCATTAACCATCTGTACGACTAGCTCATGACTTTGTGAATCTACGTCCGTAAACATAAAATTTCGCTCATTCTCGTATGCAAATACAACGCCAATATGGGAAGAACTGTCGTCAGTCGACAATGCGTGAAAATTATACTCAGCTGTAAATGCCTGTTCCGTTTTAGTGTTACTCACGACAATCGTTTTATCACGTAATTGCTCTTGTTTCCAACCAACCGTACTTCCGGGAACCACTTCTTTGGCCGAAAAGTCAGGCATTTTGGCAACAGGGCGGACCATCGCGAAGGTAGGACCGAGTAGAGACATACGATCCCCATTAAACTGCAAACGGTCGATATTCAGCTTGCGTACTGGCGGGCCTGACGTCGATGCGCCTTCCAGATTGTGATACACCAAATAATAGGAATCCAGATCCGGCCCTAGAACAGTAGAACTGTGACCTAGTCCATTAAATTTATCGTCCGTGCTTATCACGAATGGATTGTTTTCCAGCGTCCGATAAGGACCTAAGGGTCCTTGATCAGAAATCGAATATTGAATTCGATAACCTGTGCTGAAGACATGATTACCGGTATAGGTAATGAGGTATTTCCCTTCTCTTTTCCAGATCGATGAGCCCTCTGTCCAGTGCTGCAAATAGGCTTCCGGGATCAGCGTATCGGGGCCAAACGTATAAGGATCTGACATTTCGTTAGCCAAAATGCCTCGACCGGAAGCATGTGTAAAGTACCATTTTCCATCGTCATCAATAAATACAGAGCCATCGATCGACATCCCCAAATTATCCGTTTGGACCGTAAAAGGACCTGTGGGACTCTGGCTGCGGAGCACATAATGACCGCCGCCTCCCGGTGAGGTGTACATGTAGAAGTAACCGTTCCAGTAGACGACCTCTGGCGCATACGCCCCTTTTGTTATTAGCTCCTCAGTAACGAGTCCTTCCGGCTTCCAATTCACTAAATCTGCAGAACTCCACGCTTTTACTCCAATTTGATCATCCTGGGTACTGCAGTACAAATAGTACATACCGTTGTAACGGAGAACGAATGGATCGCCAATCCCATAATCCTCCCACTCTTCAGCTAACTCCATGGGATTACTATTGGTGGGAACTTGACACCAGCGTTCGAGCTCCATTCTCTTAGGTCCCTCTCCCTGACATGAGGTTAGAAATATACCCAAACAGATCGTCACCATTACGCTCACCAATCTCTTCAATGATTTACACCTTCCGATTTCAAAGCGACCTTCGCACCCAATTTAGTACTTATCGTGATCCGGATGAAAAAGCTAATCAGTAAAAGAATACCAACATCAAACCAAAGGCATTCCATCGTGCTTAACAGAAGCTGCCCTTGATTATGTTTTAACGTAAAAATCATAATATTGCTCAGAAGCAAATATAGCAGCACATTTTGCCCTAGAACGAGCAAGAAACCCGTATATCTCAATCTATTTACAAACATTTTTGCCACTAAGAAGTACACATATAGTAAGAATGCTGAGCTTAATATCCAAAATATGGACGGTGGAAAACGCTCCGGAAGCCCATGTTTCGCTATCACATACGTGATAAATAGGCCTGAGGAGACGACGGAACCAATGAAAAATTTCCAGTTCCACCCCAGCTTGTAGCGTGCGGCATACATCCCAATCAAGTAGTAGGGAAAATATTGCAGTACGGGAAAAGAAGCAAACTTTCTTGTGCCAATCAATAGCCCTAACTGATTCACTGTCACTTTATCATAGGGTAGATACGTAGTAATCAGCAGCAAAACGACGACCACCCAAAATTTGAACTTTCGCTCAACTAACCAAGTTAATGGCTTAAATAAGACCAACCCGACCAACATGATAAGTGAAAAAGAAATCAGAAACTCTGACCAACCAGGAATATCTTGAAGAATCAGAATAGGCTTGATTGTGCTCCAAGAGAGGGGCTTTCGATCTAAGAACAAGCGATAGTATGTACCTGAAATATAAAAGGCAATTAACGTTTTCAACACAGTAGACAGCATTCTTCCGTATACAGCTTTGAGCGGCTTATTGTAATAGGCTAATTGGCCAACGTAACCGAAACTAAATACGAAACCTGTAAACGTGACAATATTAACAACATCGATCACTCGTTGTGCTCCCGTAAAGATCATAGGATCGCTAAAAAACTGCAAAATATGACAGTACACCATCCCAATGACCAATAACCCTTTGAAGATGTCGATGCTATAATCTCTTTCTTTATCCATGGATTACCCCTTTATACCCGAGAAGCTCAGACCTTTTACAATTTGCCGCTCGAAGAACAAGAACGCGACCATGACAGGAATAGATGCTACTGAGTTAATGGCCATAGGTCTTACATAATCTTCTGAGTACTGGGACATCAGGGTAGGGATCCCCATCGGCAGAGTAAACAGTTCTTCTGATGTAATTGCGATAAACGGCCATAGGAAGTTGTTCCATTGGGCAATAAACGTAAGAATGACAATGGAGGCCAAGGCAGGTTTAGCGAGCGGCATCACGATACTGGCGTAAACCCTTAACTTGCTTCCCCCATCCATCTCAGCGCTTTCAAGCAACTCATTGGGAACCGCGTCAAAAAAGCTTTTCAGTACAACAACTGCGAATGGAGAGGCCACCGCCGGTAAAATCAATCCTTGATAAGAATCTAACATCCCCAGTTCTTTCACAACCTGATAAAGCGGAATGAGAATCGCTTCGCCTGGGATCAAAAGACCAGCCAAGATCAAGACGAACATGAACTTTTGATAACGGAACTTGATTTTGGACAAGGCGAATGCGCTCAGTGAAGAAACCAACAGCGTTAGCAATGTAACGACGATAGCAACCACAAGGGAGTTTAACATCCACCTTAACAGAGACGTTTCTTGAAAAATATACGCATATGTCTCAAAGGTGTAAGGCGGTTTATACCAATCCAGCACACCTGTAATCTTCATACCTTCATCTTTTATAGAAACAATCAGCATCCATGAGATGGGAACTAGAAAAAACAGGGCAAGAAGCACCGATAAGGACAAGCGAAGAGCCCGCATCTTAGACCGCCTCCTTCTTCGTACTCATTCTCAGTTGGATCAACGACAAGACAAGGAGTATGACAAATAGCGCATACGACATAGTAGCTGCATAACCCATATGGTTGTTTTTGATGCCTTCCTCGTAAATATACTGAATAATTGGCCGTGTATCTGTACCCGGTCCACCGCGTGTAATAATGTAAATTTGCAAAAACACTTTATAAGAAGCAATAATTTGAAGCAGTAATATCGTTTTTGTAATGGGGCCTAGAAGTGGAAGTGTCATTCGAAAAAACATTTGTCTCTCCGAAGCACCATCGAGTCTCCCAGCTTCATAAATATCATCTGGAATATCCTGCATGGCCGACAAATACAGAATCATGTTAACCCCAACAGTCCACCATAGTGTAATGGCCGTAATGGCAATCCAGGCAAGTGATGAGTCCGTCAACCAGAATATCTCTTGATCGACAGAAAGAATACCAACTAATTTAAGTAAATTATTCAGAAAGCCTGTGTAAGGCTGTATAACAAAAAGACCTACATACGAAACGACAGATACAGACAGGACACTTGGCAAGAAAAAGACGCTGCGGAAAAATTTCTGAAGTCTCGTTTTTTGATTGGCAATGACCGCAAGCAGTAGAGCAAATATAAGCATGCTAGGCGTAGATAAGATAACAAAGTACGTTGAGTTCCAGAGCGCACGCCAAAAATTTGTATCCTGTACCATCGCGATATAATTATTAAGACCAACAAAATCCATCTTCTTAATTAGCGTCCAGTCGTACAGACTCATCTGCAGTCCTTTGATCATCGGGAATATCGTAAACACGATGTATACGGCCAGAAATGGCAGAAGAAATAGAAAAGCCAGGATGTCCAGCTGCCACTGCCTTGCTTTCGTTTGTGAACGGGCGGTGACCGATGTTTTCTTCAAATCAGCTTCATTTGTACGCATGCAGTGTCGCACCTCTCTTTCTTGAAAGTAACAAGCTTGAAGTATGATACTCCAAGCTTGTTATCCGGTTTAATGGCATTTATTTAGAGAGCAACGTTTTTAACTCACCATCAATCTTCTTAAACACAGCATCCGTAGGGGTTTTATTCAACCAAATTTCATCCAGATATTTTTTCAAAACATCATTCTTCGGCCATGTTTTGTCTGATACCTTAGGGAATACCACATCAGCTGCTACACTTGCGTAGTCACTGCGGTATTTCAGACCTTTGTATTCTGCTGTATCGAAAACCGTTTTGTTAGCAGGAATGTGACCTGCTTTCGCCCAAACTTGGCCGCCTTTTTCAGCAACATAATTGGCAAACGTCAATGCAGCTTCGCGCTTTTTAGGATCTTCCTTCGCGGTCACTGGCAAGATGATAGTGTGGGAATCTCCCCATGTTTTCGTATTTCCATAGATATTAGGAATTGGCATAGCACCGAAATCAAGATCTTTGGTCGTTTCCCAAGTTCCTGTAGCCCACACGCCTGTCATCATGATGGCACCTTTGCCGCTTTGGAACGTTTTGTAAAAATCAGGGTCCTGCGGTTTAATTACTTTACTTGTATAATATAAGTCCTTAATATAGTTTGCAGCTTTAATTGCTTTATCCGTATCAATCGCAGGTGTTTTGCCGTCATCCGAAATAACGTCATTTCCGCCTTGTTGGGAATAGAGCGCCCACCACAATCGGTATGGATCATCCGCATTATTAGAAAAAGCGAATGGCGTTACATCTTTAGGAAGCTTATCTTTCAGCGTTGTTAAGAATTTGACGAAGCCATCAGCTCCTGACTCCATTGTAGGTTTGCCATCAGCGCCTAGCAATCCGGCAGTTTGCAAATGCTTCTTATTGTAATACATGATGAACGGATGCGTATCGATCGGTACTGCATAATGCTTTCCATTTACAGTAGCTGAACTCAAAATATTGCTATTATAGTTATCCCAGTTGAGATTAATGGCCTTACCAGTCGTGTCTAGCTCAGATACAACCCCCGCCTTAATGAGCTCAGGTAATTTAGATGTATGGGAAATCCCGATATCCGGACCTTTACCGCCAGATACACCAGTCACGAGCTTGGTGTAATATTCTGCCCACTCCAACTTGACGTTCTTGATTGAAATATTATCCTGCGATTTATTAAAGGAACTAATGATCTGATCCATGTATTCGCCATCGCCGCCAGCAAACAACGTCCAGAATACAAGCTCTGTTTTCTTGCCCCCGGTATTATCCGTTTTCGCCGTCTCGGCTGCTTTTTCAGTGCTGGCTGGCGTTGTGCTTGAACCACCGCTGTTACTTGAACAACCTGCCATTAGGGATACTAACATTGTGGCGCCTAGCATTGACGATAAAACTTTTTTTGTTTTCAATTCAATCGCTCCCTTTTTCATTTGAAAGATACAAAACAATAATTTTGTATTATAACCATTTTTATGTATCTTATGAGAAAATAATACCGCTTACATTGCAATACGTCAATGTTTATTTTAATATTATTGTATATAAAGAAAATTTTCACTCTATTATTACAATTTATTTGTACGTAAAGGAAGGTCAATACAACATTATTGTTTGTATGACCTCATTTCCCATCATTTAAACCGTAAAGAACACTTTCATGACGATCCCTTGTTCGTAATCCCCAAATTTGTTGCCGAATAAGTTAATACCACCCTTATGTGTCGCATCATCTTTTACGCCTAATCTTAAATCGATGAAGCTATTATTTCCAAGCACTAATTGATGCAAATTGACCGAAGACACTTGTACGTTATCAATTGCGGTCATGGTACCGTCCACACTTAACGTTTTTAGCAATCCAAACTGGGTAGCAGATTCTGCCCACCAGCCCGGATTTAACTTCCCTTTTCGCCCTCCGAAATCGCCAGGCGAGGTCCATGTACCCACATCGACCCCGTTCACCCAAAACGAAATATCAGATGGCCAGTTGTTATCATAATCTGGAGCTTCAGAGCAGATTTCAAAACTGAACTGGACGGATTGAATTTTAGCACCTTTCGGAAGTTCCAATGGAAAGCGGTAATCAACGAATCCTTTGCGAAACCAGATGATTTGTGCAGAAAAGCGATCGGGATGGAAGAATCCGGCAGGCGAATCTTCCTGAATAATCATTTTCTCCGTATTGGCCATCCCGCAAGTAGGCGACACCTGGCAATTCGTAAAGTATCCGATGGGCATTTCGATCTCATAGCAATTTTTATCCGGCTGAAGATGATAGAACTGTGAATTTAATATGATATGAATGTCATGGTAAGTTCGCGTACATACTTTCATAGCTCCGCGTGTCGCCGGCAGCAGCTCAGTTTCAATGAGTCGAGCCTTTTCTAATATCTTCACATTGGAAGCTGCGGTGGATACAGGAATCTGAAGTGCGTCAGCAATTTCATTTATATTCAACTTCTTTGTATTTAACAGTTGGATGATGTTGACCCTTAAGTCAGTGGATAAAGCATGGGCTACAAGAACAAGCTCATCTGGATTTTCTATATTTAACTCTAGCATCGTATTCACTCCCGAATTTTTGTATGAATACATGTATCATATAACAAATGGTGTTATACGTCCACGGATGCATATTCGATTGGAATGATCGTCATAATGTCCTAATGACGCAGCGGAAACCGATGTTCCCTGTAGAACTATCCGGTGTATTTTTGCTTCTTGCCGCTACCCGGTAGCGATTACAGTAAGACTTATGACATAGATAAGATCCCCCTCGAAGCACTCGGTTATCACCAGATGACGGACCGAGCGGGTTAACTTTAGAGCTATTCAGATGATATGTCGGACTGAACCAATCCTCGCACCATTCCCACACATTGCCAGATACGTTATACAGCCCGTATCCGTTCGGCTCATACGCATTCACTGGTGCTGTTCCTGCATATCCATCGCTTTGATTGTTTTTATCCGGAAATTTGCCCTGCCAAATGTTACAACGGTGAACACCTCCCGGCTTTAATTCGTCTCCCCATGGATATCGTTTCTGTTCCAATCCGCCGCGCGCGGCATATTCCCACTCCGCTTCCGTCGGCAAACACTTGCCCGCCCAGCGGCAGTAAGCCGTCGCATCATTCCAGGAGACGTGGATAACCGGATGGTTCAGACGCTCTTCGATGCTGGAATCCGGCCCCTCCGGATGCCTCCAGTCCGAGCCTTCCACGACCAACCACCAGGGTGTATGCTGCACTTTGTTTTTCACCTTCGCAGCTGTTTCCGGAGAAACAAACAGATGGAAAACAAATGACCAGCCGAATTTCTCTGCTTCAGTCACATACCCGGTAGCTTCGACAAATGTGTGAAATTCTGCATTCGTAACGGCACACGGGTCGATATAGAAGGAGCTGATCTCTACTGTACGGACAGGTCCTTCGCCATCCGCAGGAAAGCCTTCCCCGTCATCCGTTCCCATCAGAAAAGAGCCGCCCGGCAAATAAATCATGTTATCTTTGGACGTTCCAGCAGTTATATCAAACGCACCGGATTTCTGCTCAAGCTTATCCAATTTCACGAAACCTGTTTCTATCTGGTTTCTTCCTGCACCGCAGCAGGATGGTTTGAGAGAAGTATGTTCTGACATGCTCTGTGCCTCACTTTCTATTTAAGCGTGCCAAATGCGTGGCATGGGCATCGCTTCTTTTCCCAACTCTGCCCAAACGTATTTCAAAAGCAAATCGGATTTAAGTGCAGCATACTGCGGCTCATCCCAAAGGTTATTAAGCTCTCCGGGATCCTCTTGAAGGTCGAAAATCTCACCGTATGTTTGATTATAGTATACAGTGATTTTATACCGTACATCGACATACGTCTTCTGATGAATGGTCGTTGGCTCGTGCCGGAACTCGCAAACGGTATGATTTCTGGCTTCCGGTTGTGTACCGAACCAGACGCCGCTTTGATCCACCCCTGTCATTACAGGAGGAATCGGAATACCGGAAAGCGACAGGAAGGTGGGCGCAAGGTCGACAAGCGATTGAATCGCCGGGGAAACGCGGCCTTCCGGGACATGGGCAGGATAACGGACAATAAAGGGTAGTTTGATCAAATCTTCGTAGTGAAAGCCGCCTTTGTACTGCAGCCCATGCTGACCAAAGAAGTGCCCATGATCCGTCGTAAACACAACAATCGTGTTGTCTGCAAGACCAAGCTCATCCAGCTTATTGAGAATCTTGCCGATATATTTGTCCATACAGCTGATCATTCCGTAATAAGTCGCAACCAGTTTTTTACGCTCGTCCGTGGATTGCAGAGTATGAGACTGGTAGCCGTGAATCCCTTGGCCGCTTTCGCGCCATGCGGAGAAATCAGGATTCTCCTCCTGTGTCATCCGAAAGTGCGGCGGATTCCGGTCATGCTCTCCTGGTGTGACCGCCGGTATCGTAAGCTGGTCCGGATCATACATCGTATCCCAAGGCTCAGGCACGAGATAATCCGGATGCGGATCGAAGAAGCTTGACCATAGGAAAAACGGCTCGTTATTCTCCTTGTACTGCTCGAGCAGCGCATTTGACCGTTCAGCGATCCAAGTATTGTAGTGAAACTCTTCCGGTATCGGCCATTTGTGCAATATGCTTTTATCCATAGTGCCGGTTGGGGGTAGAAAATAATCACGCCAGTTCTTGCAGCCCTTCTCCTCCATCCAAATGGCATAATGCTGGCCTACATGCGCTTCATTTGTATGATTTCGGGCTAACTCGACATGGTCAAAGCCGTAGAAAGGCCCCGTAAATTCTCTCCAGATATCCAAATCCTGAAGTAGCGGGTATGCTTCAAGCGAAGGATACTCATCTGTACCGCGCAGGGGTTGAAAGTGAGCCTTACCGATTAAAGCTGTTTGATAACCGTTCTTGTTGAAATCCTCCCCTACGGTATGCCGATCCTCCAGCAGCTTGGTGCCAAGTGTCCACGCCCCGTGTTGACTTGGATACATGCCGGTAATAATCGACGACCGGGTCGGAGTACAGGTCGGATTCGGACAATATGCTCTCGTAAATGTCGTCCCTTCCCTAACCAATCGGTCCAGATTAGGGGTGAGGATTTCCTCGTTAAACGCTCCTATTGTATTCCAATGCTGCTGGTCGCTGGTGATAAGCAAAATGTTGGGTCTATTCACAAACTTCAGCTCCTTTAACTATCCATATCTTTCATTGTAAACATTCTATTTAAACATTCTATACTAAACAAATCACCTTCCCCTATGCCGGATAGGCCACAGAAGAGGGTGATTTTGCCGTTTATTCGCCCGGATTCGGCGTCACTATGAAGTTATCGATTAAGCTTTCACTGTTGAAGCTTCTAACTCCTATTTTACCATGCGTGAAAGCCGTCTCGCTCCGATCCGTGTAATCAATAAGGGGGTTTTCCATGTCCCCAACATACACCTTGATCCTAGTGCCGCTCGCCACTACCTTCATATGCTGCCAATTCCCAACCGTGCCTGCTAACGCCGTTCCGGTCAAGTACTGGAAGTTATAATTGAATTTACCCAGATGCACGCCGTCTGCGGCTAGGTATGCGATGTAACCCTGAAGGAAATCGTTTCTGTTCTGCCCTAATAACGTTCCGTCAGCCGAATTGTTTACTCGGAAAATGATGCCTGCGTTACCTCCAAATTGCGTATTTTCGCCCAACTTGATATCCGTCTCCACGATATAGTCCGACCAGCCGCTGTCGCCGATAACCGATTTCGGATACCCTTTCGGCACAGATTTGTATACGCCTTGTTTAGGAACGATCGGGTCATTGTGGAAACGGAAGCTATAAAAGTCGAACTCGCCGGTTACAATTTCCACCTTAATGGTGTGTTTGCCTGCGGGAAGGGTCACTCCTTCTTTCTTTACCGTCATCCACTCTTGAAAATTGCCGGTATTCGGAACATTAATGATTCCTGTTAGGTCGGTTGTATCATCAAGCCAAAATCTGACTTGGCTGCCGTCCATAGCCGTAGCTACTCGCAAATCCAGCTTGTACGGACCTGATTCGGCGACATCCACATTGTATTTCATCCATTCGCCGGTCTGGTTCCAACCCGTCGTGAACCCTTCCGGGAGCAAGCGGATATCGACGTCATCGGTACGATATAGACCTCGTATGTTATCCGGCGTGTTGTCATGGTACGCGACCCCTTCCCCTCCATTCATGTAATCCACGGCAAGAACGGTGCCCGGAAGTGCTTTGGATTCATTTAGCGTATTGAACGACAGACTTGCGAAATCATACTCGCCTTGGACGATTTCAACCTTGATGGTATGGTCGCCTGCCGGCAGCGTTAAGTCACCAAGCTTGACGTTTCTCCAGTTATTCCAACCTCCGGTATTGGGGATATCCACCACACCGGTCAAATCGGTCTTATCATCCAGCCACAACCGGATTTTCCCGCCGTTAAGTGCCGTTGCAATCCTGACACTGACGTCATAGGCAGCGGACTTGGCAACGCCCACATTATATTTCAGCCACTCGCCAGTCTGGTTCCAACCGACGTTCCAGCCTCCTTTTGGATTGACACGAATGTCAACCGTGTCACTGCGATATTGGCCGCCGATATTCGAAGGCGTATTGTCGTGATAGCCGACACCCTCGCCACCCGTGTTATAATGAACGGCTTCAACAATACCCGGAACAGATTTGGGAACGTCGAAGGATACGAACTTCAGCCTCGCGAAGTCATACTCCCCTTTAAGCGTTTCGAAGGTAATCGTATGCTGGCCCTCCGGCAAATAGACGCCTTCGGACACCGTTGTCTGCCATGTGTTCCAAGCCCCTGTACTCGGTATATTGATCGCACCTGTCAGATCCGTATGATCATCAAGCCATATACGTGCCTGATTATCTTTGAACGTGGTTGCTGCCGTTACTTCAACCCTGTACATTCCGGCGCGCTTCACGTCAATGTTGTATTTGAGCCATTCACCGGCTTGGTTCCAACCGACGTTAAGCCCGTTGAAATTGCTGTTCGTTCGGATATCGACGGAATCCCCTCGATATGCGCCGCCGATGTTATCAGGCGTGTTATCATGATAAGCTATACCTTCTCCGCCCGTATTGTAGAAAGGTGCTTCTATGATACCAGGAACCGACTTGGGAAGATCAAACGGAGGTGCATCCCCAGTGTCTACCCGCCAGCCTTGTTCAAATTTCGTCCAATCGAAATCGTTGCCGTCGTTGAAATCATCGTTTACCGCAGTCGTTGCAGTGGAACGGCCCAACTTCAGTGAGGCAAAATCGAATGTTCCACCGTCTGCTATCACTTTGAGCTTATGCAGCCCTTGCGGAAGCTTGACATCCCGTATGATCTGATTATTCCATTGATCCGCACCACCTGTCGAGGGGAGCCGTACCGTGTCCGTCAATTCGGTCAATTCATCGAGTTCAAACTTCACTCGCGCATCGGCTGCTGCGGCATACCTGATTACAACATCATAAGTTCCCGCTTCGGATACATTTACGTTATATGGCAAATTCCCCTTATTAAACGATGTGACATATTGACCGCCATATGTAGCTTCAGAGATACGGATATGATCGGAATTACCATTAGACTTGCCATTACCTTTCGGGTTGAAATGGACTGCCTGGATCTCACCGGGAATCGGCTTATAAGCGGCGTTGGCGCTGTTACCGCCCACCTTATTGCTAAACGCGACATATCCGAAATCTGCATGCGCATCCGTAGTTGTATAACCAATCTTGCCCTTGTCAAGCCGCTCGATGGAACGGGTTTGCTTCAACATGCCGTCTACATAGATGCGGTAGTCGGAGCCCTCCTTCTCCACACGGATCTGATGCCATTTCGTATAATCATAGCCATCCGGAAGGGAGGCAGTTACCGTCTCAGTATCCTTGCCGTCTACGCGGAAAAACGTCTCAAGACGATTTTGTTTGCTGTTAAGTACGGCAACACCATAATTTTTCTCATTCTTGTAGGAGAAAACTGCACCCATCTGCGGGTTCGTACTGTTCCCCTGTTCTACTTGCTTCAGGTTGAACTCCGCCGTGAAGTTGTCATCCGTCGCTTTCTGGGATATAAGCATACGAGATTGTCCCGGTTCACTCATGGCATCTTGATACAACGTGCTGCTGTCCCGGATTCCCCAATTCCCTCCGCCTACAACCTTCCAATCATTGCCCAATCCATTTCTTTGGAATCGGTCGCTGAACTCAGGCATTGCCGGGTCGGGCTGCTCGGATGTCGTGGGACCCAGCACGAGCATCTTGTCCCCGTTCCACACGACCCGGTCCAAGTTCAGATTTCGCCCCGGATTGGCATGGCTGTGGTAGACCATATAATCGGAGTCCAGATCGGGACCGCGAACGATGGAGTTATGCCCAAGCCCGACATGATCTCCTTCCACAACGAGAAGAATCGGGTTCTGGGATGCAGCCGGCACAAAGCCCGTAACCGGACTCGAGCTGCTCGCGTAATCCACCCTGTAAGCATCGCTCCACACGTGGTTTCCGGTATACGTCATATAGTATTTACCATTGCGTTTGATGACCGTCGGACCCTCGGTCCAACCATTCATCACGGCTCCGGTATTCGATTTCTCACCGAATGTATACGGATCTGACATCGGACGAACATCGATATTGCCATTTCCCGTGCTGTAAAAGTACCATTGTCCGTCATCGTCAATGAATACGTCTCCGTCAATGCCATTTACCTTGTTGCCCGTTTGGGCCATGAAAGGACCTGTAGGACTGGAGCTCTTCAGCACGCGATGACCGCGCTGCGTGGTACCGTCATCCCGAAGAAGAGCCGTATACATGTAAAAATCACCGTTCCAGTAAACTACCTCCGGGGCATAGGCTCCTTTCGTAACCGGTTCCGTAGCGCACAGACCGCGATATTCCCAATGCACCAGGTCTTCCGACGACCAAACCTTCACACCTGGCTTATCGTCCACCGTACTGGTGTACAGATAGTAGACTCCGTTAAATTTCAAGATGAACGGATCGCCTTCCCCATAAAAATCCCCATTATCCCAACGCCATGAGTCCGGTACGATTTGCGGATTGCTGTAAGCGAATCCTGATGCTGGAAAAGACATGATCAAGACAAAAGCAAGAAGTCCCGTCAACCATTTTTTCATTTATCATCAGCTCCTATCAAGTTTTCTTAATCTGTAGCATCCATTTATCCTTTACTCCTGTTAGCGAAAGATTTCTAATACATAAACGGATGACGCCCTCAGCAGACAGGTGACTTGAGATTTCATTACTGATAATTCATGAGCTTCGCACACCACCGCATCCGGATGATTCACGCTATTGAAACATTCGTAATCATCCGCCGTTACTTCCAACAGACGAGCTGTGCCCGATTCGGTAAATCCGTCCAACTGCACGTCGGTTAGCGTAGCTTCGAGACTTCGATTCACCATAAAGATCGTCAGTTTATCGCCACTAACATTCGTACAAGCCACGACGTCCAAATTCGGCAGGCTATCAAGCTGGAGCGCAGCAGGCACAAGACTACCCACTTGAAAGCTGCCGCAATCGGTATGGCTTTCCACCACATAGCCCAAGTCTCGGTTAGCATACATTTTCATGACATAATAGCTTGGAGTGCCATACACGGTTAAGGAATTCTCACTTCTGCCAGCGGACTTACCGCGAAACTGATCGGCATAGAAATCCCCTACTCGGATACATCCTCCAAGCCAGCCGTTGACGAGGTCGGAGAAGCTGCCTATTTCAATCAAATCGCTATTTCGAATATATTCATTCAAATTCGCTGCATTGGCAGCCGCAGCTTCTAAGGTGTGTTCATTCGGAAGACCCTTGCGGATGGTATTCGGATAATACATCGTATTGTATTCGGTGATCGCCAATTTCAGGTGAGCATAACGGGCGGATGATCCGAACATCTCCCTTAATTGCCTTACGGTTTCCCTCGTCCATTCCGGATAAGAGAGGATGGCCTTATAGCGCTCTTCTTTCGGTGTATGAGCATTCATCCCAAAACGGTTGTATCCGTGATACAAATGCAAGGTTAAGTAATCGATCTGCTCAGCAGCTCGTTCCAGCAAGGTTTGGTTCCAATCCATTTTCTCATTACCGCAAGCGAGCAGCCTAATCCCGGGATCGATCGCTTTCATAGATTGAGCAAATTTCGTGTAGCGTTCTGCGAATTGCTCAGCGCTGCAATACCCGACCTGCCATGCCCCCCAAACTTCGTTGCCGATCTCCCAGTACTTCACGCCATACGGCTCGGCGTGCCCGTTAGCAGCCCGCAGTTTTCCCATAGGTGTATCGGCATCGCCATTACAATATTCAACCCACTCAGCCGCTTCTTCCGGTGTTCCCGAACCATCGTTTACACATATAAGGGGCTCCACATTCAGTTCACGGCAAAACCCGATAAACTCATCCGTTCCAAAATACTTATTCGTCCAGCCCCCCCATGCTTCATTGATGACACTGGGGCGCTCATGTACAGGGCCAATCGCCTGCTGCCAATGATAGGCACTAATATAATTCCCGGCAAGCCGCATTATGCCGGCGTTCAAGTCCCTAGTCATATCCATAACTTCCTTGCGAACATTGCCTACACTGTCAGAAGGAAGCAGCGAAATATGATCTAACCAAAGCATCCCCGTGGATACATGATCCAGCCAGCGTTCATGATCCAAAGGTACATATAATCGGAACTCTGCATGCTCACAAGACCGACTAACCGTCAGTCGCGATTCATAGTGCTTCCAATTATGGCTCACCACATCGATTCGCGTGGTACCAAGCACTTCTTCGCTTTTCCTATCTACAATCTCTGCTACAACATACTTGATTTCGATAGAAGCTCGTGCATACAGAGCCAAATAATAGCCATCCGGGTCCTTTTTTACAGCAATTGCTTGGCTTAGTCCTGCATAAGCCTCATCGTCGCTATAGATTCGTACCCGCTGACTATGTCCTGAATGATGCGCAGCAGCGGGTTCGAGCGCATAAAGAGTACTTTTCCCGTTCGTATAAGGACGCCAGCGTCCTGAAAGCCCCCTGCATGCCTCGTCTGTACTTTCAAAATCCATATCCGCAAGCGGATAGGCCAACATCGCATCCATATGATCACGGATATCTTCCACAAAATGACCGAATATGTAAGGATTAATTCTGTCCTTACGGACTTGATTCGTCTTTACCTGGATCTTAGCTCTTGCTTGCATGAACACAACGCTTCCTTCCATCCATTATCCTTTTAATGAACCAATCATAACGCCCTTCACAAAATGCTTCTGTACAAAAGGATACATCAGCAGTACCGGCAAGCTGGAAATAATAATCACCACATATTTGATACTTTCAGCAAGCAGGATTTTGGATTCCAGTCCTACACTGCTGTCAACCGCATCCGCCTGACTGACCATCAGCACTTCACGCAGCACAAGCTGTAACGGGTACATATCCTTGCTGCGTATGTAGATCAAGGCATTGAAAAATGAATTCCAATGACCAACCGCATAAAATAGGATCATGACAGCCATGATCGGCTTGGATAGCGGCAATATGACATGTGTTAACAGCTTCCAGTTCGAACACCCGTCGATATGGGCTGCTTCCTGAATCTCCCAAGGAATGCTGGATTGAAAATAGGTTCTCATGACAATCAAATTATAGGTGGCAATTGCGCCAGGAATAACTAGCGCCCACATCGTATCCACCATGCCTAAATTTTTCACAAGGAGATAAGACGGAATGAGACCCCCGCTGAAAAACATCGTAAGCGTTACAAAAAACATAATGATTCCCCGCCCGGGCAGGTCTGGTCTCGACAGCGGATAGGCTGCTAAAGTCGTCATGATTAGGTTGATGACTGTACCTACTGCTGTATACAGAATGGTGTTCCCATATCCGTTCCAGATTTGATCGTTTTGAAAGACATTCCGATAGGCCTCCAAAGTGATCTGTTTAGGCAGCAAAACCACTTCCCCATTCAGCACCAGTGCAGGATCACTGAAGGAGGCACTAACGATAAATATGAGCGGGTACAACACGGCTACGACGATAAGGACGGCCAATGTGCTGACCACGGCATCGAATATTTTTTCATCAGACTTCCTTTTCTTGAGCGTATGTTCCTTCATCACATGGCCCTCCTTACCATAAACTTGTCTCCGCCTTTTTACGGGCAAAGCGATTCACCAGTAACAGCAGCACCAGGTTAATTACAGAGTTAAATAAGCCTATGGCAGCGGTATAGCTGTACTCCCCTTTTAAAATACCTGCCGAATAGACGAAGGTAGCTATGACATCGCTTGACTCTAAATTCAAGTTATTTTGCATGAGCAAAATTTTCTCAAAACCGACATTCATGAAATGTCCGACATCGAGAATGAGTAAAATGACGATGACCGGGAGAATGCCTGGAATGGATACGTGCCAGATGCGCCGCAACCGGCTTGCTCCATCCATTTTGGCCGCTTCATACAGCTGCGGATTGACTCCGCTAAGCGCTGCAATATAGATAATCGATTGCCACCCCATATTTTGCCAGATGTTGGAGCCGATAAAGATCGACTTAAACCAGGCAGCCGAATCGAGAAATCGAACCGGTGATCCGCCAAATGCCTCAATCATCGTATTCACAGGACCTCCTCGCGGAGATAAAAACAGCATCAGCATCCCTACCATCACGACGATGGAGATAAAATGAGGGATATACGTAATGTTTTGCACAATTTTGCTGAATGCTTTGTTACGGATTTCAGTAATGAGTAAAGCCAGAAGGATGGGAATTGGAAAAGCAAACAATAAAGAGAACAAGTTAATCGAAATGGTGTTCCACAGCAGCCTCCAGAAATAATAAGATTCTATGAAGCGCTGGAAATGATCGAAGCCCACCCACGCACTGCCGCTGATCCCCTTGGCCGGACTAAAGTTTTTAAACGCGATTTGCAAACCATACAAAGGCCCATAATGGAACACAAGGTACCATGTGATCGGAATAAGCAGCATCAGGTAGAGATCGTATCGACTACTCATTGATTTAAAGAGGCTGGAGCGCTTCGATTTAGTTCGAGACGAAGCGCCCGCCGTACTTACTGTGTTGTTCATCTGTAGCCCTCCAGCCTTCATTGGTGCTTATTTTTGCTGTTTGAGGTTGTCGTAGGCGACCTGGTACAGCTTTTGCAGCTCGTCCATTTTCATTTTTTTTAACGTATTCTGGAACTCTCCCCACTTATCGAAGCTAAGGGCGCCAGCAATAAATTTTGTACTCTGCTCTTCGTAATACTTATCAATATCGTTACGCAGCACATTGATCTGTTGGGCTGTTTGCTCGTCAAACATAGGGGCTGCATAGCGAATCTTCGGCATGTATGGATCCAATTTCTTTTGGGCTTCCTGAACCTGAGGCGGATTAATATAGGAAGCGACCTTCTCACTGATCAAATGCGGAGCCCCGCCTCCGGCATAAGGGGTGATTTTGCCCTGATTACCTGACGTCAGGAAGGCATTCGTATAATACGGAATCCCATCGCGTAATTCATAATTCTCGCCTTTACGGCCGAATCGCAGCAAAGTGGATCCTTCGTCACCGAAGAAATAATCGACCCAGCGCAGCGTTGCTTCCGGGTTCTTGTTCACGGAGGTGATGGCAAAAGCCCCAAAATCCCGAGGTACTGGAGCCGCCAGCTGCAATCTGTCACCATGCGGTCCTTTGACTGGAGATATACCGATATATTGATCCGCAACTTTCGTATCCAGCATTGGATTATTGGTCTGGTCAAAGAAGAAACCGGTATTTCCTGTCCCTTGCTTAGCTAAATATTGCGCTTCCTTCTGGGTAAAAAGCTCCGAATCGAGCAATTTCTCCGAATACAGCTTATTTAAATACATCAATAATTCTTTATTCCGATCGCTGCCCATCCAAATATTAACCTTGTCATTTTCCAGGTTAATGTTGTAACCCAACTGAAAATCCAAACCAAAGGAGCCGGCCATGATCGGTACGATACTCAAACCGCTGCGCGCTGTCATCGGAATTTCGTCTAGCTTGCCGTTGCCATTCGGATCTTTATCCCGGAAAGCTTTCAGTACCTCGTACAGATCGTCCGTTGTCTCGGGTTCCTTCAGGTTCAGCTTCTTCAGCCAGTTTTGATTCATCCAGCGCTTATCGGTTCTGGCAGCGTTTACAGTTACAATACCCGGCAGAGCATAAATATGACCTTCAGGTGTTGTAATGGCTGAGCGAATCTCCGGATACGTATCCATTAGTTTTTTAATATTGGGCGCGTATTTATCAATCATATTCTCGAGCGGGATTAATTGGCCGCCCGTGCCATAGCGAATAGCCTCTAGAGGTGTTAAGCCTGAGCGGTACAAAGCATCCGGGAGCTCATTCGAGGCAAACAGCAGGTTCTTTTTCTCATTAAAACCATCCGTCGGCGCCTCAATAAATTCAACTTGAACGTTGCTCATTTTTTCATAATCCTGGAACACCGGCATGTCTTTGAAGGGCCCATTTACCGGCGCAATTCGTGTGAACATCTTTAACTTAAGCGGCTCGTTGACGATGGGAAAGCCAGCTGAAGATACACCTTTTGATGCAGCATCAGCTTGAGGCTTGCCCTCTTTCTCTTTACTCGGGGTATCCGAGCTGCAGGCGCTTAGTGTCATACTGGATACTACTAAAGTTGAAAGCAGTACCGTCCCCCAATTTCTTTTCATTCTTTTGTTCCTCCGATCAAGTTGTTTCCACCCATAAAAGAAAGCGTTTTCTAAGGGTTGATCTAAGTATAGTTAATTAATGCTTGGAGATGATTCAACATTTATGACTTTCCATTCTACTTTTTTGACGTTTTCAGATGATCCATGTACGCCTGAGGTGTCTTTCCTGTTATGCTTTTAAACACTTTAAAAAAGTACGTATAACTCAAAAATCCAACCTCACTGCTAATCTGTTTCAACGCATAGGTGCCGGATTCCATGAGCATGCAGCTCGTTTTAATACGAACCCGATTCAAATACTCTGTGAAGGTCATAGCTGTTTCCTCTTTAAACAATCTGCTTAAATAGGAAGGATTCAGATTAAGGGCACTCGCCGTAATGTCCAAGGAAATATTGGAGGCATAGTTATCGGTGATAAACTGTATGGCTTTCGAGATATGACGCGAATAGGATCCCCCTGCATGCTCTTTCTTGATGGCCTCAACAATTCGCGCATAGTAGTTCAACAACCATCTCTCTAGCTCAGCAACGCTACCCATTCGCCCAAGCTCATTCCTTGAGGGGATGAGTCCGTTATCTGCTAAGGATGCATGAGGAAAATGCCGCTTCCATGCCAATTCAACAAGATGAAGCATTTCGCTTACAATAATTTGCACCGTCATTGCGTAGACCGGCTGACTACGCAGTGCAGCAAAAATGGTTGAAATGATTTGATTTATTCTTTCCCCCTCAAAACGCTCCAGAAAAAGCAGCAATTGCTTCTGTTCTTCCATAAAAAGAGAATCTTTCAAGATGGATACGTTCGAGATTTGATCGAACATGACGTTTATATCCTGGTTTGCTTTGGTATAACTGGAGCCAACCAATCGCAAACTTCCGCATAGCGGCCCCATGGCATAGACGCATTTTAAGTTAAGGAATTTCTCGAGAGAATGAGCAATGGAGCTCGTAGCTTGATTGATTTGGGTTGTAACCGCATGTTCACTTCGATCTTCCGAAGAAAACAAGACAATAAAGCGTCCCTCTCCTGCATAGCCTACCGTCCGCTTCTGAATGTCGCCAATTGCCATTTGCATGACTTCCGTGGCCTGCTGAACGAACCGATTTTTCTGTATATCGGTAAAGGACTCCGTCAACAACAGAAAAGGAACGATTTGTACAGCTGCGGTTCCATAAGTGATGGAAGCGGTATACAGATCATTGTCCCGTGCATAAGACTGCAGCGCTTCCCCGGCTTCTTGTACATCTCTAGCCAAATTAGCTACATGCTCGCGAAGAATAACCGGACTTAGACGTTCAATCATTTGGGTTTGAGCACTTCGAGTTTCATGCTCCCGTTCTTCACTCTGCCATTCCTGAACCGCTTTATCCAGAAGCGTTAATAGAGCTCCCGCGTTCAAGCGATGCTTGAGCAAATAATCCATAGCCCCGTTCATGAGGCAGGTCCGAACATAATCGTAATCGTCAAAACTGCTCAGCATGATCATTTTAACCTTGGGAAATCGGTCTCTGATCATACGGCTCAGTTCTACCCCATTCATTAACGGCATACTCACATCCAAGATTGCGATATGCGGAGTATGCTGCTCCATCATGGAAAGCGCCATAGATCCGTTATGTGCTTCACCGCATATGGTGAATCCATGCTTTTCCCAATCCAACATACTCTTCACATCGTTTCGTGCCAACGCCTCATCATCGACCAATAATACCTGATACATTCCTCATTCCTCCTGCTCTATTCGATCCGTACCCGGCACCAATGGAAATCTGATCTGTACAGTGGTATAGGTATCTGGCTCACTATAAAGAAACACGCCGTAAGGCTCCCCGAACAGTCGAACAATGCGCTCGTGCACATTGCGAACTCCCATGCCGCTGAAGCGTGTGTTCGTCTGGACTTTATTCGCTTCAAACAGCGCATCGATCTGTTCCTTTGACATCCCTTTGCCGTTATCTCTCACTTCGATTCTCAGTTCTTTGTTTTCCTCATAGATGCGAATCAATACCAGGCCTTCGTGCTCCGAGGAGGATAGCCCATGAATGATGGCATTTTCCACAAGAGGCTGCAGCATTAACTTCAACACGTTGAACTGTAAAAGCTCTTCATTTTCGACTTCTATTTTCACATGGATGGGTTCCACATATTTGTATTTTTCAATATTGACGTAGCTGCGGACATACTGCAGCTCTTCTTGCAGGGAAAGAAATTCATTCGTATTCCCCAAAACACCGCGCATGAGCTCTATTAAGGATTCCGACACCTCAACAATATTCGGCACCCCGTTCAGTTTGGCCAAATACTTTACCGTATTAAGCGTATTATAAAGAAAATGGGGGCGAATTTGAGCCTGCAAAACAGCCAACTCCGCTTCACGCTTCTCCTTCTCAGTCGTCACGATTCCCTCAAGTAAACGCTTTAATTCCTCTACCATACTTTTGAAAACTTGATAGAGCTGACCTATTTCATCCTTAGAATGAATTTCGACAGCCGGGAGCGTCATATTGCCTTCCATGACATGCATCATCATAGATCTCAGCCTTCGAATATTTCTTGTAATTCTCGAGGAAACCTGTAAAGTACCGATGACGATAATGATAAACACAACAATGGCTACTGTGGCTAATACATTTCGGATCCGCGTCGTTTCAGTTAAGAGAGACTTCATAGGAACGAGTGCCACTGTGGACCATCCCGTATAATCCGATTTCCGTGTGATGACCAGGTAAGATTTCTGTCCGATGACCCTTTCAACCGAACCATCTGAACCGGACATCTCCTGATTGAGCAAAGTGATCACTGCCTTGTCAAAGACGCTTGTTTGGGGTTGATAAATAAATTCGTTGTTCCTATCAACCACATATAACATACTGTCCGATGTAGGTTTGACATCATATATTTTGTTAATGAACTCGTCATTCAGATCGAACATCACCATACCGATTAAATTACGGTTATATCGGAGCTCGCGCCCGGTCACAATGGAGTCACTGAAACCGGTTTGATGAAAATAAGCATGCCCTGAGCCATTTTGAAGTAAATAATCCATCATCGGTGTGTATAAAATGTTCTTGTCGAGCCATGGGGATCCGACAAAAAACACCTTTTCGTTCAACCCTATGACGGCAACGCGTGAAATGTAAGGCTTGTAGGCAATTAAAGCGGATAAAAACTCCTCAATCCGCTTTTGTTCCTGGAACCACTCGTAGCTTGGTTCCTCTGTCTTACTTAACAGTGTATCCAGCACCGTTTTATTGGTAGCGACCACCGTATTTAATCGGCTCACCTCCTCCAATCGGAGATTTAAGGATTCGTCCGCCTGGCGTATGCTTTCGGTAACGGAAGTAATTGCATTATTCTTCACCGTTTCTCTCATGTACAAATAAACAATACTTGTCACAGCAACGATTCCAATCAGAGTAACCAGACTGAATGCGACAAAGATTTTCCCCTGGATGCTTACCGTAGGTGAAACCAACTTTTTTACGGAGAAAAACTTCATGGACCGGCAGCTCCTTTCCATTTCACGAATAGTAGAAAAAAACATGAATCCAGCCCGATCATGAGCTTGATTCATGTTTTTATATTACTCACAACAAGGCTCTATGCATAGCCCCTCTCCATCCTCTTCGGCCCCCAGCAGGACAATTCCCACACGAGTCCGAAATGGAGCGGTCCGATCATTACCAAAAATTGTAGACATGAGTCTGCCGTCATTATCGATAAACATCGTTCCGTGGCCTCCGTGAGGTACCGCCAATCGTCTTGGGGTATAAGGGCCGTACAAATCATCCGCAACGGCATACATCAAATCATACGTACCGTCCACGCGTTTATCCCCATTCCACTCCGCCGCACCAAGAATATACTTCCCTTGGTACTTCACGATGAATGCACCCTCATATCCAACTCGCTGTCCATCTGAGCATAAAAGCTTGCGGGGGTCTTCGGCAAAACCCGTCATATCCTTCTTCATCCTGGCAATCTTGCCGTCCTGCCAAACAAAATACACTTGTCCATCTTCATCCTGGAACAGGCTGGAGTCAATATCCGTATTCGTCATGCGACCCATATCGATAAACGGTCCTTCTGCATGTCCAGATACACTTTTAATCAACCCGGTGCCTCCGCCTTTTAGCGAATAAGTAATCCAGAATGTTCCGTACAGATAGATCATCTCCGGGGCCCAGAGACAAGGATTCTCATAAATGTTGTTCTCCCATGTGCCATTCTCGGATAAATCCCATACTTTGGCCACATGGTTCCATTCCTTCAGATCATTTGAGCTCCACAAGTGAAGCTGATTATTGCGTTCCCAAAAATTTCGATGCGGCTTATCTGTTGTCCCCGTCAAATAATACATCCCATCCGGTCCTGTGCTAATATGAGGATCCCGAATCAGGAAATCCCCGACGGGTCTAAGACTTCCCACAGCTCCCTTCTCCAGCACAGTTCCCTCCATTGGTCTAATGAATCCAGGGCCTGCAATGGACATGGGTACAATGGAAGGATAATGCTCCACCGGTGAATAGCTTCCGCAGCCAGTGAAAGATGCATACAGCTGATTGTCCGGACCGGTAAATAGGGAGACTTGTCCGCCATGGGGAAGTACCAAATACCGCCGACTGTAGGGACCATAGATCGATTGGCTCACCGCTACAAAGGTGTCTACAGCATCGCTGCCCATCCTCTCAAGCGCATCTGCACAAAACATATAGTAGTACCCATCCCGCTTGTATAAAAAAGCCCCGTAACTTCCTACCTGCAGATTCCGTATGTACGATGGATGATCCTCCCGCCCCGCGACCTTCCAAGGCTGCACTTCTACCATTCGGGGAATTTCCTCAAGGCCGGTCCTATCCTCTTTCATTTTGGCAATTTTGCCATTGCTATAAATCCAATACAGAACACCGTCTTCATCCTCAAATAAAGAGGCATCCTGCCCGTCATCTGTTATCTTCCCCATATCCTGGTAAGGGCCCAGGACAGAGGCGGACAAGCTTTTGAGCAAACCGGTGCCGCCTTGTTTCAACCCGTATGTGATCCAGAACGCTCCTTTTAAATAGTGTATTTCCGGAGCACAAATACCAGAGGAGCCCTCGCTCTCCTTTTGCCACGTACCCTCTTGCTCCAAGCTCCATACGGCGGCTGGCCCCGTCCATGTTTTTAGGTCTGCGGACGTCCATACCTGCAAGCTTGAGCCCTCTGTCGATCCGGTCATATAGTACATATGATCCGGTCCTGTGCAAATACTGGCATCTTTTAGAGAGACATCCAAAATTCGTTCTATTATTACTGCAGATTCAGAATAGCCTGTACAGGCGGACCATTCCGTTTCAGGATGAGGTGGTTGAGTAATAAAATCACTGTTCATTGTATTTTTCCCTTCATAAAATAATCTGGATTAAGTATATCGTGGTTTGTAGAACTTTTTAATAGAATAAGCGGTACAACGGGTGAGGATTATGGACGTCCATTACTTTTTCATAAAACAAAAACATGCCGTGAAGAATCATTCTCAATTCCTGAACAATTCGCGGCATGTTTATTGAATTTTAATAAATTGCTTTCGGAAAGCGCTTGGTCTCACTCCGGTTTTGCTTTGGAACAGGTTCGAAAAATAATGCGGATCGACATATCCAAGCTTATAACCAATATCACTTATGGTCAGATGGGTGTCGAGCAGCATCAGTTTAGCGGATTCTATCTTTTTGGATATGACATAGTTATAGATGGTAGTTCCGATTTCTCTTTTAAACAAGCGGTTTATCTGCTTATTGGAAATGCCCATTTGTGAAGAGAGCTGGGTCGGATCGAAAGGATGAAGGATACTGTTATCCAAAAATTGCTTTATAGCTTGAACCGTTGATGTTAACGCTTCCCCTCTTTTACGTAAAGTTTCGGAGAGGCTGACAATGATTCGCATAAGGATGATCTGCAGCTCACTTTGCATTTCTTCTACTGTTTTTTGTTTAGCGCTTTCAATAGCCTCTTTAAACAAGTACTCCAATCCGCTGCTGGACGTCACGACATGGGAAAGCAGTTGGTAGGCTTCAAGCATCTTCAGAATCCAGCTTCCGCTAATGTTTAGCCATATATAACTCCATTGCTCCTTGTGGTCTAGGTCTGAGGCAACTTCATGGTAATACCCTGCAGGTAGGATGAACAAATCTCCTTGACGAGCCATATAGGCTTGGGGACCGACCTGAACACTGCCTTGCCCTGATAGTACAAAACCGAAAACGGTAATTTGTGCAATCTTTCGAATATTGCGGTAATCCGTATCACAGTAATTAACCCCTAAGAACTGGACGCTCAGAGGGGGAGGTTCTCCTAACGGAGGCAGGTGATATACAGGCCCATGCTTGCCGGGTTTATTAATCATCGTCATTGGACCTCTCTTAACAACTTGGTTCCTAGTTATCAAGAGTATATTGTAGCACAATTTCAAGTATTGAGACATGGAGTGAGATGGAAGAAAGAGCCTTACTAAAGATTGGCGGCGATGACTTAAGAGGCCTAATGCGCAACGCTGCATTAGGCCTCTTATTATAAGTCGTTAAACTAGTGTTACAATAGTTCCCCATCACCTCAATCGATTTTAATATACACTTTGCCAGCCTCCACTTTGACAGGGTAAGTTGTAAGCTTGACACAAACCGGCGCACGCTTGGGCTCTCCAGTCTTCACATCGAATCGGCCGTTATGCTTCGGACACTCTATGACATGGCCCATAACTAAGCCGTCCGCCAAATGAATTTTTTGATGTGTGCAAAAGCCGTCTGACGCGAAAAACTCGTTGTTATCCGTTCGATAGAGAGCAAATGTACGGTCTCCATGGTCAAATCGCCGCACATCCTCTTGGTCGATATCTTCTGCAGTACATGTTTCAATCCAACCGTTAAGTTCCATTCATGACTCCTCCAGCTTTTGGGATAGTTCAATTTGCAACTCGCTCCACTCCATGCGTTGCCTCATCTGTGCCGAATTTATAAGGACATGCAGCATCCGGTAATGGGCGATCGATCGTATAAGCAGGGTCCTTCCTTTGTTTCACAAGCGCTATGATTACATCCTTGAGGGCAGACCCAAAATCGCGGGAAGCCGGCGGGCAATCCCCTTTGATCTCTTCATGCAGCTCTGCTAAAGCATGATAAGGTACCATGGGGAACATATGGTGCTCGACATGATAGTTCATATTCCAGTAAAGAAACCTAAGGATGGGATTCATGTAGATCGTACGTGTGTTCAATCGATGGTCCAGCACATCTTCATGCAGCCCCAAATGCTGGGTCATACCGAAGAGAAGAACGATAACCATGCCATAAAAGGAAGGTAAGCCGACAAGCATGGCCGGCAATAGGCTTCCCATTTGCATACACCATATGAGGATAATCATATAAATAAGTAAGTATATACGAGCTTCTAGAAATGTTTTGCGATGCTCCGATGAAGGAATATACGCATATTCCTCTTTATCGAGTTTACCGAAGCAATGTAGGAAAAACTTGTAGAACTCTTGCGGCCCCCCATAGAGATGGAAAATTTGCAAAAACAAAATTCTCCAGATCGGTGGCCTCTCCATTACGATTTCCGGATCTCTGCCTACGATGATCGTATCGGTATGATGACGCGTGTGACTCCATCGCATTGGTGTTGCCGACCTCAAAACCATGAAGGATGCGATCTGATACAGAACTTCATTCATCCAGGGCGTCTTGAAAGCTGTCCCATGACCGCATTCATGCCACCTAGAATCACCGGGAGTTGCGTATAGAATGCCGTAAAGTGCGAATGCCGGAATCGCCCACCATGTTCCCCAAGAATAGTAAGCTATAATTCCCATTATGATAAGCGCGCCAAACCAGATGATTGTGTCTCGAATCGCCGGCCCGTCTTTTCGTTTCATCAGCTCCTTAAGCCGCTGGCGAGGAATCGGACAAGTATACCAATCCGCTTCTGCCAGTCCTTTTTCCTGTGCGCGTTTGTTTTCAGGACCACTCACACGATAGTCTCTTCTTTTTATATGGGGATCAGCCACTTTCATGTACCCTCCTTAACCCTTAATGCCGCCCAAGGTCATGCCTTTCACAAAATATTTTTGCAAAAACGGGTAAACCGCGATGATCGGCAAACTTGCTACAATAGTCATAGTAGCTCGGACGGCAAGAGGCGTAACCTGATTCGTCGTTTGTCCGGCCACATTGCTGAACACATCTGCAGCCGATTTTTGCGACATGGAAGCGTTCGAGCTTTGCAAAATTTTCATTAATTCATATTGCAATGTGCTTAAATCAATATTCGATGAATTATAAAGAAACACATCGAACCAAGAATTCCACTGCCAGACCGCAACAAATAACGAGACGGTGGCAAGCACCGGCGTACACAGCGGAAGGACGATTCTCATAAATGTAGCAAATTCACCGCATCCGTCCATACGCGCACTTTCCAATATCCCCTCCGGAAGCCCCTCAATAAAGGAGCGGATCACGATGACATTGAACACGCCCACCGTGCCCGGAATAATGTACACCCAGAAACTATTAAGCAAATGAAGCTCTTTGATCAGCAAATAATTCGGAATCAATCCCCCGTTAAAATACATCGTCAATACAAAAGCGATTGTGACGAAATTACGCAGCACAAACTCCTGCCTGCTGATCGTATAAGCTACCATCGCCGAGCAAAATACGCATATAACGGTACCAAGCACGGTCCGCAACACGGAAACAAGTGTCGCATGAAAAATACTCGCTTCCTTGAACACATACTCGTAGTTATACCAAGTAAACACTCGCGGCTTGAGGAAGATGCCTCCTCTGATCGAATCGTTGGCATCATTCAAGGAAATCGCCAGCATATTAATGAAAGGATAAAGCGTAACGACGATGAGCATCATCATAAACACGTAGTTGCTACAATCAAAAATACGATCGCCTAAACGGCTATCACGTCTTTTTGCTGAAATGGATTTCGTTGACACGTCTCCGTCCCCCCTTAGAACAGCCGTGGTTGGCCTAATTTCTTGGCCAAATGATTCGCAGAGAAGAGAAAAATAAAACTGATGACCGTCTTGAACATGCCGGCAGCAGTCGCGAACGAAAATTTGCCCATCGCGATCCCGTATTTCAGAACGAATATATCCAGATTTTCGGAATAGTCTGCTGTCAATCCGTTGCCGAGCAAGTATTGAGGCTCAAAACCCGATTCCAGGATGTTCCCTAAATTCATAATGAGCAAAATAACGATAATCGGCTTCAAAGCAGGTAAAGTAACATGTACAATTCGCCCAAAACGGCTCGCGCCATCCATTTCTGCCGCTTCATACAAGGTCGGATCGATCGTCGTCATCGCAGCTAAGTAAATGATCGTATTCCATCCCACATTTTTCCACACTTCGGCTGCACCAAGAATGCCCCAAAAATATTTCCCCTCAGCCAACCAAAGAATAGGCTCGTTGATCACATGCAGCTTTATCAACAAAATGTTGACGATACCGTTCTCAGTCGATAGAGCGCTGGAAATGATGCTTGCCGCCACGACCCAAGAAATAAAATGCGGCAGGTAACTGATGGTTTGCACGAACCTTTTGAACATTGCCCTGCGCAGCTCGTTTAATAAAATAGCTAACGTAATCGCAGTCACAAAGCCGAGCACCAAATTAATGGAACTCATGACCACCGTATTGCGCATAACCCGGTAAAATCCATCGTCCAGAAACAAAAATTTAAAGTTATCGAATCCCACCCACTGCTGATCAGCAAGCTTTTTCGCCGGTTTAAAGTTTTGGAACGCGATCGTCCAGCCCCATATGGGTACATATTTAAAAACAAGCAGCCAAATAACGAAGGGTAAGGACATGGCGGCTAAAGCCTTTTGATTTCTCAATTTTATGAAAAAAAGTTTTGCCCCTGTCGGTTTAAGTGCCAGCGTCCGCTTAAGGGACGCCGGCTTTGCAATGGAATCAGCCACTCTATTCACCCCTATGTGAAAACGTTTACCATTTACCGTTAATGCGGTCTTTAACAATTCGGGTTATCGTATTTTCATAGGTTTTGACATCTAATTTGTTGAATTCTTTGCTATATTCTTCCCATTGCTGGTCAAAATCGGCTGCGCGGGCTAAGATCATTTTCGGGAAATATTTGCGCTGCAGGTCACCGCTTTTTTGGACAAATATTTCTTCCGGCGTCCCTTTGCCAATCCCTGCGCTCCAGGCTGGATACCATTTGCGCTCGTCGGGCGGCGAGAACAAATCGGAGAATACTTTTGCATGATAAGCCTTCAATATCGCTCTGTCTCCATCTGTATATCCTTGTTCCACAACAGTCGGCTGCAAATTCGGATTTTTCGGATTGCCGTCGGCGAATACGCTGAAGTTGCCCATCATCGGCCATAAATAGCCGTAAATTTCGATGCCAAACTGCTGCTGAAAGCTCGGATCGCTCGTTTTCTTAATTTGCTCCGGTGTGCGGGTAAACTTGCCGCTGGCATCTACCTCGTAGGTATCACCCTTAATCCCCCAGTTAATGAGCTTTTGATTGTCTTCCGTCACCATGTTATCGAAATATTCAATAATGCGAACCGGATCTTTCGCTTTGACGGTAATGCCGATTCCCCGATTTTGAACAAATGTAGGCGGATCCAAATACTGGTTCTTCGTCCCCTTGTCAAATACGATAGGCAAAGCAATGTATCTTCTATCGTCGTCGCCATCTTTTAGCAAGCTTTGGCTTGCTGGCTGGAATTGCCATGCATAATCGAACATGCCGAGAACGCGGCCGGATGAAATTTTCGCTAAATATTGATCATAATTCGCTACCAACGATTCTTTATCGAACAAGCCTTGATTGTTCGCATCGTTAAGCTTCTTTAAATACCTTTTGGTAATCTCATCATCGCCGTAATATTGTGCCTCGTGCGTCTTCATATCAACGATAACGCCACCGTCATTCGGATAACCAGCCAGATGCATAGGCGGATTCGTTAGCGTGAAAAATCGCCAATCATGCGTCAGTGTTTCAAATCCGATCGTATCTTTTCCATTGATTTGCGGATGTTTCTCCTTATAACGCTTAATAATGTCAAAGTATTCATCCAGTGTTGTAATGGTTGGATAGCCGAATTCCTTCAACACGCCACGCTGAATCCAGAAGCCGGAAGTCGGATTAGGGTCAGGCATATAGCCCTGCGCCGCCTCGAACGGAATATGATATATTTTCCCATCCTTAGCCTTCATCATTTCCAAGTAAGGACCATAGAGCTTCATAATGTTGGGTGCGTGTTCCTTCAAAAGATCGTTCAACGGAATAAAAGCCCCGGCATCGAGAACTTTATCCATCGCACTATCCGGAATAAGCACATCCGGGTAATCTCCGCTGGCAACCATAACCCCGATTTTCGTGTTAATGTCACCGACCAGATGTTCAATTTTAAAATTGACCCCGGTCTGCTCCTCTAATTTTTTACCGATCGTCGTTTCGTTCGTATTGACATCTTTGCCGGGACGCGCTGCATTAAAGTAAGTAAATGTCGCTGGCGGTTTGGCTGACTTTGACATGTCGTCCGTCTGCGACTTGGGTGCGTTGGAAGCGGTTGCGTTTTGACTCGTAGTGCTGGCATTGGAACAACCGATCATCCAGAGCATCATTGCAAGCATCAAAGATACAAACCTGAGATTTCTGTTTTTCATTTGTTTGTTGCCCCTTCCCGCTAATTGGTTCCGGCTCATGGTCTACACTCCTTATACATGTCATGTTGGAACATACATAAAGTATAGGGGACCGTTCAAACCGCGGACAATCGACGATGTGAACAACATATTGTAATTTTGGAACATCTTTAGCAGGCAGCGTGATAAATTTACAGCCGAATTGATCCGCCATGCGCTCAAGTGGATACAAAGCCTTCTTTTGTACTTTTGATACTTTTGCGGTAATCTCCCGGCGTTTTCCCTATGCTTTCCTTAAATATTTTACTGAAATAGGCGGCATCGCCAAACCCGCACACCGCTGCGATTCGCTCGAGTGTATTGTCTGGCTCCTCCAGCAGCTGCATAGCTTTGCGCAGCCTCAGCATTTTCAGCATCTGCACGGACGACACGCCGTAAGTTTGCTTGAACACGCGGTTAAAATAACCTGGATGCAAATGCATCAGCTGCGCCAAATCCTCTCTCATCAGCTTTTTGTCGAGATTGTCCTCCATATGCTTCACAACTTGAAGAAACCGGTCCTCGGCAGAAAGCTTTGAGGCCGGTCGGCTTGGGCTGCCGGAAACCATCCAACTCTCCAAAATGTCGCCCAGCAGTTGAATCGCAACCGAAATCCCCTTATAATCACGCAACGGTGAAGGCGGCTCATTCCACAAATGGAGCAGCACCTCAAAGGCGGATGCATAGCTATCCGCGTGAAGCAGCGTGATGACCCGGCTTACGGGAAACCGTTGAAAGAAGCTGAGCTGCGGAATGACCCGTACATCGATCAGCATCCACAGATGAACCCCTGGTCCGACGGCAATTTCCGTGAAAGGCAAATTCGGAGGGTGGATCATCACATCCCCCGTCTTCGCCATATCCGCCACACCGCACGACCTTGATTCCACTTCCCCTTCCAGCACAAATGAAACCGTCCAATACGGTTTGACCATTTCCAGGTGAAACGAGTCATAAGCGGCTTTCTCGACATGATACAAAGAGAAGTCCATATTTTCACGGATACTAAGCTTTGTGTGCACCAACAGCACCCCCGTAATGTTCCAAATTTACAATAAGTAGTTCGGTTTCGCCATTGTGAGAAGATCGGGCCTGTAAGCATAATAAAATCACAATCACAACTTTTCTAAAACCAACTTGAAGGAGCGAATGACCATGCTAACCAACCAACAGCTGCAGCAGTACGAGGATCAAGGCTATATTATTTTCGATCATTTTTTTTCGAAGGCGGAGATCGACGCAGTGACGGCGCGGATTGATGAACTCGATGATCAAGCCGAAAAAGAATTGCAAAAATTAGGTCAAAATTTCCTCAATATCCCTGGGCAAATCAATTTCAACGCGCAGCTCAACAAAAAAAGCGCAGCTATCCAACAGTTTTGTTGTCAGGATAAAATGGCAGCCATCGCAATGGATATTTTGGGTCCGGATGTCCAGCTCTATTTTGACCAATCAGTGTACAAACGCCCTGAAGCAAACCGGGATTTCCCTTGGCACCAGGACAACGGATATGCGCCGATCGAACCTATGCATTATTTAACCTGCTGGATCGCCTTGGAGGATGCTACGTTAGAAAATGGCTGCATCTGGGTTTTGCCGGAATCCCATAAACAAGGCTTTGTGGAACACAAGAAGACGGATATCGGATGGCAATGCTACTTTGGAGAAGATCCGGGCATTCCGGTTCCGCTGAAAAGCGGCAGCATGGTGATCTTTCACTCGCTTTTGTTCCATCGCAGCACGCCGAACCGCAGCAGCGCAACCCGCAAAGGATTGGTGCTTCAATATTCCGCAGCCGGTGCGGTGAATCCCGAGACGGGAATTGCCTTCGATAACGGGCCGGTCATGACAAAGAATGGCGAGTATGTGTACACCCCGCAGGCGAGGTGAGCACAATGAAATATACAACGTTTGCAGGTTCGGACGTACATGTTTCGAGAATCGGCTTTGGGGCAATGGGTCTTGGCGGCTCATTCGGCCGACTGGAAGACGGCGATTTCATCCGGGGGGTGCTTCATTCCCTCGATAAAGGTGTTAACCTGATTGATACCGCCCGCATCTACGGCCCCTCCGAGTCATTAATCGGCGAAGCGCTCAATCAGTGGAAGGGTCCCCGTCCTTTTATTGCAACGAAAGCACTTTCCCAAGAACCGCTAGGTTGGGGGACTTCGGTCCCCGTGAACCGAGCTTACCCGCAAGGCGCGATTACCAAAAGCGTAGAAGCCTCGCTGAACGCATTAGGGCTCGATGCCATTGACCTCGTTCAAATGCATCAATATTGGCCGGATTGGGATTACAGCGATTATTGGATGGAAGAATTGATAGCTTTAAAAGAACGGGGACATGTGCGTTTCATCGGCATTTCGCTGCCGGACCATCGTCACGATCTGGCGACGCACATCGTTCAAAGCGGCCATATCGACAGCGTACAAACGATCATTAACATTTTTGACCCGCTCGCCTTCGACAGCTTAGTGCCGTTATGCCAACGAGCGAATATCGCCGTTATCGCCCGTTGCATTCTGGATGAGGGCGGCCTGACCGGCTTCCTGACTCATGACACTACATTTGAGGACGGCGATTTCCGGCAGCTGTTTTTTGGCTCGATCCCGCGAGATATGTATATGCAGCGGGTTGAGCGGCTTCGGTCGTATATTCCGGCGTATGCGGAAACGCTGGCGGAGCTTGCCATCAAGTTTGTCACCGCCCACCCGGGAATTACGACAGCCCTTACCTCTATGCACATCACAGCCTATGCGGATGAGAATATCGCTGCAATGGATCGGCCGGAGCTTCCCGAATCTATATTCGAAGACATTCGCCGGCATCATCGCTGGGTTAGGAACTTTTATGAAGCCCATTACTGGTAGCAATAGTCGGCTCCGGAGAGGAGTGATTTACATGTTAGGAGATTCTAACAACATCCTGTTCTGCCTTTCGAACGTTATCCAACATAAGCTGAGCGATGACTTGGCCAAGCTGCAGCAAGCCGGCTGCTCCATTAAAGTCGAGCGGTGTTTGAACAATTGCGGCACATGCCGCCGTTCGGCTCATTACACCCGCAACGGTGAGACATATGCTCTGACGACGATATCGGCCTTTCAGCAATCGGTTCATGACAGTATGACTGCTCGTATTCATGAGCTGGAGGTTCAGATGGATAGCTTGCTTATGCGCCTAAGTTGTGAAGATGATTTTGAGATGGCCTGCGCTCTCAATGCTCAATTCGTTCAAGTCGCAAAAGAAATGAGCGATTTACGAGCTAAACTCGAAATCGCACATGAAGAACACGCACAGTTCAACTATTATGCCTCTTCTGAAGTAATTTGAAGTCAAGAGAAGCCATCCCTTCGCATGATCATGCGGGATGGCGTTTTTTAGCGATTGATTATTAGTTATTGCCCCGCTGCGGTTAGTCTTTCTCGTATATAAATTCCGTTCTCCAATGTCACTTGATTGGGATCCACTTCCGCTCTGATTGATTCCTCTTCGACCATAATCCACCCGTCGTACCCCGTTGCGTTCAAATACTGCGCAATGCGCAGGTGATCGATGGAGCCTTGCCCCAGAGCAGACCATTCGCCAGTCGATGTGTTCATATCTTTGAAATGAACATGCTTGATGAGGGAGCGGTACGTGCGGAAAATCGTTTCCACATCCATCCCTCCCCTGGCAATATGTCCCGTATCCGGCGCATAGCCGCAGTACCGGGGATCGAGTCCTTCCAGCAAAATCCGGTAGTCCTGCTCGATGCGGAAAACAGACCCCGCTGGCGAATTCGGATGATACGCACAAATGATTCCGTTCTCGGAAGCTCGGCGGCTAACACCATTAATGTTAGCCAGCGCATTCTTCTGCCGCTGCTCCAGATCGCTCCGGTCCTTGCCCGGAAGCTGAACTAGCGTCAAAACCGTATCTGGGAAAAGCTGCAAGTATTGAATGACCCGATCCGCCTCGATGCGTTCAGCCTCCGTTTCTTCAGGTCCGCGCCAATCGAGCGCGAGACAAAGGGCGCTGAGCCGCAAGTTACGGCGATCCAGCGCTTCCTGCAATGCAGCCGGCTCCCGCGTATAAGAACCAAGCATACATACCTCCGGCTCTACACCTGTGCCTTCCGCCTGCTCGATCACATCGAGAATATGGTCCAACCGATTACCATATTTCGCAAAAGACATTTGCCATGTATACGTTTGAAATCCATATCGGATCGTCATCGATTATTCAGCCTCCTTGATCTTCTCGCGGATGAAAGGAATCGCTAGACGGCCCCACTCCTCGACTTCCGCATTGAAACAGAAATCGATGCACCACCATTCCATCGGTGAAATTACCGGTTTCATTGCCGATAAAAAACCGGTGAAATCCACTTTCCCAGCCCCAAAGGCAGCATGCGTGCTCGTTTCTTCATCGTGAAGCGTTCCGTCTGAATCGATGAGATGAAGATGACCGATATGACCTTGGAGCAGCTTCGCATATTCAATTATGCCTCCTTGAAGCAGCTCCTTCTCACCGGCATGACGCGCACCGACAACTCCGCTCATATACGCATGGCTCGTATCGAACAAAACTTTGAAGCCAGGATGATTCACAGCTTCCACAAGGCGCTTCACTTCGCTTGGCTTATTCAGCCAAAAGCCGGGCTCGAACTCCCAGACGATGGTCATTCCCGCCTCGGCAGCAAGCTCTGCCGATGCCCGCCAAGTAGCAACGAGTCTGGCGAAATTGTCCTCATACGCGTCCACTGACAAATCGGCCGGCGGGCTGACCGTATCCACACGAATCGTATCAATGCCCAAATCTGCGCTAAATGCGATATACGTTTTCAGCAGCGCCAAATAATCCTCCTGATTACATCGGTCGGGAGGCACCGAGGTGAAATCCGGCGCATAGCCGGATATTCCGAGTCCATAAGATTGAATTTCTTCCAACAGCGCTTGACGGTTCTCCTTGGTCGGATGACTGTAAGGGGTCGGATGAGGTGCAAAGCCATTGATTTCCACTCCGTCATAGCCGGAATCCCTTGCATACCGCAAAATTTGTGTAAAAGGCCACGGAGACTTAGCGAATGGACCGAAAGCGAACGCCCAAGAACCAATGGATAGTTTGGGATTCAAAGTAATCACTCCTTAAGCTTTATTCAAATCATTAATGACGGTTAAGAAAATCCAATGTGATCCGGTTAAAATCTTCCAGCCGATCCCAATGATGCGTATGGCCGCTGCCTTCAAATATACTCAGCTCAGCATGGGAAATTTCGCTTGCGATCGACAACGATAGATGAACCGGCGTAAACACATCTTGGTCTCCAACAGTAATCAGTGTCGGAGCGGAGATGGTCCCGAGCTTCCCTGTCGTATGATGAGACATGCAAGCGCTGCATTGCGCTTGAAAAGCATGAACCGGCATCGGATTGTCGTTCGTCAATGCGCTGTTCTGACCTTCAATAAGTTTATCAAGATGCTGTTCGTGATACGCCGGCGTGTAAATGATGAGCTGCAACAGCTTCTGGAAATCATCTGCTCTCATCACCTGATAAGCTGCTCCGAAGGTTTCGAAGATGCGCGTCGTGTACGCATCGCATTCCGACCATGAGCAGTTCAGCGTTAAAGACCGGACACGCTCCGGAGCGGCAAAAGCCACCTCCTGCGCAATGGCGCTGCCCATCGAGATGCCGGACAAATGCGCTTGATCGATCCCAAGCGCATCCAGCAATCCGATGGTGTCTAAAGCCATCATCCGTGTCGTATAAGGTCCTTCCGGCTTGCCGGAGCGGCCAGCCCCCCGGTTATCGACCAATAGGCAGCGATAATGCCGCTCATAGGCGCGCACATGCTCCTCCCATACGCTGCCGTCCGCCCCAAGGCCCATCAGTAGAATCAAGGGCTGACCTTGACCTCTTTCCGTGTAATGAAGCTCTATCCCATTTGCATGAACGATTGGCATGAGCAGAACCTCCTTAACCTAATTGCTGCCGAATATATTGAACGCCCAAACGAGCGGCATCGTCCGGATGGTTCGCATAATCCCGCCACAAATGGAGGCGTGAGATCAGTCCGGGAACCTGCTGCCCGAATGCTTCTATGGTGAGCCAACCGTCATAACCGATTTCTGTAAGCACATCAAATAGTTCCTTCGGTACCGCATGACCGCTGCCAGGCACTCCGCGATCATTCTCTGAAATATGGACATGCACGATGTGTGCCGCCGCCTGACGCCAAGCTTCAGGCACATTGCGTTCCTCGATGTTGCCATGATGCGTATCCGCTAGTAAGCCAACGTTAGGCAAGCCGATCTGCTTCACAAACCGTACCCCATCTGCAAGCGTGTTCACCATATACATCTCGAAACGGTTAATCGGCTCCAGCGCTAGCTTCACGCCAACCGATCCCGCGTATTCACCCGCCACGCGCAGCGTTTCGACGGCATAATCCCACTCATCCTGCTGCGGAGCCTGACCGGTAAATCGTCCCAGCCCTTGAAATAATGGCCCGCACAGCACTTCCGCCCCCAAAGCCTTCGTGTTGTCGATCGCCCGCTTCAGCGTTTGGAGCGCGGCTTGCCGCAGCGCTCTGTCCCGGCTTGCCGGATCCGCCGAGCCTGCATCAAGTGCGGCGATTGCGGTGCAGCCGAGGCCCAGTTCCTTCAATATCATGCCAAAAGCGCGCGCATCCGCAGGATCCATATTGTCGGCAGCCAATTCAATCCCGTCAAAGCCCCACTGCTTGATAGATTGCAGCAATGCTAAATGCTCGGAAGGCTTAGGCTGATCCGTCCACAGCAGCAAATTCATACCGATCTTCATCAATCGCTCACTCCCATGGCTTTAAAATTATTTTGCCGCTTTGCTGTGAGGCAGACACTTCGAAGGCTTCTTGAATGCGGCTCATTGGAAACGTATGTGAGATCAGCAATCCGGTTAACGGCGACTGCTCGATCACTTTCATCAGCTGCGGAAATTCGTTCATATTGTAATGCCACGATCCAATCAGATGGATGCCCTTGCGGAGCAAGTCGTCGCTAACTTTAATCGGAGTCTCCGTAAAGCACTCCCCGACGAAAGCGACTTTACCTTTGCGCTTCACCGCATCAATCTGGAGCCGATGAGCCGAAACGACGCCTGAGCAGTCAAGACCGCAGTCAGGCCCTTTGCCGCCGGTTAAAGCTTTGATCTGCTGCACCGCATCGAGTTCACGAGGATCGATGATACTGTCAGCTCCCATTTTTTTCGCAAGCTGTACCCGATACGGATTCATCTCGACCGCAATGACATTTGCCCCGCGAAACTTCGCGTTGACGATCGCTCCGAGGCCAACCGGCCCGAGCCCGGTGATAAGCACCGTCGTGAAGGCATCCACTCCCATTGCCGAAAACGCGCCATGAGAAGGGCCAAGCCCGCAGCAGGCCAGCGAAGCCTGCTCGTAAGTGATACCATCCGGGATACGCGCAAGCATCCAGGATGGCTTGGAAATATACTGGGTCATCGTCGGCTCGTAATGATCCATATTGTGCTCGCAGTAGATGAAATCGCCTGCTAGGCAAAGCTCGCACTCGCCGCAAGGATACTGCGGCATGACGACGACCCGGTCGCCAACCTTCACCTTGCTGCCCGGCGCCGTTTCAACCACTTCACCGGCCGCTTCATGCCCTAGGCAGTCCGATGTATGGCCGTGAACGAACCCTTTATATTCCGCGCACATCGGCGCTGCATGCACTTTAACGAGCGCCCAGCCCTCCTTGAGTGCCGGCTTCTCTCTCTCTACCAACTCCGCTTGCCTTATGCCGGTAATCGCCGCAATTTTCATCCTCATTCTCCTTCCGATATTAAATGTTCGGCTCCGACAGCCCAATGGATGCCATTCAATAACAATCTTCTAAAAGCAGGCTGCTCGAAATCCTCGGGATGCCCCATCGTCGTCGTAAAGACGCGGCCGCCTCCGAAATGTGTACGTGTCCATGCCACAGGTTGCACCCTCGGTGTATCTTCCGTATACGACCAGCCGTTATCCTCTGGATTTACTGTATGTCCATTCAGCAGCAGCGCTGCTCCTTCTGGAGGGTAGGGCAGTACCTGATACAGCCAGGAGCGGCATGAGAAATGCGTCGGCACGCCTCTCAGAATCGGATGCTCGCTAGCCCCCCAGGCGAGGGAAACATCCGTCGAAGACGAATGCCCAAAATGCCGTATCCATGGCGCGCCAAGCACATCGATGCCGAAGCCGTCATTCCAGCGCGCCAGAGGATGCCCCTCCGGATACTGGAAGCTGTGCGTGCTGGTGCGCAAGCCGATTACCGGCTTCCCCGCTTCCAGAAATGCTCGTATATAACCAAACTGCTCTTCCGGCAGCTGCCGAAACCGCAGGTAGAATACGGCGAGATCTGCCGTTTGAAGCGCCTCAAGTCCTGGAATATTCGCTGGCTCAGCTGGTCCCGGATGCGCGGATAACACCGTCACTTGAGCTCCATGCATATGCTCAGCCTCTTGAGCGATAAGCGGGATCGTGATTTCCGACGCATATTCATCTTCTCCGATTACGAACACAAGATGGCGGCCTTTTAACGTTTCATTCATCTGCTCCACGTGCATCTCTCCATTGTCAGTTTTCCATTTCCGAATAGGTGAAATAATCAAAATCGGCATGTCTGCGGCCGCCTGACAAATCATGGGCGCACAGCCCGATAAACGCTCCGGTGAAGCCCCAATCCGTAAAATAACCGTCGACCAGATGCGTCGCATATTCATCTGATATTTTACTGGCATCCAGCACCGGACCAATGGCTAGCCAGTCCGTCCCATTAACAGAATAATAAAATTGCAGCTCGCTGTAGTTAAGCTTCAGCTTTAAATAGCAGGGCTTCTGTACCGCAACCGGTATGAGCCTCTCCGTATGCTCCTGATATACGCCATGATCGTTGCCAATAATGCCGAGGTTCGCTCCCAGGCTCTCATCAAAACCTAACCGCAAGTAATAGTAATTTTGCGAATTGTAGTAATACATCAAGCCGGCCATCTGCTGATAGGAATCCGGAGCAAACTCGACGACCGTTTCCGCTTCACAGCGAAACGATTGCTGGCGTCGCCCGATTAGACTGTGCCTGAATCGTGAATTTGGCGACTCCATCCCTTTGAGTCTTAGATAACCAGGACGTTCGGCAAGTGAGATCCAATCTTCGGCGAACGATTGGCGTAACGACTGCCAATGGATATTCAGTTTATCTCCATCGAAATCGTCCTTGTCTGGAGACTTCGGAAACTTATGCTCCGGCAGCGATGGAGGCTGCACGAAATCGCGCGGCTCACTTCCTCCCCCGGATAGCCGAAACCATCCGTCTTCGCTCCAAACACAACGTTGAATCGCCGTTTCACGGCCTAAGTTGCACCTTCTGTCTTCTGTATCCAGAGGCCGCCCGCATAAATGGACGATATACCATTCGTCACTTTGCGTTTGAACCAAGCTGGCATGACCGGCCTTCTGAAGCGTCAAATTCGGAGCATGAACCGCCGTGAGCATCGGCGTCTGCGGATCCGTCTCATAAGGACCCGTCAACTGCCTGGAGCGCGCCACCGTAACGGCATGCTCATAGCTCGTTCCGCCTTCCGCAACCATTAAATAGTAGTAGCCATCCTTCTTATAAATGTGGGGCCCTTCCGTCAAACCAAGCTTGGAACCTGTATAAATGAGATGTGAAGGACCGACCAGCTTCCCTTCACTCTCCGAATACTCCCGCAAATATATGCCGTTAAACGGATCACGGTCTTTGCGATAATCCCATGCCATATGGATGAGCCACTTTTTCCCGTCGTCATCATGAAACATCGAAGGATCAAAGCCGCTGCTGTTCAAGTACACAGGATCGGACCAAGGCCCCATTATATCGCTAGCGGTGACGACATAATTGTGCGTATCTTTATAAGCGCCCGCATGGCTTTTTACATCCGTAAATACGAGATAAAACGTCCCATTGCTGTAAGTTAGACATGGCGCCCACACGCCGCCGGAATCCGGATTGCCCAGCATGTTAAGCTGGCTTGCCCGTTCAAGCGGACGCGTGAGCAGTCTCCAATGGACGAGATCGCGTGAATGATGAATCTGCACGCCTGGGAACCATTGGAAGGTTGATGTTGCGATATAATAATCATCCTGCACGCGGAGGATCGAAGGATCGGGATTAAACCCACTCAGAATCGGATTCACGATTTGGGATTGCAGATTTGGCTCCATACGGCACATCCTTTGCTTTCTTATACAATCGGCCTGCAGCACTCTGCCGCTGGCCGTATTTTTCCGTACATGCTTCTAAACCGATTATTTTACTTTTTTGCGATCGGCATCATAAGCATTTTGCAAAATTTTCAAGTAATCATTCAGCTTCAAACCGTCAAATCCTTTGATATAAGTATCCCAGCCGCTCTCGATGTTTTTATCTCCGGTAATGAATTGAAGCATATTCGATTTGACGTAATCCTCGATCGTCGCCTTTAATTGAGCGGCCGCTTCGCCTTCCTCGGAGCTAATAAAAATGTCAATCGGGAAGAAATTCTGCTCTTTCGGTTGGAAGCCGTCGTACTTCTGCGTTTCCTTCACCAAACGCAGCTCGTAACCATCCGGTGAATACATATCCTGTGAAACCGCTTGAGATTCAAAGCGCTCACGAGGCCGGAAATCCGGACCGGCTTGATCCCAACCGTCGGTATGAATGGTTTCACTGCGATATTTCGGGTCTACCTGATACTTCGCAGGTTTACCATTGACATTTAGCTGGCCTTCGTCAGCTTTTTTCCACGTATGTCCTTCTACACCAAACTCTTGACCTCTGGTTGCTTCTTCGGTCCATAAATAGTCGAGCATTTTGATGGCCGCAATCTGCTTTTCTTTGCTCGCTTTATTCGTAATAACGAAACGGCCCTGGTTGCCTACGGATTTGTAAAAACCAGATAACTGTACGCCATTCGGGCCCTTTAACGGAGGGACCGCTGTATAGTCTTTATTCCGCGGGTCAGTGGCGCCAACAGCCATTTGCACATGGCCGATCGTGAATGAACCCAGAACGGTCTCGCCTGCTTTGTTGCCGAGCTGCTGCAAGCCTTCCTGATTTTGCGTAAAAGCTTGCGGATCGATCAAACCTTCTTTATATAGCGAATTCATGTAACGGAGACCATCTCTCCACTCCGGCTGACTCGCTGAAAGCTGGACTTTGCCGTCCTTCACCCGGATATAAGAATAAGGCTGTCCGTCACCGGTGTTATAAATAAACGCGTTCATGAGAAAGCCGGTTAAATCGCCATGCCATGTATTCAATGCCCCGCTCAGCGGCACTTCGTCCGCTTTACCGTTGCCGTTCGGGTCTTTCGTCTTGAAGGCGCGCAGCACGTTCGCATATTCCTCTGTCGTCGTCGGCATTTTCAGCCCAAGCTTATCCAGCCACGTTTGGTTGATCCACAGCTTCTGGGAATACCAGCAGTGATAACATTCGTTCACTTGCGGCATGGCGTAGATTTTCCCGTCCGAAGACGTTACCGCCGTTTTCAGATCCGGACGGTCCTTGAATACTTGTTTAATATTCGGTGCGTACTGATCGATGAGATCGTTCAATGGAAGGAAAATGCCCTGCTTGCCGTACTTCATCTGATCCGCAGGCGCGAAGTTGCCGCTCAGGAAAATTTCCGGATAATCTCCGCTTGCCATCAGAACATTGCGCTTGTCGTTGTTATCGTTCGGAGGTCCGACGACGAAATTCAGCTTCACATTCGTTTTCTGTTCAACTTGCTTCGTAAACGGATTGTCTAAGGTTGTAAGGTTAGGCGATTGGTTAATAAACGCGCTTATCGTTAATGGCTTTTGTGCTCCGTCTCCGCCGTTTGGACTTGTGCCGGCTTCCTGTCCTTTGCTTTCGCTGCCGTCATTCGAACAAGCACTGAGCAATAAGGCTGCGGTTAGAGCCGTATAAGTAACTACTTTCCATAATTTTCCCATATCGACACCCTCCTGAATGATGATTGCACATACAGTTCTATTCTAGTAAGCGTATTTCCTTTATCCTTTCAATGAACCGATCATTACCCCCTTCACGAAATATTGTTGAACGAATGGATATATGATAAGTACCGGCAAACTGGAGACGACGATCAGCGAAAATTTCAACAGATCTTTCATCCCTTGTCTGGCTTCCATTGTTCTCACATCAACCATCATTGTATTGTCTACCGAATTTTGAATTAATATTTCCCGTAATATGAGCTGCAGCGGAAACAAATCCGGCTTTCGCAGAAAGATGAGTGCATCAAAATACGCGTTCCAGTTTGCAATCGCATACATAAGTACAAGCACAGCAATGATCGGTTTGGATAACGGAAGCGCAATCGAGCTTAAAAATTTGAAGTCGCTGCAGCCATCGAGTTGGGCAGCCTCATTCAATTCTTCCGGGATCGTTTCTTCAAAAAACGTCTTCGCAATAAAAACCTGCCATACGGCTACCGCTTGCGGAAGCAGCAGCGCCCAGCGCGTATCGATCAATCCCAAATCCCTCACGGTCAAATAGTAAGGAATCAACCCACCGCTGAAAATCATTGTGATCATGATCATGTACATAAGGAGCTTTCTTCCATGAAAGGTCCGTTTGGACAACGGGTAGGCGAGTGCGATCGTTAAAGATACACTGATAAGTGTCCCGATTCCCGTATAAAGGAGCGAGTTGTAATAGCCTGACCAAATGCGCGGATTATTCAGAACAGCGTTATACCCTTTCAAAGATAGCTCCACGGGAAATAACCAAACTCTGCCGGCTACTACTGCCTGCGGGGAGCTGATCGAAGAGCTGACGATGTAAATAAGCGGGTACAGCACAATGACAAGGATAAGGAACAGGACGACATAAATGAGCGAGAGTAAAATTTTATCCGCAAGCGGTTCTTTGATTTTGACTGTTTTTTCCATGTCAGAACAACCCCGATCCCGTAATTCGTCTTGCCCCGTAATTGGCAAACAGAAGCAGTATAAGATTGATGAAAGAGTTGAACAACCCAACCGCCGATGAAAAACTGTAATTTGCTTGAACGAGACCGACTTTGTATACGTAAGTCGAAATGATTTCCGAGGCTCCAATGTTCAGCGGATTCTGCAGCAAATACACCTTCTCAAACCCGATGCTGAGCAGATGGCCCATGTTCAAAATGAGCAGCAGCACCATAACCGGCATAATGCTGGGGATATCGATGTGAATGATTTTCTGCAACCGGGTCGCCCCATCGATTTTTGACGCTTCATACAAGTGTGGATTCACACCGGCAAGGGCTGCAATATAGATGATTGCGCTATACCCCATGAACTGCCATACATCGGAGAGAACGAAGATGGTCGAGAACAAGGATGGTTTGCCCATAAAGTTAATCGAAGCTAATCCAAGCCATGTCCGGATATGATCGATAACGCCAATTCTAGGCGACAGAAACAAAATAATCATCGAGACCATAACGACCGTAGAGATAAAATAGGGAGCGTAAGTAATCATCTGTACAGAACGCTTAAACAAACCATTCTTCAACTCATTCAGCATGAGCGCAAGTAAAATCGGAGCAGGGAAACCAACCGCTAACGAATACAAGCTTAAATACAAGGTGTTCTTAATAAGCAGCCAAAAATTCGGGTGTTCGAAAAATGCTTGAAAATGCTTAAAACCTACCCATGGGCTGCCCCAAATGCCTTTGATCGGATTCAAATCCTTGAAGGCGATCTGTACGCCTAGGATCGGCACATACTTAAAAAGAATGAAATAAGCAACCGGCAGTGAAACTAATAGATAAAGCTGCCAATGCCGCCGCATCTTTTTAAGCGATCCGCCCAATAGCGTGCTGCTTGAAGATCTGCTCTTTAATTTTGACGCAGATGACAGTTTGGCTGTTTCCGCCATTTTGAACCCATCTCCTTCCATGAGACGATTGTTGTTGATGGGGCAACTATACCCCACCCGAGAGCAGCCCTGCAATTTACATGTTTCTGGCGGTAAACAAAAATCGGATCAGGCCATAATGACCCAATCCGACGTAACGATTAACAATTTTCCGCTATTAACAATTGCGTTCTTTCCGGTAATCTCCAGGTGTCACGCCTACCAATCGCTTGAAAACACGGTTAAATGATACAGGGTTCAAATAACCTACCCGATACCCAACCTCTTGTATACTGGACTCCGTCTCCGTCAGTAGCTGTTTGGCAAGCTCGACTCTGCGGTTGATCAGATAATCAATAAACTTAATATCGAATTGCTCCTTGAACAATGAGCTGACATTTTTTGAAGGGATACCGAATTGCTCGCTAAGATGAACAAGCGACAGATCCGGATTTGACAGGTGGTCGGAGATATATTGCTTCATTTCAAGCGCAATGACATGTTCGCTTCCATTACGGGCTTTCTCCGACATGACATATTCTAGTTTCTCCATAATTTCAAGCAGCTGATCTTGTACTTCCTCAATTGTCTCGAATTGCTCAATAACATCCTTCATAATCGCTTTGTTCGTATGCACGATCTCATCGTTTAGTACAAGGCCGTGAATATGTTCAAACAAGTGGAAAGATAAGTAATGTAGCAAATTGACAATATCGTCCCGCTTCAGCCTATTCGCAATGATTTCCGTGTAAATCCGATTATATTTGATCCGCCAATCCGGCTCCAGCATCCGAAACGAATACACCATACTGCGAACCCGTTCAAGATGGTAATACAGCTCAACCTCGTATTCTTTGGCCGTCTCCCAGTACCCGATCACGCGGTCATTCCCAAGTACGAACCTGTAATTAATCGCTTCGATGGCAGACTTATAGGAGTCTTTGAGCTGAGGCACTGTCTCTGTCACTTGACCTACACCGAAAGTTACCGTGAAAGGCAGATTGTTGCGGATCCAGGTAAGCGCATGCTCCGTGAACGGCTTGATGTTATCGAATAATTCGTTAGGAATGTCCTCCTGCGTAAAAATGAAGACACACATTTCCTTATCGTTGATCCACTCGGTCCAGCTGCGAAGGGACGATTTCTGGACAAGCTCCGTATACATGTTCTGAATGATGAAGCGATATAAAATAAGATCTTGATCCGTGAACCGGTTGCGGATTTCCGAATATTTATCAATGGAAGCGACCAGGACCGCCGCCTTTTTGAACCCGCCTTTGAAGCCGTGCCTCTCCAGCTCGTTAATCCATTCCTCGTTCGCTAACGATCTGGAGCCGTTCATAACCTCAAGGAAGATGGACTTTTTACGATAATTAACATTCTGATCCGACTGCGACTTAAACACATTGAATCGTTCAACGAGCGAATGAAACGTTGTCTCGATATAGTGAAATTCATTATCTTTATTGCCGCTTTGGGCCGCGCCTGCTTGCGACATCTCATCCAATTTGGAAATAAGCGCCCGAAGCGGCTTATAATTCCGGTTCGTCATATAAAGGATCGATAATAACCCGATCAAAACGACAGCTGCGGCAAAAACAAACCAAATTCCCGAGAACACTTGGACAATAGAAAATCTATTCCCATTCACTAAGCCGCTTTTATACGTCCAGCCTGTATATTCCGATACAATCGTTGACATGACCTTCCGATTTCCTTCTTTATCCTCGCGCTCCGGAAACAAACTCATGCCTTCCGAGCCGGTAACCGTAACAAAACTGACCGATTGATCCAGACTTTTAGAGATCAGCTGATTCAAGGCATTGATCGACACATTTACTACCATGAGGCCGCTTTCTCCCGAGCTCGTTACATACTTGCGCGCTATGGAGACTACTGCTTCCATTCTTGACGTTCCAAACTCTTTGAACAGCCGCTTATCCGTCCAATGATAAGAATAAGTATCCTTCATCAGTCCTTGAATAAATTCGCGATCGGCAAAAGACTGCAGCGGGGCGACTGTATTTGAGCTGAGTACATAACCATCGCTATCACGTACGAGATATAGGGAATGAATGAATGGGTTCAGCTGCTTCATATTATTGAATTCTTGGGTCACCTGGTAGGTGAAATAGGTTGAAGGCTGGCCCCTCTGATTGAAAAAGTCCAACATATTAAAATCGGAAGGATTATTATTTCTCGTTTGTTTGATCACCATTAAATGATCGATCGCTTGCAGTGTCTGCTCCACTGTCTGAAGCGACTGATTATTGATGCTTGTGTAAACGCTGGCCGCATCCTGTTGCGCCCGCTCGCTTAAAATTTGAAAAAAAATAAAAAACAGAAACGAAATGATTAAAAGGAAGACCGGCATGTAAGAAAAAAGCAAACGGTAATACCATGTTTTCTTCATCTCCATCTCCCTTTCCTTGCTTGTTATGGTAACGCTATCATTTTAACAGTTCGTCTACTTGGTGACAATACGATGAAAAAGACCTAACCTTTAGGTTATGGCCTTTGTTCCAAGCGAAAATCCCTACTTCTTCAACTATTTTTCCCGTTTCTTAAGATTTCATTTTTGCATTAGAGGCGTTTATTGTTCCATGAAGTAATGCTGCTGTTTCCAGCCGAGAACTTCTTTGATCTTGGCATTCGATAGAAAGCTGGCTCGTCCAGGCAAATGTTGGACGTATTCAGCAAGCTCAGGCATAAACTTACGAATCAGCTCTTCACTAGACAGATCGGATGAAGTGTCGTCAGCTGCCAAAATAAGTGATTGTGCACCAAGCCCATCTTTCTCCACAGCCAATCTACAGGCTACTGCCATATCCCTGACATCAATATAGCTCCAAAGAATGCGAATTCGTTCTTCTGGATTTGCGAAAGTCTGCTTTACTCGCGGGTAATCCTTGGGTTCCAAAATATTTCCAAGACGGAAGGAAATAACCTGCATACCTGTCCTTCGATGGAAAGCTTCCCCTGTTATTTCATTAACCATCTTGGATAATCCGTAGCTATCTTCCGACAACTGAGGATGGCTTTCATCAACAGGAAGGAAATTCGGCGCGAAAAATTGACTTGCAAACACGATACCGTATGATGATTCGCTGGATGCGAGTACCACCTTGCGGATACCGAGGTTAGCTGCAGCCTCCAAGATGTTATACGTATTCATGACATTATTCCGGAATGTCACATCATTCGGATAAATAAACGCTTCCGGTATCGCTGCGAAATGAATCACCGCTTCCACGGGTTGTCTATCCCTGACACTGAATTGCGATAAGGCATTGTGAACCTGACCCAAATCGTTCAAATCTACAATCTGTGTCTTGCACAAGCGTTCTTCCGGCAGCTTCCAATCCAAATTCAATACCTCATACCCCTGCTCAACCAACTCTTTCACAATCCATTTACCGGCTTTTCCACTTCCGCCTGTCACGATTATTCTCTTTTTCATCGAATCTAGCTCCTTATTTCATATCGTCGGCATTACGTTGCCGCCGTTCACGGGAATAAATGCTCCCGTAATAAAACTCGCCAAATCAGATGCCAGAAACGCTACCACATTGGCGATTTCCTGATCGGTGCCACGGCGTTTCAACGGTACATGGCTTTCATATGACTCTTGGCGTTCCGTAAGGTTTTCCCGATCCTTATCGCTGATCGTCCAGCCCGGTGCCACTTGGTTAACAGTCACTTGATGTTCGCCGACTTCCTTTGCCAGTACCCGGTACAACCCGTCCATCCCCCGTTTGCCGCTCACATAAGCGGATTGGGAAGGGAAATTTTGCATGGAGCATTCTGTATTAATACCGATAACCCTGCCCTTTTTGCGTTTCACCATGTCTGGTAAGAATGCCTTTGCGAGCAGTACACTTTGTATAACGCACGATTCAAACTGACTGATGTAGTCTTCTATCGGCTGATCGAGTACCGATGTCCATTTGTACTGTACAACGGCATTTGCAACAACAATATCTACAGCCCCTGTAAGTCCGAGCGCGCGCTCCTTCAGCGCAGTGACCTCCTCCGCTTTGGTCACATCGGCTTGAACAGTAACAGCACGGCGCCCGATACCTTCGATCTCAGCCTGTAACTCGGCTGCCTTCAACTCATTCTGATTGTAGTGAATAACAATATCCGCTCCACATAGAGCCAATGTTCGGGCCATGACACGTCCAAGCTGTCCCGAAGCCCCGGTAATCAGCGCTGTTTGACCTCTCAAATCAATGTTCATATAGACTCTCCTTTATTCGACAGCTATTTTGCGAATTTCCGCAAGTGTAGCCTCATCCAAAGTCAGATCGACGGCCGGCAGTACGCTTAAGATGTGACTCGGCTTGCGAACGCCTACAAGAGCGCTGGTCAAAGCCGGATGGGCGAGATCATATGCGATAGCAAGCTGTGGCATGGTCATGCCGTACCGGCTCGCGATAACTTTCAGCTTCTCTACGCGGTCCACGTTTTTCCTCAAACCCTCCCCGGTATGTGCAGCGTTGCGGGAGCGCCAATCGTCATCTGAGAATTTAGTGTCGTAGGTATAATTTCCTGACAAGAGACCTGAAGTTAGCGGGCTGTAGGCAACGACGCCGATTCCTTTCTCCAGACAGAACGGCAAAATCTCCTTCTCAACGGCAGGCCTCAGGATGGAATAAGGCGGCTGAAGAGAATCAACATGTCTTACGGAAAGCGACGCTTCCAATAACGAAACATTGTAATTGCTTACGCCTACATAACGTACTTTGCCATCTTGTACTAGCTTATCCATGGCATGCATCGTCTCTTCCGCAGGAGCATTCGCATCCGTATCCGGCCAGTGCATTTGATATAAATCAATATAATCGGTACCGAGACGACGCAGGGATGCTTCCGCTTCACGAAGGATGGAGTCGTAGGTTCCGTTCTTGGAAATGTTTTTATTCTCGTCCCAAACCAGACCGCATTTGGTCGCCAACACCACTTTGTCACGGTCGCCCTTCAACGCTTTCCCGATAACTTCCTCTGAATGGCCCAAACCATAGACGGCCGCAGTGTCAAAAAAATTGATCCCATTGTACAAAGCAACTCGCACGCTTTCAGTTGACAGCTCATCGTCCTGGTTGCCCCAAGCACTGGCCCAGCCTCCTCCACCGATTGCCCAAGAGCCGAAGCCAATAACTGAAATTTCTGGACCATTCTTGCCAAGTTTACGATATTTCATGAGTATAACCCCTCCTACTTCCACATTTTCCTATCTATCCTTTAAAATATTCCGCTCGTTTCATAAAAATCTGCTCGACGCGTTCAACAATTTTTCCATCCTGCTCGGATTTTTGTTTCACTTCGTTCCATTCCTTGTCCTGCGAGAAAGCTTCCCACTGTCTTGTCCGTTCTTCCATGCTTTCGTACTTCATTGTGTAATATAGCTTGGGTTGCTCTTCCAAATCATCCTCCCAGAAATCACACACCTGCATGCCGAGTCTGGCGAAAATATCAAACGTATGATTGGAAAAGCGCTTTCGAATCGCATCAATTCTTCCTGGAAGAATCGTATAAATTCTCAATTCGTAAATCATTCGTCATTCACCTCCGATCACCTAACATTTTCAATTATAGATAATCATTTCTGTCATGAGAAGGAGTGAATAAATTTAAACTAAGTTACTTTAAGTTAACTATAGGCTTAAAATAGGCAGATAAATCAGACCGACTCGCACGGTCCTGTTTTCGTTTATTGTAGATGTTCGACAAAAAGAAAAAACGGCCTTTATCGCATCTATTTCGCGATAGGACCGTCTTTATTTTTCTCAATATGTTTTGTGTTGGATGAAGGAAAATTAAATTACAAAAGCTGATGTGATGATAACTAAAAGAATAAAAAGAACCAAGATAAATGCTACGTTGCGGCCCATACCATAACCCTCACCATAACCTACTCCACTCATGTTTACTCATTCCCCTCGGTGATTTTTCACTACGGTATAATCATATGTGCGGTACAAAGTGCTTGATTGGACGTATGTCTCTGGGAGGCAAACGCCTAGTTCTATACTTTCTTCTAAACAATTCAATCACTTCCCACGCTCAGCCTTTTATAGAGCCAATCAATACGCCTTTTTCAAAATATTTTTGGATAAAAGGATATAGGATTAAAATTGGCAGCGTAGATACGATGATCACACCATACTTGATTTGATCGGCATATCTTTGCGCATAACCACCTGCATCGCCGCCAACGCCTGCTCCACTGGCAAAAACCTGATTCGATAAAAGAATATCCCTTAAAATGATTTGCAGCGGCTGCAGCTCATTATTTCTTATATAAATTAAAGCCGTGAAGAAATCATTCCAGTGCGCGACCAAGTAGTAAAGGCCGATAACGGATATTAGCGCTTTGGACAAGGGCATAGCCACCTGGATAAAATACTTGAAATGAGAACAACCGTCCATAGCAGCTGCCTCATACAATTCCGATGGCAACGTTTCAAAAAACGTTCGTGCAATAATGAGATTGAACACATTAACGGAAAATGGCAAAATGAAAACCCACATCGTGTTTGTCAAGTGCAGACCTTTTATCAATAAGTAAGTTGGAATTAAACCCCCGTTAAAAAACAATGTAATGACGAAGATCAACATTAATGGACGTCTAGCCTTAAATTCTTTCCTTGAAAGCACATAGGCTGCCGGTAAAGTGAACAGCAAATTCACAAAAGTTCCGAGCAATGTGTATACAAGTGTATTTCGATAACCGACCCAAATTCTTGCGTCTTTAAAAATTTCCTGATATCCAAAAAAACTGATGCCTTTCGGTAGAAATAAGACATGACCGGTTGAAACAAGGGTAGAGTCACTAACAGATGCAATAATGATAAAGTACAACGGATATGCAATGATTAAAAAGATCAAGACACATAGCACAAATAGAATAAGACGGAATATGATTTCATTACCATTCTTGCTTAATAGACTCAACTCCACTCCCCCCTTCTACATCCAATTACCATAGACTCATATTTGAAAATCTCTTCGAGATGGCGTTCACGGCAATCAAGAAAATAAAATTAATGACAGTATTGAACAAACCAATTGCCGACGAGTAACTGAATTGATTAGATACAATACCGATCTTATATACATAAGTGGCAATAACCTCGGAAACAGGGAGATTTAACGCATTTTGCATTAAAAAGATTTTTTCAAAGCCGGTGCCAAGCACATTCCCCATGCTGAGGATAAACAAAATAATCATCGTAGGAACAATAGCAGGTATATCCACATAACGTATCGTTTGCCATCTGCTGGCCCCATCAATTTTGGCAGAATCATACAATTGCGGATCGACCGTGGAAAGCGCAGCTAAATAAATAATGCTGTTCCATCCGCAATGCTGCCAAATATCAGAAAGCACATAGACAGGCATGAATGTATTTGTAGAAGCTAGCAAGTTAACATCGCCCATACCAATGGACTTCATCAAATGTCCAACAATGCCGGTTTCCGGCGACAACAGAACGTTCAGCATCCCGACCAGAACGATCGTCGAAATAAAGTGGGGTAAATACACCGTCGTTTGCAAGGTTTGTTTTGCTTTTTTTCTTCTGATCTGATTCAATATCAATGCCAGAATAATAGGAGCGGGAAACCCGAGAACAATCGACGCCAAACTGATGGTAAACGTATTTTTCATTAAATCGGCAAACAAATAGCTGTTCATAAATTGTTTAAAATAGTAGAGTCCGTGCCATGCTCCTCCCGTAAGGCCCTTGGAAAAATCATAGTCCCGGAATGCGAGTTGAATGCCGTACATCGGCACATAATTAAAAATTAATATGACAGCGATTGCCGGAAAAATCATGATCCACAATTGATGGTCGCGTTTGAATGTGCTTACAACGGTTGGTTTTCTAGTTAATCGGATACTGTCCGTATGCTTGTCGATTTCACTTATTTGAGAGCTCATCCAGGCATTCTCCCTTTTAGATAGATGCTATACCGTCCGCATAGGAAGCATAGCATCTATCATCATGCTATTTTATTTGTTCTTACTCATAAAGCTATCGTAGTATTTTTGCATAATCTCGATATTTTGCTGCAAACCGGCTTTCTGGCATTCTTTCACATAAGCATCCCACTGAGCGTCAATGCCGCCTTTCGTAACCCATTGCGCAAATTTGGGATTCGCCAAATTCATGAGGTTCGTGTTGTTCAGACTTAATGTGTTATTATCCGCAGTCGAATATTTGATAAACAAGTTAGGATAGACGTCGGTCTTCGTACTTACACTCAGAGCGCTCTTCAGCGGTTCGGATTGTGTGAGAACCTCGCTCATATCTTTGCCGAGATTCAATTTTAAAGCATCAGCAATATACATAGGTCCGTTATCAGCCATAGATGATGTCCATTTCCATGTTCCAGGATCCATTTTCGAATCTGTCGGAGGTAGTACGCTATAACTGTCATCTCCATTATCCTTGATATTCGGACCTAATGAACCGAACAAGACCTGCATGCTGACTTTAGGATCATACAAGTTATTGATGAATTTCATTGCCGCGTCTTTATTCTTCGTTTTCGCCGACATGACTACCATGTTGCTTCCAAAGTTAAGGGAGTTGTAATCATAGCTCCAAGATAGTTTCGTGTTAGAATCTGCTGACCTCTTTAAGGGGGACATCGACGCATATTGCGGCGCTACCTGGTCTCCGAATCTGTCCGATGCGACCCAACCCCATGTAAAGCCGACCTTCGCTGTATCTCCGGTGCCGCGGGCAATCGACTGGTATTTCGTGTAATCGTGCGTAAATACTTCTGGGTTAATCAACCCGGCTGCGTAGCATTTGTTCAAAAATACAACCAAGTTTTTAAAACGTTCGTCGATCAGGAAGTTTTTCACTTTCCCGTTTTCCACATAATAGCCTTGGCCGCTTCCATCGGATAATGTAATGCCCTCACTCCCCAGGAGAACTGCAGGATTGAAATATCCGCCGATACCTCCCGGCCAGTCCATGGGGATCTCATCGTTCAAATCGCCGTTGCCGTTAGCATCTTTTTCTTTAAATGCGACCAGCACGTTAAATAATTCATCCCACGTAGTCGGCATTTTTAATCCCAGATTGTCCAACCATTTTTTATTAATAAATTGTCTTGTAGCAGAAGCGGGCCAAAAGCGTTGGTATTTGGGCAAACCGTAAATTTTCCCATCAGGCTGCGTGGCAATGACTTTTGTTTCGGGTTTAGCATTAAACATCATTTGCACATTCGGAGCGTTTTTGTTGACCAAATCGGATAAATCTTGGAACAGGCCTTGGAACTGCGCAAAATCGGCGTCTGTAATGACATTAGGACCAACAAATAAATCCGGAACATCACCGCTGGCAAGCATGGTACCCTTTTTCTGTCCCCAGTCTGCCGTAATCTCTTGCCACTTGATTTCAACGCCTGCTTCTTCTTCCGCTTTTTTCAGCCATTCCATTTCTGCAAGCGGTTTTGTCAGCGGGTGTTTGACCATGATGCCCGTTAATTGTACCTTGGCACCGCTTTTACCTGCATTTCCCGAACCAGTGTCGCTAGTTCCTTCGGTTTTGGAGCTGGATTCGCTGCAGCCTGCCATTACTGCGGCAGAAACCATAAACAACGATAGTATAACTGCTAACTTTTTACGCATTGCCGTCACCCCTCAAAAGTATTGGTTATGCACAATCCTTGCCGATTCCACCTTAACTTTAATCTTCGTTCGAGGAGGCGTAAACGATCAGTTTTTGATGAATCCCCATTTTTTGAAAACGCTTAACTTCGGTAATGGAGAATACTTGCAAATACGTCTTACAGACAGATTTCAAAAATTGCATATCTTCAAAAAATGAATCTTTACGAAAAAAAAAAAACGGCTACCACGCTGTCTTCAACGGGTAGCTTCCTTTCATTTGTTTGAATCCCGGTATTGGCCCGGCGTAATGCCGACTACTTTTTTGAAGGAGCGAATAAAACTCGACGTATTCGAATAGCCGACTTGCTGCGCGACCAATTCCAGCGTTTCATCTGATTTTCGAAGTAATGCGATGGATTTTTGAATACGAAGTTGATCGATATATTCCTTGAAATTTTGTCCCATCGTTTTCTTGAAGTGATAGCTGAAGCCCGAAATCGACATGTTAAAATGATCGGCAATGAGCTGCAGCGAAAATTCAGGATGCATGCCATTTCCTTCAATGAACGCAAGGATGTCATTCGGTGACGCTGTCCTGGAAGTTGGCTGTGAGCTGCGAATGAGATCGCAAAGCTTGCAGCAGCTTTCACGCATAATATCGATCATCTGCCGGGTCGTATAACGATGAAGGTAAGAGACGCTGGTCAATTGCAGCAAGCTTGGGTCGCCCTGCCGGAAACGCTGCAATCCGTTGAATATGACGATGACCGTGTTCAAATAAACAGCTCTGACCATATGCGGTGGAGTACCGTCGTGCCCGATATAGGCGATGATGCGCTCCATAACCGATTCAATTGCGGAAAAGTCGTTTTTTAAAATTAACAGCTCAAGCGATTGCAGTTGTTCTGCAAAATAGGAAACTGCGCTGGTTTGCTGGACTTCGATTTCGTCGAAAACAAGAACCGAGTAATGATTCCGTACCCGAAGATGCTCGGCAGCGCGAATGGCCTGCAAATAAGAGAGGTGAATCCCCTCCGGGGATTGTCCCGGTGCTCCAATTCCGATCAGCGTACGTATGCCGATCCGTTCGAGCAGCTCCTGCTGAAGACCGCAGAGATACGTCTTTAATTGAAAGATCGGGTTGTGGGAACCAACAAAGACGATCTCTTGATTATATATGCTATTGAAGAAGTACCCTTGAAGTCCTTCTGGCAATCTGTTTTCCTCCATCCGGCAATATTCAGCAATCGCTTCGATGCCGCCTTCTTTTGTTTCGCAAGAAAGGACAGCAACCATAATTTGAGTATAGTTGAAGCAAACTCCATACGGATCGGCCTCCTTTTGAAACGCATCCCATGTCGGGTAACGGTCGCATATCAGCTCGAACAACAGATTATCACGCATGACTGGCAGCGTGCTTTTTACCCTCTCGTCCAGACTGCTGTTGGCGGAGGAAAGTTGATCGAGCGCATACCTTATCGTATCGATTTCGTTCATGGTTCTCGGCTCTCTTAGCGTAAACAGGTTTTTAGCGAAATGGACCAAACCTTTGATCGGATGATAATTTTTACGGATGGACACATAGATGACGATCACTTCGAGTAATAAAATCAGAATAAAAAGAACGACGGTGTTACGCTGAATCAATCGGATATCTTGCAACGTTTCAGACACAGCCATCAGAGTAACATATTTCCAGGCATTTTTATCCGATACTTCGTGCGAAACGATAAAAGATTTGCCGTTGATCTGATAAATACCTGATCCAGACCGACGTTCACCCAAGCCGGACACCAAATCTTTAAATTCACTCGAATTACTGTAGGAGGTTTCGTTTGAAGCGACCAAACGATTTCCCTTTGGGTCAAAAATAAAGAAATCACCAGTAAACGCTTCGGAAACCGACTTCATCAGCCGGATAATCGTTTCCTCCTTCACCATGATGAGAACTGTACCGGGCGAGTTGAGTCCGCCTAACGGCAACGGCGATAAGAAAGTCAACATTCGCGTCCGGTTATTGCCGGATACGATGACGTTTTCCGCCGGCCGTACCGTTGGTGAAGTCAAGTTGTTCAATTCCTCGAACATGGCTTTATGCGGCCAATTTTCGTAATAATACCCGACGCCTGGACTCTCGAAATCGTGAATACTGTAGGCATTCCCTGTCTTGGCAAACAAAAAGCCGATGCTTTTAACATACAAGAAGGTGTTGTCGATGAATGCATCCGTCGCATTGTATTTCCGCATTTCGTTTGCAATGACGACTCTTTGATAATCGTCGTCCCCAGCCAAGTACAACTTGATCTCCTGGTTGTTCACCAGCTCCGACGGGAGGTTATACACATAACGGGTGAAAATATCCATCGAGTTCATGAACTGTGCGGTGACATGAGCGTTCCAGTCCATTTCCTTTTGCTTCACAACTTCCGTTGAATTCGGGTAATAGTAGAATAGAATAACGATGACGGGAAACAGCAGCACCAATATGTAGGAAATTAACAATTTGGCCAACAGGTTGAACCTGTTTTTTTTCATAAGTGTCTCCCTTCAGGAATTGATCTCAAAATGCAGCATTCCAAGTAAGCGGTTACAAGATGGGTTGAACCTATGTTGATGAGATCACCGACTTCCCATGGGTTAAGATAAGTGAAATAACATATGTATCTACCTCGGGAATACCCCTTTGAATATTCCACATTTTCGCTAATTTATCCTTTTTATTTTCGTAATTTGCCGTTTCAGATTTCACTCATTAGTTAATCCTCCCGTTTATTCATGTCAACCAAAAGCCTGTCCGGATAAACCGAACAGGCGCTTTCTTCATTACATTTTCAATTTGGCAATAACGGCGTAAGTGACTGTTCTGGAAACCGCTGTCGGGTTCCAGGCGGTGAAGAACCATCTGTCTTCAGAGGATGAGTAGTTGTCGAGCAAATACCCTTGCTGATTACCGGAAAAAATCCAAGAGCCGCTAATAATGTTGTAGGCGTTTCCGTTGATTGGCGTGCTCCGGAAACTGAAGGGAGCGACGGTAATCGGCGCGAATTGAAACCGGGCAAAGCCGTCGCCCAGTTGCGTTACCCGAACAGCTTTCTTGATGTTCAACACGACGGTACGCTTGGTGAATTTTTTTCCCAGCTTGATCTCGGCTTTGCGAATGAGCTGGAGTGTGCTTTTCTTCAAATCTATCATCACCTTTCTAGTTGATACGATAGTAGATGCATGATTGATAGATTTAGATTGGACTCTTCCCTCCGGTACAATGCATCATTTTCAATATCTAACACATTTTTATCGGTCCACTCGTTATGCCGCGATCATTCCTTACGATTGGCTGACATTCGCGGCCGCGTCAAGACTGTCCCTGCAGTCTCTTATCCAGCATGCCCTGTACGAACCACGCATAAAAGGCATACCCCGCAAGTATGGCAACCGCCGTAAGAAGGAAGGGCAGCGAATAATGATTTCCAGCCAAAATATAGCCCGCCCAATAAGAGGCGATCGTGTTGCCGATGCTGCGCGATACTGTCCGCATGACTGCGAACAAGTTGCGGTCTTCTTCGGCGACTGCCGACATGCATTCACTGTCCAGCAAGTTGTTTAGCATCGTGAAGCCTGTCCCGCGAATGAGCAGTAGTACGGCAAATATGAAGGCCGGCATGGCGAGCGCCATCAACGCCACGACAAACATGTTATACAGAAACAGGAAGACGAACGTGCTGCGGCTGCCCCATCTCTCTACGACATACGGCATTACGATAGATCCGATAAAAAAGAAAAATCCGGACAACGCGAGCAAACCGGAGATGCTGCCGTCCTCCATCTGAAACCGGAATTTCAGGATGACGTTCAGGAACGGGCTAAGCAGCCCGTACGTAAAGCCAGAGATGAAAATAAGCAGCGAAAGCATCAGCAGAAAATACACGGCATGCCTTCTCTTCGGCCGGTCCGAAGGTTTCGCTGTTTGAATGCCGCTGGCCATTGTTACCGTAGCATTTTTCACCCTTGCATGTGTAGATGGAAGCAGCAATCCCCGTAATATGCCTGAGAGCGCCAAGCATCCGCCGGCAATGAAGAATGCAAACTGGTACAACGTGGTATGCCCTGGCATCCAATCCGGCAGGTAGCCGCCGAGCCATGTGCCGAGGCCGGTAAAAAATGTGAATACGGCGAATAGCAACGAATACGCGCTCGTCTCTTCTTTCTTGCTGCGGCAATATTGGAAGATCAACTGAATTTCGGAGTTCACGATCGCTGTAATCCCAAGCGACCAGATGAGCTGCGCGGCGGTAACCGCGCCAAGGCTGGTTCCAAAGCCGAATAGCGCGAGCGACAGGAATGCCATGAGCATGCCGGTGACGAGCATCGTTTTGCGCCCAACGCTCTTCACAATGAAACCTGCCGGCAGACTGGCCAGGCCAATTGTCAACGCCCCAAGCGACGTTATTTTACCGATGTCACCTTTGGAAAAGCCGAGGTCCAAAAGATGTAAATTCAGGATGAGGCTGAAGATGCCCACTCCGATGCCAAACAAGCTTTCGGTTGCGATGAACCGCTTCACGCCGGGAGATAAATCACGAACTAGATTTACGGTATAAGTCCACATAGATGTACCTTTCCTCTTGCTACAAGTATGTGCTTTATCTTACATGGCTGGCGCATCCGTTTCAATCCTATAGTGAAATGACTTATTTACTCAATCAAAGTAAAAAAATAGAATCCTCGTTAAATACTTATATATACTTAAAAATTAATTTAAAATACTTAAATATAATGATAAACTTACTTACAAGAGGTGATAACGATGTACCAAGAAGAACGATTGCTAAAAATACTCGACTATATTAATGAACACCATGCGATGAGTGTTATGGATATCTGCTCTCTTCTAGATGTATCAAGGGATACAGCCCGAAGAGATATTGTTAAATTAGTGCAAGAAGGGGTCGTTATTCGTACACATGGAGGCGTCGCTTTGCCTCAATTGAAGAAGGAAATAGCCACCTATCAGGAACGGTTAATAGACGAAACAGACAGTAAAAGAAAAATTGGGAAGATAGCAGCTAAACTAATTCATGATCGGGAAACAGTCATTTTAGACGTATCAACAACGGTACAGTCTGTAGCAGAACAAATTTCTGCTAACCATATTACGGTTATCACACACTCCATAGACATTGTGGGGATTCTCTCAGGTCGGGAGGATCTGCAAGTTTATGTGCTCGGCGGTTATTTACATACCAAAAATCGGTTATTATATGGTCCCTCCGTCATCGATAAGCTAAGAGAATTGAGAGCTGATAAGGCATTTATCGGAGCTACAGCTATACAAACTGATGGGCTTTACTTTCCATACGAAGATGATGTTTCTGTAAAAAAAGAAATGGCCCGCAGATCAGATCAGGTAATCGTTGTGGCTGATTTCACGAAGTTTACAAGCAAATCGGTTTATCGTTTAGATTTTGACTTTGTGGATATTTTGATTACCGATCAAGAGGTGCCTAATGAAATAAGAGAAGTACTCCATAATAAAAATATAGCGATTATTGAATGTGAGGAGAAAGACAAATACGAGGAGGATAACAAAGATGAGTCTTAAAATTTTGCACAACGTATATGTGGTTGAACCAGACGACCTCGTTCTACCTGCCACACTTTGGATAAGAAACGGAATTATTGAAAAGTTAGAAAGTGGTCTTTCTTCTCTTCCCGAGGGCGAATATGAACTTATGGATGGCCAAGGACATTTATTGATACCTGGAATGATCGATGTGCATATCCACGGTGCTAACGGGTTCGATATGATGGATGGCAGTGAGGCGAGTATTCAAGAGGTTTCGCGGGCTTGTGCTAAAACGGGCTGCACCTCGTTTCTGGTTACCTCTGTTAGCTCTACAATTGAAGAATTACTAGCCATGATTCGCAGTGTGAAACGTGTCATCGGGCATGAAGTCGGGGCAAAAATTGCCGGTCTTCATCTAGAGGGTCCTTACCTGAATCCGAAGCGTAAAGGTATGCAAAATGAACGGTTTTTACGACATCCGAATCTTACTGAAATGAAAGAAATTTTTAACGAAGCAGATGGACTGATTAAGATGGTTACAATAGCTCCAGAATTACCTGGCGGGATGGAGCTCATCTCTTTTCTGAAAGAAAAGGGCGTCATAATCGCCGTTGCGCATTCAGACGCCACATACGAGGAAGCAAAGCAAGCTTTTGAAGCCGGAGCGAGTCACGTAACGCATTGTTTCAATGGCATGCGTCCGATTCATCATCGTGATCCAGGCCTGGTTGTAGCCGCTTTTGAAGAAGAACATGTAAGCCTTCAAGCGATTGTGGATGGCATTCATTTGCATCCTGCGATCGTTCGAATGATGCATCGTTTGAAAGGACCCGATGGCATGGTACTTATCACAGATGCTTTACAAGCCATGGGACTAGGTGATGGGAATTATATGTTTGGTGGCCATCATGTTACGGTTTCCGACGGTGTAGCTCGACTAGAGGACGGGACTTTAGCCTCCAGTACGGTTACGATGAATGAGGCACTGCGTCTAACTGTTGAAACCGGCATTTCTTTAAAAGACGCGGTTCAAATGGCTTCAACCACACCTGCACGAATATTAAGCCTTGATACCCTAGGCAGAATCTCCACGGGACTTGACGCTGATCTTGTCTTGTTAGATGAACAATTCCAAGTGCAATGGACAATGATTAAGGGTGATATCATCTAATGTCAACCGTCCATCACGAAACCGCACAATCCGATTCGCCTGTTGAGCAATCGAAATGTCATGTGTAATCTATTTTTCCATCAAATATGTATTCAAAAAGTCGTTACGAAACTTACCGTGTGGATCACACTGAAGCATCAGTTGTCGGAAGTCTGGCAGCTTCTCATAGAGCGGCTTCAACTGATCGGGCTGCATGGTAAACAGCTTCCCCCAATGCGGACGAGCCCGGAACGGCGCAAGTTGCTTTTCGATCATCGGCAGCACTTGTTTGACTGCCTCCCAATTCGGTTTCCACGTAAAATGAATAGCAACTGAATCCTGATTGTAATTAGGGCTCATCCACAAATTATCTTTGGCGATGGTACGAACTTCAGAAACATAAAGGTGCGGTGAGATATACTCCCGTATGCCATTAAGCGCATTCAATGCCTGACAGGCATCTTGTCGCGGCACGAAATACTCGCTTTGCAGTTCCTCTCCAGCACTCGGAGTGAAATCCATACGAAAGTGCGGCAATCTCTCGTGCCATGGTCCCGCGATGCCCATCTGCTCGCTGCAATTCTCTGCTGTGTGTCCTGGCACTGGATGCCGTGGTGAAGTTGCTAATTGCGCGTCGAAAAACTCAGTTGCCACTTGATCAGAGACTTGATCCGTCAGTTTCTGCTTTAGCCAGACTTGATTGAAATTCGGATTCTTCCAATCGGTGAATAGACTAACACTGTAAGCACTGGAAAAAATATCGTCAAAGTGCTCATTTAGTTGCACTAGAGACAGATTATCGTAAACATGCTGACTCATCTGAAATGTTGGGATCACATCCAGTGTAATTTTAGTGACTACACCCAATCCTCCAAGCCCAACAATTGAACTTGCGATGTCTTGCTGCTCGCGGGAGAATACAGCCATGTCCCCATTCGCCTGAACAATTTCCATTGAATCAACCACTGTAGCAAGATTGCCATTCCGATCACCAGAACCATGCGTTGCCGTAGCGCATGCACCAGCAACGGTTATGTGCGGAAGCGACGCCAGATTGTGAAGCGCATAGCCATGGTTATGAAGATGTTCACATAGCTCTCCATACCGGATTCCTGCTTCAACAGTTACCTTATTTTTTACAGTATCTAAGTCTACCACACGGTTAATGTTCTGAAGCGAAAGAAGGATTTCGGTACAATCGGCGATGCTATTAAACGAGTGCCGTGTGCCAAGCACCTTTATTTGCTTACTGCGAGCCACTAATTCCTGTACTTGCTCCACACTTGTGGGAGTATGGAGTTCAGAGGTACTATACTTGTAGTTGCCAGCCCAATTCCAAATATTTTTCATATCTTCACTCGCCTCCGAAAGTATTTATAATTGATAAAATATTTCTTTGATCAAATTTTCAACTTGTTTGCTTTAATTATTTATTAATTCAAAACAATATTGAATATTCCTGCTGTAGGTGAAAAAAGACTGCCGAGATGCCGGCAGCCTTATCCTATTCGTGGTTATTGAGCTGTAATTCCTCGTTAGACTCCAAGATGAGATAATTCTCGAAGCGCTCGGGAAACAGATTATAACCTTACGGTCAAATCCGCGATCAGCTTGTTAATGTCTCCTCGCATCAGTCCGCCGTGGTAGCAGACGACGCTTTCGATAAGAATGGAGTATTCAAAGAAGGATAAAATCCTCGATACGGCCATGGATTTGTTACGGAAGAAGGGCTTCAGTACCGCTTCCATGCAGGACATCGCCGAAGCGTGCAGAGTGGCAAAAGTTGCTGAAGGCTCATCTTGAGGCGGTTACAGAGCTGCGCTCGTATCTGCGCCAACTCAAGCTGCTCCTGACCTAGATTGCTACAAATGAAATGCTAAGGAATCTTAACAACGAGGTATATTTCCGTCCCGGTTAAGATACCTCTGGTTTTGCCTCCGGCTTAGCTGCAAACATCGCTCCCGGTTTCGAGACTGAAGCCATCTCCGGCTTTGCTTCCGGCTTTGCGCTTACCGTTGTTGGAACAGCAATTGCTGCAATCAACACAGCTCCCAACATCCATTTCACTGCTTTGTTCATTTTGTTCATCGTTATAACCTCCATAAAATGAATTCACTTACTACATTCATCTTACACCGGGTGTACTCCCTTAGCATGAGACATGGCCGGGAAATCCTTAGGGAAGATTATAGGATAAAATCGGGAAGTATTCCGGGAATCGCTGACAATACTATTTGTGCACCCTGTCGGTAACGAAAGCAAAAAGCCACCCTTGGCGGTTCCGATTTCACCGTCAAATAAAGTGGCTGATAACACGATTGTAGTCGCAGTAATGAATGAAGATTAGTTCAGACAAAATATTTTTTTGTTGACTTAAACCATGGTTTAAGTCGTATCCTATTCTTGTCGACAATGAAAGATAAAAATTTGGAGGCCTCCAGATGAAGTATTGTTCAATTAGCGAAGCTTCAGACAAATTCAATATCCCAGAATCCACGTTACGTTTTTATGAAAAAAAAGGACTACTACCACTAATCGAGCGAGATAAAGCTGGTAGGCGGTTATTTTCAGAAGATCAAATGGCGCTCCTTGAAACCGTTATTTGTTTAAAAAACACGCACATGCCAATAAGTGATATCAAACAATATATGGATTGGATAGTAGAAGGGGATAACACCACCCAACTCCGCCTTGAAATGATGAAGAATCACAAGCAAGCTGTGCTAGCTGAGATTTCGTTGATGACAGAATCCTTAAAAGGAATTGACGTAAAAATTACACGTTACACTAATCGTACTCAGGAAAGAAAAGAGTGAAAAAGACTTGGACGGAAGAGGAACTATAATGAAACTTTCAGGAAATACAATACTTATTACAGGCGGAAGTACTGGAATAGGATTAGCTTTTGCTGAGCGCTTTATAAAAGCTGGAAATAAAGTCATTATTTGCGGACGTCGTGAACATGTACTTCAAAATGCGAAAGAAAATTTCCCTAGTCTTATTACTCGTGTAAGTGATTTGGATATTGAATCCGAGCGTGTAGCATTGTTTGACTGGGTAACAGCGAACTATCCAGAAGTGAATGTATTTGTTAACAATGCAGGGATCCAACAACGCTTTAATGTGTTAAAAGCGGATCCGAAGAACAATTGGCGTTATTTCAATAAAGAAATCACCACCAACATAGAAGCACCTTTCCATCTCTCTATGCTGTTCGCTCCATTTTTTGCAACTAAAGGAGAAGCGACTATCATTAACGTGACATCTGGGCTGGCTTTTACACCGTTTGCAATTGCTCCGATTTATTCAGCAACAAAAGCGGCGCTTCATTCATTTACATTGAGTCTAAGACACCAACTTTCGAATACGTCTGTAGAAGTAATTGAAATTGCTCCTCCGGCAGTGAATACAGATTTAGGTGTGGCGGGGTTGCATACGCATGCGGAACCTTTAGATGCCTTCGCAGATGGAATTTTCAAAGGATTAGAAGAAGGTAAAAAGGAAATTGGATATGGTACTTCTGTGAATCGCTTACGCATGTCACGAGATGAAGTCGACGAACACGTAGAAAATATGTATAAGGCCATGAAAAACACAATTGAATAACTTCCGAAATCATAAATCAAAATGTCAGTTCTTTTGACTTCGCCTTGGCATATAAAAAGCAAAACTCGCCGCAGTGTTGGCGAGTTTTCTTTATTTTAGTTATCCATCCAACTTCAAGATTCACTATAATTCAAACCACCGCTGCCGCGAAACAAGCCCCTCAGCTATTGGTATGAATTAAACTTCGACCCAAACTATTTACACTATCATTGAAATCAAAAAAAAGAGCTGCTTCAATGCAGCTCCTGTGTTATTATTCATCGTTGGTTGACTAGATATCCTCGGACGGATTGATAAGTGCCAGAACCTGATGATCTTCCCACACCCCGTTGATCTTCACGTTGCTACGGGAGATGCCTTCTTTGTGGAAGCCGGCATTCTCAAGTACGCGGATAGATCCTGGATTTCGGGGTGAGGCTTCACCGACGATCCGGTGAAACTTCAGCTCCTCAAAGGCATAGCGTACCACCTGCTTCACTGCCTCCGTCATATAGCCATTTCCGTTATAAGCCTGGTCAAGGCTGTATCCGATCATGCAGCTTTGAAGCGGTCCCCGCGCCACAAAGGATAGCCCTATGATGCCAATAATCCAGTCGTCCTCCTTGTGGCATACCAAGAAAGCATATTTCCGATCCTCCACCCTGTCGGCCTTGCTCTTAATAATCGATTGGAGCTGGTGCTCCTCCGTATAGTATTCCTCCGGGTTGCTTGGCGAAAACTTATTAAAGAACTCCCGATTACGCTTATACATTGCTGTTAATTCTCCGGCGTCCGCCTCCTCAGGGAACCGGACGTACACTTGCTCCTTCGACATATGCACCATCCCCACAAACTAAGATAATGGATAATTATATCATAAGAGGGGAGGCGGATTGTATGGATAATATCCTTGTCACCTGACACTCAATGAAGAGGATAAGTTACACATGAAGTAACAGCAATATGATGGACGACAAGCTTAAGCAGCCGCTAATCAAATAGAGGAACATGACAACCTGTTTCGGGCTAAGTCCTGTACGAAGCAATCGGTAATGGGCCTGACTTGCGTCGGCCTGATAGACTGGTTTGCCTTGTAATAAACGTTTGATGACAACAAATATATTATCAAAAATGGGAACACCAAGCGCCAAGAAAGGGATAAAAAGGGACAAAACCGTTGCTTGTTTGAAGGCACCATCCAGTGCAATCACACCCAGAATGAAGCCAAGAAATGTTGCCCCCGCATCCCCCATAAACACTTTGGCTGGTGGCTTGTTATAGCGTAGATAGGCGACGGTGACGCCGACTAGGATCATGGCCATCATGGCGGAGTCGGATTGACCTTTTGCTAACGCCACAACGAACAAAGTGATTGCGGATATCGCTGAAAGACCCCCAGCCAAACCATCCATTCCATCCGAGAAATTAATTACTGTCGTCACGCCGAATATCCATAGGATAGTTAAAATGAACTGCAGCCAATCCGAGAGCAGCACAAATTCTCCGCTGAACGGATTATAAAATCCACTAAATGTGATCCCCGAGGCATACACCAGCACAGCCGAGGATACCTGAACAATGAACTTAGGTAAACTCGGAAAATCTTTACCATTGGTTTTATACCAGTCATCTACGGTACCAATGATCAGTAAAAGCACAGACCCAGCTACAATAGCCCCTGTCTGGAGCGTAAAACCTTTTATAAATAACAATAAAGTAATGATGAAGCCTATAAAAATAGCGTAACTCGCTGTTAGCGGAATCGGTTCACGGTGTATTTTTCTTTCGACATCTTGCCTAGGTCTATCCACAAAGTTAAGACGAAAAGCCAGTTTACCCAACGGGGGAATTAATAAGTAGACGATGAAAAAGGATAGTAGAAATGCTGCTGCGTATGCGATAAATATCAACTCCAATGAATGCTGATTATGAATGATCTGATCCTTGATCTACTTTAATAGTAACCTTTAAGTAATTCGTCCAATCACCTTGGCCTACGATATGTAGAGACTACCTCAACATCCTAAGGACTGAGCTCAGCCAGCGGCTCTTGAAAATCGTACGAAGGTTCTGCATACAGCGGTGTAGTGTCCAAAAGACTAATTGTCTTAGGCATCTCCGGTGGCAGGTTTGCTTTTCCGCTTTGCATATCAGACGCCGCTAGGACGCCAGTAGACATATAAATCATGCACAGAACTAGGATCAACGCTATTTTTTTCAAAAGCAAGCCTCCTTATAATAGATCTAAAAAGTTGACGTTTGATTCTTCCAAATGGTTCCATCAGGTGATGCCTGGTCTTACCATTTGTGATGATAGGTCTCCAATGACTGTTTACCCCAACAGTCTCCACATGAGAATTACTTAAGTGTTTAAGTCGAGAAGAAAATTACGAGTACTGTAATAAGCATCTTTCCATCCCATTTTTGCATAGAAACGAAGTCCATCTATTCCTTTGAAATAATAGGCTCCAATTAATCTCTCTTTGAAATCCGGGATCATTATTCCAACTTTTTCTTGGTAGTCTTGATAAACTCGAATTACTTCACGACCCTCCATGTGTCTATCGAGAATTGCTAGATCGACAAGAAAATCGCCATATGCACAGTTGCCATCAATAATACCGGTTATACGTGTGCCGTCGGATAGGATATTCCATTGGTGAAAATCCCCATGAATAAAGTAGCGGTGGGGTTCATTATAGGGTAAGTAAGCCATTAAACGGCTATAACATTCATCGAACACGTCTTTTTCTAAACAAGTACTTTGAAATAAGTCGTACCAATTCTCCCAGAAGGTCCCTGTCTGATCTTCCGTAAATGATGTAACCAAATAGTCCTTCCATGTTTGAAATGCTCCATCACCTTTAGGCCCGATCCACCCATATCCGCTTGTTGGCCCGAGATCCACATGGTTTATACGTGTCAAGATCCTTATAAGCTCTGGAAGTTGGCGGTTTTGCTGCTCAGCTGAGAAATCCGCTAGATTGCCGCCGTCAATCCGTTCCATTATGGAGTATTCTAGATGTCCGACTTTCCCTTGTCCAAAGCATCTAGGGAACGGTATACCATGGCCAGAGAGTAGATCCGAAATATAGCGTTCAGTTTGATACGCTCCCTCCATGTCACTGAATTTAATTACGTATCCTTTTCCTTCATGGTTGAAAGAGAAAACACTACTCAAGTTACCGCCAGCCATTGGCGTTATCTCTGCCACTTTAGAACCTAGATGAGTCCTCAATACTCCCTCAACCTTACTTATGTCCAAGCTTGGTTTTTCATATGCAGTCATTGCTTACACTTCCCCTCGATTTGTTACATAACCCTTATTGTAACTACTCTATTGTTTCCGTTAGTTTTGTAAATCAGTGAATTTAACTGCCGAATCCCATGCAGATTTAAATTCTGACACACTGCCATACCTATTTTTTCTACTTGGCTCAACAGCCCTTAAAGCTATCTCATAAAGTTCCTTTCCAGCTTCCCAGTGTTCAAATGAACGATCACGCTCTCCTCCAAGCAAAGCAAACGATGTTGCTCCCATGGTAAATACGTTTGTCCTACCATCAATCTCAGCACCAAGAGAAAACTCTTCGGGGGACATGAATCGGGAGGATCCCCATAATCTCCCCATTGTGTTGTAATATGGTCTTCTTTGATAAAGATCAATATCGCATATTTTAGTTTCATTTTTGGAGAAATCGTACAGCAGACTCCCATCATAAAAATCAATGGCGACAAAATCTTTTTTCTCGACAAATTCATGAAAGGAATAAATGTGATCCAACGAGATTAACCTTTGTGCGACAGATAATTGTTTATATCTATAAAATGGGGAATTTGGATTATTGTACTTCGCTGGGGGAGGAAAAGACCAATGCGGGTGAAGAGATTCACCGTCGAACCATTCAAATACAGCTGCGTAGCCAGATCCAACTTCATAATGATCAATTAGTTTAATTAGGGAGGGGTGGCTTAATTCTCTATAAAGTGGCATGGCTTTTTTTAAATTGTTTATTGCATCTTGAGGGTCACCCGAAAATGCTGTGCTTTTAGCACCCGCATATTTGATGAAAAATCTTTCGCTATATTTTTCAATACCAAAGCTTATATTGCCAGAATCCTGCTGGGAAAAGACTTCAAATACATGCCCCAACTTCGCAAGCCAACCAAAATCATGTTCTTCTTGTAACTGGAACATAGCATCGTCAATTTTAATATCTAAAGAACCATTCATTTGCTTCCTCCTCCAAATGTAGTCTCCTGCAAAGCACCACAGAGCATGGCCGTCTCAACTGCCTGCCGTATTTCAAATATTGTTTCGGTTAGCTTAATCGTGTGTGGAGTCAGAAGTAATTTCTTCAATGACAGCAATAGCTTTTGATTTCGAAAAGTTTATGTACTGGATAATGTCATCAAAATTATATACTTCAAGCTCGCAATCCTTATTTTTTTCTATAATTTCAAAATCTCCGTACATCTCTTCAATAAATTTTTGTAAGTCTTCTTGAGTTACATCATCTATTTCTCTCGGGACAACATCAATCTCTAAGTAATCTTTTAGGTAGCCCATATCATAATGGAAAAGTAATTTTGTATTCATTTTTCTAAAATCTGAATGCCATCTTGATAAAAAGGTCGGGTCTAAATCTTGCTTCTGCTTCAATTCATATGGATAATAGATATACTCCATCCACATGTTGTCGGAAATTAAATGAGTCAAATAACCTAATGAGTAGTCATCTTTTATATCTGATAAGTATGTATCAATGTATCTTTGATAGTTTACCTGCCTAGTTCTCTTGTCTACATCTCCTTCGAAATAATGAGTAATAACTTTCCTTTCAAACGAGAAAGCAGCATCAACCGCGAACCCATAAAATCCCTCCTCGTACCATATTTTACCACACAAATTCAAGTTATAACTATCCTATCCGTTACTACAACAGGCTGCCGAATAAGCCGGCAGCCTGTTGTAATTGTGCTATCGTTTCTGTTATGAATCTCAAATACATAGCCATTTTTAATTCGATTCGTTCCTCAATACCTCCCCGAGAGTGTCGAGCATGGCCTTCGTACCATGTTCACGCTGTTCCGGAGTATCGCGGCCATCGAGATAAGTTCCTTGTTCTGTAAAGATCAACCTCGTGCCTGCATCCGTTGGCTTTAACTCCACTGTTGTCACCGATACCGAAATTCGTGTCTCGCCCATGTCCAACGTATACGAATAGACAATGCGCTGATTTGGCACGATTTCCTGAAAGCAGGCATCAAAAGTGTAGATTGGGCCGTCTGGCGGGCCTCCACGACTAAATTCCCGTCCGCCAACCCTGAAGTCGAATTCATTGGCTTTCGAGAACCAACGGGCTTTGGCCTCAGAGTCTGCCCAAGCGGCGAACACTCGCGCGGGTGATGCTTGATAAGTTCGCTCAACGGTAAACGTAGCGTGGTGTACAGATCGTTCGTTCATCATGTGTTCCTCCCAATGTTAAAGTTCGTCAAGATCTTGTTCGGCGAGGAAGTCGCCTAGTCGATCGAGACTTTGTTCTACTTTCATCTGTCGCTCAAAGAAATATTTGTCTTGGCTCTTTTTCATCATAACCAATACTTTTGTAAAATCGTCTACGGTCAACGGTTCTTTCATTTCCATGAGTGTTGACACATGTTCTAACTCTTCAAGAAGCTTCTGCTGAATCTTTATTTTTTCTTTTAGACTGGCGATTTGTATGGATACTATCTCAATTGGACTGCAATGCTCCTGGGCCAGAAGCGACTTGATTTCCTCCAACGCTAAACCCAATTCCTTTAATGAGAGAATTTGGTGCAGACGCGAAATGTCAGATTCAGTGTACAACCTGTGCCCCGAATCCGTCTGATCGGATGGCGAGAACAAGCCGATTTGATCATAAAATCGTAATGTTCGAATGGTTAACCCTGTCAGTTTGGCAATTTCTCCGACTTTCCAATGCGGTTTCATAATCAACCCCTTCTGCAGCGCCATTCATTTACCGGTAACTAAATTATAAAACATTACGTAACGTAATGTTCAAGACTTTATTGTTTACTTCAAAACCATGACCCAAGAGTTAATAATAGTGTTAGCATAGTTGCATTCGACATTGAGAATCTATATTATTATCCTTCAACTAATTGATAAAATCTAATGTCTCCTCCTTAGTCTGTTCTGAAGTAATTAATATTTCTGGAGTAATATTCTATACATAAGGACGCTAGACGTTAATTGCAAATAAACGGACTTCTTCATCTGTACCCGCATATCGGATCATGCTTTCAAAATGCAACCCTAGTCTTTCTAAAAGTTTGGCCGAAGCTGGAAGCAAAGCAAATCCAATATCTACATCTTCTAAGAAGTCTCTTTTTACCAATCCGCAGATGCCGATCGGAATGCCTTCTTCCTTCAACTCCGTCAAATAAAATCCGCTCCTGATCCCAAGCACTTACATATACGTTCGTTGTTTTCCTCTTTTTCCCTCCAAGGAAGCCACGAACGAGGGAATCTGCCCGTTAACGTAATGAAGGCCACCGATCATGCCGGTAGCCTCGTCCTGGGTGTTCATTTAACTATAGTTCCCCGTTAGACGGATCTTCGGAAAATTTGTCACGTTAAATCATCAGTCATCTTTTCTTCTGTTCTCGTCTTCCAGTGTTTCCTACACACGCTCCATCACAACATAATCTTTACCGCTTTTACTAAACGTGTCTTCTGTTTTACAAAGACCAAATTTCTCATAATAGGATGCTTTCTCTTTCCTGGCATTACAATATATCCGCTTCACACCTGTGCGCTCTGCTTCCTCTAACACATATATTAGAAGCTTGCTCCCGTAGCCCATGTTTTGATGAGAAGTTAACGTAGCAAATTTTCGGAACTGCGCTTCTGCCCCACGAACGAAAAGAGATAGCACTGAAATCAATTGCTCCTCTTCAAAAAGACCAAAGTGAGTTCCTTCGTCATCATCTTTTAGCTTAACATAATCAAAATCCTCTTCGGGCCACATTACCTTATGACGCAGCTGCCATGCTTGTTCTTTCTGTATGAACCTAATATCCAAAGTTGAATCATCTCCATCCAGAGATTTCGTTTCCGATACTGTGTGCACACATTATATCATGCTTGCCGTTTCACCAGAAGCCGCCCTCTGGAACAACAACAGCTACAGCTAGTTGAAAATTACAAATGGCTTACATGGACCTGAAAATTCACTTTTAGCTTTGGATAATATTGTTCTCTCCAGTTTTTTAATTCCTGATATGGAATCCGATTGCGGAAATGTTGGCCAAACCCAAAAATATCTGATTTGTTTTCTTGGGCTTGTTCGAATATCTTGTTAAACCGCTTTTCGATCAGCTGTTCGAGTTCTTCTTGGATCTGTTTATCCGTCACGCCCTCTTTTCTTTCCATAACATGTATCTTTAATTTCAAATCGCATGACACTAACGGTTCATCTTTTTTCATTGACGACTTGATGTGCAATGAGCTGTTTTTTACGATCATGTCGGCAGAACCCAGGCTCTCAATCTCGCCTGTTACATTGCGGTGATGAAACAAATTAACTAGCAGATTTTCCTTTGAGTTGATCCGTCCCACCATTTTCTCTTTTTTGAAAAAAGCGGAGCCTTCGAAGCGTAATACTGTTTCTTTGCCGGAAATGACGATCGGAACGTTTATATCCTTCGTATAGGAATATAAACTTCCATAAAATTCCATAATGCGGGTACTCGAAACCTCTGGTGCCCACTCCCCTTTATTAAAAAATTCATGGATAGAGGTTATTCTAGCACCTGTTACTTTGTCAATATTCGACAGCATTTTCTCAATACCCTCATCTGTAATGGCAACCAACGCTTTGGACGGCAGTTGCTCCATCTCCATTAAAAGTCGAAAAAGTTTACCCATTTCCTCTTCGTTCTCTGCCAAGTTGTTTTGGATAAGAATGAATTGTACTTGTGTGTAATCGAGGGCATCATCAGAGTTTGTCTGCATTTGTTGCAGAATATTGAAAATTGAATTGCCTTTTCCCGTTACTATTCTTGATGTTGTTTTACCTTTTTGCGTTACGGGAATATACAGTGTCACTCTGTATTCATCATCGTTTCCCTTGGCAATGCCGATGAGTAAAGGAGGGGTACGTAAATTGATTTCTTTAACATCCCAACAACCACATAGAAGGGTTAAAGCCGTAAGTACAATGAAAAGTTTGAATCGATTATTTCTTTTCATAACTCGCCATCCTTAGATTACCTAAGACTCCATAGATAAAAATGGTAAATGTAATGATGACGATAAACAAAGCGTGAGCATTTGTACTCAACACCAAAAGTTTTTCAACCATGTCCCGGTTTGGGACATATACTCCCATAAGAAATGCGATTAGAGCCAAAGCAATGATCCAATAATAAGATTTGGTTCTTTGCCAATTGAACGTTTTCTGCATAATTTGTCCGGTCATCCATAGTATTACGGCATTCAAGAAGATCGTGAATCCGATTAATGAGATACCGAAGAACACCGTTTGCCGACTGAATATAAACCATCTCAAGTCAACGATATTCACCGCCTCTTCTACCGGATAACGAAACGTGACAACCGTTTCTTGTCCAAATACGAAAATCGGAATATAAACTATGAGGAGAATGAGCAACGTCACATAGGTACATACCATAAACAGTTGACCGTATTTCATGTTGTTTTCGGAAGGCACGAAGCCTATAAATAATAACGCTGAAAAACCCGATAGATAGTAAAACTTTGTGTTCAATAAAAATTTTGGAGATGTAGGCAAAACGGGTGAAGCATTATGTACATCAAAATTGATGATTACAGTAAATGCTATGAACAATACCAATGAATTAACGATAATGAATACAATGACAGAAGCACGCATCATCGTTTCCAACCCTTTTACTGCTGCCAAAGCAGCTAGGAAAACGAAAACAGCCAGAACCGCCCAAGAAGGAGTCCGATTCAAAAAAATTGCTATAGTTGCATCGCTGTGGGCGCGAAGGCCGAATCCAACCATTGCTGTGAAAACAAATGCCAATGGGACAAGCACGATGCATGCAGCCCACTTTCCCATTTGCCTAAATATATCGATCACATCCTTTTTCGGAAAATAATCCAACCCTTTTTTGTAGATCAGCATAAATACCATTTGCAGCAATCCTGCACAAAGAATCACTACCCAATGACCACCTACCGTGATCGAATTTATGATTTTGGGATACTGCAAAAAAACGAAGCCCCCACTCATGACACAAACCAACATTCCAAGTTGTACCCTATGGTTCACTTGGCATCCCCCTTTTCCGTTATCCGAAATGCCATATACGGAATATCGCATGTCTTAAAACTTGCCAGAATTATGCATACAAATAATAATCCGGTACATATACCCAGTATGCCGAAAACGGATGCCGCAATTAAAATAAAGTATTTTAGCGTACGAATGTACAACGAGTTTTGAACTCCAACGATTGCTGAACCTGAAATCAACATTCCGGTGATGACAATGACCAATAAATTACTGACCAACTTCGCTTCCACGACCCCTTGGCCTAGTATGACTCCTCCAACCATCGTAACGGTCGGTCCTACGGTTTTGGGGAGTCTGATAATTGCTTCAGTCACTAAATCAACTAATACGACCATAGCAAGGGTTTCAAATAAGGGTGCTAGCGGAATGCCTTCTCTGCTTTCTGCGACAAACAAGGCGAGGTCTATTTTCAATATCTCAGGATTGACTGACGTTATGGCAATATATAAAGCGGGAAGGATGAGATTGCACAATATCCCCAATCCCCTGAGGGTTCGAATCATATATGTGAAACTGACATGGAAATTGCGATCGTTTGCAGTGGACAGCATATCCCAGAACAGATGCGGAAGAACAAAGGCGTAGGGAGTATTGTCCAAAAAGAGAACGACTCTGTTCCGTTTTAACGAATAGACGGCTTGCACCGGAAGTTCAGTTATGGAGAAATGACTGACAGGTACAAATTTGTGGGCACCAAAAAGATTATTCAGGTCATTTATCGTTTCAATATCTGAGTGAGCTTGTTTCAACTTCTGGTCTATTTTTTCAATAAGATCATCCGGAGCTTTTCCTTTAAGATAAAGCATGGAAATCCTTCGCTTTGGCAGCTCTCCGAATTGATATGAGCTATGGATCAGACGCTCAGTGCCCAGTCTCATTCGGATCAGCCCTATGTTAATATCAATATCCTCTCCAAATGCGTCCAAAGGACCTTGAATAGGGCTTTCATTTTTGGGCTCTTCAATGCTTCTCCTCAAATTTTGGGGGACGGGTTCCACAATGGCGTTACGTTGATCGTCTCCTGTTAAGATGACCAATTTGCCTTCTAGAATGGCCTTTATGATTTGTTTAGCATCAACATCATGCTGATCACTGAGGTTCTTAAATAGTTCATCAACGGAATCAGACAATTCCGCCATTTGCCGAACGTATAAATTGGACTTGGAAAAATTGATGAGCGAATTAAACCCTATAAGAAAAATCGCCGTATGATCAAATTGCTCTTCGTGAATGAAAAAATCATCATGCTCGGCGAACGTGGATTTCATTTCCTGAACGAAATTGCCCATGAAACCATGCCCCTTCAAGTAACGTGTAGCCCTATTGTTTCCAGCAAATGGAATGATTATGCACGGTCAAGTGCTTTAGGAGTATGAAAAAAGGGCAGCTTGCATTATGCAAACTGCCCTTTTTTTATTTGCATTCGAATGTAAAGTCTGTCTGATACGACCACATCCAAACATGACTGTTTCATGGGAATAGAAAGCTATCCCTGACAATCCTTAATAATTTCGGGGAGACTTATAAAATGTTAAGCTGTTCCATTCCCTAATAATTGCCTAATAGACAAAATTGCATAAACAAAATAATCCTCTGGTGATTTACTGCTGTTCTGCTTCCAATCAACTGCAGCTGCGTAAATCATCCAACATAGCATAGTTGCAACAATTCTTAGCTTTTCGTTACCTTCACCCTGATACTTTTTTAACAGTAATTGATAAATAATATGTTCAAGTTCTTTTTTTATTATGGCTTCTACATTCACACTCATATCATCATAACTCCGCTGACAGCGTTCAGATAAACTTAAGTGAAATTTAGTTATGGATAAAAATACACTTTTAAGCATTTCATCATTAAACTCTTCATTATTTGAAATTTCCTGAAGAACATTCGCCATTAATTCTTCTTTAATCACTTTTTCGAGCAATTCATATTTATCGACGAAATGGTGATAAAAGGTTGCCCGATTAATCATGGCTTGTGATGTAATATCACTGATTTTGATACTTTTAAAATCCTTTTTCATCAAAAGTTGTATAAAGGAATCAATAATGAATTTCCTTGTTCGAATCAAACGCAGGTCTTTATTGCCCTCCATCAAAGATACCTCCATTCCAGAAATAATTTTTAGACAGTTTAGATAAAATGTAGCTTATGGAACAATATTAAGATTATGTTGGTTGAGTGGCGGTGAAGTAATGTCTATAATCTAATTTATACAACAACTGTTCCATATGCAACAGGTTTTAGATTTATGATGTAGGTAACGATAGAAGGAAGGCATTAATTGAAATCACATGAAATGGAATATGGCGAAGAACTAACACGAAAGGATGTTATTTATGGATTTTGTATTTTTAATTGGAAGAATATTATTTTCAATTATTTTTATTTCGGCAGGGTTTAATCATTTAAAAGGTTTTACTCACACAGTAGAGATGGCGAAGAAAACCAAAGCTCCTTTTCCCCAATTGTCAGCTGCTGCTATGAGTCTCTTTGCTCTTGTTGGCGGTTTAAGTGTTGCACTTGGCTTTTATTCAAAAATCGGTGCAATTCTTCTTATTATTTTTCTAATACCGACAACTTTTATCATCCACCGTTTTTGGGGATTGCCAAATGATCAAAAGCAAATTCAGACAGTTCATTTTTTTAAGAACCTTTCTCTTATGGGGGCATCATTAATGATTCTCTATTTCGGTTCTGGTCCTTTAAGCTTGAATTAAACCTTACTCAGTAAGGAATTAGATTTATTATCAAAAATGAGCACACCTATTACAATTGGTGTGCTTTTTCTATTCCACTGAGAAAATTTTACAAATTACTCCATATTTCATATCCACCCAGAAATACCCCTGCTCATTAAGCAATGTACTGTAATATTTATTTTCCGTAGCATATTTACATCGTGCATATTGCAAGTCATGATGGCGGTGGGGTGCGGATGAAGCCCGGAATTTGTTGAATAAGCTCGCCACACTTTCCGATAATAACTCTTTCCATTAACGATTGCCTCTTGTAAGATTTATATATAAGAAGGTTAACAGAAATACGGAGGGATCAATCATTTATGAATACTTACCCTGAAGACTTTGAAACATACACCGCCCGTGATGGTGCTCAACTTCCATACCGTTTTTTTGAGGGTCCATCCGATGTAGTGCTTATTTTTCTGCACGGCATTACGGAACCTAGCCTGTATTTGAGGGAATTCGGCCAATATGTATCCCAACTTGGGCTCGCCACCGTGTACCTTCCGGATCTACGTGGATATGGAAATCATCCCATTCGACGCGGCGATATTGACTACATCGGGCAACTTGATGATGATATGGAAGACCTGTTCCGTTTTGTTCAGAAGCGTCATCCCGGTGCAAGGATCATTGTCGGAGGTCATTCTGCGGGAGGTGCAACCGCACTCAGACAAACAATTCGACCGATTCACAAGGACATTTTTGCCTATTTACTCGTTTCACCAGCACTTAGCCCCAATGCGCCACTTGATCGAAAAGGTGGATCTGGAAACGAATCCAAGGTGAGCATTCCACGATATCTGTTGTTAATGCTGCTTAATGCACTTGGCATTCACCGTTATAACCACGCTATTGTATACCGCAGACTCACACCGATTGAAAAGCTGCATGGGACTGAATCCTGCAATCTTAGCTATCGGCTCGCCTTGTCGCGCATGGTAGGGAATAATTACGAAAAATATTTGTCGCAGTTGACCCAACCGACTTTCGTTATGGTTGGGGCTGAAGATGAGGTATTCGACGCTGGTGCATATAAACCACTTTACGAAAGATTTTGCAAGGCTGAGGTCCGCATCATCGCTGATCAAAATCACGACTCTATTGTAAAAACAGAAAATGCACTCTCAATCATGGGGAACTGGCTCAGAGTGATGCTGGGAGAGGGACAAACAAAATGAACTAGTGGAGAGAACGCCATTAAACAGCGTCTGCCGTAATCAACCATTTATCCTCGTAAGCAAACTAATTGTCCAGAAGGGATTTCTACCAGTTCTCCCTCAGCGGTTACCCATACCGATAAAGCTGAGGGATTTTGGATGATAGTTCGGTCAGTCGAAAAACGGAGAAGTTTTAACGCTTGCATATAGGCCACGATCTCAGCGTTAGTTGCATACCAGATATCATCTCGTCCGCCTACTTTCTCTCCGAACTTAACCACAATGTCCCAATTGTTGTCATCATCGAATTCATAGCTGTGCCCCCAAACATAGAACAACGCCATCTTGAAGTGTGGCTGCTGCTGTACAAGCTGAATAAATTCATCCGCCTTTTCTAGCATTTGCTCGTGATGACACGTCGGATTCCAAATTAAATAATTATTTGGCATTTGGAAGCCGCCATGACTACTGGTTGCTCGAGAATACTCGATGCCGAGCGCAGGCAGCAAGCTGACAACCTGATCAGAGTAGCTGCCAAAAGGGTAGCTCATGCCACGAACAGGATAGTCTACAAGCGATTCCAACTTGTAGCGATCGTCCGAAATTTCACGCAAGATCTGCTCAGTTGGCGATAAGTCCAGATAGGGGTGACTTGTCGTATGTGCAGCTACTTCGTGTCCATCGAAAAGCGACTTAACCTCTGAAGCTTCTAAATACCCGTCTTTTCCCAAAAAACCGCTATTCAGATGAAATGTCCCTTTAAGTCCATATGTATTCAATAAAGAAACGAGCTTCCGATCCTGCAATCGACCATCATCGAAGCTCAGAGTCAGTGCTTTTTTTAATCCTTTTGGAAACCTGTCTAACCGAATTCTCACATGTAATCCCTCCACTTTTTACGCTTGTCTCTAGACATTGACATTTGAAGGGCACCAATGAATGGGGGGGCGGACACACGGATCCGCCCCTGAATAAAATAATCCAATGGTTTAAGTACTACACCTCACCGGATCACAAATTAATCTCTATTAGCCCCTATTGTATTATTTGGGGACAAATTTGACTGCATCCGCAATAACGTATCCATTTGTTCCTGTATTGCTGATAACCACATTTCCCGCTGTTCCTACATTGAATGGGTAACTCCCTATTAAGTTCCACTTCCCCCCGTTTGCCTGCTGATTGACTGTCGTACTGTCCGTCCCACCAGCATAGTTTACAGTGACCGGTACATTGTTTGCTCTGTTCGTATCGGCATTCCACCACATATACACGTCATATGTGTTTGTAGACAATATGTTAGGTGTAAACGTGACGCTCTTTGACCCCTTCCCTGTATTTCCGTCATGCAGATAGTCCGCGCCATACTTTTGGCTGCTGAAAGAACTGACAGTCATCCCTGTCTGAGTTACTCTTGTCGGATCACTGTTATCTATTAGGATTGTAGGATGCTCATGTCCTCCTATGCTTGGTGGATTGTTCCTCAGGTTCTTAAAGTAATCCCCTGCTACGTCCGTTACATTATTCTTGCCCTTAGCTATACACGGAGAATTACTTTGCAACTTAAAATAGTTCGGTCCGAATGATGTACCGCCTACAAGCATCGGATCCCCTATGACATCATTCCCATTCGAAGCAACTCCGGTAACAGCGCTGGACCAGCAGTTATTGGAGAACATTAATTGCGAATTCTGATCTACATTCTGTAAAGTACCCGCATTCGTCTTGAATATATTGTTTTCTATCCTTGTGTTTACATGGCTTGCGCCTCCGGTAATAGATATATCCGTACTAGTCGAATCAATAAAGGTATTGCCTGCAATAATTTCATTATTCAAACGAGTGCCTGTCAATCCAGAATTCCAATAAGCAAAATTCTTACTGTTTCCTTTAAGTAAATTATTGAAAATTTTCCTGTTATACCCCGGCGAATAACTTTGAAAAATCTCATCCGCTATTACAATCCCCATACTAGGGCTTCCATCCCTGAAATAAATCGCATTCCCCGTATTGTATATCATATTCCTCTGTATGGTTATGTCATGAGCCTTGTCTACATAGACTTCCAAAGCATAATTATCATAAATAGAGTTATCCTCTAACACTACATCATGAGTGTTGTACCAGAATCCAACCGCTTCACCCCAGTTGTGGTAGATGGTGCTGTTCTTGATTGTTCCAAATGCGCTGCCTCTTATCATGAGAATCAAAGGCCAGTTCATTTCACTTGATAATCTGCTGAAGCGCCCAAAGTTGGCATTCTCCCACACCGTATTGCCGTCCAAAGTAAAATAATCGACATTCTCTAACTGCACGGCCTCATCACGGTTCTCATGAATATTAGAATTTCGAATGATGATATCATGATATCTTGTTGTACCCGAGTTACCTGCATAAATTCCCCCACCATAGGATTGTGTCAATTCAAGTCCATCAATGGTAATATAATTGGCAGTGATTTTCATCAGTGAATTCCAGGATAAAATGAATTGCTGTCCGTTATGATAGGTCACTCCGTCATTTGTAACATCCGGTCCCGTATAAGTATTTGTTTGAAGACCATTGTTGGGATAGGTATTCTGACCGGATATAACGGGTATCTCCCCTGCGAACGCCTTTATCGTGATCGGACTGCCGCTTGCCCCTGAAGTAGTTATACTGATAGGCGAGGTAATATTGTACGTTCCGCCTCTCACAATAACTGAGGAACCGGGACCGGCAGCTCCTGCCATATTTACACCCTTTTGTATCGTAGCAAAGGGTAGGCTCTGCGTACCGGGATTACTATCATTTCCTGTGGTAGCAACATAGTAGTTTGTTGCAGCAGCATGGACTTCTTCCTGATGGATCATACCAAATGCTATCAGTAAAAGGGTCATTGCCAAAATCACTGAAAAAACAAATGAAACACTTTTTTTTACTTGCAAACCGTTTGATAAACTCATCGTAATCACTCCTTCTTTTATTGGAGAGTAATTGAAAAAACGATTGCATCAAAACCCGTTTTGCGGAATGTCCATTGGGAAAGCTTCCGGCATTTTACAGGTGCTCTTGGTATAATAGTACTTGCCTTCGTCCGATGAGATGTAAAATCCGTGCATCATTTCTAAAACGTGATAGGCCAATTCGCCGCTCGCCCGATGCTCAGTTCCGTTTACGATGGCGTAGGCCATATCCATCAAACCGAGACCTCGACTGTTCGTTGTAAAACCATGTGTGAAAGGAACTTCTTTAAACTCAGAATAATCTTGTCTTTTCAAATAAACAGTACCGCCAAAATGATTAGGATCAGGGACAATTAACGATCCCGTAGTTCCGTGGATTTCAATATTCGAAATACGGGTTCCCCAGACGTCAAAACTGGTTACGATCGTTCCAACCGCTCCGTTCTCAAAATCTAACGTACCGCTTATATGCGTCGGAGTCTCAACAGGGAATTTCCTGCCATACTGATGTCCACCGGTCACCATCCGCTCTTTGAACGTCACACGAGTAGAACCTGCAATTCGGCGGACAGGTCCTATTAAGTTCACTAATGCAGCGAGGTAATAGGGCCCCATGTCAAACATCGGCCCTGCTCCCTTTTGATATAAAAAATCAGGGTTAGGATGGAAACTTTCGGGTCCGTGAGACATCATGAAGGCTGTTGCGGCAATAGGCTGGCCTATCCAACCATCATCGATCATTTTTCGACAGGTTTGAATACCTCCTCCCAAAAATGTATCCGGTGCAGAACCCACCAGAAGGCCTTTTGACTTCGCTAACGAGAGAATTTTCTGTGCGTCTTCCAATTCGATGGCTATAGGTTTTTCCCCGTACGTATGTTTGCCGGCTTCCAAAGCTCGCAGATGAATCTCCGCATGAGCACTTGGAATCGTAAGATTAACAACGATGTCGATTTCTGGATCGGAAATCAGCTCATCCACGTAACAAGCTTTAGGAACGCCGAACTCTTCTGCTTTTGATTGTGCCCGTTCCAAATCCAAATCGGCACAAGCAACGATATCAAGGATTTCAAATTTTTTCCCTGCCTCGAAATAGATTGAACTGATGTTATTTATGCTAGCCAAGAGAGTGATTTTTCCATCCGTTTATGTGTAAAAGATAATGGCACCGGCATCGAGGCTGCTCGGCTGGAGGAAATCAACGAGCAATTCCGCACCTCCGTGTATATCGCCAAAGGCGAGAAAGACCGAGAAAGCATCGGTCTAGTCAACATTAATGAACGCTTAAAGTTATTCTACGGTGAGAATTATCCCTTACAGTTAAACAGCATCGAAGGCCAATTCGCAGAGACGATATTAACCCTTCCCTATGACTCAAGAAGGATCGAGGAGAATGATCATGTATACAGTATTAATAATTGATGACGAAGAATTGATTGGCAGCGGCGTGAAAGCCAAACTTGAAAGGGCCAATGTATCAGGCATCCGGGATATTTATGTCGCGATCGGTGGTCTACAGGGGCTTGAGATGGCTACAACCTTACTACCAAACATCATTATCACGGACATTCGTATGCCCGAGTTAGATGGCATTCAATTGATTAAAGAGCTTGCTCCGTTGCTAACACGGACCAAATTCATTATGCTGAGTGGCTATGCTGATTATCCCTACGTCCGTGAAGCATTCAAATACGGCGCACAAGACTACTTACTGAAGCCAGCGGCCTCCGATGAGCTTGGCAAGCAAGTACAGTCCGCCATTGTCAGTATCGAGAAAGATAACCTTAACGACCAGCTCGTCGAAAGAAACCTAACGGATGCAAGGGCGCTGCTTACTGCTCGATTACCCCTAGTGATCCACGGGTCGAAGCGAAGCTCAGCCTCGTCTGCACTTGCTTACGATCAGGAAGCGGCTGTGAGCAGCAAAGAATCCGAGTCACAGCAATCACTCGAAGCTTACTTTCTTCATCCTCTGTTCGCCGTTTCCATGCTATCCTTTGACGATGTTACCTTCAGCGAGGAGCATTTGGATACGGTAACTGAATGTATGGAACAATGCGTTCGAGACTATGATTTAGCATCACATCTACGCTTCCTAGCTTTTCATGATGTGCAAGGAAGCGTGTGCCTTGTGTTTAATTATGCTGCATCCGTTTCCTTTGAAACCATTCAGGGCTTACTTAGCAAAGCTGTGAATATACTAAGGAAAGGCAATCCTCGGACGCCTACCGCCTCGATTAGCCAATCTGGGCAGGGCTTGGACGATTTATCGCGTCTGTATAAACAAGCGCATAACGCGATGTCTGAGCGGATTTTACGAGAACCATGCGATGTCTTAGTGACGGTTGAACCACTCGGTTGGACGGAAGCTTGGCTGCCTTCCAAAAAGGATATGGAGGAGTTCAAGCAAGCCGTTGAGACACTGCATTTGGAACGTATCGGCCTTTGGGTTGACCGTCATCTTAGCGATTCTTTGCGGCCACAGATGTCTTTGGAGCAGCTAAAATCGATTTATGATCTGGTTCTTTCTGAAATCCATCGCCATGTTCATGATCGCTTTCTTTTTGAAGAGGCTGAGCGCGCAACAGCTTTCGACACATTCCATACATTAGGCGAGCTTCGCCATTATTTAAAAAGCTATGCCACAGATACGAAACATCTCATCTCAGAGCATGCTAATTTAGGCGAAACGGTTATTACGGTAGCGGAATCCATCGTTCGTGAGCATTACAGCCGCGACCTGCAGCTAGCAGAGGTGGCCAATCGGGTATCGATGAATTACTCGTACTTCAGCAAGCTTTTTAAGGAACGAACCGGGTTAACCTTCACTGCCTATTTAATCAAAGTCCGCATGGAAGAAGCCCAGAAGCTGCTCAAAGACCCCACCTTACGGATCAATGAGATCTCGGAAAAGGTAGGGTATGGCAATCTCTATCATTTCTCGCGTGCTTTCAAAAATTATTTCGGCGTATCCCCGAAGGAACATCGTAAAACGATGTAACATTTACCACTTGGAGAAAATTAGAAATCAGTGAGAAACAGCCCCAGTTCATCAGAACTAGGGCTATTATTCAGTGAATTAACCTTGATAACATCGAATTTCATAGATAGCCGCCGACGAGTCCCCGTTGGTTGCGTCGATGACAACGCGCAGCTTATCGGTTTGAACAGACTGCGCAAGCGTATAGCGGCAATGACGCTGGTAATTCCCCTTTATCTCAAGAAGCTGCTTCCAGGTGCCGCCAACGAAGGCTTCTATCCGATAATCCTTCGGACATTGCGGGTCGCGATAAAACGGCGCATACCCACGGTATTCCCATAAAAGGCTGCCAGGGAACGTAATCTCAATCTGTTTGATCGATTGATGCTCTTCCCAGTTTAGCTCCAGCCATTGCGAAAGCGGCTCGCGCGGATCAGACCGCCACAGGTTCGTAAACCGATATGGTCTAGTCACCCCACTAATGACATGCTCAGGACGGTAGGCATACTGCGGAGGCTCCACTCGGAAGCTGCGGGTCGGTCCATTCCAATCCCGGCGCATCTTCCCTTCACCCATTTCATACGCACACGTTTGCCCTGGCACGATGCCGTCAGAACAATGCCAAACGATGTGGGGATTCGCAAGCAAGTCCAAACGAACATAGCTGCCAGACTTCAGGACAGTGGTCTCGTCCAGATGGACATCCCAGTCTATCCATTGATACTTGCCCGGCATAATGAGCAGCTCCGTTGTGGCAATGGCTGGACTCGCTTCAGTATGATAATCCCAAATATGATCGACAGGGATGATTTTCGCTTCCACGATTTGAGGCGTGTCGCTCCAATTGCTCAAACAAACCGAAACTCGGTTCAAAACTCCTTCCGAAATCGCAATCCATTGCCCTTTCCGTTGGCGGAGAAAATCATCTTGAGGACCCCACTCACCAGACGCTTTCAGATCCCCCCTCACTTCGGCGCCATGGAACGCCGCTTGGCTGCTAGCTGTAACTTGCGCGTTGCGTGCAAGATCCAACTCGTCCTCGTTCGTCGTATTCAGCAGGAAGCAGCCATCACGAAGCAAGGTTTGCTTCACTTCCCAGATTGCCTGACTCGGCACATCAGCAAGTGCCAGCCCTTTCTTCAAAGCAATAGCTGCAGCCGTTCCAACCGCCTGCCCAACAAGCGCGGTCGTCCCCATGACGCGCACGGTTCCAAGTGCTGCATGTGTCACCGAAATGTTCCGGCCAGCCATCATCAAGTTATCGACATCCTTGGCGATCGTTGACCTGAGTGGAATACCATAAGGCCCACAGTAGCTTTTGACCATATACTCGGACGTTTCATCGTATCCTTCTGAGCTAGCATGCTCGCTCGTAGGCGCAAGCAGTCCACCCGGGGTGTGCAGATCCAGGAACCAGCCTCCGTAAGCAATTTCGTCTTCAAATATTGTGTTGTTCAAAGGATCATGCTCAGTCATTAAATACTGCCCCATAATTCTGCGGCTTTCTCTTTTGCCTGGCACCTGACCTATCCAATCAATCGCATGATTTGCGGCCAGTTCTTTCGTAAGCGGATCTTTGTTCTTGATCCAATCCCAAATCCCTAAGACATACCGTGTTAGCTCATGGCGAATATCTTCACTTTCATAAATCGTATGCCAAGGCACACCAATCTCGATCCACCAGTAACCGCCTCGCATATCGTTCGGATTACGTCCCTGTTTATAGAAAAAATCCGGATTATCGAGCTTCGCAGCCCAATCAGGTGCGGTGAACGGAGCTGGGAAGCCTAGATCCTTCGTTTTAAAAAGAAGTGAACTCCCCATCACATCGCCGCTGGCCTCATGCGGCGCATGCGGTTCGCCAAACTCCTCGCGTCCTTCCGAACCCATCCGCCATTCACAACCTGCACGGTCAGCAACGATGCCATCGCCTGTGCAATCAACGAATACATCAGCTACTAATTCGAGCTCCGTCTCAGCGTTAGCTACGTAACCCACGACTGACGCGATCTTTCGCTCATTTGCCATCCGAACATCCAGAATGGACGTATTCAAATAAAAGGTCAAATTCTCTGTTCGCTGCGCCATGTCATACATCGTCATATCCCAAACGCTGTTCGTCCAGCCGTTCTCAAATATCGGCTCATGATTTCGCGCGCGTTCCTCAATCAATAACTCAGATATGATCCCAGTTTCCTTGGCGTATACATGAAAAGCAGCTGCACCATGCGGTGTCACTCTTACCTCAGAGGAGCTATTCCCTCCGAAGACGGGGCGATCCTGTACCAGACATGTTTTCGCTCCTTGTCTAGCCGAAGCAACAGCCGCACAGAAACCCGCCAGTCCGCCACCGCATACGACAACGTCATACTTCTCGGTCTTTAGCCCATTCTTTCTCGCTGATTGATTCCCCGCCATACTCGCATCCTTGAAGTCAGTCGTCATTTTTCAAATCTCCCTTTATGGAGCCGCATCTACTTATCCCTAGATGACAGCGTTTTCTTTTCCTCCTCTACACTTTATCCTGAGTATGTACACAATAAAATATCTCCATTTTTGATTTGATGCCTTCATTTTGGTACGGACAGAGAACCTCCATCTCCCACGCTGACACATAGTAAAGCTTCTAAACGATTCATCAACCTTACCGCAATACGAATGCGTATAACTCAAGACCGTTATCTTTTATCAGAGCCTGAAACATGGATTGTACATGCTATGGCAGTGGCGCACGGAGCCAGTACTTGGTATGGCGTCTATAATGACAATAATCGAGACGCTCACATGCAAACCCTTGCACACATCACGATCCGTTTGAATGAAATGCTCCAGCCAGTAACGACAATCCGCAGTTTACGGACGTCTAATCTGCTCCCTTTTCAACAGGAAGGGGAAGCCCCAATACGCTTTAGTGAAGTTAAACTTCTTTTGTGGTACAAAAAATTTTTTTTGCTACGATGGACCAATTAACCGAAAATAGACGTTTAACGGACCTGGATGCCGTTAACTGCCTATTTGAAGCGATGATTCCGAGCTTACGGACTTCAGCGCCGCTATTCGGTTTCAATCTATCTTATTTTCATAATTTGAAGTAGATTAAGGGCTGTCGAGTCCATTAGATTTTCAAATTCAATCTTTTTCGGGGATTAACGTCGCTCCAGTCCATTAGCCGTAAAAGATGAATCTGAAGTTGATTTCGCACCCATCTCCTTACTCAACAGCCGTATGTTGATTGGTCAGTCGTAGAAAAAAAAGCGAAACGCATACATCGTTTCGTCTTTTTTTCTGCCTTTTCAAATTAAACTGCTTCTCCTGATCTTGCAGACACAACCTTGTTACGACCGCCTCCGATATATTGTGGTCTACGCTTCGATATTGGAATGGATGGTGTGTATGACACTTGCCGTTCCGTCTTTGGCAAACGTTGCAGGTAGTTTTTTGCACAATCATTTTGTCGCTCGATATGATTCCGGTCATAGTTGACATGCACCTTGGCTTATTGATTATGTGGAACACTAACTGTACTTACTGCTGTTGATTTATTGCCTGCATTGTCGGTTATCGTATACGTAATCGTGTATATGCGCCCTGTTCCATTACCTGATCTTTCCGCGCGTAAACTAAATGTAGTGGCCGTTGACCCCATATCGGCCCCAATATCACCTTGCCCACTATCCGGTTCATTGCCGGCAATGGAGGTTAACACCACAGATGCAACGCCTGAAATAGCATCGCTCGAATTCAGCGTAGTATGAACAATCACCATTTCATGATTCGCCGGCCATATCGATGTTTTATCCAATTGAACGATTAGTACTGGCGCTGTTTTGTCAATCTTAAATGCGATTGTTTGAATCTGTTCTACATTGCCTGCTTGATCCGTGCTGCGAAAGGCAAATGTATAAATTCCTTCACCAAAGGCAGGTATGGCCCCCGTATAGGTGATCCAATCCCCGTTATTCACTTTGTATTCTGTTGTCGCCACACCAGATAAGTTGTCAGTAGCTGATAAACTTAACGCTACATCTGATGTATACCAACCATTGCTGCCGTTAGGTACAGCCGGGTTAACCGTTGCGATACTTACAGGTGATGTCTTGTCAATTTTGACAGTTGTGATGTGCTGCGTTTCAATGTTACCTGCGTTGTCCGTTGAACGGTACTGTACCGCATTTACTCCTTCATATCCCCGCGCGAACGGTGCTGTGTAGGCGATCCAGTCACCGCTTTCTCCAAGCCTGTATTCCGTCTTATTTATACCGGAGAGATTGTCTTCCGCGCCAAGCGTAATGACAGCATCCGTCGTATACCATCCGTTGCTGCCATTCGGCGCAGACGGACTTACTGTGGCAACGGTCGTTGGCTTGGAATTGTCCACTTGGATTGCCACGCTAGCCTCCGCGCTTGTTCCGCCGAGCGTTGCGGTCGCTTTAAGCTGAACCGTCCCTTCGCCTGCCGCCGTTGCAGTCACGATTCCTTGTGCGTCCACCGTAGCTATCGCACGATCACTAGAGAAGTTAAGGCTTGCTGTACTGAGGTCAGCCTGCGATCCATTGCTCATAATGCCGATGACAGTCAAGGTCGACTGATCACCGCTCTTCATGATGGGTTTACTAGCTGTCAGCGTCACATGATCCAGCGTGTTTACATTCACCTGCAGTTGGCCTTTTACGCCTGAACCATCGGCCGCTGCAGCATTAACGGTGACCGTACCGGTCTCCACGCCAGTCAAGATACCGGTCGCGGAATCGATCACCGCCTTGCCTGTTCCGTCAACGACGCTCCAAACGACCGCCTTGTTCGAAGCGTTAGCCGGCTGTATCGCCGCGATCATAGGTAGCGCAGCGCCTTTCAGTACGACAGCCGAAGGATTTCCCGTTACCATTATGCTTTGTACCGGCACGTTTGCCCCTATCCGAACAAATTTGATACCATCTGCGAGTATAAAGTTACTAGTAGTAAACCCGTTTGTAATAACGACGCTTCCCGATGAACCCGCAAGAAAAGGGGAGCTGCCGATTTTGTTCCATTTGTCGCCATTTATCGATTGATTCACCTTCACGACTGTGGAGCCTGTAGCCGCGTTGAGGGTGAATGGCGCATCCGTCGTTCCGGCCGTCGAATGATGCCACTCATACACATCATACATTCCGCTTATTGGAATGAGTGGGGTGTAAATGGCGCTTGCATTGCCGCTCTTGCTCGCATTTAATGCGAAATTCCCTTTATTGGCACCGGTATTTGTTCTCGTGTTATCCCAATTTGATCCCGTAAATTTGATTCCTGTCGCATCTGAATTGTCGATCGCGATCTCGACATTGTCCGGTATGAGATCGAACGACACGTTGTCAAATAATACTTTCCCCAAGCCCGAAAGGATACCGGTCTTGATGGTGATCTCCATCGGCTGCGTTACGACGAACGTATTGGCATAATAAGCATATTGATCGGTCAGCGCGATCGGCGCCATCTGATGGTCGCTCACCCCGTCCCACACATTAAGCTCCGCCTGGACGTCCGACCCGCCGGACAGCTTCTTGATGTAAGCGGACAGCGAATACGTTCCTGGCTGAAGTACCGTAAATTTCTGAATGAGATCGGTTCGACCGCCGGATGCCCCTGCCGAATTGAACTCCGCCGCAGCCCCACCCTGATAAGGACTATTTGTGTTCACATAGGCATTCGTCCCATAAACACCTGAGCCCATACTCCAGTTGTCAAATGTAACGGACGACGATCCACCAAGTGGGTCCCCCGATTTTGACTCAAAGTTACCATTCGCGAAAACAGGCGGCAGGTTGCCAGTCCGAACAAACTTTATCCCATCCGCCAGCATAAAGTTGCCTAAGGTAAAACCGTTAGTTAGGACAACGCTGCCTGTTGAGCCCGTATTGAAAGGAAAGCTGCCGATCTTGTTCCACTTATTTCCGTTCGTCGATTGATTCACCTTCACGACTGTAGAACCCGCTCCGTGATTGATCGTAAACGGCGCATCCGTCGTGCCGGTCGTTGAATGATGCCATTCGTATACATCGTACATCCCGGCTAGAGGAATGGACGGCGTGTAGATGACGCTTGATTTGCCTTCCTTGCTCGTATTGAGTGCGAAATTCCCTTTGTTTGCCCCGCTATTCGTTCTCGCATTGTCCCAGACGTTGGTGGTGCCGGTAAACGTCACTCCCGTCGTATCTGAATTATCCATTATGATCTCGACATTATCCGGTGCAGGATCGAAAGAAACATTGTCGAATACCACTTTTCCAGCACCTGACAAGATACCAATATTGACGGTAATATCCATCGGTTGGGTCACAGTATACGTCTTTGCATAAAAAGCATACTGACTGCTAAGGGTTACTGGAGCCAACTGATGGTCGCTGTTCCCAGCCCAAATGTTCAGCTCGGGTTGAACGTCCGCTCCGCCCTCCACCTTCTTGATAAATGCGGAGAGTGCATAGGTGCCCGGCTTCGTAACGGTAAACGTCTGGTACATATACGTACGATTTCCCGCTGCTCCCGCCGAGTTGAACTCCACAGCATTTACGCCCTGAAACGGGCTTGTTTTGTTCACATAAGCATTAGACCCGTAGACACCTGCGCCCATACCCCAATTATCGATGGTAACAGCAGCTGGCCCTCCGATCGGATCACCCGACAGCTTCTCGATATCTCCGTTACGGATGATTGTAAGCGGCACATCCCCCGTCACACTGTCGATAGCAAGCGGCTCGCTGCTGACGACAAAGACCGTGTTCTTCTTCACGATTTTACCGTTGGAATCCACCGATACCGGATTTCCATAGTTGTCAACTACACGAATGATTTTAGTGCTATTGGCCACGTTGATATTAAGCATCTGGCTATCCGCAGACAGAATGCTGAGGTAATTCCCATCCGTACGATGCAAATAATGATTAACCGTCAGAAAATTCTCTCCGGGAAACCCAGAATACGACCCTATATACTGATCCGCCTTCCTGATCTGATTTTGCATGACGGCCGTCGTCTGAAAAATTTCCGTTGGAGACTGCGAATACCGTGTGACGAACGTATCCGCATTGGGAACACCCATAGTGAAAAATTTCGAGAAGCCCGCCGACAGAAATTCCATATATTTCTGAACCGTACCATATAATTTCGATGTCATGGTTGGATAAATCTCGCCAAGAGGAAAGAACTCGCCTTGCCATAGCTTCAAATTCGGATGAGTGATCTTCGCCTGAGCGTAAGCGGTGAGTATATCCGGGATATAATTGGTACCTTGATACCCATGTACATTATAGATGTCGTAGTAACCGACATAAGGTTCTTGCAACGCATCAATCGTCATTTGGCGGTCGGCGGCAGTACCAGAAACCGAGGTGAACCCGCTCGTCGTGACATACAGTTCCAGATTGTTTCCCGTTTCTGTCAAATACTCATCTTTCACCTTCTGAGCCTGTTCATGAGCAATCTTCAGCATCATGAAATATTGTTCCTTTGTCCCTGAGAAACCAGCAGCGAGATAAGGCGGATGAAAGTTTACCTCATTGACGATTTCGTAATATTTCACTTTGCCCGCATAACGTTTCATCGTCTGGTAGACGTAATTGGTCCAATCTGCACCATTGCCCGCTTGAATATCTTTGGAAACCCAACGATCTGCCGGGTATTGGAGGTCGGATGGATAGCCTCCAGTTGGTATCTCACTAACAGGTGGCCTTGTCGAAGCCCAGTTGGAGGGATAGCCCATAACAGCCAACACATCCATGCCGGCATCCGTCGTCGCTTTCACATATTGATCCGCATGTTCCCATGTAAAATGTCCTTTCGTCGGCTCGATTTTATTCCATAAGAAAACCCTGGCGTCTTCCCAAGTGCGGGTAGCGCTTGTGTTGATTTTCTTCCATGGGGAAATGTCGTAGCTGTAACTAGAGTGCGTCCCATAATAATTGGCGTAATTGCCATCAGCGACGTTAGTGTCGTTCGTTGACACTTTGGAAATACCACTCTTGTATACGATGGGGTCAGCCGACGGTGAGCTTACCGTCGTTTCCAAATACCAGAAGCCCACTTGGCCGTTTAACTGCGGCAGAGTCAACTCCTCCATACGATAGGTGCCGTCCGCTGGTACAGTAACGATCTTCGGCTCGGTGAACACCACATTGCCAGATGGATCCGTCGCTTTAATACTGACCGTATATGTCTTCGCCGTACTTCCATAATTCACTGTCATAACCGGATAAACGGCCGCTTCATTTTGGTAGAATACTTCTTTCTCGTTTCGGAATGCAGGTTTAACGACGCTGTACTGGGAGGATGTATGCCACGGGGTAATAAATTTCTGCGATTGAATGGGCTGCCCCAGCGTGGCATCCGCCAGCAGAGCCGTGTCCACACCATGGGTAAAGGTGCTAGTGCTATGCTCCAGTTCATTAACCGCTAGCGCCCGAGTGGAAATTTTCACATTCGTAATGTTATAAGGGGCTCCCCTCTCTATCATAAATTCATAAGGCATGAATTTCTCCATCACGGATTTAACCGTGGTCGGCGAGCTGGTTAGCAAGACACCGTCCTTGTAGATGGCTGCGTAACCCCCAGCGCCCATTTTCCATGTGAAGGCAAGATTGAAGGGCTGGCCGACGACATAGTTCAACTGATTCGGCTGCGCATAGGCGAACGCGCCATTGGTTGCTTCCCCGTTTTTGACGAAAAAGGTAAGCGGCTGATCAAATGTCGCCCCCGTCGGCTTCGTTGTCGGCGGAGGAATATGGGCGTTGATTAATGTGAACCCTGGTCCACTCTGCTCGGGAATAAGGCGAAATAAGAAATCATAATCGTTACCAAACTCCGTATAGGGCTTGTCAAGACGCGCTGTCAGCTCAATTGTTCCTTCACTCGAGTTGATAATGCCCGGAGCGAAATCACGGTACCATGTTGAAGTATTCGTGAAGTTGTCCGTGTCGCCGTCCGCGGATGCTGACGGTACGACTATCAAACACGCAGCAAGTAAGGTAACAGACATTAGAAGCATCATACATATCGATATTTTGAGCAAGCGGTATCTTCCAACAAAATCTGGTAATATATTATTCGCCATACCTACACCTCCAATAAATTGTTGTTTTTCCTGAATCCAGCATAAAAAACCCGCTCTCAAGCTTTTTCTTTCTGCTGCGGTTCATGAATCTTACAAGAATTCGATTTTAACCACCCCCATTTGATAGCGCTTACATTTTAGTTTTTATCGAAATGCAAGTGTTGCTAAATCTTATAGAAAACTGAGAATCCATTCATTTAATCCGAGATACACCTCCATTCTCAAGTGGTATGGTACTCATTATAAGGAAATGCACGAAGTGCGCACAACTGGACAGAAACGCGATATGTACGACAAAAATGCGGATTTATCCCACGGTTCTTACTATGACGATGCATCTATATTGACGAATTACGAGTATAATGGTGAGGGTGGGTTAGCTAGCATCTGAGGCTTAAGTTTCGCTACTGCTCGACAACCTGATCCTGGCTGGCTGAAAAACTGCAGACCACATTCCTCACCATAATGAACCTGGATTCGTTGATTTACACTTTTCACGCCATAACCGCGAGTTTCTATTTCTAAAACCCTCTTCAATTGCTCTTCCGTCATTCCGATACCATCATCACTTACCTCCAAATATACAAATTCCCCCTGCTGAGATGCCCTAACCGTGATGATACCCGCCTTACCTGGTTTAGGTCGAATACCATGAATAACAGCGTTCTCAACTAAAGGCTGCAGAATCATCTTGATAATCACAACGTCCATAATCCCCTCTTCGATATCGGTCTCAAACTCGATTGCTCCACGATAACGGTAATTGATAATGTGCATATAACGGCTGACCTCCTCTACTTCCTCGGACAGTCTTATATGCTCTTTGCCCTCGTTTAGACTGAGCCGAAGAAACTTGGCCAGAGATTCCGTAATTTCTGCAATTTCCTTCGCATCAATGCGTAGGGCACTCCATTGGATGATATCAAGCGTGTTGTATAGAAAATGTGGGTTGATCTGCGCATACAGCAGCTTCATCTCTGTCTCCTGCTTGCTAATTTTCACCTGATACACTTCTTCAATTAATGCTTTGGTAGTCATACTCATCTGGTTAAAAGAACGCTGCAATCGAGAGTACTCATCATTACCACGAATATTTGTTTCCGTTTCAAATTGTCCTACATCCGCAAGTTTAATTAAACGAATAAGCTTCTTTAGGCGCTTAGTAATAGAGCCTGAAATGAAAAAAGCAGTAATAATGGCAAGAATAGAAACGAATGCAGCCAAGGCGAACATGAAATTTTGAATGGATCTACTATTCATGCCTAAATGCCGCTCGGTCATCAGTAGAGAAATATTCCAGTCCAACCCGCTCAACTTGCTGTTCACTGCATAATAAGTACCTAAACCGGGACCGAAATGGGTGATCCCTTCCTGACGGGTGGGCAACGAGGACATAAACTGCTGTTCCAACTTGACATCACCCAAGGGGAGATGCTTGACTCCGATCCTCACACCACCTGTATGCACTAACGTTTCTGCTCCATCAGGAAGCCTTAGATCGTTAAGAATATCCCAAATGAACTTCGAATCAAGCTCAATCATCACATAACCAAGGATTTGTTGGATATGGTTGTTATCGTGAATTTCTTTAATAAAGAGCACCTCGTCTGCTTGAGCTAATTGTAAGTGCTGAATCACATCAGCATGAAACCAAGCTTGCTTCTTGCTCTCATTCAGCAATGGCTTTAATGCAGAATCCTTTTCAAGCTCTCCAATACTGAAAAAATTCGGATTTGCTGATAGGAATGCCGGATTGCCCTTCATAAAAAAGCTCACCTTGAGTACATTTCTTTTCCCTTCATAATTGGTAACGTTTTTGTTGAGCACATTGAAGAAATCGATGACTTCGGCCGAAGTCAGTTGACGTTCGGCTACAGTTTGCAATACTTTTTGAATATCATAATTATTTTGTGCCAAATCTGCGATATCATAACCCACGTCAAGTCCAAATGCTACATTCTTCTCCGCTTGCTTCAGCGCTTCTAGATACGCGTTTCCGGTTTGCTCCACAACCGACTTGTGGATCGTTGTATAGGTGAAATAAACCAGCAAGAAAACCGGAACTATAATCAGAATTAAATAGGAGAAGACGAGTTTCGTGCGCAAATTGAGATTGTAATAAAATCCGCTCAGTACATCCGCTAATTTTCTCATCAGCCACGCTCCCGAAATTGTACAGGAATAACACCCACCAGCTTTTTAAATATTTTCGTAAAATAATAAGTATCCTGGTATCCGACTAGATTGGCTACTTCGTATATTTTAATTGCGGGATCACGCAGCAGCTCCTGAGCCTTCTCAAGTCTCACCATCGTGATATATTCATTAATCGTTTGACCCGTTTCTTTTTTAAATAACCCCTGAAGATGGCCAGCAGACATATATACCTCTTCCGCAAGTTGTTGAATCGTTAGGTTTTGATTGTAGCTCTTCCGTATAATCGCCTCAACACTGCGAATTACCTTACGCGATTTATTGTTGCGCGACTCATTGACGATTTGTTCGATGTGAAGAAGCTTTTCGAATACAAATGTCTCTATCTGGGCGCTGCTCTGCATCATTCTAAATTGCTGCAGTGAATCCTGCATCTCTTTGACCGCTTCATGTCCGATGATGGCAGCTGCAGAACGAAAAGCTTTGATAAGAAGCTCACTGCAAAGAATGACCAGAATCAGTATACTGTCCATCTTGTAGAGCCTAATGGATGCAAAAAACTGCTCTAACTCGTCGATTAGTGTTTCAGTCAATCCACTGCCGGTCAGCTTAACGATACGCTCTCTTAAATCTACAATTATCGTAAGTTCTGTAGGTACAGTACTGTCCACATAATAATGGCTGATATCGTCCTTAAACCTTTTATACTCACGTTCCTTTTCCAGTCTGCTTATTACTTTGCCAACAACCTGCATCATCTCTTCACGATTGAAAGGCTTTAGCAAATAATCAATTGCATCCAATTTAATCGAGGCTTTCACATATTGGATATCTTGATGTGCACTAATCATAATGACCATTAGTTCAGGGTGTTCGATTTTCAGCGCCTCGACAAGCTTAATACCATCCATGCCTGGCATGACCACATCGGTTATGACTAAATCCGGAACGATCGTCCGAGCGATTCTTAAGGCTTCTGCACCATCCTCGGCTTCACCGGCAATTATAATTCCCAAACTTTTCCAGTCAATTAAATCCCTTAAACCTTCTCTGGTAATATAATCATCATCGACAAGCAGTAATTTGTGCATAAATCAACCTCCAATGTTTAGTTTGAGGTACTAATAAAACAATACACTAGATTGACAATCAGATATATAGCTAAAATTATGAGAAAACCTCTATCGAGGTCATTCAAAAATGAGCGACCGCGTTTAACGAGGAGAGACTTTGGTCTACGACCAAAGATCCCTATATTAAGTTTTATCGCCAATAAGAAAGCGGTTTTCGTGAATCGAAAACTTATACTTTCTTATGTGGTTGCAAAAAAGTATAGGGAGGCACATGCCCTCCCTATACTTATAAAACCACGTCCGATTATTTTTTGGTAAGATTGTTATAAAGTGCTTTGCCAGTTTTGGTAAACCAATCCTGGGAGGCATTGATGACTTCCTGTCTGCCGTTTGCATCTGCTTTTTTGAAATATTCATCTACTGCACTGATGGGGAGTGCCCCATTAATGATCTTGGATACGTACTCATTACGTAGATCTATCAGCGCTCTGCCTTTGGATAGCTCCGCATCCGTCTGCGGTCTATAGTAATTAATATTGAACACAATATCATGGGGTCCAGCTGCCACATAGGAATTCATGTCTGGATTGAGGCCTGCGAGTATCGCATTGGGCAGCCAGATTTCTGGAGTCGTCCACATTCTATAATATAATTTATAAATAATTTGATCATAAATGGGTTTGATAGGCACTAAATTACCGCTCGCATCCTTATTATAATGAACGCCTTCTTTGCCATAGTTGATGAATAATTGCAAATCTTTGTCCTTCAGATATGTATTCAATAAATCTATCGCTTCATTTTTATTTTTTGCATTCTTCGGAACCATATAATAGTTGGATACTGGCGCAGGAATGATATAGCCCTTTTGTCCGTCTTTCCCCTCAATTGGCGGCATATACATGAGCTTGGCATTCGGGTCTGTTTTGACCAACGCAGGACGGAACCCATTAGGCTCATAATAGCCAAAGTATCCGGAAGCTGCTTTACCTGATGATATTTTCTCCGCAACCTGCTGCGATTTGTTGAACAAATATTCGTTGTCTATAAGCCCTTCTTTGTACAGCTTAGCCAAGTAAGTAAGCATCTCTTTTAAATAGGCATCTTGTGCATCAATCAACTTCCCGTCCTTGACAATGAACGGCACAGCAAGGTTGTTTAAGCCGGATAAACCAAATGCACCTGTAATGACATCTAAACCGTCCAATGGATTCCCATTGTTTCCAGCAGAAGCTACATATGGAATCGTACCTTTGCCACTTGGATCATTATCCTTGATTGTTTTTAGGAACGTATACAAGTCATCAAGATTTTTCGGAGCTGACAAGTGCAGCTTATCGATCCAATCCTGTCTAACCAAGAAACCGCTTCCTAAATCCTGGTCTTTATATTTTTGAAAGGGTGAAGCTGGTATGGCAAGCCTTGCCCCGTCTAAGGTTACAGCAGCCCATGCGTTGTCAGTTACATGCTTTTCAATCTCATTGCCAAACTGTTTGACCAGAGGTTCAACGGGGGTGAGCGCACCTTGTGCACTGAATCTCTTGAAGATCGTCAAGTCATTCGTATAAATAAGATCGTATACATCACCTGATGCAAACATCAAATTATATTTATCAAGCTGGCTTGCTGCTGGAATAATTGTCCACTCTACATTTTTATAGCCTGTTTTCTCTTTAATAGCGTTTAAAAACTGGTTATCACTTTCACTTGCGCCTTGTTCGAAGCCTTTGACTCCACTATTACTTGGAACTGCAATGCGAATTTTGGCGTTTTTATCGAGCTTAGGCGCTGCAACAGCATTCGTCTCTTTATCTGTAGCTGTAACAGAAGTACCTTTCTCTCCCGTTGGCTCTTTTGTTTGGCTGCAAGCGGTAAGTAACACCAGCGTAAGCGCCAACAGAACAGACACAAACTTTGTGTAGGTGAAACCCTTTTTCATTTTTCATTCCCCCAAATTAACGATTATTGTTTAACGGCGCCCAACGTCAATCCAGCTACAAAATATTTCTGCAAAAAAGGATATACAAGCAAGATTGGCAACGAGGAAATAAAGATCGCAGTAGCTCTGAACGTTTCTGAGGCAATATGGGCAAGTACCTCCGAATTATCTGTACCATTCTGGGTGGCGGCAGAAATGACATTTTGCAAAAATAAGGGTAAAACCAAGACATTCTTTTTTGTTAGATACATGAGCGGGTCCATGTAACTGTTCCAAATACTAACAGCCGAAAAAATCGCGATAGTTGCAAGTATTGGTTTAGATAAAGGGAACATGATACGAAACAGTACGGTTAGATTTCCAGCTCCGTCTATTCTTGCCGATTCTTCTAGGCTAGACGGTAGCGATTCAAAATAGTTGCGAATCAGAATTAGGTTAAACACACTTACCATACCTGGAATAACGAGTACGAGTAAATTATTCATTAAGCCAGTTTCCTTAATGATCAAATAGGTTGGAACCAAACCGCCATTAAACATCATCGTAAACACATACATGATATTGATCAACTTGTGTCCAGGTAGATGTTTTCTGGAAATGGCATATCCAACACACGCGGTAAAAAACACTTGCACCATCGTGCCTGCAATTGTGACGAATAGGCTGTTTCGGAAAGCAGTGCGAAAGTCAATTGCTGAAATTAAAGCTTTATAAGCATCGAAGTGAAAACCCTTCGGCCATAAGCTAACCTGCCCGCTAATTACATAAGTCTCGTCACTAACCGATTTCGCAAATAAAGTGACATAGGGCAGTAAACATATTAAACTTATTGCGATTAATAAGCAGTAATTAAAGACGGTAAATACCTTTTCTCCATTAGACATTCTTTTGTCGAACATGGGTTGAATCCCTCTTTTCAGCTACCAGATTCCACGGTTGGAGTATTTGCTGCTGACCTTGTTCGCAATGATCAACAACGTGAAGCCAATAACGGAAGTAAATAGCCCGACAGCAGTTGTATAGCTGTAGCTGGCATTAAGTATGCCTTCTCTGTACACAAAGGTACCAATAACATCGCCCACTTTATAAACAAGAGGATTATAGAATAACAATACTTGCTCTGTATCGCTACCCAACATTTGAGATATGCGAAGTATGATAATGAATACAATTGTACTTGCGATTCCGGGAAGTGTAATATGCCAGATTTGCTTCAGTTTTCCGGCTCCATCTACTTCAGCTGCTGCATAAAGTTCCGGATCAATCGAGGTAAGAGCTGCTAGATAAATGATAGCACTCCACCCTGTTTCCTTCCATGCGGTTGAGGTTACCAGCACACTGCGGAAAAACCCCTCATCTCCGAGAAACTGAATCGGTGATATGCCGAGAAAGCGAAGCAGCGAGTTGACAATCCCCGTGCTTGGCGACAATATATCGACGAAAACCCCAGCGATCACAACCCATGAAAGAAAGTGAGGAAGATAGGTCAGTGTCTGTGTTATTCGCTTCACAAACCCTTTCCTCACCTCATTGAGCAGCAATGCCAAAATAATTGGCAGCGGAAATTGAAAAATCAATTTGTACAAATTGATTAAAAGTGTATTACCCAGAACACTCAAAAATTTCGGGTCTGAGAAAAGCACCCTAAAATTATCCAATCCCACCCATTTGCTAGCCATAAAGCCATCGAAAACTTTATAATTTTTAAAAGCGAGTGCTACTCCAACCATCGGGACGTAGCTGTAAACTAGCAAAACCAGCAAAGGGATTGCTATGAGCATATAGAGATCCCAATGTTGAATGATTCTTTTCGACAGGTTATTCTTTCTACTAGGTGCCAAACCCCTATCAATAGCTCCTAGCATGTGCTGTTCTGTTATCCTTGCCAAGGTGCACCTCAATTCTCCTCTGGTATATCTTAATTATATGGATATACCGTAAGCCCTCGCAACCAGACAAGAACGAGAAATCTATGACAATCATGCGGAGTTATGATGTGGAGGCATGATATTTACGATTACGATGGCACTATAGGAAATAGTAGTCACTCTTATCCTTGTCCAGCAAGGAATACCGTTGAAAATGCTGATAATGGGCGTTGTACAACTGTCCATTCTTAGCGGGCGAGTAGGTCAAATACAGCTGCTTACGGCTGTGTTCTGATGTATTTATTCCGCTTTGATGCGGCGTAAAAGAGTGAAACAGAATCATATCACCAGGATTGGTCTCCACAATCTCCCCCGTTTTGAGATCAATTTCAGCCATCTCCTTGGCATTCATGCCTCGTAATTCTCCGATATCGGAACGAAGGTGATGATGATAACCCGGGAATAGTTCAAGCCCGCCATTAACCACTGTCGCTCCGTCTATTGCCACCATCACACTGATAAGTCCTTCTATTGGAAAGCCCTGCCACCAAGCAGCATCCTGATGCATCGCATAACCGCTTGCTCCAGGCAGCTTAAAAATCAATTTATCTTTAAACAATAGCGGTTCATCCAAATAAATATCACGCAAGGGTGCCAAAATACGTTCATCTCGAACCAAATGATCCATTACCGCGGAAATGTCATGGACGGGATCTAAACGCTCGATCTTAACTTCTCCGTTCGCATAACGCTTATGCCCTGCTCGGATATTATGGATATCCGTATATTGACTCAATGTGAGCAGCTTATCACATTCTGCTTGCAGCACCTTAGCCTCCTGTTCGCTAAATACATTACGCAGTACGAGATACCCTTTGTCCTTGTAGCTCTGAATTTGCTCATTAGAAAGAATGTTTATCCTTTTCATTCCCTAATCCCCTTTACATTTTTTTGGGGAAATCATATAATTATTTCACTTAAATGACTCCTCGTTTCTTATGATACTCCTGATGATTTATGTTTAACATGCATTACTTTTTTATATTTTATATACTTTTTTGCATTTGTTATAGAAAGTAGAGAGCAGCTATGAACAAAATCCGCCTCTCAAGGTGTTATTATACGGCGCATAGAAAAGAATTCTCACTTGAGGAAGATGTTTATGAAGGATGGGTCATTCTTGCCGTGGAGTCCGGTCGATTTCAATTCTCTCTCGAAGAAGAAATAACAGTACTTAAAGAGCCTGCGTATAACGAAGCTGGATTTGGAGATCTCGTTATTTGCCCACCTCATGTCGTCTTAAAAAGAAAGGTTTTGGAGCCTGTCTCTTTTCATTTCATTGAATTTACAATGGATGGTGAATATGCAAAAGGCAAAGTTCTAGTCAGAGACTTTCAACGCCTTTCTTCAACTTTCAGCTACCTCAGACAAATCACCGATGAACCCTTAGAAGATCACTATGAATTTGCAAACCATTTAATTAATGATTTACTGCTTGTGAGTGCCAGAGAACAGAAAATAGCTGAACAACAGTCCCAAGATAAACAAGACCCTCTCACCGTTCATGCCATGGCTTATCTAAATCAACACGCTTTTGGAGCGAAATTAAGTATGCAGCTCTTGGCTGAAAAACTTGGGATCAGTAATTCTCAACTATCCCGCCGATTTCAAGCTGCATACAGATACTCTCCAATTGAATATGTAACCTTACTTCGACTCCAGAGAGCAAAGTCATTACTGATCGACACAGACCATACAATCGATCATATCGCTGAGCAATGCGGATACCAAAACGGCTTTTATCTAAGTCGGATTTTCACCGCTAAACTAAAAATAAGCCCTTCGGTTTACCGAAGAACTTATCGATTTTAAAACTTCATTTCATGGTTTAAAGCAAAAAAGAAGCAGCGGGCAGCGGGCACGTCATACAACGCCCAACAACGATTAGGTTACTGGAGCCGGGTTAAACAGACACAAAGCATTGTGCAATCCCCAGTGGTCTGCCCAAGTCTTCTTTTTCCCGCTTGCTACATCTACGATCATGCGAAAAATCTCCCAGCCCACTTCTTCAATAGTTGCTTCACCCGTTGCTATCGTTCCTGCATTCACATCGATTAAATCATGCCACTGTTCCGTTAAAGAATTTCGAGTAGATACTTTAATAACTGGTGCCATCGCTAACCCATAAGGTGTGCCTCTACCCGTTGTAAAAACTTGCATATTTACCCCCGAGGCTAGTTGCAAAGTACCGCAAACAAAATCGCTTGCAGGTGTCGCCGCAAAAATGAGCCCTCTTTGAGTCGCTTTTTCACCCGGGGATAATACGCCTACAATGGGACTGCTGCCCGATTTGATAATCGATCCAAGTGACTTCTCTACCACATTCACCAAGCCGCCTCTTTTATTTCCCGGTGACGGATTCGCACTCCGATCCGCTTGACCTTTTTGCAAATAATGATCGTACCACTTCATTTCTTGTATTAATGCCTGGCCCACTGTTTGATTGATTACGCGCGGCGTTAGCAGGTGAACGGCATCCCGCACTTCGGTGACCTCTGAGAATAGAACCGTTGCGCCAGCTTGAACCAACAGATCAGCGGCAAACCCTACCGCCGGGTTCGCCGTCACCCCGGAAAAAGCATCACTTCCTCCACATTGCAAACCAACCACTAGGTCGGACACAGGACAAGTTACGCGCTGTCGTCGATTCAACTTTGCCAATTTTTCTTCCGCCATACTCATAATGGACTGAATCATACTCATAAAACCATGATGATCTTGCAGAGATACGATGTTGGAAGAGTCTCCGTCCGGAAGCAATCTTTCCGGTATTAACTTCTCACAACCCAACCCCACCACTAGAACTTCACCGCCAAAATTGGGATTGGTCGCGATATTTTGAATAGTACGAATCGGAATGATAGCATCAGGAGCATTAATCGCAACTCCGCAACCATAATTATGAGTTAAAGCCACGACATCCTCTACATTTGGATAGCCCGGAAGCAATTGTTCTTTAATCTTTTTCACTGCATAGTCAAGCACCCCTGCAACACATTGAACGCTGGTAGTGATTCCCAGTATATTTTTCGTGCCGATACTGCCATCTTCGTTACGATATCCCTCAAAAGTGTACCCTTCAAGCGGCGGAAGCGGTAACGGTACATGATTGGCAATCGGCAGCTCATCTAACTCAGGAGGTGTGGGGAGTCTTACCAACTTCTCCTCCACCCAACTACCTTGTAGGATCGGACTATCCGCATACCCGATAACTTCACCGTAGCGAACGATAGGTTCATCCTGCTCTAAATCAATTAGGGCTACTTTATGCCCTTGCGGAATGCTTTCCCTAAGTTCTAGACCACAAGAAAAGATACTCCCTTTAGACAACCCACCGGAATTAACGATAATCGCAACATTATCCTCGGCGTGAACCTTTATGTAAAGAGGCGCTTCATTTTGACTTTTTGCTCGCTCAGACATATATGTCCTCCTTATATCATGATCCCGGTCTCACGGATATCATCAACCAAGCCGATTAATCTCGTTGTAGGCCATCAGCAGCGGTGCTACACCATGCCCGTTATTGTCCACGATTTGTTCGGCGAAGAAATAATACGCAAGACTGCCATCTCGCATTTGTCCGGTTTCCGGCTTTTTGCCAAGGCCAGCACTTCTGCAAATGCCGCCTAGCAGCACTTCACCGTCTTCTTCCCTCAGGTAACGAGCAATCGTCCCGTTAAAAGCCTGTATGCCGTATACGGCATACTCTTTTGGCAGATATCCCAATCGCGCACTTTTCAGAATGGCATAAGCTAACATCAGCGTACCGCTGGCTTCGAGATAATTTCCTGAATGTTCCTTCTTATCCACGACCTGATACCACATACCCTCGCTATGCTGGTACGGCAGCATGTCATCTATAAGCTCCTTAAGATAGACTTTGAGGATGGCGGGATCTGCCGGTTCTCCTTCTAACAGCTCCAGCACATCCACCAATGCCATCGCGAACCAGCCGACCGCACGCCCCCACACATTTGGTGATTGCCCAGTTGATTTATCGCACCAGAACATATGACGACTCTCATCATATGCGTGGCTGTACAACCGCTTCTCATTGTTATATATAAATTGGCGGACATTTTTGAACTGCTGCAGCGTATCGGAATAATCCTTCACCTCTACGAATTGCTTCACGTACTGAACATAGAAAGGCTGCCCCATATACAATCCATCCAGCCATACCTGGTAGGGATAGTTTTCTTTATGCCAGAACGAACCGGAATTCGTTCTCGGGTAAGAAGCCAACTGCTCATACAACATATCCATGATCCTTTTATATTTGGGCTCCCGCTCCCTTTGGTATAGCGTAAACAAAACTCCAGCCATCCGGATTTGGTCGATATTATAACTGCCGATCTGGATTTCAGGGATATTACCATCGGCATCAAATAGCTGATCGATATAGCTTTTTACAAACATATAATCTCTTTCACTGCCGGTTTGCTCGTAGCTGTCCAAATACGCCTTTAAGATACAGCCCTCGATATAATGCCACCTTACGAAATACCACTTCTCACTGGACATATAGGCTGCTTTCAGTTTTTCTATCAATTCGTAGGTCAACAGGTGCACCTCCATGATGGATAAAGAGATTATGGTTCAGTCACCGAGCTTGCGTTTACTGTGATCTCGAAAGGGCCTCTCGATACTGACCCGGCGTCATGCCAGTAGCTTTGCGGAAGGTCCGGATAAATCCTGTGGAGTTGGTATAGTTAAGACGCTCCGCGATTTCCGTAATCTTCATATTGCTGTCCTTTAACCACAGTTTCGCCATATTCATCCGGTAATTCGTCAAATAATCGATAAACGTCGTTCCAATCTCTTTCTTGAACACTCGGCTCAAATAAACGGGATGAAAACGGAATTGCGCAGCGCACGATTCCAAAGTAAGATCCTGATCGTATTTTTCGTGAATGAGCTCGATCATTTGGTGGGCAATATTGATATATTGCGAATCAATACGGCTCTGCAGGAAGGCAAGGGTGGGCGGGATCAGCTCCGTCTTAAACCACGTCATAATTTCCTCCGCCGTATTCAATTTCATGAATCGGATAATGACCGATTTGGTACCGACTAATCCATCCAGCATGCCACCTTGCTGCCCAACAAGCCGATACATTTTGGCGATTAATTGAAGCATAAATATTTGAAAATCATTGAACGAAACGCTCTTCTCTAGAATCGCTGACGCATACTGGTTATAATGCTCGTAAGCAGAAGCAGCATCGCCTGTTTTAAGCCCATTCATCAAGCTCTCTTCAAGGTGATTCCAAGAAGCAGCAGGCTGAACGCTGTTCCGGTGAACCGGTTCGATATCTTCATAGCCCAGGACGAGCTCATTTCCAAGACTAATTCTGCGTTTCAAAGCCTCCAACGCCTCCGAGTAGGCATCCATCGCATTCGTGTACCTATGAAACGGCCGACTGATGCCGATACTGATTTTGAGCTGAAGCAGCTCGTGCACCTTCGACTTCATAAGCTCTGCCATTTGATAGAAGTAGCCCTTCAACTCATCCGGATCCTCCGAATCGCCTAGCAGTATCGTTACCTGAGACTGATCCAGCAGCAAAGTACCCAAGATACGGTCGTTAGGGATCAGCTCCCCAACGACGTTATTAATCGCGAATAACAGCAGCTCCTTATCGCTATCCAAGTATCTGGTGTCCTCAAGAGAATCGATCTGCAAGGCGAGTACTCCTAGCGCCTTCCCCTTTTCCCCAAAGCCATAGGTCTCATACTTATAGGAGAATTCGCTCTCTGTGACCTGTCCCATGATCAACTTCAATAAGAAAAATTCCTTCATCTGCCCACTCTGAACCTGCAGCTGCTGCTGAAGCTGCTTTCTCGTGCTAAACAAGGAAGAAAAGCGCTCTTCGATTAATGCGAATTCATCCCGCTTTTTATTCCCTTTGGACTCTCCTCCGAACTGCTCCATCATCATAAATAGCCGATGGATCGGCCTATACATGCGGCTAGTTCCATAGAAGGCGGCTAATGCGATTAGAATAAAAATAATCACACAAGCATTTAAGGTGATGAAGGCAATTTTCTTAGATTCCTTCGTAATTACATCAATGGACACGATAGATATATAGGACCAGCCGTTATAGGAGGAAACTCTATAGTTAACTCCCATATCGTTTGTTTCAAAGGCCCCCTCTGGTTCCGTCGCGACATTCATCCTTTGCAGGATGGAAGGCTGGATCCCTACGGTGCTGGAACTAGCTAAGAACGGCTCCCTGTTTCGATTAAGCACATAAATATTTCCTAATTGGGTGTTTTGAGCCAAATTGCTCAGTAAGGCATCATGCGACATGTCAATCATCAACAACGCTTTAGGAGTGGTCGTAGAGGCAATCATTGGAAGCTTGACGACCAACCGGATCTTATTTTCATCTAAGGATTTACCGATAGTAGCTAACCAAAATAAATTTTGCGGGCGCTTGGCATAATCGCTCAGTAAATCTCGATTCACAAAATCGTCTGTTGTTGTAAATCCGAGATTGCTGATCATCCAGTCGTGCTCCAAATTAATCAGCTGCGTGTCGGCCACACCCGCAATCGAATGAAGATTATACAAGCCTTTGGAGAGATTGTTGATCGTTTGAAAATCATCATTCTGTAAATCATGGTAGATGAAATCGCTTACCAACGGTGAATTGATGTACTGTACAGCGCCCATCTCCACGTTCTTTAAGATTTGCTCCATTCGCATCTGGTTTTGCAGCAGGATCTGTACATTCCCCTCATTAACTTTCTTCCCAATATCCTTTGAGGCAATATAGTAGGAGATGAGCCCAATGCAAACGACCGGAACTGCGCTCAGCAGAAGAGAGAAGACAAGCATTCGATATAAGTATTTTGGCAACGGAAACCTCTCCTTTCTTCGCTTTCAAGGATTCGACATTACCATTATATCAGAGGAATCTACGATGCCTATGCATACAACTACTAGAATTAGAGTGTCTTACTTCTTCTGCTTCGCATACTCGGCCGTATATTCTTCAATCACCTTATCACCGCCGGCTTTTCTCCATTTATCCACTTCTGCTTGCCAACCAGCCTCATCAATTTTCGCCATAATAAATTTGGTTTGGGCATCACGGATTAATGTATCTAATTCTCCGCCTTTTTCAGAATACGTCTTGGAGTTCATTGTTAACGCCACATTGGGCACCACATTCTTCAGGTTGTCAGCAATGACCTTCCAACCCTTCGCCTGCAAATCTGATAATTTCAGAGGCAGACCCGTTCCGGTCACCTCAAATGAAGGCAGACTGTCACGATAAGGCTTAACTTCGAGATTAAATTGGGTCAAGTCTTTAAACTCCGCTTTTCCGTCAGCCGTCTTCGTAAAATGTTTGCCTTCAATCCCTCTGGTTAAAAGTGTCGACATCTCTGGCTCCAGCAGTTTATCGAAGAAGCCCAGCAGTCGCTTTAATTCCGCTTCTGACTTGACACTCGATTTCGGGAAGACGAAGAAGCCGTTATTGCCGGGCTCAGCCGGTACACGATTGCCTGACGGTCCCATATAAGGTGCGATATCAACTACACCATTAGGTACAGCTTTTTTTAGATTGTCTTGCGAGGTCGCAGCTGCCGAGGCAACGGTATTAACCCGAATCCCCACCTTGCCTGCATTCCATTTATTATCGGCATCAGCTGTTTGTACAACGGAAAAGTCCTGATTGATTAATTTTTCCTGATATAGTTTGCGAAGCAGCTTCATGGACTCGAAATATGGTTTGGTCATAAATTCAGCTGTTACCTTACCACCTTCTATACCCCATTTATTCGGCGCTCCCTGAGAAACGGCGAGTCGGGTCAGAAAGGAGCTGCTGGCAACCGGGTCGTTATAGGACTTATCAAGAAAAATACCATACGAATCGTTCTGACCATTCTTATCAGGATCCTTCTCCGCGATGGTCTTCATGAGGTTATACCAGTCATCTAAGGCTACCGGCGTCTTTAGGCCAAGTTCATCAAACCAATCCTTCCGGTATGTGATACCGGCACGGCCAATGTCCCTGTACAAAGGCAAGCTATATAACTTGCCATCAACCTTTAAATTTTCATAATACAGTGCGTTGACACCTGATAAGTTCTTATAATCCTTCAACAAAGGGCCGATTTCCCAAAACAAGCCGGATTGGATCGCGCTAAGCGTAGTGGCGTTTGATGTAATTTTAAATGCTTTGGGCATTTCATTAGAGGCAATCATGATGTTTTTCTTATCTTCGAAAGCAGCGGATGGAATCCATTGTATATCGATTTTTGAATTCGTGTATTTCTCGATAGCCTGCTCCACTTCACTGCCTTTTTTCGGAGCTTCTCCGATTTGAGGTGTAGCGATAGTAACTACCAACGGCGTATTATCCTGCTGTGCAATTGGTGAACTTTTCTCGCCTGCGCACCCCGCTAAAGCACTTACAGTCGTTAGCAATGATACCACAGTAATAAAGCGCTTACTTCCCATACATAACCCCTCCTGAATGTTTGTATATGTAAATTGATACTCTTAGAAATAGAGTTATCCTTTTACCGATCCTAATAGCACACCCTTGGCAAAATGCTTCTGTAAGAACGGGTAGACGAGCACAATCGGGACGGTAGCAACTACAATGGAAGCCATTCGAATAGTCTGCGGTAAAAAGTCGGTTGGATCTTGCTGTGATGCGGTATTCCCGATTTGATCCTGAGATAACAAAACAATTTGTCTCAAAATAACCTGGACTGGAAATTTCTCCGCATCGTTAATATACATCACCGCATTAAAGAATGTATTCCAATGTCCTACGGCATAGAAAAGTCCGAAGGTAGCCATCGCAGGCATTGATAAAGGCAAAATGATACGGAACAATATCCCTACATCATTACAGCCATCGATCTTCGCCGAATCTACCAAGCTGTCGGGAATTTGCTGAAAAAAGTTCTTAAGCACGATTAAATTAAATGCGCTTATAGCAGTCGGAATCATCAGGGACCAGTACGTGTTGATCATACCAAAGGCCTTGACTACAAAGTAGGTCGGGATCAAACCTCCGCTGAACAGCATCGTAATTAAAATCATGAGAAGTATCGTCCTTCGCCCTCGTAAGGTCGCTTTAGCCAACGGGTAAGCGGTAAAAGAGGTCAACAGCAGGTTGATCAACGTTCCGAACACTGTAATATAAATCGAGATAAGAATACTCCGAACCATCGTATCGGTTGAAAAGATGTATTTATATGCCCCCAAGGTAAACTTCGAAGGAAATAAGAGCAGCCCGCCTTTAGCCACCTCCCCTGGGGAAGCAAAAGACATTGAAACGATATATACGAAGGGAATGATTGTGATTAGGGATACAAGGGTCAATAACGAATAGTTTACCGTATTAAACAACCGATTGCTCCAATTCTTATCCTCTGCCAGCATAATGACAGCCTCCTGACGCTTTTTAATATACGCCTTCTTCGCCGAATTTCTTCGCTATCCAATTGGACCCGAGTACTAGGACAAGCCCTACCAGGGATTTAAACATCCCGACCGCGGCACTATAGCTGTATTGACCTTGCGTCAAGCCTTTCATATATACAAAAGTATCAAACACTTCCCCGACTTCTCGGTTCATGGAGTTTAGCATCAGAAAGATGTGCTCGAAACCCGTGTCCAAAAAACTGCCCAAGCGTAGAATAAACAAGATGACGATCGTACTGCGAATAGCTGGTAATGTAATATGCCACAACTGGCGCCAACGCCCAGCTCCATCCATTCGAGCCGCTTCATATAGCTGAAGATCGACTCCGGACAGCGCTGCGAGGAAAATAATCGTTCCCCAGCCTGCTTCTTTCCAGATTGACTGGCTGATGATCATCGGTCTGAACCAATCCTCACTTAGCATGAACGGAATCTTCTCGAAACCGATTTTTTGGATCAGTTCGTTTACTACTCCACCTTCAGTTGTAAATAAAACATAGAATATACCAACCGCTACTACCCATGAAACAAAGTGAGGCAAATACAATAACGTCTGAGCAAAGCGCTTGAATATCCCAATACGAACTTCATTCAACATAAGCGCTAGTAAAATAGGCAAAGGGAAGAAAAACACCAAATTATAAATTGCTAACAAAATGGTATTACGGAACAGCATCCAAAACTGAGGCTCTGAAAAAAATCGTTCGAAATGCTTCAGCCCTGCCCAGGGACTATTCATAAAACCTAGATGCGGTTTATAGTCCTCAAATGCCATGAGTAAGCCAAACATAGGAACATATTTAAAAATGATAAAATATAAAATGCCTGGTAATAAGATTACATACAACCATCGATCCCTGACAATATCCCTTATGAACAAAGATTCTTTAAAGAAACGGTAATTGGTTCTCATTTGTAACTGAGCTTCATACTGCTCCTTCATCCGCCTTCCCCCCTGACTGAATTCATCTGTGTATCGATCACAATTCAAATCATAAGTTTCGCGGTTACAACTGGCAATAGTACTGATCGAACCATCTAAATTCTCAGTGAAATTGCAGCTTATAGGTTAAATTGGACCCCAGTTACCATTCTTTTCAGTTGCATCGTACTTTCTTAACCTCTGCCCTTTATAGAATTGAAGCGTATATACATATAAATGGTGGATAGCGTTGAATGAAAAAAGTCTGCTTGATCTCTGTATCGCAGTCGCGAGAGATTGGGCAGACTTTTTAATTGGGCCGTCATGGACCGTTTATTCGTTTTGATATACCTGCAAAAGCTTATTTCGGACATAACTAAGATGTCGGTACATATGAGTAAAAGCTTCGTGTGGATCCCGATTAACGAGTGCATTATAGATATCTGTATGGAATTGGACCGTTACATCACGTTCACGTTCCCTAATTTGTCTATCCATTTTGTCATGGGTGATAAGCAGAGGATCTATCATCCCTTCAATGATCGGATTGTCCGCACTCAATGCAATAATCCGATGAAATTCCTTGTCCGCTTCCCCATAGTTGTTATCAACACTGCCAGCGATTTCATCTATGGTTTCCTTTAATCGCTTCAACTTCTCGTTCGTAATCTTTTCTGCCGCCATGGCCACAAGTCCCAATTCTAAAGCCATCCGTGCTTCGATGATCGCTGGAAGGTTGCCAGTGGACAAAGCCAGCATTACTGAGAACGGATTGCTGCCGATTTTATTATTAAAATGGGTACCTCCACGGGTTTTTCTCGTAATCACTTCAAGTGCTTCGAGCGAACTTAACGCTTCCCGCAGAACTGGCCGACTCACGCCTAACATATCGATCAGTTCCATCTCGGATGGCAGTTTATCTCCAGGTTTAAGCTGACCGCTGACCAACAGTTGAACAATGCTGTCAACGACTTGCTTGGGCAGCGTGTTTCGTTTAACAGTCTCCAATTCTACGCTTCCTTTAAGTTCTACCATAGTTCCCCTTCTCTCTTAGCTGACTAATACGCATAATCATATTGTAAGACGAATTAGATGAAATAACAATGCAGCCCCATAGCCATGATATTATTTCATCTTGATTCCAATGCTAATCAATCTGCATATTCTAGCTGTGGCTGTTTGAATAAGCTCTTCAGCCGATTCTATACATTGCTCTAATTCCATGGGCCGGGGCACAATACTCATCAGTCCGTCGATCCCATGTTGAAGTACATCCTCAGCACCTGTACCTAACCCGCCGGATAAGCAGATCGTCGGGATGCCCGCCTGTTTGGCGATCTTAGCCACACCAACAGGGGCTTTACCGTGCACGGTTTGAAAGTCGGTGGAGCCTTCACCGGTTATGACAAGGTCCGCCTGCTTTAGCTTTTCAGCGAAATCTGCAGCTTCCAACACAATTTGAATGCCTGGGATCAGCTTCGCATTCGTAAAAAACAACAGTCCTGCCCCTACACCGCCGGCTGCGCCGGCACCTGGAATAAGCGCAACGTCCCTGCGTGTTGCCAATCGGGCAACAACCGAATAATTCTTAAGCGCATGATCTAATTGAGCCACCATGTCGGATGTGGCACCTTTTTGCGGACCATAAACCGCGGATGCACCTAACGGCCCGCACAGCGGATTATCAACGTCGCATGCGACCTTAATATCCGTTTCGGCAATACGTTTATCCAAATCGGATAAATCGATTCTTGCGAGTTTGGCAAGAGACACTCCACCCTGTGGTAGCTCGTTGTTGTGCGAATCCAGGAATTTGACTCCTAAGGCCTGTGCCATTCCCGCTCCTCCGTCATTAGTTGCGCTGCCTCCGATACCTATAATTAGCTTGCGCAGTCCGTAATCAAGAGCCGCTTTGATTAATTGTCCAGTCCCATAAGTCGTCGTCAACAGCGGGTTCCTTTGTTCCCTCGGTACCAATGGTAATCCGGAAGCGGCCGCAAGCTCGATCACCCCGGTTTCTCCATCGCCGAGAATCCCCCAATAGGAGTCGATTTCTTCACCCAAAGGTCCTACTATTCTCTGTTGGATTATTCGACCTCTGGTAGCCGTCATAAGCGCTTCTACCGTACCTTCACCGCCATCAGCAATAGGTACCTTGCTAACTGCAGCATCAGGGAATACGTCCCGAATCCCTCGTTCCATAGCATCAGCAACAGCAAGGGCAGATAAGCTCCCTTTATATGAATCGGGTGCTAATATAATACGCATTTGTGCTTCTCTCCTCTCTTTCTTGCATACAAAAATCTGATAATTCTATACTTAACAAAGAAAACCCTATAGGTGATAAGAGGTTTTCTTCGGGTTCTCGGACTCTTTGATTCTTACCTATTAACTTCAACCTTGGCCATTTTCTCATAGTAGCGAATCAAACTGCCGTGGTCGCAATCCCCCATTCCATCCACCTTCAAAGCCTGCATCATCTCCATGACGGCAGCCGTCAGCGGTAGAGGCACGCCTACCTCATGGGAGGTTTCCAAGACGTTGCTCAAGTCCTTTATGTGCAGGTTAATACGGAATCCCGGATCAAAATTGCGATCCATCACCAGCGGCGCTTTTGCATCTAAGACAGTGCTGCCGGCCAAACCGCCGCGAATCGCCTGATAAACGAGCTCTGGCTGAACGCCAGCCTTGCTCGCGAGCACGAACGCTTCGGACATCGCGGCAATGTTAATGGCAACCACGATCTGATTGGCCAGCTTCGTCACATTCCCTGCTCCGATGTCTCCTGTACGTATGACAGAGGCAGCCATTGCTTTTAACACATCATAGCATTGATCGAATACTTCTTTCTTTCCGCCAACCATTACCGAAAGAGTCCCCGCGATCGCCTTAGGCTCTCCCCCGCTCACTGGTGCGTCAAGCATTTCTATCCCTTTTTCCGCCAGCTTCCGGGCGATTTCCTGGCTGATCAGAGGCGCGATCGAACTCATATCGATAACGATGGTTCCTGTTTTAGCCCCTTCGATGACGCCATTTGGGCCCAAAACTACTTCATTCACCTGCGGTGAATTCGGCAGCATGGTAATAATGACATCCACCAGCTCAGCCAAGGCTTTAGGTGTAGAGGCCGTCTTGGCCCCCGCCGCTGCAAGCTCCGAACTACTCTTACTTGTATCGAGAACAACTAGCTCATAACCCGCTTTCAACAAGTTTCTACTCATGGGCTTACCCATAATACCCAACCCGATGAATCCTACTTTCATTTTCATTTAAGAGCTCCCATCTGCTTCAATATGTCAGCGAGCTTATTTCTATTGATTTCGGAGCAGCTCGTGTTCGGCAAGATTGAGCCTCCCACTTCAAGACCGATAAGGTTCATAGCTTCTTTGGTCACCACCGGAAAACTAGCGAGATTAGAAGCCATGCGAAGAGGAGCCAGCTTAAACTGGGCTTCCAAAGCTCCCGATACATCCCCGGCTATAAACTTCTCGTAAATTTCAACGACCAATGCCGGCACAATATTCGCCGTTGAAGCGACACAACCTACAGCACCGTAAACCAATGAGCCTAAGATCATGACATCCCTTCCCGCCATGACCTTAAATCCCTTTTCCCGTGTTCTGCGGATATACTCGGAAGTCAAAGTTAGATCGCCGCTGCTATCTTTCACTCCGACGATATTGGGAATATCGGCAAGCCGTTCAATCAAGTTAACGGAAATATTATTCCCTACTCGATCCGGATTGTTATAAAGCAATACTGGCAAGGCAGTGGCTTCAGCTACTTTACGGAAATGCTGATACAACTCTTCTTCCGAAGGCGCAAGAAACATGGGAGGTAATATTGTAATCGCCTGAGCATTTAACGATTCACCTAATCTGGCTAACTGAACGCATTCCTTAGTCGTGATGGCTCCAATCCCCATATAAACCGGCACCCGGCCCGCAACCTGCTCAATCGTAATGCGAACTGCCCGCTCCTGCTGCTCATGATCCAATCCGTAAAATTCACCATTACTGCCTAAAGAAAGGATACCGTGCACCCCTCCTGCGATAACGTGCTCGACTACTCTTCGTAGTCCCTGCTCTTCCACGCATTCATCAGCATCAACGGGTGTAACGATAGGCGGTATGACTCCGCGAATAAGAGTAATGTCCATTGTGATCTCTCCTTTATTTCATTTGATTTTCTCGCTTACCGTACAAGACAAGGTTGTTTATGATCGAATTTCCAGCCAGGAATCAAATACTGCATAGCCATCGCATCATCACGTGCTCCAAGCCCTTTCTCATTATAAAGCTGGTGCGCTTTCTCAATTTCAACCATATCAATCTCAATGCCCAAACCTGGCTTGTTCGGAACTTCCACCATGCCTCCGACAATTTGGAACGGCTCTTTGGTCAGACGCTGTCCATCCTGCCAAATCCAATGGGTATCGATAGCTGTGATTTTTCCCGGTGCAGCCGCAGCGACATGGGTAAACATAGCCAGCGAAATATCAAAATGATTGTTAGAATGCGATCCCCACGTCAGCCCCCATTCATGACACATTTGAGCTACTCGGACAGAGCCTTGCATCGTCCAGAAGTGCGGATCGGCAAGTGGAATATCCACCGCGTTCATTTGAATCGTGTGTCCCATCTGGCGCCAATCCGTGGCGATCATGTTCGTAGCTGTCGGCAACCCGGTAGCACGGCGAAACTCTGCCATGACCTCACGTCCAGAATAACCATTTTCAGCTCCGCAAGGATCCTCGGCATACGCCAGCACATGGTGTTGATCTCGGCAAAGGCGAATGGCTTCAGACAAAGACCATGCGCCGTTAGGATCCAGCGTTATTCTTGCTTGCGGAAAACGTTCAGCTAGCGCGGTGACGGCCTCGATCTCCTCTTCTCCGCGAAGCACGCCGCCCTTCAGCTTGAAGTCATTGAAGCCATATCGCTTGTAGGCCGCTTCAGCCAGTTTCACGACAGCTTTCGGTGTAAGCGCTTCCTCATTACGCAATCGTGTCCAGTCATCCTCACTATCCTGCCCGCTCAAGTAAGGAAGCTTCGTCCGATTACGGTCGCCGATATAGAACAAATAACCTAACATCTCTACGCGGTCACGCTGCTGGCCTTCTCCAAGGAGCGCAGCAACACGAACACCGAGGAATTTCCCCAGAAGATCTAACAGCGCTGCTTCCAAAGCAGTAACAGCGTGAATTGTGATGCGTAAATCGAAGGTCTGCAAACCGCGTCCTCCAGCATCTCGATCACCAAACAGCTTGCGTACAGTGTTCAGAATGTTATTGTATTGACCTACGGATTGACCAATGACGAGCGCCCTTGCATCCTCTAGTGTTTGACGAATCTTTTCACCGCCCGGGACCTCACCAACACCCGTATGGCCTGCGTTATCTTTAAGAATGATGATATTGCGTGTAAAGAAAGGGGCATGTGCACCGCTGAGATTAAGCAGCATGCTGTCGTATCCAGCCACAGGAATGACCTGCATTTCAGTAATGATCGGCGTGCCTGAAAAACGGTTATTCAGTTGCTCATGTTTCATATCCTGCATCAGATTGTTCTCTTCCCTTCATTAAAAAATAATATAAAATAAGGAAACAGTTATTTATAAGTCATATTGTAAGACAAATTAAATTATACGTCAATTTATTCTTTATGATCTGCGATAGCGGAAGAAATAGCCAGCGGTTCCCCCTATTATGGAGATCCCCTGGCGGTATTTATGCAATGACACATCGTACTTCCACAGAACTAAAAGACACCGATCTCATAATAAAATACTTTGGCACAATGAGATTCTAAGCTGTAAAGTTTCATCGCGTTTGTATAGATACCTACTTCCTCGTCCGTCCAAAAATCGTAAACCCGATAGCTCCCATCCAAGCTTATCTCGATATCTTTAGGCTGATCGTCAAAATTGAAGACGCAAATGAGATTACGATCCTCCAATTTTATTCGTCCAATCGTATACGTATCATCGTCAAACCGGGCGGCTTTACCAGTTGGAGGCAAGAGCTTCTGCAATACACGAATATTTTCCTCGGACAGAGCTGGAATTAAGTCTCCGCTTAGGATCATCCCTCCGGATGCTAGGATAACGGCTTTATGAAATTCGAACTCTTGATTCGAAATATCCGACTTCTTCTCAATGACTTCACCGCTAATCGTCTGGTTACGAAACGTTACTCTTTCGAGGACAATGACATCTGGGTCGTTATACCACAAGGTGTCGTTTTGCCAGTTCCGAGGAAAAAGCTCCTTCGCATTGCCGCTGACATGTTTCCAGTCCCTTGCAATATCATTGGTCACCCGGTTCCCGTGAACTAAGCCAAGAAGCGGCCAGAAAGGAGCATTGCACCCTAGAACAAAGCTGTCGTGCCCGACTTCATCAATAATCGCCCTCATTCCACTGCGAAAGGCTTCGATTCTCGTTGCCTGTTTGTCGTAACGGCATCCTGGCAAAGCACCGTATTGCAGAAAATCCAGCTTGAAATACCGCCATCCCCATTCATCATGCATAACCCTGACAGCTGACCTCAAATAGTTTTGAGCTTCTGGATGCGTTCCGTCCAGCATATACCATTGCTTTTCCGGCAGTTTCTTTTTCTGGCCGATGCGATTGAACGGTTTGCCTTCGTGATCTTGAACCAGCCACTCCGGATGCTCAAGCATCAGCTTCGAACCCGGTTCTACAATAAAGGGAGATAGGTAACCGGCAGCTTCGATCCCTGTTGCTCGGATACCTTCACTAATCGTTTTGACGTCATCTCCAAGCGTGACACTCGGAATTAAGAAGTCGCCGTCGGCTGCTGCGTAGCCCCCATCAATTTGAATGCGCTTCAGTTCAGGTATTCGCTGGACCATGCTGCGCGCATTCTCGTAAAGTCCCTCAGCGGTTATTGGACGAAGACAATAATAGGAACACCATCCCGTAGGAATTTCAGGATAAAGCATGCGCGGGTGGTTCCGATTAAGGCATTCAGCCAATTCTTTAAAAAGAGAATCGCGGTTCGCTCCGGAAGCAAACATGAATGTCTCCAATTCCCACGACTGGCCAGGCCCCAGCTCTAAATCTTCTGTATCCATAATCACTTCTATATAGGATTTTCTGAATCGAAACTCGCCGGAAAAGCGATTGCATGAAGTAAAAGCCATCAGCAAGTGCTCCTCATGAGAGGGAGACAAGACCATCAGATTGTAAACCGTCCATAAGTTCTCATGAAACGGAGTTTCAGGGATTCGGAAGAAGTCCCGATCTTTGCCGTAAGCCCCGATCACATAGGGCGAAGAAAGTGTACCTCCGTATTGAGTAAGCATTTGAAAGCCTTCACCATAAAATGGCGTATCGGGGGCGAGAGGCATGTCACCCGAAAAAAGCACGACCTCTTTAATCTGCAGTGAATGATCGGCCCGATTGACAACTCTAGCACTTAAAAGATTATTCGCCCATGATTTCTCTACAGTAACCTCTCCGTCTATAGCTGTTGTGCAATCGGAAAGTCTAATACTAGATTTGATTTTTTTGATATCGTCCAAATTCATCATTTTAAGACAGCCTCTCTCAGTGCTTCTTCCACGGAAAGCATTTTGCCCATTCTCGACGATACGGCGGCAGCATGCACCAAACTTTGCGACTTTAAATAATCTCTTCCGTTTGGTCTTGGCTCCCGCTTTTCCTTCAAAGCCGTTAGAAATTCATCGATCGACAGCACGTTTCCTACCCCTTCGAAAGTGTACACTTCATCGGCACTTCCATCCTTCACAAGCTGCACTCGGTTGCTCGTTATCACAAGCGCTCCTTCTGCACCTTCGAAACGCCAGTCGCCATACCATTCGGTCACTTTTCCCTTGGCCATCATGCTGCCGTGATAATCCACGACCGTCCCGCCGTCAAGCTCCATCCAAGCGCTAAGGTGGACCGTCGTCGTCTCTGTCCAGCTTCCGGGCGGATTGCTGTTCATGGCGAACAATTTCACCGCTTCCTGACCGGTAAAATAACGGATCATATCGAAATGATGAATCGTAACATCTTCCAGCAGTCCGTTTGCCAGCCGACCGAAATACGGAACGGGTACGACATGATAGCGGTCGAATTCGATGTGTACCGATGACAAATGGCCGATAACGCCGCTGTCTAAAAGCTCCTTCGCCTTTAGCACCGGGGCGAAGAAACGGTAATTCTCGGAAATCATGAACGGGATGTTTTTCAGTTCGGCCTGGCCGACAATATATTGCGCATCCGTAATATTGTTCGAAATCGGCTTCTCGCAAAGCACAGGCAAGCCATGCGCGAACGCAATCTCGTTAATCGCAGTGTGAATGTGAGGAGGTGTAACATTAATGACGAAATCGGGGCTCTCGCTGTTGATCGCTTCCTCCAAAGACGAATAAAACGGGGTCTCTGGATCGATCGTTTCCCGTAGCTGAGCGTTCGCTTCAACAACGCATACCGCCTGCACGCCCGCATGACGTCTCAGTTTCTTGTACCACCCTGAACCGAAGTTTCCTAAACCGACCAGAACCGCCTTCATATTGCTCATCCTCTCTCGCTTCTTTATATTTGATTTTTGTTGCGGGACGGTCCGGCATGGCACCAAACGACGACAATAGGATCTTCCACGCTTGAAATGAGATGATGGTCCTCTCCTGGCTCAATGATGACGACATCTCCCGTCTTTACGGGGTACATGTGCTCTTTATTGATTTCAACCTCGCCTTTACCCTGCAGAATAAGGAAAGCTTCGCAATCTTCGTGCACATGATAATCGATGCCGCCTGGGCCGTCGTTCGTATGAGCGCGCGCGCCCGGCTTCTCGAAGGCAAGCCCGCCGTAAGAGAGGTAATCCCCCGGCATAATGTCTTTCAAAATATGTCCTTCTGTAACATCGGCCAATTGCTGTAAACGATAAGTTCTCATTAAAAATCTCTCCTTCTTTCCATTTTTATTTTTTGAACAATTCGTCGTATTTTTGCTCAGCTTCCTTCATCACTTGGTCGCCGCCCATTTTCTTCCATTCCGCAACGAACGCATCAAACTCACTGATTGGCCGTTTCCCGGTAATAAAGTCGATGAAAGCTTTGACGGCAAATTGATCGAGACGATCTTTATTCTCGTTGAACACAGGTCTGGAGACGGGCTCCAAAATATCAAATTTTCCTTTGCCGATATGCTCGACTTTTTTCCTCAAGTCCCTATATTTCGCGTCAGTCATGAATGGAGTCTGGAAATCATAATCGTTAAAGCTGCCCATAAACGGATATTGCGGTCCGATCCCAAACTTGATTCGTTCGCTTTCTTGGTCGTATGGTGGAATAAATTGATAATCGCCCTCTGGCGTAACGTTATACGTTTTTCCCTTCTCTCCGTAGATGACTGAGGCACGAACATCCGTGTTAAAGCTGTAGGCATCCATAATCTCAAGGTATTTTTTCAGTTTTCCCTGATCTTTTTCCAGTTTCTTGGAAAACTGTTGACCGGAATTGCCTACCGGATTTTTCTGGAGTGCGCCGTACTCTCCATTCGGGCCTTTAGGTCCGGCAAAAAGTGCCCAATCTACATCGGGTATTTTCTCAAAATATTTGCCTCCGGAGAACGCTCTTGCGGGAAGGAAGTTCCACCAGTTGCTTTCGACGACGCCATATTTCCCGGAAATGACTTTATCATCTAGGTTCGCTTTTTTGTTCACGGCAAACTCGAGATCAATGAGGTCCTGTTTATACCATTTATTGAGTATGGTTAATGCATCCTTGGCCCCGGGCTGAATTTCTCCTTTAACAATTTTTCCGTTTTCTTCGGTAAATGCTCCTGGGTACACGCCGAATGCCGCGAAGATTGAAGTGAATATATCCGAGAACGGTACCACCCCGGGCTGGAGCTCGGCTTTTGCAGTCATACCGAACGTATCTTTCTTACCGTTCTTATCGGGGTCATTGTTTCTGAATTTGATTAACGCTTCTTCCAGCTCACCGAGCGTTTCCGGCACTTTGGTAATCCCTACATTTTTCAACCAGTCGTTCCGGATGCCGACTACAGTGGCATCGCTGCCGAGTGTCCAAATAATCGGCAAGGAGTAGATTTTGCCGTCCCGGCGTTGATACTTGAATGGGTCTTGGCCCAAATTTTTGACCAGCCACTTATAATAATTGGGAGCGTTCATCTTGATGAAATCCTCTGAAAGCTCGGCCGGAATGCCCTGTGCGACAAATTTATCGTAGTCAGGCATTTTCAAATCCACCCAATAATCGGGCACCTTTCCTGAAGCGATATCTAAAAGCAGCTGCTGCTGATACGTCTCCGCCTTTTCCGGGTCAATGGTGATGTCTACGTTAAACTTGTCCTGTATCACTTTGACTGCATAAGGCTGTTCCGCCATTTTGTCACCAGCCCAGCTCAAGAAAGTAAGCTTGTATCGTTCTTCTTTACCAGTGACGCCAGTCGCCGCCGCATCTCCGTTGGCGCTTTGATTGCCCTGACCAGCGCATGCGGTCATGACCACAAGCGTAACTGCCATCATACTGCCTGCTAACACTTTCTTCTTCAATTGAATCACGCCCTTTTTATATGGTATATGTATGGATAAAGGCTCCCTTGTCCTATAACGGGTTAACCTTTAACAGCCCCCAGCATAATGCCCCGAACGAAAAATTTTTGCACGAACGGATAAATGATCAGCATAGGCAATATGGACAAGATCACGATAGTCGCATACAATTCTCTGCCCAAATGCTTCGTTGTATCCGTCCTGTTGACCAAAGCCTGCATGGAATCGAGGTTGTTTTCGAGCACGATTTTACGAAGCACGATTTGCAGTACCTGCTTGCCAGGATCCTTAATATAAATCATGGCGTCGAACCATGCATTCCAATGATAAACCGCTACCCATAGCGCAACCGTTGCCAGAACAGGCTTCGACAAGGGGAGCGTGATCCTGCAGAAAATCGTAAAATAACCCGCGCCGTCTACCTTCGCTGACTCTTCCAGACTTTCCGGCAACGACCGAAAAAAATTTCTCATAATGAGAACGTTGTACGTGCCGACCAAGGACGGCAGCACTAACGCCCATATCGTGTCCAAGAGTCCCAAATTTTTGATTAGCAGAAAGGAAGGAATTAAGCCTCCGCTAAAGATCATGGTAAACAAGATGAACATTGTGATCGTTCTGTTAAGCGGCAGATCCAACTTGGAAAGAGGATAAGCCAACATCGAAGTAAATAGGAGGCTTAAGGTTACTCCGAGCACTGTCCGCAGCAGCGTGTTTCCATAACCGATCCACAAACCTGTGAATTCCAGAGCAAGCTTATAAGCAGCTAAAGAAAAATTCTGAGGCACCAACATCAGCCCGGATGAATAAGCTCCCTTGCCTGAAGATAAGGAGATGACAATCTGATTCCAGAACGGCAGCAAGGTAACCATTAGGATTCCTGATACGAGCGCATACAGCAGGATATCAAACCATTGTTCACTTTTCGTTTTCTTCATAAGTCCCTCCGCCAGATGCCGGTTTTACCATAATGCGTGCTCTTTTCCGCCCATCGTCTTGATGACCTGGTTAACCGTTACGATCATGATCAAGGCAACGACTGATTTAAATAAACCAACCGCTGTTGCATAGCTGTACTTCATCTCGACCATGCCTTTTCTGTACACATACGTATCGATAATGTCCGATACCCGGTATACGTTAACGCTATACATATTGAAAATTTGATCGAACCCGGCATCCAGAATGCCCGCCATCGACAAAATTAACAAGATGGCCATGACTGGAGCGAGCATGGGGATCGTTATGTAAATAACCCTTTTGAATCTGCCTGCGCCGTCGATAATGGCCGCTTCATATAATTCACCGTTAATGCCCGAAATGGCGGCGAAATAAACGATCGCTCCCCAGCCGAAGCTTTTATAAATTTCCGTCAATACAAGAATGAGCCGGAAATACTGTTCATTTCCCATAAACAAGACAGGATCCATCCCTAATAGCTTGATAACGGAATTAACGAGACCGTCGATCGAGAGGATACTCATGAAAATCCCCGCCATCACCACCCACGAAATAAAGTGCGGTAAATAAGATATCGTTTGAGCTAATTTTTTGAACTTTGCACTGGCTACTTCATTCAACAGCAGGGCAAACACGACCGGAACAGGGAAGCCGAATATTAATTTGTAAAAGCTGATGATGATCGTATTTTTCAGCACTTGCAAAAATACCGGATCTGAAAACGCATACATAAAATGGTGCATGCCAACCCAAGGACTATTCCATATCCCCTTCATAAGCTGAAAATCCTTAAAGGCCAGCACAGCACCATACATCGGAACATAATGGAAAAGGATGTAATAAGCTATCGCGGGCAGCATCATCACATACAGCACCTTATACTTCTTGAAGCTCCTCATTCTGCTGTCCAGAACGTCCACCTCCTTGTATTTATTGTAGAAGTTTCCGTTCACGCCGACAATTTCAGATTCTTTAGATATGCTTCAATAAATTTCGAACATTATCCTGGCTCCTCTCCTTTCGGAAAGCGAACGGACATTACAGTTCCTTTCCCCAGGCCGCTTTCAATCGAGATCCCATACTCCTCTCCGAAAAACAGCTTCATCCGGTCATTTACATTTTTCAACCCGTAGCCTCGGGATTCCCGAGACAACACCTCTTGAACTTTCTCCTCCGTCATGCCGACTCCGTTATCCTCTACCGTGATCTCGATATACCCGTCAAAGCTTCGTCCTGTTACCGTGATCATTCCCCGCCCGTCCGTTTTGCCCGCAATCCCGTGCTCGATACAATTTTCCACGATGGGCTGCAAAATCAAGCTAATGGTCACATAACGAAATATGTCTTCTTCAAAATCGTAATGAACGTCGAAGCTGCTTTCTCTCATTATGAGCATGATCTCCACATAGGATCTCATATTGACAACTTCTTCACGTACGGAAATGATAGTGTCCCCTTTGTTCAACGCCGTTCGATAAAATTTGGAGAGCGAGGTGACGATTTTGCTGATCTCCTCCTGTCCAGCCTGAACGGACTTCCACTTAATCGCAGACAGTGTATTATAAAGGAAATGAGGGTTAATTTGGGATTGGAGAGCCTTAAATTCCGCTTTCTGTCGATCAATCTTGTTCTGATAACCAACCAGAATCAACTCATTTATTTTTTGCAGCATTTGTCCGAATCGGTTGGTCAGTATGCCGAATTCGTCTATTGAATTGGAAGAGACGACGATATCCAAATTCCCGTTTTCGATCAGTTTCATTTTATGGATCAACCGTTTGATCGGTATGGTAAACATGTTGGAAAATATCCAAATCATCAGCAGCAGGATTGAAAAACATACGAGTACGATAATGACAGTCGCTTTAATGATGCTCGTTGCATTGATAGATACCTCATGAAGCGGAATAAAATACGATAACGTCCAGTTCGGGTGCTGAATTTGCTCTTCGATCATGAAGTATTCTTGATTTCCGATCTTGGAGGATTTGCCCATAGCCTCAAAAAGGGGGCGTTGTTTGAGGTAGGCGGAATTGCTGTAAACGACATTTGCATTCTTATCTCTTACGACGATACCGAAATTGTTCATTTCTTTGCCCTGCACACCTTCGAACATTTTGCTATAGGTAAGATTCATAGAGACTGTACTGGGATTTCGGAGCTGGAATATGTCCGGTATTTTCCTGGCTACAATCAAGTTTCCATCTTCCCAATACCATTCCGTATTAACGTTAACCGAAGCGCTCCGGTACCAATTCGTTTCCGATACACGGCTGCTGTTTTGAATGAAATCACCGTATTCTGGCAGTTTATTTTGCGTGTAAACGGTAAGCTGAATAATCTCCTTGTTCATTCCCTTAATCATGTTGAACGTAGGATCTAGGTAGCTTCTTAAATCATAAGATAAATTGGATACGTCCGTATAATCGTTATTAAATATTTTGAGGATGCCAGTATTGTACACAATGGAATCCATAATCCGGTTATATTGATCCGCCTTATAGTCCATATTGTCAGAAATCGTTCGAATCGTCTCTTGTATTCCCTGTAGCGCCTGTTTTTGGAGCAATAACTTAGACTGATAATAAGAATACAAGCCCAATACCACAATCGGGATCACAATTAGTAATATATAAGAGAAGAACAGTTTTTGCCTAATAGAAGCGAATTGAAATGCATGAATCCGGTGGGCCCGCTTCATTCTACTTTCTCCCTATACTTTGCAGGGGTAAGACCGTAATAGTTCTTGAATAAGGTGCAGAAGTAAGGCAAATTGGAGAACCCCACTTCTTTACTGATGTCAACGATCTTCATATTCGTACTCCTCAAGTAATGGCTGGCTTCCTTAAGTCTTATGCTTGTAATATATTTGACCATATTTTCGCCTGTTTCTTTCTTAAATAAATGACTTAAATAGCTTGGGGACAAATGAACGCCTGCAGCGATCGTGTCCAAGCTAATATCCTGATTGTACTGTTTGGCGATAAGGTCAATAACTTCCTGGATCACTTTACGATTCTGGTCGATATTGTCGCTGGTCGTATCGGAATCTTCATTATCGAGCAAAGCGTAAATAATCTTCTTGATGTCAGCAGGCGTACGAATTAAATACACGTCTCGAATGACACTTTGAAATTTATGAGCATGAATGGGGTAATTTGCGCAAATTTCTTTTATAATCTCCACACACAAATGCTTGACGTAAATACTAGAGAAATGATTGCTTTCCTGAAGCTCGTCAAAGAACAAGGAGATACGCCGCTTTCCTTCTTTGAGGTTTCGAAATCGAATCAAGTCCTTTATCTCCTCCAAATCCCGGTTCATGATCGAGGAAGGCTGCTCTTCCTTCACATAGAACTGATCCACGAACAATAAACCGCCTTCTCCATGACCGAAGAGATGGTAGTCAAGCATCGTCTCCATATCCGCATATGCATCATGAAGATCCTCGATTTTGTTAACCGATCTGCCGAATACGATCCACGCGGCGGTCAGGTCATTAGTAGTAAAAAACTGCTGCATCCGGCTGCCAATCTCCAGCAATTCGGAATGTGTGAGCACATGGTGTGATTTTAACAAGATCACACTTTGATATTCATTCAAATTGACATGGTCATATGGCGTTTGAATCATCATGCGCAAATCATTCTCCAGCCGATAGGCTACCAAATCAAATATTTTGAAGTTCACTTGGATCAAGATCAATTGGAAACAGTTATATGGGTAATCGAAATCGGATTGCCGCATTCTTGTCTTCATCGGCACATCGACGCTTGCCCCATGGATGAGATCCAGCATGATTTGTTCCTTCTCGTATTTGATGCTTCGATGATAACCAGCCAACAGCTTCTCTCTTCTTTCTTTCTCTATTCTTCCGGCTTCGCACGAGCTGAACACTTTTCGAATGACGTCTATAAACTCTTCGATGTCAACTGGTTTTAATATATAATGTTCCACGCCAAGCTCGATGGCTTTCTTGGCATATTCGAATTCGCCGTATGCGCTGGAAATGACGATTTTCAACGATTCGTTATGCTTTCTAAGCGACTTCACCAAGCTTATTCCATCCATGATCGGCATTCTAATATCCGTAATCATTACATCCACTTCATGGTGAAGAAGATAATCAAGCGCCTCTTTACCATTTTGCGCTTCGGTAACGCTAACGTTAAAGTTGTATTTGGAGAGCAGAAATTTGATCCCGTCACGTTCAAATTTTTCGTCGTCCACGATCAACACGTTAAACATTGGATTCCTCCCACTCTAATTAATGTTTTCTTTCTTTTGCACATGTATGGTCCAATTAAAAAGTGGCTGCCTCAATGGCAGCCGTTCTAAGTCCAGAGAGCAAAAGCATCCGCCAATCCGGGCCGGATGCTTTTGTTTATGTGCTGCACGATGCTGTATTATTTACTTCGCGGACCATTCTGTGATCAAAGCATTGGCGTCTATTCCGAGGACGAACCTCACGGCTTCGGAGACATTATTCGCCTGCGGCTCGTTATTCAGGTGCTTCAAGAAGTCCTGCATATGTTTGGCCGCATTGTCCTTATCGGCTTTGTCCAATTGATGCAAAGCCTGGTTCAAACTGTTGCGCAATTGTTCAACCAACGGACTCTTCAATTCACCGGCTTCGACATATCGGTCCATCAATTTGGATACTCCTTCGGGGGTGGCGGTTATTGTTAAGTCGACAGACTCATCCGTCGTATTGCCGGCCTGGTCGGTGATGACGATCCTCAGGGTATGAAGGCCAAGCTTACCGGCCAAATCAACGGAAGCGCCGTTCGTTAGCCGCATTCCGTTCAGGGTGAGTTCCTGGGTCGATAAACCGGATAGTGCATCGTTCGCGTTAAGAAGAAGTGCAATCGGGCGATCATCTGAGAAAACTGCACCTTCCGCAAGCGGTTTCCCGTCTGCCGTCAGCACAAAAACCGGCTTCGATTTGTCAATCTGGACGATGAGCTCCTTCGTTTGCTCGATGTTGCCTACGACGTCGATAGAACGGTACTCCAGCCGGCTTACGCCGTCATTCGTAAAGGTGATCGGTCCGGCATAGGTTTGCCAATTTGCTTGATCCCCCAGCCTGTATTCCGTTTTCGCTACACCTGAGAGATCGTCATAAACCGAAAGCGTGACGGACGCCTCCTTGTTTAGCCAGCCGTTCTGCGGCATCGGATCCATCTGAGCCTTCGTAATCGGTGGAGTCAGATCCCACAGGGTAACATCGATATATGGCTTAATGTTTTTGGTGTTCGTCAAGCTCGTAGTAGCGTTAAATCCGCCATAAATCCTGTAAGTGCCCATGTCATCGGGTTTATAACCTGCGGAGCTCCATGTAACGTTCACCTTTTCTGTCAACCCCGTACTCAAGGTTACATCCAGCTGTGAAGGCAAGCTTAAACTTCCAAACGCTGTACCTTTGGAAGCTGTAATTTCTTTCGTCCTTGACCACGCTACAATATCCTTAGGTTGATCTTTGGGATTCCATCCATCATGGAAAATATAGCTGTCTTTATCCCTCTTGATCAAGTATGTATCGGAGAGATACATGGTTGCGGATTGGAATTCATCTGCATAGGCCGCATCTCCTGCACCATTATACATGCCCCGGTAAAGACCCCATTTGGAACGGTTTTGCTGGCCCGATTCAACAGGCAGGTCGCCTCTTTCGTTTCTGCCGGTAATCGGGTTTTCCACTTCAGGGCGTCTGTAGGTTTCGGCTGTCATACCGCCTTCAAAAAGCACCTTACCTGTTTCCAAATCGATAAGCTTACCGTAAATATAACCGTTATCGGCTGTTAAAATCGTAACATCAAAATCGAGCCAGCGGTCAACGACCTGTTCAAATGGAATCGTGAATAACGGCTTTATTCTGTCTGCATAGCCGCCATCAGGATTGTTCCTGAATTCTAGTTGCCCTTTGCCTTCGCTTGATACCAGAGAAAGGGTGGCCACTGGCTGTCCTGCTGCGTTTCCAGCTATTTCTTTCAGTTGGAAGATGTGCCAAAACCTATGGGGAGCAATAAAATCTCCGGCATGGTGATCGCCGACATCCTTCTGAAACCTTAAAGTTTCCGATGGGAGCATAAGCCTCCAGTGGTGGGTCACAATGTCGCCGCCCTTACTGTTTGCATCGCTACTTGCAGCGTTGGTGTTGCTTTTAATCTCCAGCCTCTGACGATCGCTGCCCACTTCGCCACGATCGCCGTCGTCCCGGCTTACGCCATCCGGGGCAACAAAAGGCATAAATTCGTGATAACGCAAAATGTCGGAGCCTAGTTTGTCGGTTCCTGGCATATTTGCGATCCCGTATTTTGTAAGTGAATTCGTATCATTTCTGCCTATAGTTTGCAAATACATGTTATCCCCCAGCCATGCTTCATGAACTGTCGAAGCCACCGGGTAGTCCCCAGAGCGGTCATAGACTGATTGCGACCATGTTTTCCCACTGTAAGATGAGGGGGTGTTCGGGCCTTCAATAGAACCCGTAGTACTGCCATTGCCGATTTTGGATGCGCCCAAAACATCCCATACATATTCTCCCCCTCGAATATTGAGAGGCAAATACTTGTCATTGGCTCCCATCCCTGTTATAGGAGGCAAAGTCATATCTACATTAACAGTTATGGTATAGGTTCGGCTGTTCATACTGTTATTCTTGTCGGTTACCACCAGATAATATAAAGTGGTTCCGCTGGTTGAAAATTGGTCCATCTTGGCATCTCCTTTGTTAATGCCGCTGACAGTAAAAGAGATGGTGGTTAATTTGTTACTTCTGAATAGCGTCGAGGTAACGCCCGGGTTTGTCCTTACATTCAACATTTGGTATAAGGTGCCGTAGGGCAATGATATATGAATGGTTGCTTGATTCAGATCAACGACTGCGTTTACCGGCTTGTTCACTTCTATTTCCAATAAACCTAAGCCATCTCCTGTCGCTGCATGAACCGATGATGTCGGAAAACCGGATAGGCTGATCAGCGAAAGTATTAGGGCAAACGAAAGAACTAAGCTTAATCCCCTTTTAAAAACTTGCTGCTTAGACATTTCGAAGAAGAACATCTAAAAGCCTCCTTTATTTTCGTGAATAACTACCTTTAAACAGCAGGCTCAACTTCTTTCCAAATCCAACCCCTTCCTCCGTATGATCGTTCATTCGGAAAACGCTTTCAACAATCATTATAATGAATTAATGAAATTCCTAGTATAGATTAATTTATGATCTCCATGTCATTTTTTACGGTTTTAGCCCTACTGGAAAAAAAGACTGTCGAGTATTTATCAGCCGGGGCTAATAGCTAGCGGAAGACAATCCTTGACTTCATTAATTAATACATGTCGCTATTTTGCCATGAAAAAATCCCCTCTAGTTTAGCAGCTTTCAAGTCCATTGTACCCATGGACTTTTCTTCACTGTTAACCATAAGGGGATAATATCAGTAGGAAGGTTTTTTCATTTTCAATGCTAGCCTTTACTTCTTCTACCGTATACAAAATATAAGGTAAGGGCAGACATAATCATCAAAATCACAGAATAGACAAGAGTCAGTGCTTTTGAATCAGCCACCGCATCTGCATCTGTACTATTTTTGATAACAATGCCCAACGGCTGGTACAGAGGGTGATACAGAAATACCGTCAGGTCATAATCCGCCAATATCCCGTTGAAATTCAAAGCAAGGACAGCCAGCGTGGAGGGAAGAATGATGGGCAGAAGTACCCTTCTGAAGGTATAAAAGGATTTGGCACCCAAATTTTTGGCTGCATCCTCAAGATTACTGTCAAGACTGAAGAAGGATGCCTTCACCATACGAAGGGTAAATGGAATGTGGACGATCACATAGGCAATGAACAGCAACCATACGGATCCGACCAACACGTTATTGCCAATAATAAGCCGAGGTATGCCAAAGGTGACAATCAGACCGATTGCAATTAATGTTGAAGGCAGCATCCACGGGATCAGCAGGGAATACTCCAGCATATCGGTCCAGGTGTTCTTATATTTATGCAATATTCGGGAAGCCATTAAAGCCAAAGCCACAACGGTAATTGACGCTGCCGCTGCATAGCAGACACTTACCAGATAAGGTTTAAAAGCGGAAAGACTTGAAAACACTTGGATATAATTGTTCAAAGTCAAATTGCTGAAGGAAATCGATGCTTTTGCAATGCTTTGGGCATCTGTAAAGGAAAAAGCAATAATAAGAATGACAGGAATGACATAGATCAGAAACAGAAGATAAGCTGCGGCATGGGTAAGCACATTCGCAAGCGGATGAATGATTTTTTGCTTAACCATCTCGGATTTAACTTTGGATACCGACATGAAATTTCCTTTTCTTTCAAACCGGATCATGATGGACAGCAAAACCATGGTTGCCAATCCGAGAACGAGCGCAAGCAACGCGGCTAAATCTTTGGAATAAGTGCTGTTGGCGAAGGCAAGAATCATAGGCGTAATCGTTTGAAATTCCGTCCCTCCCAGAATCAGAGGCGCCGATGTTGCAGCTAATCCTGTAAGAAAGAGGAGAATCGTCAACGCATAAATAGTCGGCTTCAATACGGGAAGTACGACCCGTCTCAGAATATAAAAGGGCGATGCCCCCATGTTTTTCGCTGCTTCGATTGTTTGAAAATCCACTTTACGCATAGCATTGCTTAAAAAAAGCACATGGTTGGATGTACAGGCGAACGTCATGACAAATAGCACTGCCCAATAGCCGTGAAACCACGTCGTATCAAAGGAAGGAAATACAAAGGCCAAGACTTTCGTCATAAGTCCCGTTTCACCGTAAATCAATTTGTAACCGGATACAAGCACAACGCCGCTGTAGATGAGCGTTGTAAAATAGCCAAGCCTTAATATCTTTGCGCCTTTGATATCAAAGTACTCGACAACCAGAACCAAGAAGATCCCGACAAGGTTTACCGTAAAAATAAGCGAAATCGCTAAAATAAAGCTGTTGTACAAGCTTTTCATGGCACGAGCGGAGGATAACAGCTTTTGAACGGGTTCAAATGAAAAATTTCCCTTACCGAAAAAGATTTCATAATAAACATTAAGATTCGGATAAATCAGAAAGGCGATGACAAACCATGCTATCAAAGCATAGAATATCAATGTGGACAAAGGGACGGACGACCGCGCTTTTTTAGTAATCTGTACGTTCAACAATATGACCCCCTAGTACTGCAAAATATCGCCGGCATGCATATAAATGTCAATCTCATCTCCCGTTTGGTATTGGTCATGTCCTTTTTCTGTTTCAACGGTCTTCAATATCCCGCCGCCTGCAATCTCCACCGAATATTTTGTGTAAATGCCATAAAATTCCTGATCCACAATTTTCCCTTTTAATTGTACGGCATTTTTACCCTGAGCTATTGGTGTGAGGCTTATTTTTTCGTTTCGAATATACGATTTTTTGGCGGGATCAATGAAATCCTTTAAGGGAGAGTTCTGAATAATCGTCGGTTGAATCAGATTAATATCGCCAATAAAGTTACAAACAAATTCCGTCTTAGATTCATTGTAAATTTCCCGCGGCGTACCGACTTGTTCCACAATCCCCTTGTTAAATACAGCGATTCGATCCGATAAAGTTAAGGCTTCTTCCTGATCATGCGTTACATATACCGTAGTGATCCCAAACTTCTTCTGAAGATCCTTTAACTCATTACGCAATTGCACTCTCAGCTTGGCGTCCAAATTGGACAAAGGCTCATCCAATGCAAGTATGCTAGGCTTGAGCACAAGAGCCCTCGCGATAGCGACACGCTGCTGCTGACCGCCCGATAACTCGGACACTTTTTTGACGAGCTGTTCCTCGCTTAAGTCTACTTTTCGGGCAATCTCTTTAACCTGCGCATCTACCTCGGCTTTAGAGAACTTTTTCACCCTCATGCCAAAAGCTATGTTTTCGTATACATTTAATGTGGGAAACAGCGCATAGCTTTGAAAGACCATGCTGATTTCACGCTTTTCAATAGGCACTTGGGTGATATCCCGATCATTCAACAGGATCTGTCCACTCGCAGGATTTATAAAACCTACCAAGCTCCGAAGAATAGTCGTTTTCCCGCATCCCGACGGCCCGAGGAACGTAAAAAATTCTCCTTCTCTGATGTCGAGATTAAGTTTCTTGATAGCATGGAAATCGCCGAAATGAATTTGAACATCTTTAAATGTAATCATTTTTGACCTCTGTAAAAAGTATTTTTTTAATAAACAGGCTGCATGCATGGAATATTCCAACATGCAGCTTGAATCATCAAACCTTATTTCATAATTTCCAATTGAATTTTTTCTACCCATTTCCCAAGGTTTCCGGCAACAAATACCCAGTCAAATGCTATTGGCTTGATTGACGCATAAAGAGCTTGCACATCTTTGTTTGCTTTTGCGACAGCTTTCGTATTCGCAGGCATGGCATTGAATTGTGCGGCAAATTGTCCTTGCACGTCCGCCGAACCGATCCAGTCGATAAACCTTTTTGCCGTTTCCATTTTCTTAGTCCCATTCGCGATAGCCGCTTGTTCTACAATCATGGGTACTCCACTACTTGGACTTACAATTCCCGCTTTAACCCCATATTGTTTCTCTTTTGCCTGCAGAGTGCCCGAAACGACGGCTCCAATCGGGGATTTTCCGTTAACCATATTCTGATAGAAATCTTCGCCTTTAACAGCTGGGACACCGTTGTCATACAACTTCTTGATTTCATCCCAGCCTTGCTTGGAAATTCCATACTGGCCTTTGTCATCTTTGTATTTGGTCAATATGCTTGCCACTATTAGCTGAGGAGTAATTTGATCAAGCTGAGTGGGAGTCTCATATTTACCTTTGAACTGCGGATTGCTATACACATCGGACCAATCCTTCGGTGCTGTATCCGCTGTATAAGTCTTTGGATTATAGCCAATCAGAATGGCTTGCTTGACCAAACCATGGTAATATCCTTCCGTGTCGTTCAAGCCTGCTTCAATTTCTCCCGCCCATGCTGGGGCATATTTGGCAAGAACTTTTTCTTTCTTTAAATTTTCATAAAGCATATTGTTTAATCCATAGATGACGTCCGCAACTGGATTGTTTTTCTCGGCTATCAAGCGATTCGTTAAATTTGCTCCGCCGGCACCGACAATTTCGATATCAAATCCAGCGTCTTTCGCCTTCTGGACTAACCAATCGCCTCTGCCGTCTGAATTCGCGTTCGTATAAACAATCAACTTTTCATTCTTAACCGGTTCTTTCGATGCAGGTGCAGATGCGGCCGGTGTACTAGTCGGTGCCGTAGTCCCCGCCGTATTACCGTTTGTATTGCCTCCACCGCAGGCAGTTACCGCTAAACACATAATTGATATTAAAGATACGCTTATCATTTTTCTCATCATATTTTTCGACTCTCCTTTAGGTTATAGATTGATTTTTTATAAAAACAATGAGACTATTAGCATCTGGATTTCTAGATATTAAAGATCAATCCATCATAGGCTACTACAACCCCGGCGGGTTTGAAAATTTCGTCAAATTCATCGTGAAGCAGTTTGGAATTATGGCTAAAGTGCGTGACGATGATGTGCCCTTCCTCTTTCAATATGTTTTCTTTCCGAAACTCACGCTGGGCCTCCAGCACCGTCTCAATACACATATGATTGCGATCTCGTGAATTCCCCGTGTATCCGTGCGTGCAGTCGAGTATAGCACAATCCAGATTTTTCCCCTTTAACCATGCCCAAGTAGCTTCTGGAAACCAGCCCGAATCATGTCCATACAGCAGCTTTTTGCCATCCTTTTCGATCACATACAATAAGCATGTTTCCATACGGTCATGATCCGCCAGGAGCGATGTAACAAGTGCATCACCTACCTTTATCGTCTCGAATGGGCGCAGCAGATGAAAAGCAAACCTTTCTCCTTCAAAGCGGCCGATGGCAACACGCGTATGGTACATCACGGCATCATTCCCATAGATATGCATCGGATGCTGAAGTTCGTGAGCAATTCCCGCTCTCCGGCATTCCAAATCATAAGCATTAAAATGATCGGAGTGCGTATGGGTGACAAGCAGGTGCTCGATAGCGCCCAAATCAATGTTGTCTCGAAGCGCCTGCATATAAGAATCTGGCGAATAGTCGAACTTGATTACATCGTCAATGATGGCCGAGGTTCGTGTACGTATGTTTTTTCCTCCGAGCTTCCGAGCTTTGAGGCAATGCTCACAGCGGCAAAATGCATTCGGAAAGCCCTCTGCAGCTGCGGTTCCTAGAAAATGAATTTTCATATAAACTCCTTCTGTCAATCCTAAAGAACGGATTTCCTCTCTACGATCTTCGTTTGAATTTTGATTGTAATCGTTTTCTCATGTGAATGATTTATGCGTTTCATAAGAAGATTAAATGCCGATTGGGCAAGCTGCCCGGTATCCTGTCTGACCGTTGTAAGAGGAATCGGCGTTAACGCTGATAACTGGATATCGGAGAACCCAACAATTGAAAGCTTATCTGGGACAGAGATCCCCATACTCAAGGCAGTATATAAGGTTGAAATGGCCACATGATCATCCCCGCACATGAGGGCTGTCATCTGCGGATTTTCCTGAATAAACCCTTCCTGTTCAGGGTCGCTCTCGTTAATACGACTTGGATTGCATGGCACGGTTTTAAAATGAATATATTGATTTTTGACTGGAATCGCATGATCGAGCAACGCCTGGATATAACCTAGATACCTCTCCTCCCTGCTAGTGATATTATCTATCGAGTTCGAGGTATATCCGATTTCCCGGTGCCCCTTCTCGATCAAATACTTGGTCATCTGGTAAGAGCCCTGATAGTGATCGTGATACACGCAATCAATCTGAACCTCACGAAAGATTCGGTCGATAATAACAATCGGAAACTGCTGTAATTTCAATCTCAGCACCTGGTCACTGCATGTCTTGCGCCCTTGAGGAAATAAAACGATGCCGTCTATTCCCCCTTCAACAAGTCTCTGCAGGCAACGATCCTCATCATCTTTATCCTTGCTGATTTTCAGAATAAGATCGCAATCGTGTTTTCGCACTTCGATCTCTGCTGCTGCGATAATTTTTGAAGTGTAATCAGATAGATGGGGCACTATAAGAGCTATCTGCTTACTCTGCTTATCCTCAACTGGAAGCGCTTTACTTTCTGACGGTAGTACTCCGTTATAAGGCTCTCCATCCCTTGGTCCGGAAAGGAAGGTTCCCCTTCTCGGCAAACGGTACACCAGACCCTGCTCGACCAACCGTTCCAACGCCAGCTTACTCGTCATCCGGCTAACACCGAACAACTTCGCAAGCTCTCCTTCCGAAGGGACGGGATCATGCGGTTGAAGCCTGCGGCTCTGGATAATGCCTATGGCCTTATCAGCTATTTGCAGATACAGTAGGCTCGATTTCTTTGACGCGTGTGCATTTTTCATCCCTGGTTATCCCTCGTTTGCTAAGAATCACACATAGATCAGTGATCTATAGTGAGCTTAATCCATGTCACTGACATATACAATGACTTAAGTCGTTAAGTTTTTGTAAAATAAGCATTTCGCTTCAAAAATTCTAGATTAATCAACGATCTCTATATCAATTTATATCCATTCTTTTCTACCATAAAATTTACAATATTGATACAATTAGATGCTTAAACTATCTTACACGATGTTGACCGTCAATTATATGTATGCGCAACCTATCAGAAAAACGGGTCAAAAAAGTGCGCATCTACATCATAAAACATAAGGAAACTGAGATGGTACAGAACGAAATCAACAAACTTGATAAAGAAATCGTTCACCTTTCAAGGAAATGATGTAGCGGGGAAATAAATAATGATGTATTCAATGCGTGCTGTGTGGCTTTAAAAAATGAGCGGCTGCTGGCCACCAGATAACTCTGAGGGAAAATATTACTTGCATATCGATCACATCCTTTAAATAAAATATAACCGCTTGCAAAAATGAAAAAAAAGCAGTCTGCCTAGCTATTATCAGCTTAGAGCAAACTACCTCATGTTTCCGATTATCACGCATAGTCAATTAGTTCATTGATCTCTGATAAAGTTGGCATCCTTTGATCTACGAATTACTTGAGCTTAAATGAAGCCACAGCTTGTTGTAAGACCTTAGCCATATGGGCTAATTCGCTGGAATAGGAAGCAACTTCTTGGATTGCCGCTGTCTGTTCCTCTGTCGTTGCCGAGATGTGATTGGTCGAACTTGCTGAACTTCCGTATAGATTAGAGACTACCTCCATAATTTCAACCATTTTTTGCATATTCGTTTGAATCCATTTAATTTCATTTGTCATTTCGCCCGCTTGCTCAGAAACCCCTTCAACTAGTTTAAGGATATTAGTAAAGGAGTCTCCTGCTTTCTTCGTAAGCAGCTTCCCTTCTTGAACTGCAGAATCACCATCTTCCATGGCTTTCACTGCTTTCGAGATATCCTCCTGAATCTCCGTTACTAAGGTATTGATTTCCTGATTCGATTGCATCGAATTTTCAGCAAGAAGGCGAATTTCCCGAGAAATCACCGTAAATGTTTTTCCATTTGCTCCTGCTTGAGCAGCAATAACACCCGCATTTAAAGCAAGCATGTTTGTTTGCTTTGCAATGGTGGATAGTAATGTCATGATGTGATTGATCTTTTTGGATTTCTCTTCTAATTGGTGGACGATCGCAACCGAATCGGATGAGTTTCGCGAAATCACATTGATTTGACTTACTGCTTCCGCAATATTCGCTTTTCCTTCAATGGCCGTTTGCAGCGCATCCTCTGCTGATTGGCTTGAAAGTTCAATTCGTTGTGTAATTTTTTTGATATTTACAAACATGTCTGTTGTTTCTTCAACAGCTTCATCAGTTAATGAAAGTTGTGTATGTGTACTACTCGCTACTTCTTGAATCGATTGAGCAATTTCTTCTGTTGCTTTCGCAGATTGTTCCGCATTATCGGATAAAAGAACAGAAGTGACAGACACGCTTTTCGCACTTTCAGATACTTGCAATAGAATGGACTTCAAGTTACTTGCCATTGTATTTAGATTTGTGCCCATTTGGCCAAATTCGTCGACCGTTTTTATAGGTATAGTTTGGGTTAAATCCCCGTTTGACATCGATTGAGAAAGTATATTTACTTTCTTAATGTTATTGGTAATGTATAAACTGTAGAAATAAATTACCATGATAATAAAACAAATCAACACAATTATAATCATAAGCGAAATGATAAAATAATCGTTTAGCTTTTGGTAAAGCTCCTCCTGCGAAATAACGATTGCCAGTTTCCAAGATGTATCCGGAACCGTCTGATAATACACTTTATTGGATCCTTTATCGTCACTAAAAACGGCATTTCCATTGTTATTCGACAGTATTTCTTGGCCAATTTGGGCCAAACTTACATTAGGGTCATTCATGATCTGATGATTCGTTGCATTCTGGTTATCTTTATTAGCAATAAAGTTCCCATTTCGATCCAACAAAAAAGCCCATCCATTTTTTCCAACATGCATGTCTGAAATTTTCTGCTGTAAGTTGGTTAAATTGATGTTGGCTGTAACGACCCCTTGAAATTTATTATTGTTATAAAACGGAACAGCCGTTGTTAATATCATAGCGCCAGAGGTTTTATCATAAAATGGATCCGTCCATACCATGGTTTCCTTTGTGTTTTTACCAAGCAGATACCACTCTTTTTCGGGATAATTATATTCTTTCGTATCATAATCATTGGAAAATAAAATGCGACCGTTATCCCGGTAGGCATAGGAGCTGTAATATTGCAAATAATTTTTATATTGGTAGGGCTCATACCAAATCCCAACGCCAAAGGTATCCGGGTTAGTGGACAACAAACCTTGAATAATTTGAAAATATTTACCTTTATCAATCTTGTCACCTACAGGTTCAATCGTGCGTGCTAAGCTTTCAGGTATTTTACTGTGCGCTGTTAATATGGTTTGCATATTGTTGATCGTTGCGTTTAATTGATATGCCATTTTATCTTGGATTTCCGCATTGATAATTTGTTTAGAATAGCTGTAACTTAACGCAGACAACACAAACATAGATAAAATTAACCATGGTAGAATCGTGACTAATGTGCGGGTACGTATGCTCTTGAAATGAAATTTCACCATAGTAACAGCCCTTCCTCTTACTTATCGCTGCGAAGACGATCCAATAGCACCGCAAGTACGATAACAACACCTGTAATAACGGTTTGCCAAAAGAAGCTAACATTTAAAAGTGTCAATCCATTTCTAATTACGCCCAAGATTAACACACCAATGATGGTCATCTGAATTCGGCCAATTCCCCCCGCTAGGCTCGTGCCGCCGAGAACAACAGCAGCAATAGCATCAAGCTCGGCCATGCTTCCAGCATTCGGCTGACCGGAAATTAAACGCCCTGCAAGAACTACGCCAGCTAATCCCGCACATAAACCACTTATGGCATACACATTAATTAATGTCTTTTCAACCTTAATACCTGTTAATCTCGCTGCCTCTTCATTACCGCCAATCGCATAAATATGTCTACCAAACATCGTATATTTAAGTACGATAAACATCACCAAATAGACAATGAGCATAATGTATATCGGTGTTGGAACCGATAGGATCTTCCCTGATCCAATAAACTTAAACGGTTCTGATGCCAGTATGGTAGGTAATCCCCCGCTAATCACAAAAGCAGCACCTCTTATATAAGTCATACTGCCTAATGTAACAATAAAGGATGGAAGTTTAGTTCTTGCAGTCAGGAAACCATTGATCCAACCAGCTGCATATCCCACCGCAATCCCAGCGAACATGGCAATAAAAGGGTTAATTCCTTGTTTTGAAAGCAATACGGAAATAACGCCCGAAAGTGCGATCGTAGATCCCACAGATAAATCAATCCCGCCAGTCAGAATAACTAATGTCATACCCGCCGCAAGAATTCCGTTAACGGATGATTGTTTTAATATATTAAGAATATTGCCCGTATCCGTGAAATTAGGTGCAAAAATGGCTAGTATGATACAAATAGCAACTAATACAATTAACATGCCTAGTTGGTTCCAAATTTTCCCCATAGATAATCCAACATTATGTTTTTTATTCACGATTGCTTCCATTCCAGCGCTCATTTGATCTCCCCCGTTGCATAATACATGATCTTTTCTTGTGTCGCGTCTTCACGTTGTAAGTTTGCCCGTAATTTACCCTCATGCATAACAAGTATACGATCACTCAGCGCTAGTATTTCTGGCAGTTCAGAGGAAATGACTAGCACAGCAAGACCGTTTTTGGCTAATTTACAAATCACTTTATGAATTTCAGTTTTGGCGCCAATGTCGACACCTCTCGTCGGTTCATCTAACAAAAGCACTTTGGGCTGGATGGATAACCAACGTGCAAGCAGCGCTTTTTGCTGATTTCCTCCGCTTAAGCTGACCACCTTTTGTTCTTTGTTTGCCGTTTTAATGCCTAGTTCTCTTATATACATGTCAGCTTCATTGCTTATTTGCGACCAATCTAAGAGGGCTGCTTTTCGATATTTATACATTTCAGCCATCATAATATTTTCTTTGACAGACATATTCAGGAATAATCCTTGTTCTTTACGACTTTCCGGAACATGAGCAATACCATATCGTATAGCGTCTTGTGGAGAAGTGATTTTCACCGGTTGACCGTTAATCAGAATTTCACCTGATGATATTTCCGATAAACCAAAGATAGCTCTGACTAATTCAGTTCTTCCTGCCCCTACCAATCCTGAAATCCCAACAATTTCTCCTGAATGCACCTCTAGCGAAATATCCTTTACATTTTTGTTATCAGATAAACCTCTAACCTCTAAAACCGGGGTTTTATCTTTAATCCAAATCGTATGTGAAGGCGGTTTTTGAAATAAGTCGGTTAATTCACGGCCAACCATTGTCTTAACTAGATGCTCCGGATTGGTTTCGGCGATAGGAATCGTTGTAATCCACTCTCCATCACGCAAAATGGTACAGCGATCAGAAATTTTAAAAATTTCATCCATGCGATGTGAAATGTAAACAATCGCAACACCTTTTTGTTTTAATTCATTAATAATAATAAACAGCTTATCTATTTCTTTGTGTGTTAACGAAGCTGTTGGTTCATCCATCACTAGAACTTCTGCTTCTATTGATAGGGCTCTAGCGATTTCCACCATTTGTTGTTGGGCGACACTTAAGGTTGAGACATATGATCTAGGATCTAGATCAGATCCGATTGATTTTAATAGGAAATGTGCTCGTTCGTGAACTTTCTTCCAGTCCACCATACCGAACTTATTTTTCGGGAATTTGGTTCCCATTAATACGTTTTCACCTATGGTTATATTCGGAGAAAGATTCAGCTCTTGATGAATGACACTAATGCCTTTCTCTCGCGCTTCCATCGCATTATGCCATGTGATCGATTTGCCTCGATACATAATCTCGCCGTTATCTGGACGGTATATCCCTGCCATAATCTTCATAAGCGTCGACTTACCTGCGCCGTTCTCTCCCATTAAAGCATGGACTTCACCTTTATGCAGGTCAATATTTATGTTTTTTAATACAGTAACCCCTGAGAAAGACTTGGTGATCGCACGCATGCTTAAGACTTGTGACGACGATTCAGAGGAAATGTTATTTTCAACTTCCGCTTGCACAGCTTCCATGTTCTCACTCCACCAAATTATTTATTTATATCAATGATAGAAGACTGAATAACTACGATGTGGTACCCACTAGCAGGTACCACATCATAATAATGATTCAATATTACCAGCCTTTATAGTCTTTAACGTTTTCTGTCGTAATGAAATCAGTTGGAAGTTTAATTAATGGTTCCACTTTTTCACCAGCAAGAACTTTAAATGCCGTTTCAACTGCAATGGTAATCATATTAAACGGATTTTGTGCTGAGCTTCCAACATAGCTTTTGTTTTCTTTAAGTGTCGTTACTGCATCCGGAGATCCATCCACCCCAACAATAAACATTTCCTTGTCTCGACCGGCTTGTTCTGCTGCGATTTTAGCGCCAATACCTGTTGGATCATTAATAGCAAATACCGCATCGATTTGTCCTTTACCGTTTGCTTGCAGGATGGTTTCCATCTTCGCCAGCGATGTTTCACGGTTGCCGTTACCGTTTTGATTAGCAACGATTTTAATTCCCGGAGCTGCTTTGAGAGCTTCTTTAAATCCGGCAATACGGTCTGTTACAGCGGATACCGGCGGGCCATCTAATACAGCAATATTTCCTTTTCCGTTCAACCGTTTAACCAAATATTCACCTGCGATTCTTCCTGCTTGAACGTTATCGGAAGTTACACTCGCATTAACGCCGCCTTCAGAAATTGTATCGACTGAAATGATGGGGATACCTGCTGCTTTAGCTTGACCCACTGCTGCTGCAATACCTTTGGTATCTACGGAACTTAGAATAATCATACTTACTTTTTTAGTAATAAAATCTTCGATTTGAGCAGTTTGTGTAGCCAAATTATCTTCTGCGCTAACTGCGATAACTTCACCGCCGTGTTTCTTAGCAGCTTCAGCTGCACCTTTGGACATCGCTACGAAAAAAGGATTGCTTAAGTTTTGTACGGTCAAACCGATAACCACTTTTTTCTTTGGTGCCGGATCTGCTGCTTTAGCTGCGCTAGCTGTTTCTGCTGGCGCCCCAGTTGCTGCTGCGGGTTTGGTTTCCGCTGCTTTACCACAAGCCGAAAGTGCAAATACAACAAAAAGTAACAACAAAATCTTCATGTTTTTCATGTTCAATTTCCTCCGAATTATAGTAATTTTTTCAAAAAAAGTTTGTCGAACAATAGAAAAATATGTGATAATTTAAATGTAATTGTTTTCTATGAACATGTTTTAGAGTCCAATTGTCTACCACGTTTAGCGACACAGTTATTCAATTGCAAAGCTCTTTAGCATGTTCTTTTCTCCTTCCTTTTTTTTGAATACAACCAAATCCCCCAAATAAAGTCAATCATGATTGACACTAATCACTTACCTAAAAGAAACCTCACCTCCCTAAAAGAATGGATGTTTGTTTTCTGTGTCTTCATCATACCTGTGATAAATACAAAAAATAATAGAAAATTCTCTTGCAACTGTTGAAATTTTTCTACTAAACAAAAAATGCCCTAGCCTGTTATGAAGCAGGCTAGGGCTATATCTTGTTACTATCGTCTTGGCTGCGATTATTCCAGTATCAATAATCGGTAAAGCACTACAGCCGTCTCAGCCCTTGTCGTATGATCGAATGGATGAATCTTCCCGTTGTTTCCTTCAATAATATGGGATTTCACAAGAGTAGAAACACTGTCAATGGCATATGACGAAATATCATTACTATCCTGGAATATATTCAAATCCGATTTTGTACCTTTGGCTGTATCGCGTTTTGCTGCAGCCATCGCTCTATTCAGCATAACTATCATATCCTGCCTTGTAATGGAAGCATTCGGGTTAAAGTGACTTCCATCTATGCCATTTGTAATACCTAGCTTTTTAGCGATGCTGACCGCTTCATAATAATAATCATCAGATTTAACATCATCAAAGTTGGAATCCGCTTGGGCCGTTAATTCAAGTGCGCGTACAAGCAGCAGAATAAAGTCTGCCCTTGTAATATCCTTTTGCGGAGCAAAAGCTGTCTCAGTTGTGCCTTGAATAATGCCTTTGGATGCAAGGAGTTCGACCTGCTTTTTAGCCCAAGCATAATCATTAAGATCATCAAAGGACTTATTCACGTAAGCAATTGCATAATAGCTGAAATGAATCGTTTTAAAGATCATTTCACCCGTTGCTTTATTAAATTTAGCATTTGGAACAGGCGCGATGCTGCCGGATGGATCCAGATACCAAACAACTAAATGATCTGTATGGTTAATTTCTTCTGCTGTAGGCGTGTAATTGATAGCTACCTGTACAGGAGCAGCCGCATTACGCCATGGAATAACTTTACCATTCAAAGTGGCAATTAATTCAAGAACCGGTCTTGTTCCGATTTCAGATTGTTTGCCGTTACCAGCTGCCTCTTGATTAGCAAGGGTCATACTTAAAACAATGTTGTCATTCTCATTGAACGCGCCTTCGGTAAACATCTGACTCGATAAAGTCATTGTGCCTATTGGACTACGAATTTCAAATTGTCGATTAGCATGATCACTCGATAAGAACGTAGATGGTATCTCGATGCTGTACCCTTTAACATCATCCGCTTTGTCCAATTCGATTGTTATCTTTTTGATGCCTTTAGCGTCATTCCTGACTGCATCCAACGCTTTATTCAACATCTCTTTTGAAACTTTACCCATAGCAATTTTATTAATTAAACTAGTCGGAACAACAAGTCGGTCATGATTGTTAGGCGTTGTGCCCACACCTGTAGTTACTGGGGTTACTGGCGTAGGTTCTGAATCAGTTTCATTTGATTGTACAACCGTGACGGAAGCTGTTGTCACATGTCCTTTATACGCAGCTGTAATCAAGGTTTGACCAGGTCGCTTTCCGTACACTATGCCAGCAGCACTCACAATGGCTATAGAAGGATCAGAGCTTTTGAATACAGCTTGGTCCGTAACCATTTGTTTGCTTGTTAGTTCGCCAAATCCATACACCGTTAATGGCATACCCTGCAAACCTCCATAAACGATTCCCGTTACAGAGTTGTTTGCATCATGAATGGCACCGCCATATACCGCTTGATTTACAGTTTGAGTCATTGGACTTAAAACAAGAGCCGATACAACGGTTGAGTGGGTTCTATTCGTTTCAAGCGTGTAGCTTCTTTTATCCATTTGAAGCTTCTTGATCGACCTATCTGCCCAAATGCCGTCAAGCTGATAAATACTTAAAAAGTTGACGTTCACTTCCCCATTTTTTGCATAAAGCTCGAGACCCTTGCTGTTCGAATCAGGGAATATTTGATCTGTGAAGACTCTTCTTCCATCATTTGCAAACACTTCAAGGGTATCCTCATCTACAAAGATATGAAGTTTAATTTTGTTATTTTCCGGAAGCAGAGGAGCTTCTTGCCGGACAGGGATAATATCACTTACATCAGGTCCTCCTGAATGTGTACGGTCCACAAACACTTTTTGACTTGACGTGTCATACCCGATCACTGTCTCCTGCGAGTTGGACTTACGAACCTTAAATCCAAATTCCGATGCATCCTGAATACCGAATTCCACGACAATTTCCATCGTACTTCCATATACGGCTTGCAACACATTATTATCCTGTTGAACTTGGAAATTGGTCCAATACAGAACCGGCTTTCTTAATTGTTCCAACTGCTGAACCGGCTCCTGAGTCAGACGGATTCCATCCGTTGTCGTCTTAAGCTCAACCGTACGCGGAATGCTCATTCCACCCCGCCAAGTACTTGTAGGCGTATTGCTCGCATATCTCCAGTTATTCATCCAGCCGAGCCATACGGGTCTTCCTTGCTCATCCCGAATATTGCTCCATGTTACTGCTGCATAGAAATCTGAACCATAGTCAATCCAATTGGATTGATCAGGAGTTGGCCGTTCATCCGGTGTAAAGGTTTTGCCATCGAACGTGCCGACAAAATACATCATACCTGATCCTTTGCCAGGAGGCTGAGGGTCAACATCTCTTCTGTTTCCGTTACCATCACCGGTGCTAATGAGCATAACCCATTTCTTCTTGGTTGGATCTCCATCGACGGGCAATTCGATTAAATCAGGACATTCATAGATGCCGAAATGTGAGCCAAGACCGTCAGAACCAAATGAGCTTTCATAATTCCATTGCTTTAAATTTGTCGATGAATAGAACTCAATGTGATGACCAACTGCTAATTGCATGATCCATTTGTGAGTATCCTCATGCCAGAATACTTTAGGATCCCTGAAATCCGGCGCAGTTCCTTTAGGTTCCCTTACATCCGCTGCAGCTTCCGATAACAGGACAGGATTTCCTGTATATTTCGTCCAGGTTCTGCCATTATCCTTACTGTAAGCGATACTCTGCACCTGCTGCGATCCATTTTGCGTATAGAACGCTACCAGACCGGAACCTTCTTCATTAAAAAATCCGGATGTGTTATGCGCATCGACTACAGCACCTCCTGAGAATATGGCACCATGTTCATCAGGCGCTATGGCCGGTGGAAGTTCTTTCCAATGGGTAAGATCTGTACTTACCGCATGCCCCCAATGCATCTTATCGAAAGCAGGAGATGTAGAGAAAGGAGTATGCTGATAAAACAGATGGTATTCTCCATTATAATAGACCATACCGTTTGGATCATTCATCCAATTTTTTTCAGGTGTGTAGTGAAACTGTGGTCTGTATTGCTCTAAGTATTTTTCACGCGGAATACTTAATTGAAAATCATCTGCACTGATATAACCAAAAGCACCTGAGGTTTTATGGTCTACGACTTTAAAATATACTTCTTCCCCCAGGTAAGCTGATGCATCCCATGTAACATCCTGAAAGTTGTCTGAGTCCGATCCCGTGGCTTTAAACAGTTCCATATGGTCAGAAGCTCTGACTAGTGCTACATGCAGCTGTTCAGCATCCTTGCCTCCAGCGACCAAAAAGCTTAGAATGCCAGTCCCTGTCAATTGGAATACTTTTGATGACAATGTACCTGTCAAGGCAGGGTTTTTCGCTTTATTCCCGTTCACATAATACGTTCCATAGTTTCCATTCCCGGGTAAATTTGAGATAGAATCTGCGAATGCTTCACCTTCCATCGTCCACCCAGACAAATCGCCAGTTTCAAAATCAGGGTTTTCTAATTGTGAAACAGCATTCACCGTTACAAAGCGATCTAGGTTGAGGTGTCCCCATCCGGCAGTTGTTTGATCCACAATCCGGAAATACAGTTCTTCACCGGCATACGGGGTAGCGTCAAAAGCATGCTCTGAATATTGTTCATCACCCTTGCCTGTAGTCGTGAAAAGAATCTCGCCTGTTCGATCCCTAACTAGCGCAACGTATAAGTTATCGATATCCGAACCGCCGCCCATCAGGAAAGTTAATCTTCCCGATGTAGGGATATTCTTATCGCCCGAAGCGATGAAATGGCTGGATTCCATAATTCCCTTTCTGCCGTCTCCGCCGCCTTGAAAGCCCCAGAGATGATACAGTCCATTTTGCATAAATGGCTTTGTTCCCCAGAATTTATCCTGCGTTGTTACCGTATTATCAAAAGCGTTACCCTCAACGATCTTCCAACCTCGTAAGTCTCCGCTCTCGAAATCGCCATTCATAATTTCATGTGACACATAATAGTTGAAATCATCGACATCGATATGACCTGTCGCCACATTGTCGACAATGGAGAAATAAAGATCTTCATTTATAAATTTTGAAGCGTCCCAACTGACGGTTTGATAACTGTGAGAGTTGTGACCCGTTGCTCTAAACAATTCTTTATGGTCGGATGCTCGAACTAATGATACATAAAGATGGTCAACGTCTATATCTCCGCTAATTTTAAAATTAACAGTCCCTGTCCCGGCAAGCCTGAATGTACTGGATGTTAAAGTGCCTGTCGCTTCGTTATTTCCAATAACATGATAATTGCGCTGTTGCCCGTAGGCATTTCCCGAAGAATCAGTGTCCTGATCAGAAACTGAAAATGCGTTTCCACCTACTGTCCATCCAGATAAATCTCCTTTTTCAAAATCTTCATTATTCATCACATAAGAAGGAGAACCTGTATTGCGAACATGGAAATCGTCGACATTCAAGTGTCCTGTTAGGCTATTATCCATAACTTTCAAAAACACCTTTTGCCCTAAGTAGGCTTTGGCATCCCAAACGATCCGTCGAAGAGATTCAGGACTTACCGCACCATTTGCCGGCGTCTCACTGAATAGGATTGAATCGTCTTCCGCCTTTACTAACGCAACGTAAAGATGATTCGGATCATGATTACCGCTTAACATAAAGTTAATTTCACCGTTGCCGCCAAGTTTAAAGACTGACGATTGGAGAGAGCCTGTTTTTACATCCGCATTACCCAAACCGGCACCGGCTAAGCCTTGAATATAGTAATTGCCTATTTGGTTGATTGGGTCTTCACCCGACATTGTCTCAGCGGAAACAGTTCCTGTAAAAGCATCACCTGCAGCTTGCCAGCCCTCTAAAGTGCCTGTATCGAAGCTTGGATTCAAGATATCTGCCGGGTCGTTGTTGAATACATGAATATCGTCAAGGTTAACATGCTGCCACCCGCCGCCAGGCACGCTATCCACTGCTTTCAGATACACTTCCTCACCTGTAAACGCAGAAGCATCCCACACAACCGGGTCGTACCCCTCAGAGCCTGCATGAGCAGTATGCGTGGATTTGATCAGTTCTTTCCCGTCAGAAGCACGAACAAGCGCAACATACTCGGTTTGAGGGAAATTACCTCCACCTAACATGAAATTAATTTCGCCATTCCCGCCAAGTACAAACGTGGTTGATTGAATAGTACCTTCCTTCCAATCATCACCCCAGAAATGATACTCACCGACTTTATTAATTGGGTCAGGATGCCAGTAATTTACTTCTGAAGTAACCCTACCAGGCGCCTCGCCGCTCGTAACCGTCCAGCCCGTCAAGTCCCCGGTTTCAAAGTCAGGATTCACAATGTCATGAGGCAGATTATAAACTTGGACATCGTCAAGATTCACGTGCTGCCACCCGCCTGCTGCTATCTGGTCCACAAGCATTAAATAGACTTGCTCGCCTAGGTAAACCGAAGCATCCCAAGTCACTCTTGCATACGCCTCCGAATCTGCAAATTGTGTATGATTTGCTCTCATCAGTTCTGTATTGTCAGAAGCACGCATTAAAGCAACATACTGGGTATCGAGATTTCCGCCACCCATCATGAAATTAATTTCACCAGTTCCGCCAAGGACAAACACACTGGATTTGATTGATCCTTGCTTCATGTCATCGCCCCAAAAATGGAACTGACCTGTCTTATTAATCGGATTTTCATGCCAATATTTTACGGTTGGCGAAACTTGACCGGGCGCTTCTCCGGATTCAACGGTCCATCCTGTTAAGTCGCCCGTTTCGAAGTCAGGGTTTACAACGTTATGAATGGTATTATATACGTGGAAATCATCAACATTGATGTGTCCTTGACCCAGATCAACAGCTTTCAAGTAGACCACTTCGCCAAGATGAGCGGAAACATCCCAGATCACTCTTTTCATGGACTCGGGACCGTCACCTAGTGAAGAACCGGTTGCTCTATATAATTCTGTATCGTCGGACTCTCTGACTAGAGTGACATAAGTATGATCCATATCATTCGTTCCGCCGATAAGAAAGTTTACTTCACCTGTTCCTTCGAGCTTGAATGAGGTAGACTGCAGAGAACCTAACTTTGCTTCTGCACTTCCGGCATCACCGTTCAAGCCCGATACAAAGTACTTTCCTTTTTGATAATAAGAGGTTTGATCCTCACCATAAGTTACCGCGTTTGAGACTGAAAAAGCATCGCCCTTAGCGTTCCAACCACTCAAATCTCCCGTTTCGAAGCTTGGATTGTCAATACTATTCGTTACATTATATACATGGAAATCGTCCACATTAATGTGCTGACTTGTGCTATTGTCCACAACTTCAATATAGAGATCTTCCCCTATGTAATCTTGAGCTTGCCAATTCACTCGTACATATCTTTCATATTGATCAGGCAATGCGAACCCAGCGCTTTTAAACAAGATTGTATGATCAGAAGCGCGAACGAGAGAGACATACAAATTATCGATGTCATTGCCTCCGCCAACCAAGAAGTTAACTTCACCATTTCCGGAGAGCCTGAACGTACTCGATCTCAACGTACCTGTTCTTGGATCTGAGATGTTTACGTTGTTGGAATCTACTACCGCTGGATTCCATCCCCATGCATGGTAATTGCCGTTCAGTTTAAAAGGATGAACACCCCAAAAATGCTGTGCAGTTGAGGGTAGATCGCTGAATGCATTCCCAGTTGTCGTCCATCCTGATAAATCACCAGTTTCAAAGTCAGGATTTTCTATCGTATTTGAAAGCTGCAAAGCATGCGCTTTTGTTGACATTCCGCTAAAAGCAACCACATTAGAAAATAACATAAAACTAGCTAAACCTAACGCAACATTACTTTTTACCTTTCGGGCGCTAATCGCCATTTTTGTAACCCCTTTCATAAATTAATGGATCAATTGTTTTAAATATCCTACAGGAGCATACTTAGGTTTCAGCACCTCCCTTCGATACATGAATTACGCCGTCTTCATAAACGTCGACTTACCGGCGCCGTTCTCTCCCCTTAAAGCACGATGTGGTACCCGCTAGCAGGTACCACATCGGTAATAATGACTCCAAATTACCAGCCTTTATAGTCTTTTACGTTTTCCGTAGTGATGAAATCAGTTGGAAGTTTAATTAATGGTTCAATTTTTTCACCAGCAAGAACTTTAAATGCCGTTTCAACCGCAATGGTAATCATATTAAACGGATTTTGTGCTGAGCTTCCAACATAGCTCTTGTTTTCTTTCAGTGTCGTCACAGCATCCGGAGATCCATCCACCCCAACGATAAACATTTCCTTGTCGCGACCGGCTTGCTCTGCAGCAATTTTGGCGCCAATACCTGTTGGATCATTAATAGCAAATACGGCGTCGATTTGTCCTTTACCGTTTGCTTGCAGGATGGTCTCCATCTTGGCAAGCGAGGTCTCACGATTACCGTTACCATTTTGATTAGCAACGATTTTAATTCCCGGAGCTGCTTTGAGAGCTTCATTAAATCCTGCAATGCGGTCTGTTACAGCGGACACCGGCGGTCCATCTAATACGGCAATATTTCCTTTTCCATTCAACCGTTTAACCAAATATTCACCCGCTATACGTCCTGCTTGAACGTTATCGGAAGTTACACTCGCATTAACACCGCCTTCAGAAATTGTATCGACAGAAATGATCGGGATGCCTGCTGCTTTGGCTTGGCCCACTGCTGCCGCAATACCTTTGGTATCTACGGAACTTAGAATAATCATACTTACTTTTTTAGTAATAAAATCTTCGATTTGAGCAGTTTGTGTAGCCAAATTATCTTCTGCGCTAACTGCGATAACTTCACCGCCGTGTTTCTTAGCAGCTTCAGCTGCACCTTTGGACATCGCTACGAAAAAAGGATTGCTTAAGTTTTGTACGGTCAAACCGATAACTACTTTTTTCTTTGGTGCCGGATCTGCTGCTTTAGCTGCGCTAGCTGTTTCTGCTGGCGCCCCAGTTGCTGCTGCAGGTTTTGTTTCAACTGCTTTACCACAAGCCGAAAGTGCAAATACAACAAATAGTAACAACAAAATCTTCACGTTTTTCATGTTCAATTTCCTCCGAAATTTTATAATTTATGTTTGTTTTTTGTGTCTTCATCATACCTTCGATCAAAACTAAAAATAATAGAAAATCTTCTCGCAACTGTTGAAATTTTTCTAATAGGCTGTTTCGGTTATACCAGCTTGATAATGCTCACATTTCAACAATCGAGTTTCTGCCATAGTTGGGGCGAATGACTTTCCCCCGGAAGCTGATCCGTCTTCTGAAATTTTTTCGAGGAATTGCGTTTTTAAAGCCTATTGCTGCGGTACCGCCTTATTGGACCACCAGTTTTGACATCAGGCATCACTTTGCCCTTTTCAACTAGAGACTTAAGATATTTTAAAGCAGTATTTCTGTGGATTCCAACTGCTTGAGCTATCGTAATCGGGGAATAGGCCTCTATCTTATTTTCGATAAATTTGAAAATAGCTAGTTCCGTTGGAGACAAAGGCGGTTCAATTATATTTGATTCAATCCCCCACCTCGCTAATGCATGCATCATCTGTTGTTGGCAGCGGCGAGGCTGCTCCAGTATGCTATGCAGTGAAAAGCGAAGCACCTTCCAATCGTCAATTACAAGGTCATTCTGGCGGAACCGGTCATCTGAAAATTTTATACGAATCCGCATTATAACCATGTGTTCCCTTATCGTCTACTTCGATGCAAATTTTGACGACAGGCGATGGTTTGGCCAAATCCAGGTATCTGAAGCCGTCTTTAAAATCGATCACTTCGTACTCAGCAAGCCAATCGTCAAAACTCCCGACAGCGGGCCAAAACACATGGATAATGAATTTCTTTAGTGAAAAACTTAGGTCCTTTTGCAGCCGTTTACGCCGTTCCCCTGTGCACGACTTGATTTGAAGTGCCATCCACTTTTCGTATGCAGCACGAAGCTGCAGATTCATTTCACCGTTTATTTTTTCCATCTTCTTCTCCACCTTGAGGAAATAAAATAGCCGCTTGCTCCGGAAAAGAATTTCCGGAGCAAGCGGCGTGTACTTCACGACCTGATAATGGATAATTTACTTCAAGTTAAGCAAAATTACAATAGGTCTTTTAAAAGAAGCACAACTTTTGTGCGCTAGCGCCCTGCGGCGACGGATCCGACGACCTTGCGCACAATTTTTGTGCGCTAGCGCCCGGTGGCGGCAGATCCGACGACCTTGCGCACAATTTTTGTGCGCTAGCGCCCGGTGGCGACCGATCCGACGACCTTGCGCACAATTTTTGTGCGCTAGCGTCCGGTGGCGACGGATCCGACGACCTTGCGCACAATTTTTGTGCGCTAGCGCCCGGTGGCAACCGATCTGACGACCTTGCGCACAATTTTTGTGCGCTAGCGCCCGGTGGCGGCAGATCTGTCGACCTTGCGCACAATTTTTGTGCGATAGCGTCCGGTGGCGACCGATCTGACGATCTTGCGCACAATTTTTGTGCGCTAGCGTCCGGTGGCGACCGATCCGACGACCTTGCGCACAATTTTTTTGCGCTAGCGCCCGGTGGCGGCGGATTTCACTTCTATTCTATGACTGGCAGCCAAATATTGACGGTAGTTCCTTTCCCTAATTCACTCTCGAAATGCAGCCCATACGGATCGCCAAAATGGAGCTTGATTCTTTGATCCACATTTTGCACGCCGATACCACTACCTTTCGCAGACGTACAATCTTTTTGGTATATGTTATGGATCTCCTCCGGAGACATTCCAATTCCATTATCGATGACCTGAAGAAGAATACGGTCCCCCTTACGTATACCAGTTATTTGAATATGACCTTTCCCCGCATTATTTCTTATTCCGTGATAAATGGCATTTTCTACTAGAGGCTGTAAAATAATCTTGATCAGCTTATAGGAAAGAATACTCTTATCCACATTGATTTCAAAATCCAATTTAGATTTGTACCGCATTTCCTGGATCGTCAAATAGTTTTTGATATGCTCAATTTCGTTAAAAATAGAAAGGAATTCTTGTCCTTTACTAATGCTTAAACGGAATAACTTTGCTAAGGAAGCTGTCATAAGGATAACCTCTTTCGACTTTCCAGTCTCTGCCATCCATATAATTGAATCCAACGTATTATAAAGAAAATGAGGATTAATCTGAGCTTGTAACACCTGCAACTCGCTCTTTCTTTTTAACTCCTGTTCCTTCATATTTTGCAGCATCAGTTCTTTGATCTCTGTCGTCATTCGATTAAATCGATTACTTAAATGCCCGATTTCATTGGAGCTTTGAATATCAACCTGAATGTCGAAATTCCCCTTCTCTACCTCTTTCATCGAACTTTCAAGATGCTTAATGGGCCTTGAAATACGCAAGGATAGAATGATTGAAAGCAGCACTGCGATAATAAGAAATGCTATACCTCCAAAAAAAGTATACGTTTTCAGCTCATTCTTATTGGAGACTAATTCGTCCACATAAGTGACCCCGACAATTTTCCATCCGGTGCTTTGCGATGTTTTAATCGTATACATCCGGCTATTTTTACCTTCTGAAGTGACAAAGCTGCTGCCAGGAGTACGCATAACTTGAGAGATCAATTCAATTTTCTGATTGTTATTAATCATTTGCTGCTCTGGGTGATAAACAATGTTTCCGTTTGCATCCAGAATGAAGACATATCCCCTATTTCCAAGTTTAATCTTGTTGCAAATATCGTTGATGACACTATAGTTCAAGTCTACAAGCAGAACGCCAAGCTTTTCATCCCCGACATCACTATTCAGTTCACGACTTAAGGATATCACTGAATTATAGTCGTTAAGAATCATATTTTGTACATGTGTAGAAGAGATAACGACTTTCCCCTTCGCTTCAATTGCCTTCTTATACCAGCTTTGTTCCGTTGGATCCACTTGTGGATTTAGTTTAATCTTTTCATTGTAAGGGATAATCTGCCCATTTGTACCAAATATTAGAATCGATGAAATATCTTTTCTTGTATTCAACACGGTATTCAGCTGGAAGGATATTTTCTGTTTCAAATCTTCCTTGCCGATTGCACCAAGATATACCTGCTTCAAGAGGTACTCTTTGATGTCATAATTGGAAAGAACCATTCGTGAAATGTTGTCCATATAATTGATGTAACTATCTATATTCGAGCTTACTTGTCCCATAAGCTGATACGTATAGTCACGCGAATTTTTTTTAACGGCATCTGTGGAAAGATTATAAGACATCCATGCAATCACCATAATTGTGACCACGATTAAGCATGAGAAAGCGACAGCAATGGTTGACTGGATACTTTTGAAACGGAAAAAATGTTTGATTCGATTCCTTACCATGTTTACGCCCCTTTTACACCATTCTGCGATACATAGTCGGGGTCATACCCGTCGCTTTTTTGAAAATCAAATTGAAATAATGGGGGTCCACATAACCTATACGGTCTGCGATTTCGTAAGTCTTCAAATCCGTACATTTAAGCAATTCCTTCGCCTTTTCCACACGAATCCGGGTTAGATAACTTATAAAAGTTTCTCCGGTATGGTTTTTAAATATAAGGCTAAAATAACTTGTGCTTAGAACCAGATACTTACAAACCATATCCATGGACATATTCGCATCCGCATAATTTTCTTTCACATATCCTTCCGCCATCAAAGCTTGAATCTTGCAAGCATTGTTTCTTGTTTCAAGGATGGAACCCGTGGTATGCAAACAATAATTTTTCAGCCAATCTTCCACTTCATCCAGTGTTTTTAACCCGTAAATTTCGGTCAATGGGCTTGAAGACATGCTCTGAAGTGTTTCGCGAATCTCAAGTTCATCTAAAAGATCCAAAATCGAGACGATGATTTGCTGTATATGAATATAACAGCGATCCATTGGCAGATAGGATTCCTTCAGATTTTCAATGATTTTCTCTACGATCACTTCGATTTCCTGCTGCGTGCCTGACTTTAAGCAAGTGACGAGCTTTCTTTCCCAATGCTTATCGTAAGGAATGCTCTCACTCGATCCCCCTTCAATGTCGCCAATATGTATGATCCGATTCTTTCCAAGAAAAAAACGATAATCAAGAGCAAGTGAAGCCCTTTTATGAGAATAATGAATTTTATTAAGTGATGAGCAAATATCTCCTACACCAATGGACACAGTAAACTTCAGATACTCTCTTACGGATAGGTTGATTTCTTCAAAAATTCCCACTGCCTCTTCACGGAGCGTTTCCACATTCTCGCCAGAAAGGATGATAATTGTTTTTTCATTATTGTTTTGGAACACCATTCCGTTCTTTTTTCTTGAAATAATTTCCCCGGCAATATTACACACGGCAAAATAAAGCAGTTCGCTCTCGCTTTCTGGATAAAATCTTTGAAGTTCCCCATGATCATCTACATCAATGACTGCGACCATAAAATGGCTTCCGGGTAAATCAATATCCAAATAGACAAGCTTATCCTCAAGCTTGCTTTCTCGTAGATCTCCGGTAACCAACTGATTCAAGAACCGCTCTCTTACGAGAGGCAAACTCTCTCTAAGCTGCTGCTTAAGCTTGCTTAAATCCTCCACCTTACGATTCTCATCATCAAGATCCGCCTTTACTTTGGAGAGGATCTGACGTAATTCATCAGCTGTATTCGGCTTTAAGATATAATCATGCACCTTCAACTTCACGGCTTGCTGAGCATATTCAAATTCATCGTAGCCCGTAAGAATAATGATTTTGGTCTGAGGATAATGTTCAAAGAGGTAGCGTGACACTTCTAAACCATCCATCAAAGGCATGTTAATATCCGTTAAAACCACATCGGGTTGAAGCTGTTCGAGGGCCTGAAGCACCTCACGGCCATTTTCAAAGTCGCCAACCACCTCAAATCCCAACTCATTCCAGTTTAGACTATCTCGTATTCCTTCTCTTACGTTGTCTTCATCATCCGCAATGATAATCTTATACATACATTTCACCACTACGCTTTCGAATTTTTCAAAGAATATTACCAACCTTTGTAGGTTTCAACATTATCTTGAGTAATCAAGTCAACTGGAATTTTAATTAACGATTCTACCTTTTCGCCTTTTAGAACTTTAAAGCCTTCATCCATTGCCAATTTAATCATTTCAAATGGATACTGTGCTGAGGTTGCAACAAAGCTTTTCTTTTCTTTAAGCGCATTAACAGCATCTGGCGCTCCATCTACACCAACAATAAACATTTCTTTGTCGCGACCTGCTTGTTCAACAGCAATTTTAGCACCAACTCCAGAAGGATCATTCGTTGCAAATACAACGTCAATCTTTCCTTTTCCTTTGACTTGCAAAATGGTTTTCATCAATGTAACCGATGTTTCACGGTTGCCATACCCATTTTGATTAGCAACTACCCTAATTCCTGGAGTAGCTTTAATTGCTTCTTCAAATCCAGCGATACGTTCTGTTACAGCAGATACAGGAGGACCATCAATGACAACAACATTTCCTTTTCCATTTAAGCGCTTAACAATATATTCCCCAGCTAATTTTCCAGCAAGAAAGTTATCTGAGGTTACAACCGTGTTCACGCCTCCATCTGCACCTACGTCAACTGCAATAACGGGGATTCCCGCCGCTCTAGCTTGACTAACAGCACCCGCTATACCTTTGGAATCTACAGCATTTAGAAGAATCACACTTACTTTTTTTGTAATAAAGTCCTCAATTTGAGCTGTTTGCTTAGCCAAATCACCTTCTGCACTTACTATGATTACATTAGCACCATGCAGCATAGCACCAGCAGTAGCGCCTTTGGACATCGCAACGAAGAATGGATTACTTAAATTTTGTAAAGTAAATCCTACCACTACTTCTTTCTCTTTTTTTGCCGGTACTGCTTTTTCTGTTGCCAAAGGTATAACCGTTTCTTCAGGTGTTTTTGAAGGTTCCGTTATTTTACTTGAAGAGCACGCGGTAAGTGCAACCAAAGCAAAGGCAATTAAAATAAATGATAATACTTTAATACTTTTCATATTAGACTATCCCCTATTTTATGGCTGTAGAAATAAATAACAATCACAACGAGCAAACCAACCAAATAATAATGATAAGCGAAACCTAGAATAGCTTTCAGGCTAGGGTCTTTTGTTTTTCAGCCTCAAAATAGAGAAGAACAATCTTTAGATCACCCCGTGAAACTTTCCCTTATGGCCTTTATCATGAGGGTTGATGCACATTCCAACTTCCATTCCCCACTGTAATCGTTTGCGTAAACGATTACGTAATCTGCAAGAACCTAATGGCGCCCATAGTCATCACATTGCAACAGGCTTACGGCTTCATAGGTGCCGCTAAGCCCATCGGCCAGGATGCTGTGCTTACGGTCGATGAACACGACTGGATCCCCCGACAACGTTTCGTCCAAACACTGATGATCCTCAAAGGTCGGTGCCAAGATGAGCCCGTCGATTAATTGAGAGTTGAAGCGTTTGATTTGTTCCTGCTCTATCCGTATGTTTTCATTGGAGTTGCTAACGATAAGATTGTATCCGTTCTCTCTAAGAACGCTCTCTATCCCTTGCGCAATAGACATGAAGAAAAAGTTGGACGTATCCTCAGGAAGGATCGGAACCAGTAATCCAATAATCTTGGATTTTCTGCTGCGCAAGCTGCGTGCAACCGAGTTCGGGCGATAATCAAGCTCTTTCATCGCCTATTAAACTTTAATTTTGGTTTCTTCAGCCACGAGGCGAGTTTCGTTAATAACATGAGATACGGTTGCGGTAGAAACTCCCGCAGATCGGGCCACATCTCTAATGCTGGTCATTCGCTTTTCCCCATTAGTTTTTGGAATTTGAAATACGTAAACGTTTACGTAATCAATTAATTACATTGTAAGCGCGACCAACCATTAGTGTCAATACCTCCCACGCGGTGCTTTTTTTATTACCCATCAAACCTTTAGTAAGGGAATCAAAGAATTCACCTTAACCTGTGTTTTGGAGTTTCCGGTATCTAATTCGACAAATATATCTGATTTTCTATGAACACTATCCAGAGGATTTGAAGTGCTTGATTACAACATTTTTAAAGATCGCGGTGCCGCCTTCTGAAAAAAGGGTAATCCCTTGATCGTTTAATTTCGGGAAAATTTCATTGGAAAAAACGATGGTTCCATCATCCTTAAAGACTTCAATGCTTGTTTTATCGACGAGTATCTTTAAGTGAACATTCTTCTTACTCACATCAAAGGGTGCCCTGCTTTCAACATATTTTCCACTCTTGTCAGGTTGACCTGTAAAAGCTCTATTGACATAAGAGTACCCGCCATTTGCAAAAACACCTACATCTACATGGCGGTTTTTGTCTGTTGATTCTCGAAGTCTTAATCCTACATTCTTGATCTCTGACCATGATATATCTGTCTCAAGCTGGTACGCATCGCCTGTTACACGAAGAGTTTCAGAGCCATTAACCTCTATTTGTTTCAACGAATCCGTTGACTGTGTCAATTGATTCAATGCTTCAATGGGTTGTGAAACCAAACGATACGTATCGCCATCATGTTTTAAATTAATTTGACGAACAATGGAATCCATTCCGTTAAAACCCTCTTGCAGTGTTGGACTATTGTGGGGATAATCCCAATTATTCATCCAAGCCAAAGCATACCGATAATTGTATTTATCGTTGTCTTTTCCTTCTTCAAACGTGACAGCACCATACCAATCAAAGCCGTAATCTAACCACTGAGGGTCACTTTGATCAGGGGAAAATCCCTTTCCATTAAAGTTTCCAGTCCAATAGGCGTAAGTGTTTGGTTGACCTGCCGACTTACCATTTGCGCTGACACCAAGAATCCATTTATAAATCCCGTCATTCGCACGCATCAAATAAAGATCAGGACACTCCACAATTCCGATATTTTCTGTCATAAAACCACTCGTATATTGCCAATCTTTTAAATTCGGAGACTCATAGAAACCAATTTTCGTTCCTTCCGCCAATGCCATTACCCATTTATTCATCTGATGATCCCAGATGATCTTCGGATCTCTAAAATCTTTTGTGTCTGGATTTGGCATAATGGGGTCTTCACTATAAGAAGTAAATGTTTTTCCTCTGTCCGTACTGTACCACAGATATTGTTCCTGCTTTCCGCCTTTTGCAGACGGCTGTGTGACTATCGCCACAAGAGCACCTTTTCCAAAGCCTGCTGAATTGGTATCATCTACGACGACTGATCCCGACCATGGATCACCATTTTTATTCGTATATTTAGGTATGGCCACCCCTTCATCTTTCCAGTGTACCAAATCCGTTGATGTCGCATGCCGCCATTCGGTTCCATTTCCGTTCGGATAATCATGATTATAGAGATAATAGTAATGATACTTTCCATCCAAATAAATCGGCCGCTGAGGATCGTTTTTCCATTTGTCTGGCGTAGTGAAATGATAGCTAGCTCGATACGTTGGCATAACGGAATCGATGGTTTCGTTCTTCAATAATCCTATCGTCATCAAAATAATGAAACAAATCATAACGACACCTATTCGTTTTACTGCTTTCTTATGATTCGTTGTATAGTTCAAGTTGATACCTCCTCGCTGTGCTGCTGTTTATTCCTTTTTGTAAAAAAGAAAACGCCGATTTACATCGGCATTTTCTTTTGCTTTATTGAGGATGGATGCTTTTATTTTTCCTACTTCGTGTCAATCGTTAATTGCCCTTGTGCAAGGATACTATCACCCACAACCGAAGTTTTTGAACCATTAATGTTCAGCAAGAAACTCGGCGCAAAAGTAGATTTGTGGTCTGCATATAAACCTCTGTTTGTCATGTAGCTTGTGATGACCACATTTTTACCGTCAGCTTGCGGTACTGCAAAGTGAGAATAAGTCCAGGTAAGATCTTTAGGATCAAGATTCATATTTAATACAAGTCCGCTGTCATTTAACGGTTTGTATGTTCCTGTTAAGGAATCGGACACATAGCCTAACATGTAGACATCATTCCCGCCGATTCCATCCATCGTCATTTTGGAGCCCCTGGAATCCGTGAACAAATACCATTTGCCATTCATTTTAAAAACGTTAGCACGTTCGATTTCATCTGTTACTGTGTTCGATGCAATTAACGGTTTCATGACTTTTTTCAACGTATAATCGTCGTTCAATTCAATAATACCCAATGCGCCATTCGCTAACTCAGCAGCACGTTTTTTAGGACCTTGCAGCAATTTATTTTTTTCATCCTGGAAGAATGGCGTGTTTCCGCCGTAGAAAGCTTTGTTGAAGAGCGATGCCTCTCCTTGATAACCAACTTCCGTTCCTGTGTTACCTTCGAAAACAAGGTATTTATGACCATTGTCTTCCACATAATGAGGGTCCCTTAATGTATGATTATCCGAATAGTTCTCCGCTTCGATTCCTTGCATAACATTTTGATAGATTTTGCCGTCTCCGCCATCAAAAATCGATTTGAGATCCTCAACGCCATCAATTTTCAGCGTACTTTGATCTGGATGTGATACATTGACTTGGGCTGTTGTTAAGGTTTGTTTACCATAAAACCCGTGATTGGGGTCCCAACCTTGACGATCCGTATAGAATAAACGAACTTTTCCATCCGATGTTAAGGTTGCGGAGCCTGACCATTCTTCTGCTTGATATTTGAGAAAAGGATCGTTTGGAACGAATTTATCGCTATCCTTAAATACTCTTCCAGCATTTTTCCAGCTATCAATGGAAGTATCGCCTACTTTTTGATAGAACATGTAGACAAATGTGTCCCATCCTCTTTTAGGGTCTCCTGCTAAAGCAAAAACGATATTGTAGCCATTATAATTTGCTACTGTTCCATCAGCGTTTTGCAGCGGCCAGCTATCCCAAACATCGATATCGATCAAGTTGCCCTGCTCATCATAACCTTTTGCCGAAGGAAGATTTTTTATTGTTGATGGATCGAATTTAGGCGCTTGAAACTGTGCACTCTTTTGTTGTTCAGGAATTTTCAGCATGTCAGAGCGTGTAATATGGGAAAAACCGTAATTTTCTTTGTAATCCGTATTGTCTTTTTCTTTCGCAAATGCTTGAGCACCACCTCCTACCAGCATTGCTGTAGTCAAGCTTACTGTTGTTGCTCGTTTAACCAATTTTTTGATGTTCATAATCTTACAACTCCTGTTCTATTGTATGTTTTTTCTCTCCACAATTTATAGTTTAAGGCAAAGGAACAGGTAAGAACATGTCGTACATTGATAGATTTACAGGCTTATATTGATTCAACTCGACGAGCTTATCAAGCACAAAATAACCCTTACCGCCTTGAGACTAAGCATCAGAGGCGAAAGGGTTATGTATCTAATATGTGTGCCAGCCAATTATTTCTGCTCAGCCTTTTTCCAGGATCTTTGGAACTCCTGCAGTAATTGATCGCGGTTAAGCTGTTTGCCTACATAAGCTTGCATAGCATAGCCGAACTCTTCTCTTGCCCTCGAGGGAAATTTAAACCAGTTCCAGGACAATGTTTTCTTCTCCTTTGTGTAACGAATAATATCGGCCGCGAGCGGTCCTGAACGGTCCGTCTCTATATTTTTAAACGCAGAAATAAAATGGAATTGGTCCTTCATAAACGTTTTGCCTTGTTCCGACGAAACCATCCAGTTCAAGAATTTCTTGGCTTCTTTCTTTTTCTCCGGCGAAGATTCTTTATTTACAACCCAATTATTGGATACACCCACCGCCAAGGCATCGTTTCTGGCATCATCATTTATAGGAATGGGTAAGAAACCGATATTCATATTCGGCGTTATTTGATCAATCTTAGATTGAGCCCAATTCCCTTGTTTAAGGATCGCCGCTTGGCCGGTTGCAAACAAAGAGACTTCAGTATTATAGTCGGTCGTCAGAAAATCTTTATTTCCGTATTGAACGGTCAAATCCAGCATTCGAGTCAGATCTTCGAACTTTTTGTTCCCTTCGATAGTTTGCGTCCCGTCGTTCAAAGCTTGAATAAAAGCGTCCGGGTCGTCCTGCTGGGAAAAAGCAATATTCATCATGAGAATGAAAAACCAACTATCTGAATATCCGACTGCAAAGGGGGTAATACCAGCGGAATGCAGCTTTTCCGCCGCACCCTTTAATTCGGTAAGCGTTTTTGGCAGGGTCTCGATACCGGCCTTTGCGAATAAATCCTTATTATAGATAAAGCCGTAGCCTTCCAAATTTATAGGCATCCCATAAATTTTCCCGTCCATCTTCATCGGCTTAAGCGCCTCATCAACCACATTTTTCACCCATGGCTGATCGGATAAATCCTCCAAATACCTTTTCCAGACTACCGCTTCTTCATAACCGCCGTTAGGAAAGATATCGGGACCTTTATTTGCTGCAAATCTTGCTTTTAATTCGGCAAGGTAGTTTGCCCCTCCGCCAAAGGTTAAAATATTCATCTTAACATTCGGATTTTCTTTCTCGTACTCCTTTACCATCTGCTCGAACTCCGTGGAAATTTCTACTTTGGGATTCAGTACCTCTAAAGTGATTTTCTGATCAGCACTTATTGTATCTATTTCCTTCACCGAACGATTGTCCGCCCCGCAAGCCGAAAGCGATAAGGTAAGCAATCCGGCTAACATGCATTGAAAAACCTTGATTATCATAATACCCCCTCGTTACATTTACAACTTTCATGAAGCAATTCCAATTCCCTTATTTCCCGGTCTCCCTCCTTATTCCGATATTCAAGAGGCGTCATGCCAACAATTCGTTTAAATAACTTCGAAAAGTAAGTTTCATCCTGGTACCCGAGCTTTAATGCAATCGAGTACATTTTCTCGTCCGTTTGGCTTAACCACTGTTTTGCTTGTTTTATTCTTAATTGAATAACGTAGTTGGAGAGGGTCATCCCGTTTTCTTGCTTGAATCGTCGCGAGATATGTTCGCGGCTCAGGAAGAATCGGTTTGAAAGTTTGTCTAAACTTAACTCTTGCATATAATGTTCGCTTACAAAAGCGACAATGTCATGCATCCGCCTGGCATCATCCAAATCCGTCAAACGGTGTATGGCTCTGAAATTTTGCTCAGCCATTGCCCTTTGCGCAGATTGAAAAGATTGCGGGAGCTCTTTAACCGATGTCAGTGGGAGGCCGCTAACCAGACGAACGGGAATATCGATATGCTGGGTAATCCATTCCTCTACCGGGAAGAATTGGCCGTGAACAGAAAGTATCACACAGACATTAGGTTCGTTCTGAAGAGCATAGGCATTCCCCCATTCCCGAGTAACCAGCTCATCCGTCAAATGCTGGAGGTAGGGATCCGAATGATGGGTTTGGTAAAAATAAATCAAAGTAAGATCGTATGCTTCCGCTTGCGGAAGAGACAAGGCAATTTCGCCCGGATCAAAAAGTTCCCCGTTACATGCCGAGGTAACCCCCTTATTTAAGCGAAGCTTCTTAGCCTCTTCATAGACGCCCGGCTCTACATTGCTGCGTTCTTCCTCTTCTTTTTTCCACGATTCTACCGCTCCCGCAAGTGTTTCATTTAGCATTTCATTTTCAATAGGCTTCAACAAATAATCGAAGCTGCCGTGCTTAATCGCTTTACGCATGAAAGAATAGTCGTCAAACCCTGTAATCAAAATCACTTTTCCCGGATAGGAATTGGCATCCAACCACTCGATCAACTCTATCCCGTTCTTTTTGGGCATTTTCACGTCTGTCATGATGATTTCCGGACTTTCTAAATCAATTAACGCTTTTGCCTCTTCACCATTTCTGGCTTCCAAAATATCAGTAATCCCATGTTTCTGCCACTGTCCCATAAAACGAATAATTTTCCTTACATTAGACTCATCATCCACGATAAGAGCTTTCATTACGTCAATCCTCCTTGAGGTAGAGTGGAATCACCAGCTTCACTGAAAATCCTTGTCCCTGCATAGAATCAAGTAGGATCCCCGCTGTCGGATCATAATTAAGAACCAAGCGGTCATGAATATTTTTCAAGCCGATATGCTCAAGCGAGTAGTTTTCTTCGTATACCGGCGCGTAGATTTTATTTTTTAATGCCGTAAGCTCATCATCCGTCATACTCGGGCCGTTATTTTCCACAACCAGCTTCAAATATTCTTCTCGCATTTCACCGTAAATACGCAGGTGGGCTTGTTCGCATCCCTCTTCATAACAATGTTTAAAGAAGTTTTCAACGAGCGGCTGCAAAATCATACTCGGAACTGAAATACCAAGAATGTCCTTGGGTATGTCAATGGAATAACTAAAATCGGTTTGAAAACGCTCCTCTTGAAGGTTCAAATACGCTCTTACATAATCTACTTCACTCCGAACTGTGGCCTTTTGATCCACACGAATAGAGTATCGCATCATTTTGGATAAGGAGACTACCAATTGGTATACTTTCGGAGATTCGGTGAATAGGGCAACCGCACCAATGGATTGAAGGGAATTGTATAAAAAGTGCGGATTAATCTGTGACTTTAGCGCTCTGTGCTGATTCTTTCTGTTCTCAATCTCCAGCTTGTACTCACGGTCGATGTGACGATTGATCCGGTTCATCATTTCCTTGATATGCCTCTCCAGATTACCGATTTCATCTTCCCTCTTATCGTCAAACGGAGCATTCATGTTCCCGCCTTCAATGCTCAGTACTTTCCGGCTAAGCAGCTTGATCGGACGAGTAATCTTGTATGATATGATGCCTATCATGATTAAGCCCAGAACTCCCACGATTACACCGACGATGATGTTCGTGTACGCGGTTTTCCTCACGTCATTAAATAAAAATTTGCTTGAGGTTATCTTAACAAAGTGCCATTGATTTAACGGTTCCGACAACGTTTTGGAAAAGATAATATCGCCATTCGAAAACTGTGCGCCTGCTGCCGACTGATTGATTTTCTTTTGTAATTCTGCCGGAACAGCCTTCCCTATCATGGCTGCATCACTAGCATAGACGACATAACCGTCCGAATCGGAAAGCAAGACAGATTCTTTATTTTTTTGAATAAAATGATTAGAGATGCGAGCAAATTTGTCCAAATCGATGTCTATCGTGATAATACCGAGAAATTCTTTCGAAAGGGCATCCAAGATTTTGTGATGAATCGTCAATACCATCGTTTTGTCCGATGGGGGCATAATGGCTGTATGGTTATAATTTTCAATCTGATGCGGCGGTTCGATTAGAAAGTTCGAATCAGAGTTTATTAGCTTCTGAATAGAGGCTTGTTTCAATAAATCCGGCTGCCGCTTACGGGAACTTATCATCGCATTATAAACCGTAAACGAGTTTTTTCCTTCCTCGATGTATAACCGAACCTGCCTAATTTCGTTTCTCATCAGATAAAAGGTTGTCATGCCTTTATAGATTTCAAGCTGGTTGAAATAAAGGGAACTATCGAAGCCTTTTTCGAAAATCATGAACAAGTCAGGATTTCGGTATAAAATATACGGAAGATTAACGATGTCATCAAAATATTGCTCCAGGTCTTCGGACGCTTGCCCAATTTGCTCGCGGCTGTTCTCAAGCTCATGCCGTTCCACATTTTCTTTCGTTTGCCGATAAATCAACACCATGGACAGAAAATACGGAAGGATAATAAAAACCAGCAGCATGATTAATAAACGGCTTTGAATGCTTTTCACAAAAAATACTCCTTTTATTAAAAATCACCTTGCTATTATTGTAACCTCTTAGCCATGTGATTTGTTTCGCCAATATCTGTAAAGGGATCCTCCAACTGTTATAAGATTCGGTCTTTGATGAAAAAATCAGTCCGTAGAAATGTTTCAAGCTATACTAAACCACGACATTTCATTGTTACGAGCGAAGCCTCGACGAAAGTATTTTCATCTCCTCCCGATACTTCATAACCGTACGCCGCGAAATTTGAATACCTTCCTTATTCAGCAAATCCGTCAGTTGTTGGTCTGATAAAGGCTGCGTCTTCACCTCTTGATGCACATACGCCTAACCCGTAATCAATAAAAAGAAAGAAAAACCTGCACATGCCGGGAACGGCAGAGCGCAGGTTTTCAACTTTTTCAAAGCTAATTCTTCGGAATCTGAGACCTCTATCCTTCTCTAACCCAAGCAACTATGGATTTGATATCGTCAGGGTTTGTTCGACAGCAACCGCCTATTAGCCGGGCACCAAGTTCATGCCAGCCCCGGGCGCTGCAGCCAAAAGTATCCTCTGAGGCAGCTCCCTTCCAACCTCGTGTACCTGCATCATATTGCTCGCCTGAATTTGGATAAACGATAATTGGCTTCGCTGTTTGTCTATGGATTTCACCGATCAGCGATGATACATACGAGGGAGGCGTGCAATTAACACCGACAGCCGCCACTTGATCGTGATGGTCCAGCCACGCAGCACAATCGGCTATTCGATCCCCATTGCTTATTTGCAGTTCGTTCTTTGCACTGAAACACACCCATGCGTAAACCCCAGGGAATTCTTCTAGCAATCTGACAAGTGCTCTTGCTTCCATTAAACAAGGTATGGTTTCGCATGCAAGGATATCTGCACCGGCATCTACCAGCGCCTTCATACGAGGTCGATGAAAATCAATGAGCTCGTTTTCAGTCAGCTTGTAGTCTCCACGGTATTCTGACCCGTCTGCTAGATAAGCACCGTAGGGGCCAACTGAGGCGGCTACGATCGGCCTTGGTCTTTTGGTTTTATCCACCATGTTATCCCAAAACTGATCCCTTGCTTTTACCGCAATTTGAACAGATTTCTGTATAAGGCCAATGGCATCAGTTTCGCTTAAACCTCGTCTGACAAACCCCTCAACGGTTGCCTGGTAGCTTGCCGTAATCGCACAATCCGCACCTGCAGCAAAATAGTCTGTATGAACCTGACCAATCAGATCGGGGTTTTCCAGCAGCATTTTTGCAGACCATAGGGGGTCGTTAATATCACAGCCACGGCGTTCCAACTCTGTTGATAAGGCACCGTCCAAAATCATCGCAGGAAAATCTTTAAGAATGTTTTCTATAGGATTCATTAATAATCAGCAAGATGTGTCCGACTTTTCTTTATCATCTTGCCTTCCTCCTTAAAAAATTGCTTGATAATGTTGTTCCGGCGCTTCATTGATCCCAGCTGCGCCGATCCCGCATATAACCACTTTGCAGTTCTCTAATCGTTTATTCACGAGCTTCAACGCATTCATGAGCCCAGCAATCAAGACGACAGCCGTACCGTGCTGATCGTCATGGAACACGGGGATATCCAATTCATCCATTAATCTGCGTTCGATCTCGAAACAGCGCGGCGACGAAATGTCCTCTAGATTGATGCCTCCGACCTATATTCCCTAACCCGAGCACGGCAGAACCATCTGACAATACGGCAACCGTGTTTCGTTTAATCGTAAGCGTATGGGCTTTCCAAGGGTCTTCATGAATCGCCATACATACTCGTGCTGTCCGATGCAGCTGTAACCATGTATTTCTCTCCTTTGACTGTCCTCTTTAAATGCGAGTGTTCTTCAATCCGTTGTCTATTCAATAGGCTGAATCCGTTGCTCTATCACCTTGCTCTTGCTCCTATTTTTCAGATAATAATACAAGTAACATGAAGCAACAAATGGAATGCCGTAATAAAGAGCTGCTCGTTGACTAGGGTCACAATACAGCCCGATACAAGAGATCAAACACAGGATGAAGGCTGCAATCGGCACGATCGGGTATAGCGGCGTCTTGAATTTCAATTCTCCGAGTTGCCCGCCCTCTTTCAGATAATGTCTTCTAAACATAAACTGCGACGCTGCGATTGCCATCCACACAGCTACTACGGCAAACCCGGAAATCGCTATGAGTACTAAATAAACGGTATCGGCCGCAATCACACTGGAGAAAAGAGACACGCAAGCAACCAGCATACTGAGGATTAGCGCGTTTAGCGGTACCCCTCTGGTGGTCACTTTCCCCAATGCCGGACTGATCATTTTTTCTTGGGAGAGTGCCCATAGCATTCGAGTGGAAGCATAAAGACCAGAATTTCCTACGGACAATAACGCGGTAAGAATAACAAAATTCATAATATCGGCAGCGTAAGGAATACCTATTTTGTCAAAAACAAGAACAAAAGGACTTTCAATGACTCCCGCTTCTCTCCAAGGGATAAGACCAGCCAGAACGAATATCGCCCCGATATAAAAAAGCATGGTCCGCCATATCACGTTTTTAACGGATTTAGGAATGTCCCGAACCGGGTTCTCGCTTTCCCCTGCGGTCACACCTATTAATTCCGTGCCGGAGAAGGCGAAGTTTACCGAAATCATGACGAACAACACGGGAAGAAAACCGTTAGGAAACAGACCGTCTTGATTGAAAATATTGGATAACATGGGTACTGATTCGGTTCCTTGCATGTGAATAAAGCCGAACATGGCAGCCCCGCCCAAAATGATGAACAAGATAATAATAATAACTTTCACACCGGCAAACCAAAATTCAGATTCCGCAAAAAAACGGGCAGAAAGGGCATTTAATAGAAAAAGCAAAACGGCAAAAACTGCACTCCATATCCAAACAGAAACATCCGGAAACCAACGCTGCATCAAAAGTCCTGCCGCCGTAAATTCAGATCCAACGGTTACAACCCAAGTTAGCCAATAAAGCCATCCAACGGTAAATCCGGTCGCCGGTCCGATATATTTCGTTGCATACGACTGAAACGAACCTGTCACAGGCATTGCTACGCTCAACTCACCTAAACAAAGCATGACAAGATACATAATCAGTCCACCAATTAAATAGGCTAACATAGCACCTCCGGGACCCGCCTGGTTTAATGTATAACCAGTACTAAGAAAAACCCCAGTACCAATGACCCCTCCCAGTGATATCATAAATAAATGTCTGCTCTTCATCGAGCGTTTCAATTCAGATCGTTGGTTGACGTCATTACTCATTCTAATCTCTCCTTAAGAGAAGGAATTTTGGCGGAAATAACCGGGAGCCCGGATTCCCATTTAATTGGATAACTTTACACATACCACTTTCGGTTCGGTCATTTCATGAACTGTAAATTTAACGCCTTCTCTTCCCAATCCCGATCCTTTCACACCGCCAAAAGGCATAGCATCAATGCGATAGTCGGAACTATCATTGATCATGACGCCTCCTACATCCAATTGACGAACCGCGATAAAAGCCTTCTCCAAATCCTTTGTAAATATACCTGCCTGCAAGCCGAAATCCACACTGTTTGCCTGCTGAATAGCGCTTTCAAGATCAGACACAGGGTAAATAGTGACAACGGGCCCGAAGACTTCTTCTTTGGCTAATTTACAATCTGTCGGAACGCTCTCCATGGCGGTAGGATAGTAGAAGGCACCTTCGCGAATGCCGCCGCACAGTAATTTACCACCTTTCTCCAAAGCTTCATTGACCCAGCTTTCGATCCTTTTGGCTTCCTTTTCATTAATGAGCGGTCCCATGTCCGTGTACTCTGAAAGCTTATCTCCGATGCGGTATTGTTTGGTTTGCGACACGAATTCCGAGACGAATTGCTCATAGACGCCTTCCTGTACGTAAATCCGTTGTACACCAAGACAGTTTTGACCTGCTGCCCAGAATGCTCCGGATACCGTAGAGGCAACAGCATTGGGTAAATCTGCGTCATTCAAAACAATGGCAGGAGAGTTGGAACCAAGTTCCATGCTCATTTTTTTCAGCCCCGCTTTTTGCATAATGGATTTGCCTGTTTCAAGTCCGCCCGTAAAGGAAATCATCCGTACATCCGGATGTGTCACCAATACATCGCCGATTTCTCGGCTTTCTCCCGTAATCACGGATAATATTTTTGGAGGAAGCCCCGCATTAACAAGTGCTTCTGCCAGCATAAATGCGCTTAAGGGAGTCGCAAGGGAAGGTTTGACTATAATGGCATTGCCGGCTGCAATGGCTGGCCCCACCTTATGTGCAACCAAATTCAGCGGATCATTAAAAGGGGTGATTGCCCCGATCACGCCAATAGGGAATCGATAATAATATCCGATACGGTTTTCACTTCCAGGCATTTGGTCGAACGGAATGGTTTCCCCATGGATTCGTCTAGCTTCCTCGCTACTAATACGAAGCGTTTCCATACAGCGCCTGACTTCTTTTCTCGCTTCGCGAATCGTCTTGCTGCCTTCCCGGGCGATCGTAACTGCATACTCTTCCGTATGCTCTTCAATCCAAGCCGCCGCCCGATTTAAAATAGCGATTCGTTCATAAACAGGCATGGCCGCTGCAATACGAAAACCCTCTTTTGCCTGTTCAATCGCATAATGCATATCTTCTGCGGATGCAGAAGGAACCGTAGCGATTAGACTATTATCCTGCGGATCGAACACATCGATGGTTTTTTCCCGAAATACCCATTCACCGGCCAAAAGCATTTGTTTTCTCTTTGTCAATGTTTCCATAAGCATCCCAGTCACCTCTAATGGTTTATTTGTAAAACGTTCCTCTTAAAGCTGTCTACGGCTTATATTGATCAAATCAATTAAGATGGAAAAACCGGTTTCCTTACGACCCGCTCCAGCTCCCATAAGTGTGATAGGACCAGCCAAATCGCAATAGTACGTAATGGCATTGATCGCTCCTCCAACTGCTGCCAAGGGATCCGTTAACGGAAGAGCTTCGGGACTTACTTTCGCAATCACCCTATCGCCATCTCTTGTGCAGGTGGCAATAAGCTTCCAGCGTTTTCCTTCCTCCCTGGCCCTTTGAATGTCATCTGGCGTCAGATGGCTTATACCTTCACAAATCACGTCTTCTCTCTTAAGCGGAGCATTCATTACGATATTAGCGAGAATCGTAATTTTGTACTGGGCGTCATAACCTTCTACATCGTTAGTCGGGTCTGCCTCCGCATAGCCTAATGCTTGGGCCGCAGCAAGGGCTTCCTGATAGCTCTTTCCTTCTTCCATCTTCGTCAACATATAGTTAGTCGTTCCGTTTAATATTCCCTTGATTTCGTAAATAATATTGCCTGCGAGTGAAACAATCGGCATGCGTAAGGCAGGTGTTCCACTCATAACAGTCCCTTCATATCCCCAACGGACGCCATTCTTTTGAGCTAATGCAGCTAATTCCTGATAGGCCAAGGCGACCGGCCCTTTATTGCTCATCACCACATTTTTTCCACTCTCGAATGCGGCCTTACAGTGATCAATCGCCGGTTGGCCCGTTTTGACATCCGTGAAGGTTAATTCTACTACAGTATCCGCATTGGTTTCCTGAATCGTCTGAAAACTATCCAGTCCCCGAATCAGGCCAGGTTCATCGGGATAATCATCGAGCTTTCCTGTTTCTTTAACCACACGGAGAACTTGTGCAAGATTCAATCCGCTCGGATGATAAAGGGAACCCTTCATGAGATCCGAAACAGCTACGACTTTTGCGTTTAAGCCAATCTCCTGCGATAAGATATTCCCTTTGTCCAGAATAATTTCCGCCAAACCCTGGCCGACTACGCCAAAGCCAAGCAATGCGATCTTATGCTCATTATGCTCCATAGTACACCTCGTTGAATTAGTTGATTTTCTCACATACAGGAAGCTTTGATTGTAAATAGGCCAAGGCTTGCCGCAAGTCCTCAATCAAATCTTCCGTGTCTTCAATCCCCACCGAGATCCGAAGAAGACCTTCCGAAATCCCCAACGACTTCCTTTCTTCCAACGTGCACTCCACATGGCTGGTCGTTCTGGCGGGTCCATATATGGTTTCAACAGCACCCAGATTCCCCGCTCTATTGGCATATTTAAGCTTAGGAAGCAAAATCTTGATGGCCTCCATTTCATCTTTTAAGACAACACTCAGAATACCGCCAAATCCTCTCATTTGCTCTTTAGCAATCTCATGTCCTGTATGCGTTTCCAAACCAGGGTAATAAACGGCCTCTACAAGACTTTGTGTCTGCATAAATTTAGCGATCTCCATAGCGCTTCTCGCTTGCTGCTGAACCCTAAGCTTCAAAGTTTTCATTCCTCTTAGAATGAGATAAGCCGACCATGGATCCATCGTAGCCCCATTAATCTCGCGATAATGGTACACTTGATCCATCAGTATCTTGGCCCCGCAGACCACTCCCCCCAGCACATCCGCATGCCCGCTTAAGAACTTCGTAGCGCTGTGAATAACGATATCTGCCCCCAGCTTCAGCGGATTTTGATTAATTGGCGTTGCGAACGTGTTATCTACCAACACCAAGGCACCTGCTGCTTTTGCCGCTTTAGCCAATCGTTTGATATCCGTAATCTTCAGCGTAGGATTTGTGGGTGTCTCCAAATACAAGACCTTGCAGCCTTTAGCTATTTCACGTTCAATTTCGGCATGATCGCCAGTTGTACATAATGTAACATCTACATGAATGTTAGGTAGGAATTCAGTAAAGATTTTATTCGTCCCGCCGTAAGTGTCTTTAACCGATACAACCCTGTCTCCAGGTCTTAAGAATGTATAAAGTGAACTGCTGATTGCAGCCATCCCCGATGAAAAACCAACAGCTGCTTCTGCACTTTCGAGAATCCTAACCTTTTCTTCCAATGCCCTAACAGTAGGATTCGTCATCCTGTTATAGATGTAGCCCGGTCGATTGCCCAAAGCAGTTTCATACCATTCATCCACGTCGTCATAATCGTAAGCAACACTCATCACCACAGGTACTTGGGTTGCCCCGAAAGCCCTGAATTCTTTTTCCCCTGCCCAGACTACTTTTGTGCCCATCTCTACATGATCGATTTCTTGGTTCATGTTCTCTCACCTTTCGTTTGACTTCCATGCCGCAAAAAAATGAAAGTACGAAATCAAACTTTTTTTGATTATACTGTATATTTAATATTGTATACATAATACTTCGTATTTTAACTACTCAAATTACTACTTTACACCTCTCTTTCAAAAGCATGCATAAAAAACTTAACTTTATCGGTTTTAATTTTCACAAAATGTATTTTGTATATTGTATACAATTTATACTACCATTGCAGAATTGTTTTTTCAATATGAATTTTAGCATCTTTTAACCTATTTGCTCACATGAGGATGACATAGATGGGATTACTTGTATAAAAAGATGTTCAATGATAAAATCAAAATACTTATTATATAATATATTGTATTTTCTGTTCGTGATTTAGGAGGTAAGTACTATGAATAAAAATAAATATCAGTCGTTAAAAGACCACGTCTATACTTACATCGCCGAGCGCATTCAAAATGGAACTCTTCTACCCAATCAAAAGTTAAGCGAGCTCTCCATCTGCGAAAAACTTGAAGTTAGCAGGACTCCAGTACGAGAAGCACTCATACAGTTGGCCTCCGAAAACTATTTAGAATATTTGCCACGTCGAGGATTTGTTGTAAAAGAACTGGATACCAAGAAGAAACTTGACGTTTTTCAAATCATTGGCACATTGGACGCATTGGCAGCCACATTATCCATCGATCATATCTCCGATGAGGAGATATCAAGAATGGAGGAGATCGCCGATAAAATCGAAACATCAATTAAAGAAGAAAGCTACACTGATTACCAATTCTACCAAACCGAATTTCATAACGTATACCTTCATAAATGCAACAACAGCACTTTAATTGACATGCTTAAAACACTGCAAAACAGTTTTGTTAGACAAACGTATTTAAGCGACGACAAACCAAAACTGTTCTCGGTACTGGAGCAAATGAATAGGGAACATAGACAAATGATCCAATTATTTAAAGAAAAAAATAAAGCAGTTATGGAAGATTTCGTGAAAAATGTTCATTGGCACATCAGTTACACGGATATGATCTAGATAAATGCTTTTTGACAATATAAGCCACTCAGCTGTCAAAGACAATGCTGAATAGGCTTATTTGGCATACAGCTCAGGATAATGTTCTGCTTGCGGCCGCAAATTACACCTTTTCGCACCAGACTTTCTAATGTAAATAAGGCATTCAGTTAGTCTCTATTAAGACTCACTGAATGCCGTTTCATTTTATTCCCGGAAATACTTCTTCACTATTTCAAACGCCAACTTCGGCCGGCGGTATCTGTCCACGATGCCTTTACTGTTTTGCGTCCCTGCTCGAGATAAGAGCCATCCTGTATCCTCTACCACTTTACAATCGCAAAATTGCCATATGAACATACCGGATATATAAGGTTTAGACGTATATGCCGCCAAATTTTGCTCAATGATCTCAGCCTGTCTTTCCTCCGTACCGCGTACTTTGTTGGGATCACGCAGCCCGTAGTATCCATCACCGCCGAATTCACTCATAATCATCGGTTTGCCGAGTCCACCGAGCTCATCCGCCCATTTCCTGGCTTGGTCGCTAAGTTCACCCGGATCCTCATTCGTATACCATCCTGGATAGAGGTTAAATGAGACGATATCTGCCAGATCGAAGCATAGTTCTTGCTCGCGATGATGGGTAGCATAGGTTAACGGGCGGGAACGATCCATTCCTCTGATTTGTTCCAGCTGTTGACGGTATAACTCTTTCCCTTCTATCGTGTTACTGGCACATTCATTCAGAATTCCCCACATAATAATACTTGGATGATTAAAATGGTTTTCAACCATTTCTTGATTACATACCATACATTGCTCCTGACATTGGGGATCCAGCATATGATCGAGTTGAAATCCTCTGGCATGATTTTCTTCCCATACGAAGACTCCGCGCTCGTCACACAAATCCAGAAAGCGTTCGTCATTCGGATAATGACTTGTCCGTACGGCATTGGATCCCGCTTCCAGCATGAGCTCCATATCCTGAACCATGAGCTGGTACGGGAAAGCAGCGCCAACCATCGGATGATCCTCATGACGATTAAACCCTTTTAGAATAATATCCTCCCTGTTTACTTGAATTTTACCGTTGAAGGTCGTGACTTCGCGGAAACCGACCCGTTCAATTAAATCATCAGAAGGCTTCTTATTCCCATCTCTAAATAGTTGTACATTGACCAAATACATATTTGGTGTCTTGTTGGACCAAATCTTTACGTTCGGAAATGCGCTTGAGACACGGAAAACGGATGTTTCACCCGATGCGATTATTTGTTTCTTCCATTGCAGCGCGAATTCCCCGAGCGTACCTTTGAGCTCAACCTCAGTAGGATTGCGACTGGCATTCGTCACATATACACTGGCTTCCCCATGCCACTGGCCATCTTTCCATGAGGGTGTGAATTGAATACGGTTAATGTAGACATCAGAAATGCACTCAATTCCAACTGGCCGGATGATACCGCCATACGTATAATAATCATTCGCAAAATGAAGTTTGGATTCTTTCGTAAAAGAATTATCAACGACGACCACGATTTCATGGCTGCCAGGAGCAGCATCCGTGATAACTTTGGTTGTGAAAGGAGTATAAGCGTTATAATGAAACCCAACCTCCTCTCCGTCAAAATAGATAACTGCTGTGTGACTCACACCCTTGAACAGCAACCTGACCGATGTTGTTTCGTGTAAGGTGATTATCTTCCGATAAACACCTTTCCCCCGATAAGTCAACAATTCAGGATGCATCTCCCAACAACCTGGAACAGGTAGGCGGTAATGATAGTCCTTTGGGATACCTTCGTTTTGTTCAATCGGTTGAAAATCCCAATCGCCTTCCAATTCTTGCACCTGACGGATTTGATTTGTCGGGAAAAGTCGTAACATTTTAGCGCAGCTCCTTCTATTTGATTATTTGATATAGTCAACTATAGAATAAATGCTTTAGCGGTAGTCCCTGAACTCTTGAGGTGTACAACCGACTGCCTTTTTAAAAATGTAAGCGAAATAAGCAGCCCTCTGGTACCTGAGCATTTCCTATGCGGACATCGAGAACAAAATCAGAAATGGTCTTACCATAGCCTAGGGGAGAGAAAAGCTTAAATTTCAATCAAGGGCTCATGTTCAGCTTGAAAAGGGAACACTTTCTGAGCTGCCTCGATAAACAGTTTTACCGCAATGGTGCAGTCCTCCACGGGTCCAGTGGCTATGTGAATATCCCGGTAGGCCTGGGGAGACAGACGCTTTAGCGTGAGGCCTTGAGGACGGTCCAAAAGGGACAGCTCAGACATTACCGCCAAACCCTCGCCTGCAAGAACCATTTGAAGCGCGGTTCTGTAGTTGTAGAGAATGTACTTCACCTTTGGTGTCTCCCCCGCACTTTCAAACCAACTCAGGACAGGCGGTTCATAACCCGCTTTACAGATTAGCATCGGTTCCTCCCGCAAATCTTCAGGGCGGATTATTCTCTTCCCATTTAGCCGGTGTTCGTCTCTCATGACCGCATAAATACCTTCCCGGTAAAGAGGGAAAGAATCGGTGGTTTTATCCGAGGGGATAAGCAATCCAACATCGATTTGCCGGTTATCTAGCCATTCCTGCACATCCGCAATGGTACCTTCCACGATGCTAAACTCCAGCTTTGGATAATGCTGTTTGATTTGGCTAATCAGTTTCGGAACAAAATAAGACGCCGCTACCGGGAAGGCGCCGATGCGGACGCAGCCGGTTTCCAGTCCTTTTTCCTTGGCGATTTCCTGGTCGACTTTGTCATATCCTTGAAGAATCTCCCGGAAAACCCGAACGGTTCGCTCTCCAACTGGCGTGAGCGCAACGCCGTGACGCCGATCTCGGATAATTAATGTTACCCCGAGCTCACGTTCCAGGGAAGTGACCGCACGGCTGACGGCCGGCTGCGTCATATTCATTTTTTCCCCGGCAGTCGTAAAGTTTCGGGTTTCCGAAATAGCGACGATCAACTGTAACAGAGATTTATTCATATCAATTTTGTTATCTCCCTCATGACTTATATTCATTTTATTTATGATATACCTTATTGTATCATGATAATAGAACAAGAGAAAGAACATGTTGTTGAGAGACTTACCAGGCCTTAAACACGCTGCTGCAGTGAGCTGTGACCTGGAATACAATGGGATAGGAGTCTGATTATGAAAACAAGAGCCTGGATTTTTCTAGTATTGGCGAATCTGTTTTGGGCTGGTAATCTGATATTCGGCAAATCGGTTACGTCCGATTTCCATCCAATCTGGGCCTCTTTCTTGCGTTGGGCGATTGCGGCCGTGGTGCTGATTCCGATTGCGCAACTGGTGGAGAAACCGAACTGGCTGAAGATTTGGAAAAACAACTGGGGCATTCTGTTATTCTTCTCGCTGGTAGGCGTCGTGTCTTACACGCTTCTTACCTACACGGCACTCCAGCACACCTCATCTACAAACGGCAGTCTGATCAACAGTTTGACTCCGGCGGTCATGATCGTGTTATCCTTGCTGTTCCTGAAGGACAAAATTACCGTTTGGCAGGGAGTGGGGCTGGTGTTATCTTTCCTGGGTGTACTCACGGTATTGACGAAAGGGCATCTGCTTGGTGTATTTAGCACACATTATAACCAAGGAGACGGCATCCTGCTGGTAGCGGTATTTCTATGGGCCATCTATTCGATAATCAGCAAAAGAGTGCAGCATCTTCCTCCGATTACATTTGTTGCATTTACAGCTTCTATTGGCGTCGTTTGCATGCTCCCGCTGCTGTTTATTCAGCCTTTACATAAAGAGCACATCACCGCTTTCGGCATTACAGGTATCATCTATTTGGGTTTATTCCCTTCCATCGGGTCATTCCTGTTCTGGAACCAGGGCATTAAGGAGCTTGGACCGAGCAAAGCCAGCATCACAATGAATTTGATGCCGATTTTCACAGCAATCATATCTGTGATGGTTGGTCAGGAATTGCTGGTCTCACAAATCGTAGGTGGCGTTATCGTCATTGTGGGCATGCTGTTGTCGGCTAACCTGATGAATCGGGTGAGAGGAGCAAAAACCAAAACGATAACCAAACGGCGCACAGGCATGGCTTAAGGAATTTTCACTTTCTTCCCGATAACGTAACACGGCTACCGATCCATGCCGGTAGCCGTGTTATAGTTTTTTATTCAACTATCGTTTCTCGTTCGCGTAACTAGTTTCGCAGCATAATCAAACCTGAAAATTTGCAGATATCAGTTTTCTATTTACGCCGATTCAATTCATTTAAAGGGAGTTTCTTCAACACGGCACGTACCGGACTTCCATCGGCTTCAACTAATGGTAATGGGAGGGCTATCAATTCATAATCCCCTGGTAAAACATTATCTAAGACAAGCCCTTCCAAGATGTGAATGCCATGACTGGCAAGTTCATGATGAGCTAATAGTTCTTTGCTATCTAATGGGTCTACGGACGGCAAATCAAGACCAATAAGACGAACACCGAGTTCTGCAAGATGAGCCGCTAATTCTGGTTGGAGGTGAGGAATTGTTTGTGGGAACACGCACCGATCCTTCCATGCATCTGTACGAATTAACAGACGGGTAATCCCGTTTAGATCTATACCGGATATTTCACCCACTCCGATGGATGTATAGTTTGGCAAATAAACGACACGGGCAGGTCCAATATATAAATCAAGATCCAGTTCAATTACTCTTTCTCCCTCATTATCAAAATGAAAAGGTGCATCTATATGAGTACCAGTGTGTACACTCATGTTAATTTGACCTACATTGACAGATCCACTCTCTTCTTTACTCCAATTCACTTTGTATGAGAAGGGTGTGTCTCCTGGCCAGACTGCAACCTTTTTGTCTAGCGGCTGTGAAATATCAATCCATGTACCCAAGCATATTACCTCCATTTCTTCCGATTTCTTCTCTCCACATCAGAATGTTCAAGTTCTTTACAGCGCTAAAGCGAGTAGAGCGGCATTCAGATTGGCGAATAAACCTACCTTTAAACGCGGTCGCTCATCTTCGAATGACCTCGATAGAGGTTTATCTCATAGCTTCGCTCTTAGACTCCATAGCTCCGGGAAGAAGTGTTGGTCCAGAGCTCTTTTTAAATAAGTAACACCTGATGAGCCGCCTGTTCCTTGTTTATGACCAATAATTCTTTCCACGGTAGTCATATGATTAAAACGCCATAATTGCTGTTGACTTCCAATGTCCACTAGTTTCTCTGCCAGCTCATATAAATCCCAATATTGCTCGACATTGCGGTAAACGGTCAGCCACGCCTCTTCTACACTGGCATTTGGTTGATAGTTTTGCGACCAATCCCTGTTAAGTGCTTCTTGATCAATAGGTAATCCACGCAATGCAAGCGCATTGATAGCCGCGTCATAAATACTTGGCTCATGAAGAGACTGCTGCATTTGCTCGTATAGATCGCTCTGATGTTGAAATACGGATAACGTATGGACATTCTTGTTGCCTAGCGCAAATTCAATCAAACGATTCTGATGAGACTGGAACCCGGAAGATTGGCCCAGTTTATCTCTAAATTCCATGTATTCGGCTGGCGTCAACGTAGAGAGGACGCTCCATGACTGTATCAATTGGTGCTGAATTCTCGAAACACGGGACAACATTTTAAATGATGGTTCCAAATCGTTATTGCGTATACTCAGGGTTGCTGCTTTCACCTCATGTAAAATGAGCTTCATCCATAACTCACTAGCCTGGTGGATAATGATAAAAAGCATTTCATCATGGTGATCCGAACATCTATGTTGACTAGATAAAATCTTATCCAGATGGAGATAATCTCCGTAAGACATCGCTTTGCTAAAATCTGTTTGAATTTCTTTTTCGAGCCCCATACTTTTGTTTTGTTCATTATTATTCATTCTGTAACGCCCCTCTCTTCGTAAGAGAAATCCAACAGTTTGCTGCACGGCATGATGATTACTTGTTCCTTTTTTTCCAAACGAAATAAGCAGCAGACAGAAACAGTAACCATGGAATCCCAAATTGAAGCATAATTTTAAAACCTGTAAACCATGTAGAAATCATTAAACTAAGTAGAAGAACCGCTCCCAGAATCGTTAAATAAGGAAAACCAAGCATTCTCACCGGCAAATGGCGACCACCCATTTTCTCCCACTTTCTTCTGAAAAATAAATGAGAAATGAACACCATAAGCCAAGTGAATATAGCTCCGAACATGGAAATTCCCATCATCAATGCATAGGATGAATCTGGGAGTATTGCATTAATTGCTGCGGCAATAAAAATCCCAAGTGTAGAAACAGCAAGAGCGCTGACTGGAACCCCTTTATTATTAATTTTCCCCAAAAAGGCAGGGGCATGATTACCGCGTGATAATGAGAACATCATACGTGTTGAAGCATACAGTTGACTGTTCATTGCCGATAAAGCAGCCGTTAAAATGATAAAATTCATGATTCCAGATGCTCCAGGAACATTCAAGATTTCCATTACTTTTACGAATGGACTTTTATCGATCCCCGCTGATTTCCAAGGAACAATCATTAGCATGATACCAATTGTCAAAACATAGAAGGTAGACAAACGGAATACGGTTGATTTCAATGCTTTAGGTACGGCTACATCGGGGTCTTTTGACTCCCCAGCTGTAACCGCTATCATTTCTGTTCCCAAAAAGCTGAATAAAGAAATAAAGATAGCTACCCACATGCCCCACCAGCCAAAGGGTAAAAAACCTCCATCATTCACTAAGTTTCCGGGTCCGATATTTGACTGTCCGGATGTTCCAAATAGGATATAAGATCCAAGAAGAATAAAGCCGACAATTGCACTTATTTTTATCATAGAGAACCAATACTCAACAGTACCAAATATATGAACACTCTTGGCATTTATATAAATTAGCAAAGTGGCAAACAATAAAATCCATACGATTTCTGGCACAGTCGGAAACCAGTATTTCATATAAACAGCTATTGCACTTACTTCTACCCCAATAGCAAGAACATTGGCTATCCAATATGAATAACGAACAAGAAAGCCTGCCATGGGATTGATGTATTTTTCAGAAATCGTTCCAAAAGATCCCGAAGTAGGATGTGCGACCGTCATTTCCGCTAAACATCCCATTAACAACAATACGATAAATGCGCCTATTCCATAACTCAACAATACACTTGGACCTGCTGTTTTGATGGCTAGCCCGCTGCCTAGGAACAATCCCGTCCCGATGGCACAACCCATGGCAATCATCATAAGTTGGTTTGTTTTTAAATCACGCTTTAGCCCACTCTCTATTTCATCTCCATTATTCGATTGCGTATCTTTATTTGTCATATTTCATCCCCCTTTTTCGTCAAAAGGCATTTATGCAACCACTTCACGTTCATTATGAAATAGTTTGTATTGTTCTTCTGCCATGATTTTTTTGAGAATTTGTATGACTTCCCAAACTTCTGCGTAAGAAGTATACAGCGCAACCGGAGCAAGACGAATGATGTTTGGCGCTCGGAAATCCGGTATCACGCCATTTTTTTTCAAAGCCTTGCAAATGCGCGCAGCTTCCCCATGCTCAAGGCTCACGTGACCTCCGCGACGTACGTCTTCTCTGGGACTTCCAATGGCGAACCCATAATCTGCTAACTCATGTTCAATTAAGTTCATTAAATATTGATTGATTTGAAGAGACTTTTGGCGAATATTCGCAATACCGGCTTCTGCAATAATTTCTAAAGATCCTAGTAAAGGTGCAAGGCTTAATACGTGGGGCGTTCCAATTTGGTAGGCTCCCGCTGATTCAGCTGGTGTTAATGTATGTTCCATGTCGAATTGTTTATCTTTTCTGGACCCGAACCATCCAGCCAATCCAGGGTTAGTTCCAAAATGTTTACGATTTACGAATAAACCGCCAACACAGCCAGGTCCGCCGTTTAAATGTTTGTAATTGCACCAATACGCGAAGTCAACATCCCATTCGCTAAACGAATGCGGGATCGCCCCGATAGAATGACATCCGTCAAATCCGATTAAAATGCCTCTTCTATGAGCTTCTGCCGTTAATCGCTTCATATCCAAGATTTGACCGCTGCGATACAGAACGGTAGGCAAGATGATCAGAGCAATGTCATCGGTCATAGCCTCGATCATATCATCTTCTTCTAAAAATCGGCCATCCCGGCTTTTCACACGGATGAGATGGGTATCTGGATCGTATCCATGGGTGCGAAGTTGGCTTTGAAGAGCATAAATATCAGATGGAAACGTTAGTTCATCTGCCAAAATTTTGGTACGTGTCCCTTGAGGCTTATAAAAAGTAGCAACAAGTTGATGTAAATTTATAGTCGTGGAACCGGTTACAATAACTTCATTAGGAAAAGCTCCTACTAACGGTGCACTCATCTCGCCTAATTTCTCCGATAAGGTAAACCATGGATGATTCCCTTGTGTCCATCCATCGATGCCATGTTCTTTCCAATCGGCTAAAGACTCCAAAAGTGTACGTTCAGCTCTTCTCGAAAGCAGCCCCAATGAATTCCCATCCATATAGATGGAATCAGGCTGTAAATAAAATTCTTCCCGAAAACGCGAAAGGTTATCCTCTATGTCCAATTGTTTTGCGAAATCTAATGTAGGTTGAAAGAAATTTGAAAGCACCGTATCATCCCCTTCTTTATTTAAAATCACTTTTTCTAAAGACATCATATCAATGAATATGACATGGTGTCAATATTATTATCCAGACGATTCAATCTAAACAAATCTTTCCTTTTCAGAGAAATCCTTATATCCTAGAAGATAATTATTAAAAGGGGGGAATTGGAATGAGCAATGACAAAATAGGGGATAAACGACATTTACGCTCAGCAGTGACACGTCAAAAGTTATTGGAAGCCGCAAGGGAAGTTTTTCTAGACGATGGTTTTCAAAAAGCGACGATTTCTCAAATGATCAAAAAAGCAAACATTGGGTACGGAACAGCCTATGTTCATTTTGAAGGAAAAGAGGATCTTCTTTGCGTATTAATGGAGAATGTCATGGCTCAGTTTTATGAAATTGCCGAGATCTCCTTCTTCCCGAAATCGAAAGACGAAGCAGAGCAAATCATAAAAAAACAAACCCATGATTTTTTAAAAATGGCAGAGGCAGAACGTAATATGATGCAAATCTTCGAGCAGGCTATTGGGGTATCCTCTGTTATTTCGGATAAGTGGAAGGCAATTCGTGAAAAGTTTATTCATCGAATATCTATGGATATTGCCTATTCACAGCAAAATGGGCTAGCCAGAGCTGAATTAAACTATGAAATTGTTGCACGAGGTTGGTTTTTCACGAATGAAATGTATCTTTGGGAAATTGTTCGAAACGAACATCATCGTTCTGTAGAAGAGATTGCTAATACAATCACATCTCTTTACACGACAGGTCTTTATCTATGACTATATTTTTATAGGTGAAACTCAGAGAAGGCAGATGAATGGTTACATTCGACCTGCCTTCTCTTCATCATATGCTTGGCTTCGATTCCGCGCTTGTGTGTTCTTCAGTTTTAAAAGATTGTTAAGTCGTTAATTTGGCGTACACGATAAAAAATACCATCATTTCTCCGATGATTGCATAATTAGGTACATGAAAAGCCAAGTCCAACGCCATAAAACATCCAATTATTCCTAATAAAATCCCCAAATGATAGTGCTTCAAGGGTAGGTGTTTATGTCTATATCGATAGAAAACCAGATATGTAGAGAAAAAATAAAGCAGTACGGATCCAAAAATAAAACCCAACATGAATAGATAATTGAGTTGTTCCTTAAATAACAATTGGATCGAAGCAGCTATCGAACTCATGGATAAATAAATGAATAGATGGCCATAAATAATCGTTTGACCGGCAGTTTGTATTTCTTTGCTCACTTTCCGTTCAATATGATCAAAATATTGCCACCACAAAGCAATAACTAATATACATGTAAATGAGGCAAACAAAATGGATGGCAATGTCCAATCACTTGACTGCAATACAGCAAGTATACTGATCACTGATTCACCAAGAAGAATAAGTGTAAACAATGCAAAGCGTTCCAATAAGTGATGGGTATGTATGGGGGTTTTTATTAGGTACCGTCGGCCGATTAACGGCAGCAAAATATCTACAGCAATTCCCGCATATAGAATCGCGTATCGGATCCATGAATCAAAGAATAGCGAACAGGAAGATATCAATATTCCGATCCAAAAGCGAGTCCCCAAGTATTTAGCGGTCTTTTGTTGATGTGTGCCTGTTGCTTTGTGTACCGTAAGATATTGAATAGCTGTCAGTGCTCTCGAACCAATATAGCCTACAAAGAAGGGAATATAGAAGTGATCAAAATTAACAGATAGGCTTGCAGTCATAATTAAAACAAAAAATAGTTGTAGGAACATGAATATCCTATGAGTAACGATATCTTGACCAAAACGATTATTAAAGAGTGTTTGTCCCACCCACGCCCACCAGATTGGAATGAAGATTAAAACAAATTTGGTTAAGTATTCAATGGAAATGCTCCCATGATCGACATGCAGCAAGACGTGGTTCGCTTTTGATACGGCTGCTACAAAAAGTAGATCGTAAAAAAGCTCCAACCAGGTTACTTTTTTCTCAACCATAACTTCAAAACCCCCTTTATTTGACTTCATATTCACTAATAAATGAGGTAAAGGACTATCGGTAATGTTCGATAGCCCTAAATATAAAAAATTAAATTTCAATATATTAGCAATTTTACTTATTTACTAGATAAGCCGCTACTTCAGCTAATCGTGAAGCGTAACCCCATTCATTATCGTACCATGTTGCGATGGACAGCAGTTCGCCCTGTACTTGAGTCAATGGAAGGTCAATGATAGAGGAATGGGAATCGCCTACGATACGAGAAGAGGCCCATTCGCCTTCTAAAATATCCAAGACTCCCTTCAACTGACCATCTGTAGCGGCACTACGGAAAATATCATTTACCTGCTGCACCGTACATGGTTTTTCCGTAACAAGGTTTAATTCAGCAATACTTCCGGTACGAGTTGGAATTCGGTATGCCTTACCCGTAATCTGTAAATCGTTCCATATGAATTTAAGGGCTTTTGCGGCTCCAGATGAAGAAGGAATGATATTTTCCGCAGCGGCCCACGAATCCCGTCGATCCTTCATAGGCTGATCCGTTAGCGATTGCGTGTTTGTATAGGAATGGACGGTCGAGAATAGACCATACTTGATCCCGAAGTTTTCTCTTACGATTTTGACGACAGGAGCTAATGCATTCGTCGTACAACTAGCCATACTAATGATTTTGTGCTTCTCCGGATCGAAACTATCCAGATTTATTCCTTTAAGTAATACAGCATCACAATCTTCAAGGCTCTTGCTAGGTCCGCTAACCAGTACTCGATTTGCACCACGATCCAAATGAATTTGAGCAATAGCACGGGTAACGGCTCGGCCTGTGCAGTCGATTACCAGATCCACATCCAAGGCCTTCCAATCCGGAACTTCTTTAGACGAATTGATAAACTGAATTTCTCGTCCGCCGATAACCATTAGACCATCCCGTCCGGAGACATCTTCGGGCCAGCGTTTATAGTTAGTATCCACTTCGAAAAGAGCGGCAAGCGTCGCTTCATCTTTAATATCTGAAATGGAAACCGGAACGAAAAGTTGATCTTGCAAAGCGACTCTTAATAATTGCCTTCCAATACGCCCAAATCCGAATATTCCTATTTTGCCCATAGTTAACCTCCATAGAATGTTAAATAAAATTATCTTAGCCATCGATGATTTAAATGCCAAATTCATCCGGGATATATTCGATCCGAGACTCGGCGAAAATAGTAATCTGCTTGAGCTGATCGTCGTACGTGACAGGACCTTCTTTCACATAAAACCAAATTTTTTTCGCAGGTTGATCATCATATTCCCGAAATAGAAACACATTCAATTCCTGTTTCCAACGGAGAATCTCGTGAATATCCACGTCCTGTGTAATGATTAAAGTAATTCTCCACCCCTGACCCATACGTGTCACCGAATATTCCATGGGTTGTTGTTCGGTATGAATAAATGTTCTACCTCCAACCGAATGCCTAACCACAAGTACCTCTTTCATACAAACCCTCCTATTCGTTCTTATGGAAGGTCAATCAGCATTAGAAATGCATCTTCCTCCGCCATGATGCCGAGCTGAGCCAAAGATTCGATTCGAGCCGTATCTCCTTCACCTAACCGAGTATCATTTACTGTGAGTCGTCCCTCAATGACGAAAATAAATATCCGGCGTCCCTCTTCCTGCCGAAAGGTAATCTTTTTATCTCTATCCAACCTGCATAAATAGAGAGTTAGGTCTTGATGGATTTTAACAATCTGCTCTGATCCCTGCGGATCAACGATCGGGAGCAAGGCATTCTTTAACTTCTCTGAATTGTACCTGCGAGTTTCATAGGAAGGATCTAATCCCCGTTCCTTTGGCATGAACCACAATTGAAGAATTCTCATCGGCTCATCCTGCGAAGCGTTGTATTCAGCATGAACAACTCCGGATCCCGCGCTCATTCGCTGCACTTCCCCAGTTTTCGTTACTTCCGTGTTGCCCAAGTTGTCCTCATGACGGACGGATCCTGAAAGTACGATTGTCACAATCTCCATATCACTATGCGGGTGAGCACCAAATCCTTTGCTGGGATCTACGTCATCGTCATTGCATACTCGCAAAACCCCAAATTCGGTGTTATTGGGGTCATAGTAATTGCCGAACGAGAAGCTTAAACGGCTGCGCAGCCATCCATGATCTACGCTAAACCGGGAGTCTGCCGGGAATACCTGGATCATTTTAGAACTCTCCTTATCAGCTATTTAAATTGATTAAGACTAACAAACTCACGAACGGGTTTACGATAACCTTGAGGCCGCTGTTTGGACGTATCTCCCTTACCTATTGCAACCAATAAGATAGGCACAATCGTCAAATGAACTCACTCCTCTCGGGAAAAAGTATCAAAATTATTTTAATAATACGTCATCATAATCTTGATGTTGGTCAAATTGACTCTTGGTGAAAGGACATAGTGGCATAATCTTTAAACTTTCCTTCCGAGCAAACTCGACTACGCGCCTAACCAATTCTTGTCCTACCCCTTGTCCTCGCAGATGATCGGAAACAAACGTGTGATCTACGATTATAATTCCATTCCCAGATGGAACATAATGTATTTCTGCATCCCTCTTATCCTGATCTCCTACATAAAAACTGTTCGTATCTTTATTAATTTCAATCATTATTGTTACCCCATTCATGCTTGATGATCTTTTCTTATATATTGCAAAGCACCGCTTGGGCATTTATCGATAAGATCTGCGATTTTGTCAGCCGTTTCTCCATCTGCTTGAATCCATGGTTTCTTTTTAACGTTGAACACTCCTGGTAACCCTCTCACGCAATTTGCCGAATGACCGCATTTTCCAGAGTGAAATAAAACATCAATATCTTTCCCTTTATATATTTTGAAATCTTTCATTTATCTGACTCCATCACACGTACTTGAATAGGTGATAAACCTTTTTCAATTTCTGCACGTTCAGCTTCAAACCATTCCGGAAGCATCAGTTTTTCACCTAATACATCTGGTTGCTCATCAACTGCAAAACCTGGCGGATCCGTGGCGATTTCAAACAGGATGCCCCCTTCTTCACGAAAATAAATCGCATTGAAATATTGTCGGTCGATAATGTCAGTGGGATGGAAGCCATGTTGCTCTACATGAGTTCTCCATGAATCATGATCCTCATAATCTTTTGCGCGCCATGCAATATGATGAACAGTACCAGCTCCACTTCTGCCCCACTCCATCGCCGCAACATTTACATCAATAATATTGCCAATAGTCCCCGTCGATTTATATCGCATAAAGTCTCCTTCTTGTTCCACCTTTTGAAGACCCAAGACCTGCTCTAGTACATTCATCGTTTTTTCGGGAGCAGTACTATACAGGACAGCACCGCCAAAACCTTTGATAGCTTTATCTATTGAAACACCACCGAAAGACCACTGACTCAAATCTCCTTCCTCGCGCTCTACAATCTCTAGCTGCAAACCATCCTGATCTGAAAATGTTAAGTAATTCTCATCAAACCTCGTCTTCATAGAATAAAGAATATTAAAGTTTTCTAAGCGCTCTTTCCAAAAATCGAGTGCACCTATAGGAACGACATATGTGGTTACACCGACCTGACCTCCACCAATACGCCCTTTTTGACCTAATTCAAATGGAAAAAATGTAATTATAGTACCTGGACGACCTGATTCATTACCGAAATACAAATGGTAAACTTCCGGAGCGTCAAAGTTGATCGTTTTTTTTACAAGTCTCAGACCTAGTACCCCTGCATAAAAGTCCACATTTTTTTGAGCATTCTTTACAAAAGCCGTTATATGGTGAATTCCTTCTGTTTGTTTTTCCATTTTGCAAACACTCCTTGTATGATCTTTAACTGTTTATGTCTTATCATATTGAAATTATCCTTCATGAACAATTCCATTATTTCTATATCACATATAGCCATAAGCTATATCTTCAAGGGCGAAGCTATTCGGGAATACTTAAGTTATGTAGAGGAACGAGGAACGATATTATAATTTTAATCTATAGAACGTATAGAAAAAAGAGAATTGATTGATATATTACGTTTCAATACTATAGAAACATGCAACGGACTTCATAACTAGTTGTTTCAGATGCTGTCGTAACTAATAAAATGAAAGGTGGGATTCTCGTATTCAATGCACCCATTGTAGCAGATGCTGCGGGTGGAACCTCTGAGGCACGAAGGGGCAGCATGTTTACCAAATTATAAACAAGTCGATAAGGTGTCTAATATTTCAACAAAAAAGGAGCTAACAACCATGAAAAAATTACTTACAAGCCGCACAGTAACAACACTAGCACTTTTAACTGCTGTCGTATCGACAAGCGCATTCGGATCTATGATCGTTGCAAAGGCAGAAACGCCTGCTGCGACTGCCGCTAGCAAAGACAAACCTGCCATTCAGGCAAAGGCGGTTCCGTCTCCAAGATTGCTGACACCAACGAACCATACGCTGCTAATGATCGACCACCAGCCGCAAATGGCATTTGGTACATCGTCGATTAACATCCAGGATTTGCGTAATAATGTAACTGGACTTGCTAAAGCAGCTAAGGCTTTTAATGTTCCGACCGTTTTGACAACGGTAGCTTCAAAGTCGTTCAGCGGACCGATTTTCCCGGAAATCCAAGCGGTATTCCCTGACCAGCAGCCAATCGACCGTACAACGATGGATGCCTGGGAGGATCAACGTGTTGTAGATAAAGTGAACAGCTATGGTAATAAAAAGCTAGTCATTTCTGGTCTATGGACAGAGGTTTGCGACTTATCAGCTGCGCTTTCCGCGATCGATCAAGGATATGAAGTATACATCGTTACCGATACTTCAGGCGGTGTATCAAAAGAAGCTCACGACATGGCCATTCAGCGCATGATTCAAGCTGGTGTGACACCAATTACTTGGGAACAGTACCTGCTTGAATTGCAACGTGATTGGGCACGTTCCGAAACGTACAAAGCGACAACAGATATTGCTAAAGAACACGGCGGCGCATATGGATTAGGTATTTTTTACTCACAAGAAATGTTTGGCGGTAAAGAGGGACATTAATCGATAAGCAAGCAAAATTCACGAAGTAAAATATTACTTCGTGAATTTTTTCATCAATCAAATTGAATCGTTCCTATAAGTGTTAAATTCAAGATACTAGAAGATATGAAGCCAGAGGAAGGAAGTGGATGAAAAGTGATACCAATTCTGGTAAACGAATGGCTGGACGAATACAATGACTATATGCTGCTCTATAAAATGTTCGGTGATCAAATATATTTTGATGAAGCAAAAGAAATATTGGAGAGTATGAAAAAGTATGTTTGTGCTAGTGCTTGAAAGCATCTCGTTAAAGAATTACAGAAGTTTGATATTACCAGTTGCTATAGGAGGCCATGGCTCATGGTGGTCAACTCTCCTACATTCCTTCATTCAACCTGTCCATGAGGCGGAGGCCAGATATGCTGCCCGGCAGGATCTCTTCGTCCGTATCGGATTGACTCCATCCAGGCGACAACAATTCGCGGTTCCACCCCCTTTCATCTCTTTGTACTTTTTAGCATGTCTAATTGCTGCCTTAGAAACCGAGTTTCTGCTTTCAATTTCTCGAGTTCTGAGGAGAACTCAGGTCCTTTTCCGCAGCTCTATGTTTACCAACAGGCTGCTTTAACCGATGTAGTTCCCCTTCACGATACCATTTCTTCCAAACCTTAAGCTGTGTTGAATTCCGTATCCCCCATACCTCCATCACTTCACTTACAGGACACCCGCCAACTTCATTTCACTGGCCTTCATCTTCATTTCCATTGGATAGCTACTCTAGTTGCCAACACAAAAGCACCTCCAAGTTGTCCTCCACATCTTACGACATGGGATGCATTCTCTTGAAAGGTGTTTTGATTTGTCTCACTTTATGGGTCAGTCCCTATCGCAAAATATGGGCTGGAGGGCAAATCGAATGAGCGTTTTCATAATTCCTATTTGTGATGGCCATAGTCTGCCCACTTTTTCGATTGTTCTAGAAAAAAGTTGATACATGTTTGAACCGAAGGATTGTTGTAATGATGCTTTTTAAAAATAAGCTTGATCTCACGAACAGGCGTTGGATCTACAAGACGAATCATTTTCAATTTCTGACCAAAAAAGCTTTCAATTAAAGAAGCAGGTAAAATAGCTACCCCCATCTTATGCAGTACCATAAAAAGAAGAATTTCCGCAGAAGTTGACTCAAACTTTGATTGCAAAGATTTGGTGATCTTATCGCTGAATGTATGAAGTTGCTCGATTACACTTATATCCCTAACAAATAAGGCAGATTCTAAATCTTCTAGCTCCTGAAAAGAAATAACGGTTCGATCTGCCCATGGATGATCCTCATAAACGACCAAAGCTTGTTCTTCTTTATATAGGTGCATCATATGAATTTCTTTGTTTGGTTCATGATTGTCGGTAATTCCAATATCGATACTACTATTCAATAATTGCTGTGATGTATTCTCTTGACTGGAAAATTTTAATGTGATATCAGGAAACTGTTCATGGAATTTCAAAAACCGGGGTTTTAAACAAAAAAAGTCCATAGACGAGATGCCTATCAAAAGTTTATTTGTTCGAGCATTGCGTAACTCGTAAGTTTCTTTCTTCGATTCTTCAATGAGCCTCATCACGAAAAGAGCTTTTTGGTAAAGTATTTCCCCGGCAGCTGTAATCTTTACCCCTCTACCAACTCTCTCAAACAAAGGGGTTCCAACTTCTCCCTCTAAAAATCGGATCTGTTGACTTAAAGTAGGTTGAGAAATCATTAAAACTTCTGCAGCCTTAGTATAACTTCCTTCTTTGCAAATTTGAATGAAATATTCTAATTGCCTGAACATGAAAATCTCACTCCTGTTTTCACAATAAAGTTGTAACACACTTAAGCATTTGCTGGTTTGTTTTTATCATTCGGTTTCTTTAACATGGCGATTGCCCAGACACCTATACTCACCTGGTCGGTCCGATGAGCGTGATCGGAGTGATTGCTGGACTTTGTAAACATTATATCAAGGAACCTGTCATGTAATATATCCGCTAGATTTCAGGTAAAGGTTGCTAGATTTTAGGGTTGGTGCGTTGGGAACACTATGTGTGTTGTGAGTTGTACTACAAAGAGGAATTTAAAGACCATAAACAACGAGGGGTTCAACTGCTGAATCTTAGGCATCTAACGCGTCAATTTGACTCGCTTAAGCAAATGTATGTACAGGTGAAACTTCAGTTCCAAGCCGTATTAGATCAAGTTTATATAGGTATGAATGAATTTTATCGCTAAACTACGCTCTTCACTATTCACCACTATTCTCCTCGAATCAGAACTTTCCTGCCCGTTTGTTGAGAAAAGGCAGCTGACCGTTCTGGCCAGCTGCCTTAAGCTTCGCTTGAGTTATCGTTTTCTGTCGTTACCGATTTTAGGTGTAGTCGCATGATTTGAGGGTTCTGAAGTTCAGTGCAATTTTAACCCATTTTGATTTCAAACAGCCTTCGCTGGCTTCGGTATTCCAACGCTGTGATGCCTTCGGTATCCTTGAATATTCTCGTAAAATGCTTCACATTTTCGAATCCAACCTGATCACTGATTTCGTACACCTTCAAATCGGAGTGCACCAGCAGCTCCTTCGCCTTGTCCAGCCTTAACCGGCGAACATAGTTCGAGAAACTCTCACCGTAGTATTCTTGGAAGGCTTGGCTGAAATACGAGTAATTGAGTGAGAAGTGGTTGGACACGACCGCCATGTTCAAATCGTCGGCATAATGCGTCTGCAAGTAGGCGAGAACTTTTTGCATCGTATTTGGCTCCGTAGGCGCTTGCTCTCTCCGATCTTGGATGAACCGATCCAATCTATCGAGAAGCTGCTCAACAACTGCATAATAATGTTCAAATCGATCGAAATTCCCGATATGGCCAACAGAGGCGTACTGACTTAATAGGCCAAGCACTCTATTTCCGTATATTCGGAACACCTTGTCGAACAGCTCTTCATTGAGCAGCTGGCTAATCCGCTCCAGGTAGCCGATTTCACAGCAGCTAATGATACGAGCATCTAGAATTTGATCGAGAAGCTGTTTCATTTCGTCCCCGCGTCCCATTCCCATCAGATTCGATAAACGTTGAATCAACTCAACAGGAACGACATGCCGCTCATTGCGCTTACTTATGCTGGTGTAGTCCAGCACGTCGAGTTCTGGAAGCACAATACTGTATTTCAAGGTTTGTTTCGTTTGGCTATATGCCAACCTTATCTGCTCTATCCCTTGAACAGACTCGCTAATCGCGATTCGCAGCTGCGTCTCGTATATACTCAACTTCCACCGTTCCGCCAACTGGTAGAACATAACCGGATCGCGTGCGATCATAATCGTTCCGCCTTTTCCATCACGCGTGAGCATCCAATCCATATGCCCTTGTAACAGCTCAGCGATTTGATTCCTGAAAGAAGCAGCATCCGTACTGCTAGGCTGCGATCCTTCACCGCGTCGCGTGAGCAAGCCCAGCGTATATCCTGCATCCAACCAGCTAAAGCCGGCCTGCTCCAGCTTGTTTTGTGTTATCGCATCACACACATCCTTCTGGGTCAAATGCTGGGTAACTAGCTCGGCAGCAACAAGGCTGGCATCTACGCCTGCCTTGTCTGCTCGCTCTTCTCTCATCCTTATCTCCCTAATTAATCGCTCCAGGACGGCAAACAAGTCCTCCCGTATCACAGGCTTCACGAGATAATCCTTCACAGCATAGCGAATCGCTTTCTGCGCATATACGAACTGATTATAGCCAGACAGCAGTACAATCTCGGGCCTTACGGGATGCTCTTGCAGTTGCTCGAGCAGTTCAATCCCATCCATAATTGGCATTCGGATATCTGTGAACATAATATCCGCAGGCTCCTGGCTAAGCAGCTCCAGCGCCTCTTGACCATTCTCGGCAAATCGGTAGTTGAACAGATTAGGAAACTGCCTCTCAATCACCGATTGCAAGCCTCTCTGAATGATCTTCTCGTCGTCGACGATTAGCAAGCTAATCATAGATCTCTAATCCCCTTCCATGACCCGATATGGCAAAGTCATGATTATGCGTGTATAGATTCCTTCCTGACTCTCGATCTGAATCCCATATTCCGTCCCATAGCTCATCACTAAGCGTTGGTCCACATTACGCAGACCAATTCCATTGCTGTCCTGGTTATTTTTGCGAACGACTAATTGCCGAACATCCTGGTATGCGGACTCCTCCATTCGTAGCATTCGATTCAATAAGCCCAGCTTCTCTTCCGGTATGCCGCAGCCGCTGTCAGTGATCTCTATGACACAAGCTTGATCACGCCAGACGGCAGAGATCGTAATGACAAGATTTCCGTCGCTGGAATGCATGCGGCTCGTCCCATGCTTGATTGCATTCTCGACTAAGGGCTGCAGTGACATTTTGAGTGATTCCTGCTTGAGGCATTCCGGTGCAACCGACAATCGGAGATCAAGTCTTCCATCATAACGGATGTTCATGACGGATACAAAATGCTGGACCTGCTGAATCTCATCGCTGAGCATCACGTGATCCTGCTTCCATTCCAACGAATACCGCATCATACCGCCTAACGAGGTCATTATGTCCGATATAAGGTACTGCCCTTCAATCTCCGCCAGCATCTTGACGTTCTCCAGCGTATTGTAGAGGAAGTGGGAATCGATCTGGTTCTTCAGCGCCCGGAGCTCGGCTTCTTTGCCTGCCGCCTGCCTAGCTGCTTGCTCTTGAATGAGCTCGTTAATCTTCAGAATGAGCCTATGGTAATGCAGGCCCAGCTCTCCTACCTCATCTGTACCAGTTATCGGCGGCAGCTCGACGTTGAAGTTACCGCTTCTTACCTGTTGCATCGATTCTCTTAACGCCTTAAGCCTGCGCAAAATTATCGCCTGCATCGAGTAAGAAAGCAGTACGAGAAAGGCCACTAGTAACGAAATGAGTGAAATATAAAGAACTCTCGAATGGTTAATGCCTTCCATCGTGTCCGCAAGACTAACCATATTGACCAGATGTACGTCGATCGATGGAATGTAGCTCTGAAATGCTATGTAGGACTGCCCATTAACCTTAAACTGTACTGTCTCGAAATTTGTATTCCTCGTCAGCTTCACGTTGTTCATCAATTGCTCCGAACTGTGCTGTTCGAACACAGGTGAAGCCTTCAAGCTGAATACCTGTCCGCTCCTTGCTACTATGATCAGCTGGGAGTTCTTGTCCTGCACACTACTGAACGTTCGAGAGAAGAAATCCGACAACTTCATCGATATTTCTAGAATCCCGTTATGTTTGTTATCCGCATATTTAAATTCCTGCAAGTACGTCATGAAGGGCTCATTCTGCGATGGTTCGGATGGCATACCGGTGAGGGCAACGTTCTCCTGTATCTCCCACCAGGGCAAACCGCTCTGCTTTATCACCTCATCATGCCAAGGCTTGTCCTGAATACGTGATTCCTTTAGAATGACTGGCCAAATCTCATTCACATAAGGGTTGTCCGTGAACAATCGGACATTGGCAATTCGTGGATTGTTGAACAAAAAATATTGAAAGTTGTTGACAACATCAAGCTTAATACGAATAACACGCGCTGTGTCCTGAATTTGTTTAATTTGCAGATAATTGTTCATTTCCCGGTTGGATAACGCAAGCTGATCGGTCCATCCCATCAGCTCCACGTTATTCTCAATGTTTATCTTCTCGACCGCCAGCACATTCTCGTTTTTCTTCGTCAATTCTTCCATTGCCTTGGTAGACTCTTCATTGAGCGTATACCAGGAGAATAGAACAACCGGTATGAAGATAACGAACACAAATGACAGAATCAGTTTGACTTGAAGCGAAAGCTTAAACGTAAATGCACGTATCCCCAATAACCTACGGATTGCCGCGAATCCCATCTCCTGTTTCACATCCTGCTGCTTCCTCTATCGAACTATTGATTAAGCGACGACTTCAGCTTCTGCACATTTCGTTCATAGGCTGCTTGGCGGCTAGCTACGAGAGCTTCATACTCTGGATCCTCGGTAATGCTTTTCATAAATTCGGTGAACAGTTGATCGAATTCAGCATCCGACTTGGACATCAGCAGCTTTGGCAGGGTCTCGGCCCAGAGCCTCACGTTTTGGTCTTCCGCAATACCTTCCTTCGTCGTCGGGTCCGGATCCAAATTATCGAACTCGGTCATGCTGATCGTCTTGCCCCTCGTCCAATCGGCAATTTGTTTGGCAGGCTCAGCATCCATTCCCGTCATCCATGCTAGATTCATGTTCGTATCCATTAACATCCAGTACATATAAGAACCGCCATATTTGCTATCGAACGCTTTACGGTCGGTGTTGAGCAGATGCATGACCTCCGGCAGGAACTGATCTTTGCCGTCTATCGTATCGTAGGTAATGCCCTTCTCTCCTAAGTACAGATCCTTGTTTCCCTCTTCGCTGAGCAAATAGCTAAGGAATGCAATTGCCCGTTTCTTATCCTTGACATTCTTCGAGATGAGCGTCACCGTCCAACCGGAGACGCCATTTCCTGCAAGTGTTGGCGTATCATTCGTATCATTCGCCGGACCATCAATCGCGATATACACCTTATTCGGGTCCTTCTGATACAACGCTTGATTAATCTCTGTAAAATCAGACCACTGGTACAGCATGGCAAAATAGCGCCCTTGCGATATTTTCTCATCCTTTTCGAGTCGCTTTTCATCAATATAGACATCTGTCGGCATCAGTCCGTCCTCATGCGCTTGGCGGAACACCTTCAGCCATTTCAGATAGGTTGGATCGCTTCGGCGGTCGTACAGTTTTCCGTTTTTCTGCTGCGGAATGGCTAGAAAGTTCTGAAGATACGTATCCAGCGAAAAGTTCCCGGTTTCCGTAAATTCATGCAGGCCGATCGGAATGAGCGGCTGGCCGTCCACTTCCGGAAACTTCTCCTTAGCAGCCTTCAGCGCGCCTAGAAACCCTTCCGGCGTGCTCATATCCGGCTTCCCAAGTGCTTCATACATGTCTTTCCGAACAACAAAGGTCTGATTAGACGTAATAAGTTTACCATATTTTCGATAATCCGCAGGGGATGATGATGCATTCGGGTAGCCATACACATTGCCGTCAGCCTGTGTATACCAGCTAAGCTTTGCGGGGTCTGCGACTTTAATAAAATAAGGATCATACTGATCCGCTAGCTTATTCAATGGAAGCACCATATCTCCCTTAATCATCTTCAACACGGCATCCTCGTACCAGCCTAGCGTGATGAAGTCAGGGAGCGTCCTTGCCGCCATCATCGTGTTGAGCTTCTCGCTGGCGTCGCCAGCAGGCGTGATAAAGTTCAAGCTGACGCCCGTCTTCTTCGTTATATAATCGGAAACGATGTTTCCTCCCCACTTGCTGGTGAACCAATCGAAATTGATATACCAGTCAAACGTAATCGGTTTCGTGTCTAGCTTCCAGGCAGGCTCATCCGGGGAAGGCTTCGTTTGAGAAGCATCTGCTTTCATAAGATTGGCGTTGGAGTTCGTATGATCCTCATCCGTATTCCCATAACAAGCTGTTAACGTCAAACACGCCATCATAGCTAGCAAAAGTATTGCTGAATTACGCATTTTACCCATTCATGATGCTCCTTCGTCTGTGTAGGTTGGCGAACTTAATGTCCTATATTGTATATAGGACAGAGGTGATCTTGCCATACGCAAACAGGCTTTCAAGCCGTGCAGAACCCCCATGCTAGTATAAAGGCTACTGCAAGAAAAATAAAGAGCATACATTTTAAATAGGGTTACTATATTTCAGGTTTCTTAAGCCGCCAACACTAAGCGAGCACGACAAGGAAATATTCCTTCGTCTTGCTCGCGTTCGTTAGCTATGATGTTCTAGTTATGATTCATTACGTGATAGATCATCGCAGCTGCTATAGGGCAAAATAATTATTGCAGCACCGCTTGGACATATGAATTCATCTCTTGAATGAATTTGCGTACAGCGGACCTCGTAGTAACGGAATTAAGATATACAAGAGATATATCCCAACATGGAACTTTGCCTTCTAATTTTACAATACGCAAGGAATCGTCCCTTAGACTTTCGAGCAAAGATGTTGGTATAAGAGCTGCTCCAAGTCCATGACGAACCCCATGAATCAATACTGAAATGGAGGACGTTTCTATTATCGACTTCAAGGTAAACCCATAAGAGAAACAATACATTTCAATTAATGAATTGTTTTGTTCTCGAAACATGATCGAATTCATTTGCTTCAAGGATCGAAAAGGAATCGAAGATTTATCGGCTAAAGGATGTTCTGAATGAATCAATAGCGCCATTTCTTGTCTATACAAATGAGTCGAAATGACCGAAGCATCAGAAATCGGATTTGCAGTGATTCCAATGTCTACCCTTTGCTCCAAAACTTTATTCTCGGCATCCTCTGCAGCGATAATTTTCAATAAAATATTTGGGTACTTTTCGCGAAATCTCATGAGATAAGGAGCAAGGTATCCAAGCTCAGCAGGACAACATCCAATAGAAATTGTTTCTCTAGATATATTGTTTCGGCCGTATATTTCATTTCGTGCCTCTTCAAGAAGATTCATAATAGCGTTGCCCTTATTCAAGAGAATTTTTCCCGCTTCCGTTACTTCAACTCCCCTACTTACCCGATCGAACAATGGAATATTATACTCATCTTCCAAAACCCGAATTTGCTGACTTAGTGTAGGCTGAGTCACACCTAATTCTTCTTTAGCTTTGGTGAAACTTCCCGATTTGCATATTTGAATAAAATATTCAAGCTGGCGAAGCTCTATATAGATCACCCCGATCATCCCAGAATAGGAAAGTACTGATGTATGAAACCGCCCCCAAGTGCCCATCCCTGTTCTCAAGGTACACTTGCGTATTTTGCATCCAAAATTCCCGTATCGGGTGATTGCTGGACTTTGTAAACATTATATCAAGGAACCTGTCATGTAATATATCCGCTAGATTTCAGGTGAAGGTTGCTAGATTTTAGGGTTGGTGCGTTTGGAACACTATGTGTGTAGTCTGAAAATATGAAGAGCCCGCTTCTCAATTGGTCAAGACCCCATTTTATAGACAGTAGAAAAAACCTCTAGGCAGCAAACTGGCGTCGGTACTGAACCGGCGTCAGTTTTTTTAACTTTCTCTGTGGACGTTTTTGGTT